>CAZLNM010000063.1:0-29208 GCA_964561025.1 uncultured Myxococcales bacterium
CTCCGCTGCATGGAGGACCCGCCTGGCGCGCCGCGCCACAACGAGTTTCATAATGGCTCAATCGAATTGCAGTATTTATTGAGTGCGGTCAGCCAGCCGCACCTTTGACAAGTTCGCGCTCGGCCGCATAGACTCGGCGCGGGCCGGGGGATTGCCTGGAGGCGGCATGCGCATCGCGGTGATCGGCGCCGGGTACGTGGGTCTGGTGGCCGGGACCTGCTTCGCCGAGAGCGGGCAGGACGTCACCCTGGTGGACGTGGACGCGGAGAAGCTGGCCAAGCTGCGGGCGGGCCGTGTGCCCTTCTACGAGCCGGGGCTCTCCGATCTGCTCGAGCGCAACGTGCGCGAGGGCCGGCTGCAGTTCACCGCCGACCTGGCCGAGGCGGTGCGCCCCGCGCGGGTGGTCTTCATCGCCGTGGGCACGCCCGAGAGCCGGGACGGCTCCGCCGACCTCTCCGCGGTGCTTTCGGTGGCCGAGCAGATCGGCGACGCCATGACGGGCCCGCTCATCGTGGTGAACAAGAGCACCGTGCCGGTAGGGACCGCCGCCCGGGTCGAGGAGGCCATCCGCCGCCGCACCACCCACCCGGTCCGCGTGGTCAGCAACCCGGAGTTCCTCAAGGAGGGCGCGGCGGTGGACGACTTTCTACGCCCCGATCGGGTGGTGATCGGCACCGACGACGAGGAGGCGCGCCGGGTGATGGCGGACCTGTACGAGCCCTTCGTGCGCACCGGCAACCCCATCCTGTTCATGAACCCGCTGTCGGCCGAGATGACCAAGTACGCCGCCAACGGCCTGCTGGCCGCGCGCATCTCCTTCATGAACGAGCTGGCGCTGCTGTGCGATCGGGTGGGCGCGGACGTGGACCTGGTGCGCCGCGGCGTCGGCAGCGACCGGCGCATCGGCGGCGCCTTTTTGTTCCCCGGGGCGGGCTACGGCGGGAGCTGCTTTCCCAAGGACGTGCGGGCCCTCATCGCCACCGGCGAGCGGGTCGAGCTCAGCCTGGAGATGCTGAAAGCCACCGACCGGGTCAACGAGCGCCAGAAGCGGGTGCTGTTCGAGCGCATCCAGGCGCACTTCGCCCCATCGCTCGCGGGCAAGGTCATCGCCGTGTGGGGGCTGGCCTTCAAGCCGCGCACCGACGACGTGCGCGAGGCGCCCGCGCTGGTGCTCATCCGCGAGCTGCTGGCGCACGGCGCCCGGGTGCGGGCCTACGACCCGGAGGCCATGGAGACCGCCCGGCGCGTGCTGGGGGACGCGGTCGAGTATTGCCGCGGCAACTACCAGGCCCTGGAGGGCGCCGACGCCCTGGCCGTGGTCACCGAGTGGAACGAGTTCCGCCGGCCGGACTTCGAGCGCATGCGCGCCCTGATGCGCTCGCCGGTGATCTTCGACGGGCGCAACGTCTATGACCCCACCCAGATGCGGGCCCTGGGTTTCCATTACGTCGGCATGGGAAGGGGCGGCGCGTGAAGGTGCTCATCACCGGCGCCGCGGGCCACCTGGGCGCGGCGCTTGCCAACTTGTTGTGCGCCGAAGGCCACCGCGTGCTGGGGCTGGACGCGCAAGACGCCGGGGCTTCCCCTTCCCTGGCGGCCGCGCGCCTGGCCGGGGCGCGGGCCAGCGGCCGCTTCTCCTTCGAGCGCTGCGACGTGCGCGACGCCCCGGCGTTGCAGGAACCGCTGCGGCGCTTCCTGCCCGAGGCGGTGGCGCACCTGGCCGGCCGGCGCGACCTGGAGTGGGCCGAGGCCCACCCGGCGGAGTGCCTGCGCCTGAACGCCGGCGCGGGACTCCAGCTGCTGGACGAGTGCCGGCGGCTGCGCATCGGCCAGGTGGTGCTGCTGTCCTCGGCCCACGCCTACGGCGCTTCGCGCCGCTACCCCCAGGGCGAGGACGACCCGTGCGATCGCCCCCTGTCGGCCCTCGGCGCGGCCTGCCGCGCCCTGGAGCTCGGCGCCCACGCGCTCTCCCTGCGAACGCCGGTCAACATCACCGTGTTCCGGCTGTTCTCCCTCTACGGGCCCTGGCAATCCCCGCACCGCCTGCTGCCCGCCCTGGCGCGCGCCGCGGCCGCCCGCCGTCCGCTGCCGATCGCCGGCGACGGCAACATGAGCCGGGACTTCATCTTCGTCGACGACGCGGCCGCCGCCATCCGCCGGGCGCTGGAACGGCCCGCGCCCTTTCGCATCCTCAACCTGGGATCGGGCGAGAGCACCACGCTGCTGCAGGTGGCGGGCCAGGTCGCCGCCAGGTTCGACGTGCTGCTGCGCTCCGCAACCTGGCCGCTTCGGCCCGGGGAGCTGCCGCAGGCCTGGGCCGACGTGCGGCGCCTGCGCGACGAGCTCGGCTTTGCGCCGGCGGTCTCGCCGGAGGAAGGCCTGCGCCGTTTCTGCGACTGGTTCCAGGCGCTGCCGGATGAGCTGCGGCCGTTGTACGGCTCGTGAGGTGACCCCCATGTCCGATCGAACGCTCACCTTCTTCGGCGCCGCGGGGCGCGTCACCGGATCGTGTACGCTGGTGGAGTGGGCCGGCCGGCGGGTGCTGGTGGACTGCGGCATGGTCCAGGGCGAATCCGACGCCGAGGAGCTGAACCGGCGTCCCCCGCAGGTCGAGCCTGGCGCCGTGGACGCGCTCGTGCTCACCCACGGGCACCTGGACCACGCCGGCCGGGCGCCGCTGCTGGCCCCGCTGGGCTTCGCCGGCCCGATCCTGGGACACCCCGCCACCCTGGAGATCGCCGAGCTGGTGTGGCGGGACGCGGTGCGGCTCAGCAGCCAGAAGTCCGACGAGCCGCTGTACACCGACGAGGAGATCGGCCGGGCCCGCGCGCTCATGCGTCCGCTGGGATACGGCGAGCGGGCCGAGATCGGCGATCTGGCCATCACCCTGTGCGACGCCGGGCACATCCTGGGATCCTCCCACGTGCTGTTCGAGCACCAGGGCCGGCGCCTGCTCTTCTCCGGCGACGTGGGCGTGATGAACACCCCCATCATCCGCGATCCCACCCTGGCCTGGGATGCCCCCGCCGACGCGGTGGTGATCGAGTCCACCTACGGCGACCGGCGCCATCGCGGGCGCGAGGAGACCCTGGAGGAGTTCGCCGCCATCATCGAGGAGGCGGTGCGGCGGCGGGGGATGGTGCTGATCCCGGCCTTCGCCATCGGCCGCACCCAGGAGATGATCTTTCAGCTGCGGGCCTTGATGGAGAGCGGCCGCATCCCGGAGATCCCGGTGCTGCTCGACTCGCCCATGGGCGAGCGGGCCACCGACATCTACCGGCGCCACGGCGAGTGCTACGACCCCGAGACGCGGGAGATGATCCGCGACGGGCGCCTGCCGCTCACCTTCCCGGCGCTGCGGCGCATCACCTCCGCCGACCAGTCCCGCGCCATCCGCGACCAGCGCCCCCCGGCCATCGTGGTGGCGGGCGCGGGCATGTGCACCGGCGGGCGCATCCTGCACCACCTGCGCAACTTCCTCGCCCGGGACAGCACCACGGTGGTGTTCGTCGGCTTCCAGGGCCAGGGCACCCTCGGGCGCCGCTTGATCGACGGCGAGAAGAAGATCACCATCCACGGCGAGCCGGTCGAGGTCCACGCGCGCATCGCCACCCTGAACGGCTTCTCCGCGCATGCCGACCAGCCGGCCTTGCTCGAGTGGGCTCGGCGCATCCCGGGGCCGCCGGGGAAATGGCTGGTGAACCACGGCGAGCCCCCGGCCGCCGAGGGCTTGCGTCAGGCGCTACAGCAAGCGGGCCTCCCGGGCGCCGAGGTCGCCGAGGAGGAAAAGGCCTACGGGTTCTAGCGCAGGCCGCGGCCGCCGCCCGCCGCCGCGGGTTCGCGCCCCGAGCAGGGCACTCGCATGTCGCCATCGACCTTCCACATCGTCTCGCTGGGCTGCCCCAAGAACCGGGTTGACGCGGAGATCCTGTGGGCCGGCGCCGCGCGCGGCGGCCGTGCCGCGGTGGACGACCCGGCCGAGGCCGACCTCATCATCCTGGCCACCTGCGCCTTCGTGGGGGACGCGGTGCAGGAGTCCCTGGAGGCCATCCGCCGCTTCAGCGAGCTGCGGCGGTCGGGGCGCTGTCGGCGCCTGATCGTGTGCGGCTGCCTGCCGGCCCGCCTGGGGGCGAAGGAGCTCGCCCGCCTGGCGCCCGAGATCGACGGGATCGCCGGCCCGGCCGAGGTGGGCCGCCTGGCCCGGGCGCTGGCCCGTCCCGACTCGCCCGTCTTCTCCTGCGCCGCGCCGCGCCGCTCGTTCTTGCCCAGCCACCGCACCCCGCGGGCCAACTCCCTGTCGCCGGGCGCGGCCTACCTCAAGGTGGCCGAGGGGTGCTCGCGACGCTGCTCCTTCTGCGTCATCCCCTCGCTGCGCGGTCCCCAGCGATCGCGCCCGCTCTCGGATCTGTGCCGCGAGGCGGAGACGCTCACCCGCCTGGGCATCAAGGAAATCGTGCTGGTGGCCCAGGACCTCTCTTCCTGGGGGAGCGACCTGCGGGGCCGGCCGCGCCTGGCGCACCTGGTGGAGGCCCTGGCGGACACCCCCGGCCTGTACTGGCTGCGCTTGATGTACCTCTACCCCAGCGGCCTCGAGCGGGGCCTGCTGCGCGTGCTCGCCCGGGGAGAGCCGGTGCTGCCCTACCTCGACCTGCCGCTGCAGCACGCGGATGGCGGGGTGCTGCGGGCCATGCGGCGCGGCGGGGATTTCGCTGCGCTGGTTCGCCTGGTGGAGCGGCTGCGCGCCGAGGTGCCGGGACTGGTGCTGCGCACCACCCTCATGACCGGCTTCCCCGGCGAGGACGCGCGCGCCTTTCGCACCCTCGAGCGCCTGGTGCGCCGGTGCCGTTTCGAACGCCTTGGCGTGTTTTGCTTCTCCCCGGAGCCGGGCACGCCGGCCGCGCGCCTGCCCGGGCGGCCCGCGGCCTCCGTCGCCCGCGCGCGCCGCGAGCGGCTCATGCGCCTGCAACACGATCTCGCCCTGGAATACCACCGCGGCCTGCTGGGAAAGACCGTCGAGGTGCTCATCGAGGGCGCCGACGGCGAGCGCCTGCTGGGCCGGGTCGCCAGCCAGGCGCCGGAGGTGGACGGCGCGACCTTCGTCCGCGGGCGGGGCGAGCCGGGGGACATGCTGCGGGCGGTGGTGCGCCGGGTGGACGCGTACGATCTCGAGGCCGAGACGGACGCGCAAGCCCCCGCGGCGCTGAATGCCCCGTCCGCGACGACCGTCAGCTCTCCTTGAGCCCGGTGGAGGACACCATGAATACCCTATGCTGCCTTCTCTGGTTGCTGGCGCCGCCCGCCGCCACGCCCAGCGCGGCCCAGGTGGCCGACGGGATCCAGAAGTTCTACGAAACCACCACTGACTTTCAGGCCTCGTTTCGCCAAGAGTACCAGAGCAAGGCCCTGGGCCAGAAGAAGCAGAGCACAGGATTCGTGTACATCAAGAAACCCGGGCGCATGCGCTGGGACTACCGCACCCCCCAGGAGAAGCACTTCGTGGCCGACGGAACGGCGCTGTACATCTACGACCCGGAGCTCGAGCAGGTGATGGTGCAGCGCTCCTTCACCGACGCCGAGCTCTCCACCGCGGTGACCTTCTTGTGGGGCCGAGGCAAGCTGCGGGAGGAGTTCGAGGTGGCCTTCGCCACGCGCAGCGACCTGGGCGGGCCGGAGCACTGGGTGCTCGAGCTCACCCCGCGCAAGCCCGCCCGCTTCTCGCGGCTCTTCTTCGTGGTGGAGAAGAAGACCTTCCGGGTCAGCGAGACGCTGGTCCTGGATCCGGGCGGCAACGAGAACCACCTGTTCTTCTCCCGCATGGCGGTGAACGTGGGCCTCAAGGACGAGGCCTTCCGCTTCGACATCCCGCCCGGCGTGGAGGTCATCGAGGCGCCCCGCCCGTAGCGCGGGGCGCCGCTCTGGCAGGCACGCGTGCTCAGCGAAAACCGCCTCGACAGCCGCTACCGGGTGCTGACCCTCTTCGGCATCCCGGTGTACCTCTCGCTGTGGGCCATCCTCATCGCCGCCTTCTTCGGGCTCCAGGCGCTGATGGGCCGCCAGCCGGAGCTTCTGCTGTGGCTGCTCTTGCTCACGCTCATCATCCTGCTGCACGAGCTGGGGCACGCTTTGGTGGCGCGCCGCTTCGGCCAGCACATCCTGGGCATCACCCTGCACCTGTTCGGCGGGTTGATGGAGCACGCCGGGCCGCTCTCCCGCCGCCAATCCATCGTGGTGGCCCTGGCCGGCCCGGCGGTCAACCTGGTGCTGCTGATCCCGGCCCTGCTGCTTCGCGCCGTCCTCGACCCGAATAGCTTCGCCGGGTGGCTGGCCACGGCGCTGTTCTGGCTCAACCTGGTGCTGCTGCTGTTCAACCTGCTGCCGGTGTACCCCCTGGACGGCGGCCAGGCCTTCCGGGCCATCCTGTACCAGCGCCTGGGGGCGGCGCGCGCCCGGCTGATCAGCGCGGTGACGTCGCTGGCCGTGCTGGTGGGGGCCGCGGTGTACGCCATCCTCTCGGACTTCGGCGCGCTATCGCTCATGTTGCTCGGGCTGCTGGCGGTGATCAACATCCAGGAGCTCCGGCTCGCCCTGCTGGAACGCCGCCTGTCGCGGCCCGCGGGAAACGCCCGCACCTTTCGGCCGCTGGCCCGGGCCCGGCGTTGGATCGCCCGGCGGGCCGCCGCGCCTTCCTTCGACGTTTTGCTGCGCCGCGCCGAGCAGGCGGGGATCGAGGCGTTGTCTCCCGATGAGCGGCGGGTGCTGGTGGGGCGCCGGGCCGAGCTGGACCTGCGCCTGCAGGCCCACGGCGCCGAGTCGCTGAACGAGGCCGAGCAGGAACTCTTGTTCCGGCTGGAGGCCGTGCTCCACGGCCGCGTGCTCCAGTGAGCCGGCGCACGTCCTACAGGCGGTACTCGCGCCGGCCGATGATCCAGGCAGCGAGAGAGATGAACAGCCCGGCCGCGATCAGCAGCACCGCCAGGGCCATCGCGGTGTCGGCTGGCGGTAGCGGGGGCACCAGCGAAGACAGCACGTTCTCGGCCCCGGGCGAGAGCCCCAGCAGCGAGCGCAGGTAGAACATCAGGGTGAGCCGCGGCAGGTCCCCCGGCAAGTGGCTGGCCGTCACTTCCCAGCCGAACCCGAAGATGATGGACAGCAACATGGGCCGGCGTAGCAGCGAGCCCGCCAGCGAGAACAGGGCGGTGTAGACCAGCACCTCCAGCCAGAGCACGCCCAGGGCGCGGGCCAGCAGCGGGGCCGCGGCCCACAGCGCGTCTCCGTCGGGAAGGTGGCAGCCCAAAAACACGAGCAGCAGCGACGCCGAGAGTCCGATCCCGGCCACCCCGATCACCGCCGCCACCTTGGCGAGCAAGATCAGCCCGCGCGGCACGGGCCGGCAGAACAAGAACACGATGGTGCCGTCCTCGATCTCATCGGCCAGGCTGGCGACGCCCAGGTACAAGGACAGGCCGAGCGCGAAGAACTCGACGAACATGGGCACGGCGGTGTCGCGGAACCACGCCGCGCCCTCTCCCTCGCCGGACAGGCGGTAGGCGAGCGCGGCCAGGAGCGGCAGCAGCAGCAACACGGACAGCCACAGGAGGCGCCGGCGCGGAAGGCCGGTGCGGAAGAACAAGCGGGCCACCAGGCCGGCGGCCAGCGCCAGAGAGGGCGGAGGGCTGGATTCGGCGACGGGCTTCATTGGGTCAGGTACCGGAACACGGCCTCCAGGTTGTCGTCCAGCGCGTCCAGGGAATGGATGCCCAGGGTGCCCTCGGCCCCCAGCCGCCCCAGCGCGTCGTAACACTCGTCCGCGCGCTCGGTCTCCACCACCAGGCCCTCGGCGGTGAACTCGATGCGCCGCACGTGATCGAGGCGCGCCAGCTCGGCGCCCAGCTCCCGGGGCCGCGCGCAGCCGACCGCCACCCGGTGCGGATGGGCATCGATGAGATCGCGGATCCGGCGCACCGAGCCCTCGGCGAGCAGCCGCCCGCGGTGCAACAGCAGCACCGTGTCGGTGAGGGCCTGCAGCTCGTGCAAGACGTGGCTGGAGATCCAGATGGTGCAGCCGGCGGCGGCCTCCTCGCGAAACAAGCGATTCAACTCGATGCGGCCGAGCGGATCCAGCCCGGCCAGCGGCTCGTCCAGCACCAGCAGGCGCGGCCGGTGCGCCAGGGCCTGCGCCACCTTCAGCCGCTGCCGCATGCCATGGGACAGGGTGCGGATGGGCCGCCGCGCGTGCGAGGACAGGCCCACGCGCTCCAGCGTCTCCGACGCCGCGGCCCGGGCCCGCTCGGCGGACAGGCCGTGCAGGCGGGTCATCACCAGCAGAAACTCCGCCGGGGAGAGATCCTCGTAGAAGCGATCGAGCTCGGGGCTGTACCCCAGCTGGCGGCGCATTTGCCGGTCGTGGCGGGGATCGCGCCCCGCCAGGCGGATGTCGCCGCGCGACGGAGTGAGCAGGCCGACCAGCAGCTTGAGCAGGGTGGATTTTCCCGCGCCGTTCTGGCCCAGCAGCCCGACCAGCGGGGCCGCGAGCTCGAAGGAGAGATCGTTCAGCGCCACCACCTGGCCGAACCACTTGGACAGGCCCCGGCCCCGGATCGCCAGGCTCATGACGCCCCCTTCCGGTAGCGCCGCAGCCGCAACAAGGTGAGCCCCGTGCCGAGCGCGGAATACCCCACCAGCCCCGCCAGACAGGCCGGCACCGTCGCCTGGAAGGTCGACGACCCCATGAGGTTCGAGAACAGCCCGCCGCCGGCGCCGTTCAACGACAACGCCAGGGCCTCGAGCGAGCTGGTGGCGTGCGACACGCCCTCCGCCACGCCTCCCAGCAAGAGGTACAGGAGCACCCACACCACGCCGGCGGCCGTCCCCCGCCCGGCCAGCGCCGAGATGGCCAGCATGAGCGCTCCCTGGGCCAACCCGACCAGCACGCTCGCGAACAGGACGCTCGTCACCAGGCGGGCGAAGTCGGCGAGACCGATCCCCGGCGACCACAACAGCTCGAACAGCCCGAGCAGGCACACCGGCGCCGCGATGATCCCCAGCACCGCCAGGACGAGCGCCAGCCACTTGCCGGCCAGGTATCGCGCGAAACTCACCGGGCGAGAAAAGATCAGCTCGAGCGCGCCGGTGCGCAGCTCCTCCCCGATGGCGTTGCGACCGACGTAGAAGACCACGAACACCGACCAGAACTGTTGCACCCGGAACAGGCGCACCCCCTCGTCGCCGCCGAAGCCGACCATGGGCATGAAACGCTTGAGAAACACCAGCACCCCGAAGAACAGGAGCGGCAGCAGCGCGGCCCAGGCCACGCGGCGAAAGTGCTTCTCCTTCCAGGCCTGGCGCAACTCCTCCAGGGCGATCACCCAGGGCACCCGCGCGGGGGAACGGCGCGCGCCGGTGAACGGCCGGTAGCCCTGGTCCAGGATGCGGCCCGTGTCTGCACCGGCCTCAGCCATGACCCACCTCTCCGGGGGCGGCGACCGTTCGTTCGAAGGCCTGCTCCAGCGTGAGCCGCGCCGGGAGCAGCGTCCGCACCTGCACGCCGCACTCGCGCGCCGCCCGGAACACCTCGGCGGGCCCCTGCGCGAAGTCGAGTTCGAGGAGGAGGGCGTCACCCTCCGGAACCTCTTCTGCCGCGATGCCGCGCTGGCGCAGGTGCGAGAGGAAGCGCGCGGCGTCGGCCTTGACCCGCACCCGCAGCCGACGCGCCTCCAGGCGCAAGAAGTCCTCCCGCGTACCCGCGAAGCGCACCGCGCCCGCGGCCATCACCACCAGGTGATCGCTCACCCGCTCGATGTCCGGCAGGATGTGCGAGGAGAGCAGCACCCGCACGCCGCGGCGGTGGGCCATGTCGTCGATGAGCCGGAGCATCTCCTCGCGCCCGCCGGGGTCCAGGCCGGTGGTGGGTTCGTCCAGCAACACCAGCTCCGGGCCGTGGACCAGCGCCGCCGCCATGCGCACCCGCTGGCGCATTCCGCTGGAGTAGCCGCGCACCTCGCGGTAGCGGGCCTCGCCCAGCTCGACGTAGTTGAGCACCTCGTGGGCCCGCGAGATGGCATCCACGCGGGAAAGCCCGGAGAGCTCTGCGCAGTAGGCCACCATCTCCAGCGCGTTGCGGCCCGCAAAGTACACGTCGCGCTCCGGCATGTAGCCGAGCCGCTGGCGGATGGCGAGGTGCTCTCGCGCCGGATCCAGCCCGCCCAGCCGCACCCGGCCCGCGGGCACGCGGAGCTGGCCGAGCAGGCAGCGCAGCAGCGTGCTCTTGCCGGCCCCGTTGGGCCCCAGCAGGCCGACGCAGGGGGAGTCCAGGGCGAAGCTCACCCCCCGCAACGCCGGGTGCCGGCCGTAGGCGAACGAGAGGTCCTGGCAGGCGATCTCCACGACGGCAGCATAGCAGATGGCCGGCCGGCCGCAACCACGCTGGACGATTGAATGCTGCCCCCCCTCGTCCCGTTGATCCCTGTGGAGACTGGCCTTACACTGTCCCCAAGGAGGAACCCCATGAAAGCGATCCCGCTCATGCTGGCCGCGTTAGCCCTGCCCCTTTCGGGCTGCGTCATCCGGGCGCACGTCCCCCACGGGGTGGTGGTGGTGGACGCGCCGATCGTGGAATACGGTTACGAGCCCATCCTGTACGACGGCTACGTGGTGTACTTCACCGACGATGGCATTCCCTTCTACTGGGTCAACGGGGTCCAGGTGTGGGTGCCCGCCCATGAGCGCCAGGTATACATCTCCCACTGGCGCGCCCACCGCGCCGCCTACTACGAGTGGTACCGCCACCGGGGCGACGCCTACCGCTCCAACCGCTACCAGCGCGGCAACCCGCCGCCGGCCGTCCGGCCCCACCGGGACGGGCCGCGCGTCCGCCCCCACGACGACTCGCCGGACATCCGCCCCCACGATCGGCGGCCCGTCATCCGGCCCCACGACGACGATCGCGACGATCGCCCGCCGGTGATCCGTCCCCATGACCGCGACGAGGATGACGACGAGGACGAGGACGACGACGGCGGACGGCGCAAGCCGCGCATCCGGCCGCACTGACGGCCCGTCTCAGCGTCTCCTGAAAAGCCGCCGCAGCAGCATGCGCGCCCCCAGCCGCAGGGCGAGCGAGCGCGGCATCCGCTCCCACTCCGAGCGCAGCACCGCCTGCAAGAAACGCGGGCTTTCCCGGTAGCTCGCTCGCACCTCCAGGATCACCGGCGCCTCCAGGGTCAGCGCTCGCCGCAGCGTCTCGCCGAGCTCGGCGTCCCGGCGCACCCGCAGGTAGGCCACCCCCAGAGCCTCGGCCTGCTTCTGATAGTCCACCGGGACGAGGTCCACGCAGGACTCGCGACCGAAGAGCTCTTTTTGGGCGGAGCGCACCAGCCCCAGGTTCTCATCGGCGAAGACCGCCACCACCGGGGAGATGTTGCAGCGCCTGGCGGTGAGCAGCTCGAAGCCGCTCACCGCGAACCCCGCGTCGCCCACGCAGGCCACCACGTGGTTCTCCGGTAGCGCCAGCTTGGCGGCCACCGCCGCGGGCACCGCGAACCCCGCCGAGCGGAAGTCGACCGGCATGAGCCAGCGCCGGGGGGCCATGGCCGGGAAGGCCGACAGGGCGTAGAAGGCGTGCTGGCCGCAGTCCAGCACCAGCACGTCCTCCCCGGCGAGCGATTCCCGCAGCACCCGGAAGAAGCGGATGGGATCGACCGCGTCCGAAAGCTCGGGCCGCTCGTCCAGCGCGCATCGCAGCGCGCGCTTCTCGTTGCGGATGAGCTCGCACAACTCGGGGCGCTCGCGCGCGGCGAGCCGGTCGAGCAGGTAGCGCAGCGCCAGCCGGGCAGGCGCGGCGATCTGGAGGGTGGCGGGGAAATCCGCGCCGAGAGGACGGGGGGCGACGTCGATGTGCACCATCGGCACGCGGGGGCGAAAGCACCCGAAGCCGGTGGCCGCCTCGGCGAAGCGGCAACCCACGGCCAGCAGCAGGGCGCAGTCCGCGAAGGCCTTCTCGGCGACCGGGCTCCCCGCCGGCCCCGGACCGAAGCCGACGGACCAGGGATGGATGAAGGGCAACACGCCCAGGCCAGAGATGGTGCTGGCCACCGGGGCGCCGAGACGGACCGCCAGCTCGGCCACCTCCTCGGCGGCCTCGACGGCGCCGGCGCCCACGTACAAACAGATGCGCGGCGCGCGCTCGATGAGCGCGAGGGCCTGATTCAACCCGGCCTCGGCCGCCTCGTCCAGCACGCGTGGCCCGGGCCGGAAGCCGGTGCCCTCCATGCGGGCGCGCTCGCGCTGGACCTCGCGTGGGATCTCGACCATCACCGGTCCCGGCTCTCCCTCCCGGCACAGGCGCAGCGCCCGGGAGAGGTGCAGCGGGACCTCCTCGGCCGCCTCGATGCGGATCGTCTCCTTGCACAGGGGCCGGGCCGCGGCCCGGGCCTCCGGGAACGGCTCGGCGAAGGCGGCGCCGCCGCCCGAGGGCGCCCCGGCGATCAAGACCAGCAGCGGCGACGAGTCCCGCCGCGCCTGGGCGACGCCCTCCAGCGCCGAGAGCAACCCCGGCCCCGCGGAGAGCAGGCACACCCCGACCGAGCCGGTGAGGCGGGCGTCGGCGTCGGCCATCATGGCCGCGCCGGCCTCGCGCGTGGCCAGCACCAGCTCCAGCTCCGAGTCGCGCAGGGCCTCGAACAGCAGGCTGTTCTCCACCGAGGGCAAGCCGAACACGCGTGTGGCGCCGGCCCGGCGCAGGCTGTCCACCACCCCCTGCGCGCCGCTCATGTGTCCCCAGTCGCCCGTACCCATGCCGGCTCCCGTCCTGTTCCGCCGCCACCTTCCTCACGCGGCCTCCGGCGGCGACCCGAGCGCGCGACCGCCCGCGCTGGCCGTGGAGGCTTGCGGCCGGTCGCGCAAAATCCAGCGCAGACACGATACCAGACCCGGCCCGCCGAAAAAAGTGGCGCGCGGGGACGGCTTCGGTACAATCGGGCCCATGCGCATGATTCAGATCGAGCTCAACGGCCGAGTGCTCAAGGTCCCGGAGTCCACCACCATCCTGGCCCTGGCGGCGTCGGACAGCCACAACGGCACCGAGCTCAAGCGGCCCATCGGCGCGCTGGTCAACCACCGGCTCGTGCCGCTGGACAGCGACCTGTACGACGGGGCCAAGGTCCAGCTCATCGACGCCGACACCGAGGCGGGCCAGGAGATCTACCGGCGCGGCTGCACCCTGCTGCTGCTGGAGGCGACCCGCCAGCTCTTCCCCAACGTGCGCCTGGTGGTGGGCCAGTCGTTGGCCGACGGCGTCTTCTTCGACTGGATCGGCGAGCCGGCCATCTGCCGCAAACACCTGGACGCCATCCGCGAGCGGATGAGGGGCCTCGTGGCCCAGGACCTGCCCTTCGAGCAAGAGCGCTGCGGCGTTCCGGAAGCCATCCGCCGCTTCACCAACCTCAACCTGCTGGACCGGGTGGCGCTGCTACGGACCTTCTGGCATGAGACGGTGCGCCTGGTGAGCCTGGGCCAGACTTTGGATCTCCATCACGGCCCGGTGCCCCCCTCGGCCGGCTACCTGGCCCGCTTCGGCCTGTCGCCCTACCCGCCCGGGTTCGTGCTGCGCTTCCCCACCCCGCACTACGCCGGCCCCCTGGACGAGCCGCCGGTCGCCACCTCCAAGCTGTTCCTCATCCACCGCCAGACCCGCGAGTGGAACCACGCCCTGGGCGTGGAGAACGTGGGCCAGCTCAACGAGCTGTGTCTCAACGGCGGCATCGACGAGCTGATCCACGTCTCGGAGGGTTTTCACGAGAAGGCCATCGCCGAGATCGCCGACGCCATCGTCAACAACCGGCGCCGCATCCGCCTGGTGCTCATCGCCGGCCCTTCCTCCTCCGGCAAGACCACCTTCCTCAAGCGGCTGTCGGTGCAGCTGCGCGTGAGCGGGCTCAACCCGGTGGGGCTCTCGATCGACAACTACTACCGCAACCGGGAGGACACCCCGCGCGACGAGAATGGCGAGTACGACTTCGAATCCATCGAGGCCATCGACCTCGACCTGTTCAACCAGAACCTGGTGGACCTGCTGGAGGGCCGCGAGGTGAAGACCCCGGTGTTCGACTTCCCCAGCGGCCACCGCCACCCCCCGGAGCGGGCCCGTCCGCTCCGGCTCGGGGAGCGCGATCTCTTGGTGGTCGAGGGCATCCACGGCCTCAACGAGCGCCTGACCGCCCAGGTGCCGGCGGCCAGCAAGTACAAGGTGTACGTGAGCGCGCTGACCCAGCTGTGCCTGGACGACGCCAACCGCATCCGCACCGGCGACGCCCGCCTGCTGCGCCGCATCGTGCGCGACCGACTGTACCGCGGCTACAGCCCCGCCGAGACGCTGCGCCTGTGGCCCGCGGTGCGGCGCGGCGAGGTGCGCAACATCTTCCCCTTCCAGGAATCCGCCGACGACATGTTCAACACCGCCCTGCCCTACGAGTCGGCGGTGCTCAAGGTGTACGCCGAGCGCTTCCTGCTCGAGGTGCCGCAGGAGCACCCCGCCTACGGCGAGGTGCACCGCATGATGAAGTTCCTGTCGCTGTTCGTGGGCATCTTCCCCGACGCCGTGCCCCAGAACTCCATCCTGCGCGAGTTCATCGGCGGCTCGGCCTTCCAGTACTGAGCGAAGGCGCACGAGCGCCGCCAGACGTGAAACCCACTTCATGAGCGGTTGCTGTGGGGCCGAGAGAACCAGCGCCGCCCGGCACGAAAAAGCGAGGACTTGAGCCGAAGGGGCATACGAACACGAACAAGGGATGACCCGGCCGGCGTCAGGGTTGGAGCACCCCGCCGAGCAGCAGGCCCGCGATCATGAGCGCCAGCAGCAGCCGGTAGCCGATGAACGCCGCCGTGGAGTGCGAGCGCAGCAGGCGCATGAGCCCGGCGATGGCCAGAAGGCCGCTGGCGAAGGCCGCCGCGCCCCCCAGCAGCACGGGAGCGGGCTCGAACGGCCCCAGCTCGCCGCGCAAAAGCTTCCACAGCTCGTAGGCGCCGCTCAACCCCACCGCGGGAATCGAGAGCAGGAAGGAGAAACGGGCCGCGTCGGGCCGGGCGAAGCCCAGGAAGAACCCACCGCTCAAGGTGACCCCGGAGCGCGAGGCGCCCGGGATGAGCGCCAGCGCCTGGAAGGCGCCCACGATCAAGCCGTCCAGCCAGGTGACCTCGCGCAAATTGCGGCGGCGCGAGGCGACCAGCTCCGAGAGCAGCAGCAGCAGGGCGAACCCGGCCAGGGCCCCGGCCACAATCCACAGCGAGCGCAGCGTGCTCTCGATGGCATCCTCGAACAGCAGCCCGGCCGCGGCGATGGGCACGGTGCCCAGGAGCAGGATCCACCCCAGGCGGGAATGCTCGTCGCGAAAGGGGTGCCCGCTGAAAATCCCCATGAAGAAGGCGGCCAGGATCCGCCCCACGTCGCGGGCGAAGTACAGCAGCACCGCCGCCAGCGTGCCCAGCTGGATCACCGCCGACCAGGCGGCGCCGGGGTCGGGCCAACCCAGCAGGGCCGGCAGCACTCGCAGGTGGGCGGTGGAGGACACCGGCAGAAACTCGGTGAGCCCCTGCGCGACTCCCAGCACCAGGCTCTGGAGCCAATCCATGGAGGCTCAGGTCCCGACTTGCCAGGAGGACAGGTAGCGCCGCTGCTCGGGAGTGAGGCGGTCGATGGAGACGCCCAGCGAGGCCAGCTTGAGCCGGGCGATCTCCTGATCGATGGTCCGGGGCACCGGGTACACCCGGCGCTCCAGGGTGCGGCTGTGGCGGGCCAGGTACTCCGCCGAGAGCGACTGGTTGGCGAAGCTCATGTCCATGACCGCGGAGGGGTGGCCCTCGGCGGCGGCCAGGTTCACCAGCCTCCCCTCGGCCAGCACGTACACCCGCCGGCGGGACGGCAGGGTGTACTCCACCACGAAGTCGCGGATCACGCGCCGCTTGCGCGCAAGCTCGCTCAGCCCCGGCAGGTCCAGCTCCACGTCGAAGTGCCCCGAGTTGGCCACGATGGCCCCGTCCTTCATGCGGCGGAAGTGCTCGGGCCGGATGACGTGGATGTCGCCGGTCAGGGTGCAGAAGAAGTCCCCCAGCGGCGCCGCCCGGCCCATGGGCATGACCTCGAAGCCGTCCATGTGGGCCTCCAGCGCCCGCAGCGGATCCACCTCGGTCACGATCACCCGCGCCCCCTGGCCGCGGGCCCGCATGGCCACGCCGCGCCCGCACCAGCCGTAGCCCGCCACCACGAACACGCTCCCGGCCAACAGCCGGTTGGTGGCGCGGATCATGCCGTCCAGGGTGGACTGGCCGGTGCCGTAGCGGTTGTCGAACATGTGCTTGGTGTCGGCGTCGTTGACCGCGATCACCGGGAAACGCAGCACCCCCTCCTCGGCCATGGCCCGCAGGCGGATGACCCCGGTGGTGGTCTCCTCGGTGCCCCCCAGCATCCCCTGGGCCAGCTGGGGCCGCTTGAGCAGGATGGTGGACACCAGGTCGGCGCCGTCGTCCATGGTGATGTGCGGCCGGGTGGCCAGCACCGCGTGGATGTGATCGTAGTAGGTCTTGCGGTTCTCGCCCTTGATGGCGAAGGTGGGGACGCCGCACTTCACCAGGGCCGCCGCCACCGGATCCTGGGTGGAGAGCGGGTTGCTGGCGCACACGGCCAGCGCGGCCCCGCCCGCTTGCAGGGTGAGCATCAGGTTGGCGGTTTCGGTGGTGACATGCAGGCAGGCCCCCAGGCGGACGCCCCGCAACGGCTTCTCGCGGGCGAAGCGCTCCCGGATGAGGCGCAGCACGGGCATCTCCTTCTCGGCCCACTCCATGCGGCGCAGTCCCTCGGCGGCCAGGCGCAGGTCCTTCACATGGTATTTCATGGCATCCTCTCGGTTTTCGATGTCGGCAGCGTGCTCAGGCGCTCTGGCGCAGGGCCTCGGCGCGATCGGTGCGCTCCCAGGTGAACTCGGGCTCTTCGCGGCCGAAGTGGCCGCCGCTGGCGGTCTTGCGGTAGATGGGCCGCAGCAGATCGAGCGTGGCGATGATGTCGGCCGGCTTGGTGGGGAACAGGCGCCGCACCAGCTCGGCCAGGCGCTCGTCGGGGATCTTGCCGGTGCCGAAGGTGGTGACCATCAGCGACACCGGCTCGGCCACGCCGATGGCGTAGGCCAGCTGCACCTCGGCCTCGCGCGCCAGGCCGGAGGCGACGATGTTCTTGGCCATGTAGCGGGCCGCGTAGGCGGCGCTGCGGTCCACCTTGCTGGGATCCTTCCCCGAGAAGGCCCCGCCCCCGTGGCGCGCCCAGCCGCCGTAGGTGTCCACGATGATCTTGCGGCCGGTGACACCGCTGTCGCCGAACGGCCCGCCGATGACGAAGCGCCCGGTGGGGTTGACGTGGAACACGGTCTTGGGCGTCAGCATGTTCTTGGGCAGCGCCGGGCGGATGACCGTCTCGATGATCGCTTCGCGCAGCGCGGCGTGCTCGATGTCGGGCCGGTGCTGGGTGGAGAGCACCACCGCGGTGATCTCCTTGGGCTTGCCGTCCACGAACCGCACCGACACCTGGCTCTTGCCGTCGGGGCGCAGAAAGTCGAGCTCGCCCTGGTGGCGCACCTCAGCCAGGCGGCGGGTCAGCCGGTGGGCGTACGAGATGGGCGCGGGCATGAGCTCGGGGGTGTGGTCGCAGGCGTAGCCGAACATCATGCCCTGATCGCCGGCCCCCTGCTCGTGCTCGGCGCCGCCGTTCACGCCGCGGGCGATGTCCGGGCTCTGGCGATCGATGGCCGACAGCACCGCGCAGGTCTCCCAGTCGAAGCCCATGGAGGAGTCGTTGTAACCGATGCCGCGCACCACCTCGCGGGCCACGTCCGGCAGGTGGGCGTAGGCGCTGGTGGTGATCTCCCCGGCGATGACCACCATGCCGGTCTTGACCATGGTCTCGCAGGCCACCCGCGCCTTGGGATCCGGCCCGATCAGCGCGTCCAGCACCCCGTCCGAAACCTGGTCGCAGATCTTGTCCGGGTGTCCCTCGGTCACCGACTCGGACGTGAACACGAAATCCCTGGCGCTCATGCGGTCTCTCCCGTGGCAGGCGGGGCGTTCCCGGCCCCGAAACCGGCTGGACTATCCGGCGAACCGGCCGGCCTTGTCAAACGAAAAGCGGCGGAGGAACCCTCGCGCCGCGGGGCCGAAAACATCAGAGCCAGCGACGCGTGTCCGGGTCACGCTGCCAAAGGAAATGGGACCGGCCGCTTACTTGGAGGTCTTCTTGGGCTCGGGGAAGCCCCGCTCGCGCATGAGCGCGCCGATGCCGGCGTCGCGGCCGCGGAAGGCCCGGTAGGCCTCGGCCGGATCCAGCGTGTTGCCCACCGAGAAGACGTATTTCTTCAAACGGGCGGCCACCTCGGGGTCGAAGGGGTTCTTGGCCTCCAGGAAGGCCTCGAAGGCGTCGGCGCTCAGGGTGTCGGCCCACAGGTAGCTGTAGTAGCCGGCCGAGTAGCCGTCGCCGCCGAAGATGTGCAAAAAGTGCGGGAAGCGGTGGCGCATGACCATCTCGCGCGGCATGCCCAGCGCGCCCAGCGTCTCCTTCTCGAAAGCCGCCGCCTCCACCGGCCGGTCGGTGACCAGGTGGGCCTTCATGTCCATGAGTCCCGAGGCCAGGTACTCCACCGTGGCGAAGCCCTGGTTGAAGCGGCTGGCCCGCTCGATCTTCTTCTGCAGCGCCTCGGGCATGGGCGCGCCGCTCTGGTAGTGCAGGGCGAAGGTCCGCAGCACCTCGGGCACCGACAGCCAGTGCTCCAGCACCTGCGAGGGGAGCTCCACGAAGTCGCGCACCACCGAGGTTCCGGAGAGCGAGGGGTAGGTCACGTTCGAGCACAGGCCGTGCAGCGCGTGCCCGAACTCGTGGAACATGGTCTCGGCGTCGTCCCAGCCGATCAGCACCGGCTGGCCGGGCGCGGCCTTGACGAAGTTGGCGTTGTTGGAGACGATGGTGGGGATCTCGCCGTCGAAACGCTCCTGATCGCGGTAGGCGTTCATCCAGGCGCCGGACTGCTTGGCGGGCCGGGCGTAGGGATCGAAGTACCACAGCCCCACGTGCTGGCCCGCGCCGTCCTTCACCTCGTACACCGCGACGTCGGGGTGGTACACCGGCACTCCGCTCACCGGCGAAAAATGCAGATCAAAGAGTTTTCCAGCCGTAAAGAACATGGCCTCGCGGAGTTTCTCGAGCTGGAGGTAGGGTTTCAGCTCGTTCTCGTCGAGGTCGTATTTCTCCTTGCGCACCTTCTCCTGGTAGTAGCGGTAGTCCCAGGGCTCGATGGGATCCTTCTGTCCTTCCCGGGTGGCCACCTTCTGCATGTCGGCCACCTCCTCGCGCACCCGCGCCACCGCCGCCGGCCACACCTTGAGCATGAGGTCCATGGCGGCCTCGGGGGTCTTGGCCATGGAGTCCTCCACCCGCCAGTGGGCGTGGCTGGGGTAGCCGAGGAGCTTGGCGCGCTCGGCGCGAAGCGCCAGGATCTCGGCGATGGCGGCCTTGTTGTCGCGCGCGTCGCCGTGGTCGCCGCGGCTCACGAACTCCTGCCACACCTTTTGGCGCAGATCCCGGCGCGCAGAGAACGTCAAGAACGGCTCCACCGCCGAGCGGGTGTTCGGCACCACCCACTTGCCGGCCATCTTCTTCTCCGCGGCGGCGGCGGCGAAGGCGGATTTCAGCGCCTCGGAGAGCCCGGCCAGGTCCTCTTCCTTCTCCAGCACGGTGAAGCGCTCGTTCTCGTCGCCGAGCACGTTCTGGGAGAACTGGGTGGTGAGGGTGGCCAGGCGCTGGTTGATCTCGGCCACGCGCTTCTTGGCGGCCGCGTCGAGCTTGGCCCCGGCGCGCACGAAGTTGGTGCGAATCAGCCAGGTCAGCCGCTGCTCCTCGGGGGTGAGGCCCGAGCTCGCGCGCTTTTCGTACACCGCCTCGATGCGCTCGAAGAGCTTCGGGTTCTGCACGATCTGGTCGGCGAAGGCGGCGAGCCGCGGCGCCATCTCCTGCTCGACCTTCTGGAAGTCCTCCGTGCTCATGGCCGAGGACCATACCCCGTACACCCGCATCACCCGGTCCAGGGTCCGCCCGGAGCGCTCCATCTCCCGGATGGTGTTCTGGAAGGTGGGCGGCTCGGGGTTGGCCACGATGCGGGCGATGGCGGCGAGCTGCTCGGCCATGCCGATCTCCAGGGCGGGCTTGAAATACTCGACCTTCACCTGGTCGAAGGGCGGCACGCCGCCGAAGGGGCCGGTCCAGGGCTTCACCAGCGGATTGTTCACGGTCGCCTCCGCTTTGGGGGTGGGCGTCGCGGTGGCCGCCGGAGCGGCGTCGGGCTTGGCCGCCTCGTGGCAGGCCGCCGCGGCCACACACACCAGGGCGCACAGGGCAAGAGCTCTCACGTTCGCCTCCTTGCTCGGGCCGCCAGCGGGCGGCCGTTCGATCGGGGAGGCTATGACCCGTGCGGCGGGGTTGTCAAACCCGATTTAGAAGGAGAACATGAAGCGGTAGCCCAGCAGGAGATCCAGCGAGGCGGCCGAGACGTTCCCCGCGGTGCGCAGGTCCTCGAAGGCCACGCCCAGCGAGAGTTCGGCGAACACGGCCCCCGGCCCCAGGCGGTACTCGCCCTGCACGCCGAAGAACATCCCCGGCAGGGTGGCCCGCTCGTCGTGCTCGCCGAAGCTCTCCCCGCCCGCGCTGCCGTTCTCCACGAAGGAGGTCATGGCGATGCGCGGACCGGCGGCGAAGGACAGGTTCCAGGCGCAGCTCGCGTCCATCACCCGCAGCGAGGGCCCGATGTCGATCAGGACCTCGCGCCGGGTGGCCTCCCAGGTGTAGATCCCTTCCGGTAGCCGGGCGTCCTCGCCGCTCCCCGAGGCCGCGGCCTGACGGTAGCCGATGGCGAACACCAGGCCCAGCCGGGATCCCCAGAAGGGCAGGTAGCCGGCCGCCTCCAGGTGCACGGTGAACGAGGTGGAGAGCGGCGTGTTGAGCTGGGGAAAGACCAGGCCACCCTTGAGGCCGGCGGCGATCAGGGTCTTCTCGGCCACCGTCTCGGGCTCGGCGGCGAAGGCACCACCGCTTACAAGCAGCACACAAAGAACGATTGCGGTACGCATGACAAACCTCCTTACCAGAGGGTCTTTTCGCACGAAGCCAGCGGCTGCGCGCTCGTGTTGATCCCGCCCACCAGGAACACGAAGGCGTTGCTCACCGCGCCGCCCATGAGGTAGCGCGCCACGGTAAGATCGATGCCCAGGTTGTTCCAGTTGGCGAGATCCGGCGGATCGGGGATGGTCTGCGAGCAGGCCCCGCCCACCGGGCACATCTCAATGGAGTTGGACTCGGTGCTGGCGTTGGCCATGGTGGCGCCGAAGGCGAAGAGCTGGTCGTTGAAGAGGGCTCCGTAGTACCCGGCCTTGTACGGCTGCATGGTGTCCACCTCGTACCGGGTCCCGGCGCTCTCGCCCAGCGCTCCGCCGGCCTCGACCTTGAGCGCCACCACCTCCGGCTGGAGCGTGGTGAGGTTGTTGGCGCGCAACCCGCCGCCGGCGTAGATCCAGGTTTCCCCGGCCGGCATGATGTTGGGCGCAGCGTACTGGTCGGCCACGAAGGCTTGCATCTGCCAGCGCACCGGCCCGATGTCCGCGGACCCGACGATCCACTGGGCGCCGAGCTGCTGCGTGCCGTCGGCCAGGAGCCGGATCGACAGCCGCTCGATGGTGTTCAGTCCCGCCGAGGAGCTGCTGCGGCCACCCATGACGTAGAGGTAGCGCATGCTGTCGTCCGCCGGATCCGCGGCCAGGGCGATGCCCGCGCCCTCGCGCGGAGCGGAGAGCGACGGCAACACGGAGAAGCGGCCCAGGGCGCCGAGCGGCAGAGGCTGCTCGGTCCCCGGCGCCACGCTACCGTCATCGCTCCACTGCAACACCGAGGCGCCGACCTCGGCGATGAGGACCTCCGGCTGCCCGGGCGGATCGGCGGCCGGGGTGCGGTAGATGCGGTAGCCGGCGCTGCCCGGCACCGCGTCCCAGGCGATGGTCACCACCAGACGCTGCTCGATGTCCGGGATCTGCACCATCATGGGGTCGCCCGGCAACGACTCTCCCAGCGGGTTCTCGAAGTCGCTCGCCGGCCGCAGCGAGGAGACGCGGTAAGAGTAGCGCCCGGGCAGGAGCAGCGCCGTCTGGTACTCCTGCACGCTGAGGTTCACGTCGCGGATCACCGGCGATTCGTCCGGATCGAGGATCTTGGCCCGCCACACCGTGTCCACCGCCCCGGCGCCGCCGTTGCCGCCGGTGACGAAGATGTACCGCCCCTGCGCGGCGCAGGCCTGGAAGGAGCGCGGCTGCGGCATGCGGTACGGCAGCACCGTCCAGACGGAGAGGTCACCGTAGGGCCCCACCGCCGCCATCTCCACCGTGTCATAGAAGGTCCCGGCGGTGCTGTCGCGGGTGGTGCCGTTGTCGCCGCCGAACACGTACAGGAACGAGGCGCCCGGCAGCGCGGCGCCGGCGGCGGCGCAAGGAGCGCGCCGCGCGGTGTTCATGGCGCTCGCCGCCACGAAGTGGTCCAGGTTGAGCGAGGGGTTGGTGACCCCCAGCGCGGAGAAGGTGGCGTAGGTGCCGTCGTCGTTGGTCACCTTCACGATGCACACCGAGTTGTCGGCCACGGTCTGGGTGGTGAAGTTGATGTCCACCACAAGCTCGGTCTCCGTCCCCGCCGTGACCGTGCCCGCCAGCGGCACGAACGTCCCCGCCGGCTGGCGGCACTCGGCCGAGAAGGTCGGCGAGCGGAAGTTGGCGCCGGCCACGGTGATGGTCTGGATGTCCTGGTTCACCACGCTGGCGGGGAGCAGCGAGTAGATGACCGGCGGAGCGAGCTCGGTGACCTCGAAGGCGTCGGCCAGCAGCCCCACCGCGCCGTCGGGGTTCATGACCACCAGATCGTAGGTGCCGACCGGGAGCCCCGCGGGCACCGTGGCGGAGAGCCGGCTGATGCTTGCGAAGGCGATGCTGCGCAGCTCCGAGGCCAGCGCGCCCGGTCCACCGTCCTTGGGATTGAGGTACAGGCGCGGGGTGGGCAGGAAGTTCTCCATCCCCGCGGGCGCCGGCACGGTGGAGTACACGTTGGCGCCGGTACGGTCCTGGGTCCAGCCGAAGGGCGGCTCCATGCGCTCCACCGAGACGGTGAGCTGGTCGACCACCACAAGCCCCCCGACCAGGATGCCGCTGCAGTTGAGGTCGTCCGTCACCAGCACATCGTACGCCCCGGCCGCGAGCCCCGCCGGCAGCACCGCCTGGATGCGGTTCTGGGTGTTCACCGTGAAGGCGAGGTCGATGGCGTTGGCCGGATCGCCGCTCGGCTGGATGCGCACGCTCGAGACGGAGCCCAGCAGGCCCGAGGTGTACAGCGTGACCTGGAGGCGGATGCCGTTGTAGGCCACCGGGGGATCCACGAAGAAGATCACCGGGCTGGGGGTGATCTCGATGGCGTCTTCCAGCGTGTCGGCGCAGCCGTCGGGGTTGGTGACGATCACGTCATACACTCCAGGCGCGACCCGCCCCGCCAGAACGCCGGTCAGGTGCAGCGCGTCGACGTACGTCGTGACCACGTCGTAGACCCCGCCAGGCCCGGAGAGCGACAGCGCGGTGCCGGGGAGGAAGTTCTGTCCGGTGGCGGCGAGGTTCCCGCCGCTGTCGCACAGGCGCAGCGGGGAGACGGAGGAGAGCACCGGCGGCGGGCCGATGTAGGAAGTGAACTCGACTGTGCAGGCGAGCTGGCCCGGGTTCGTCACCGAGACCAGGTAGTTACCCAACCCCACGGTGCCCGCCGGCACGGTGACCCGGATCGAGGTGCACACGGACGCCCCGGCCAGGGCGGCGAAGTCCTGGCAACCGCCGAGCGAGGAGACGGTGGCCGAGGTCTGTTCGAAGCGCACCGCGGGGACGTCGCTCCCGATGCGCAGGAAATTCTGGCCGCTGATGGTGAAGTCGGTGGCGCCTTGCTGGCACGGCACGGTCGGCTGCACCCGGGCGATGGCCGGGGCCGGGGTGAGCACGAAAGATCCGGCCGGGCCGCCGCTGCAATCCGCCGGGGGCGGGTTGGTCACGGTCGCCTGGTAGCCGCCCGCGGGCAGGGCGCCGGCGGGGAGCACGAAGCTCAGGCGTTCGCAGGTGCGGACGGAGAGCAGCGTCCCGGCCACGGCGGTGCAGTCCGCGACAGAGCTGGCGACGATGTCCAGACCCCCTACGCTCACCCGGGGCAGCGCGCCCTCCACCTCCAGGAAACCGCTGCCCTGGATCTCCAGGGTGCGGGCCTCCTTCTCGCCGCAGAACTCGTCCGGCACGATCGCGGCGATGCTCGGGCCGGGCACCACCGCCAGGGAGACGCTCTCGGAGCTTGCGCACCCCGCCGGCAGCGGGTTCTGCACCGTGACCGAATAGGCCCCGGCCACCAGCGCGTCCTTCTCGAGCGTCACCCGCAGCACCGTGCAGCGGCGGACTTCGATCAGGGTCCCCGCCAGCGCTTCGCAATTTTCGGGGACCGAGGAAAGCACCAGCGCGCCGACGTTTACCTGCGGCGCAATCCCATCCAGCTCAAAGAAGTTGCTCCCGGAGAGGACGAGCTCGATGCCGCTCTGTTCCAGGCACACCAGGTCCGGCTCCACTTTCTGGAGCACCGGCGGGGGGACGATGCGCAGGTTCACCCCCACCGGGGTGTTGCACCCGGCGGGCAACGGGTTGGCCACAGTGACGCTGTGCAACCCCTCGGCCACGGCGTTCTGCGGGACGTCCACAAGGAGCGTCGCGCACAGGCGGGCCGCGCCGCGCGGAATGGGCACGTCCGCGCAGTCCTGGGCCTCGGCGGCGGTGATTTTGACCGTGCCGATGCTCACCTCTGGCAGCGCCCCGTCGAGCACCAAAAAGTTCTCTCCACGCACGGTGAGGCGGCGCTCCGCCTGGGCCACACACGCCACGTCCGGCTCGACGGCGCTGACCGAAGGCGCCGGCACCAGGGTGAGCGCCTCGGGCAGGCTCGCCTCGCGGCCGGAGCCGTTCTTCACCTCCATGCGGTAGAGCCCGTGGGCGAGCGCGGCCGCAGGCAGAAGATCGAACTCCATGGCGGCCTGGCTCTTCCAGCGCGTGGCCTCGGCCGGCACTGGGTAGGCCTGCTCGCCGGAGAGATCCTGGCCGGCCAGATCCTTGGCCCGCACGAGCGACAGGGCCGGGAGGATCACCTCCGGGTCGGACAGGACGTCTTTCACCAGCGGGGCCAGGCCCGAGCCCGCGATGGCAAAGGTCCGGCTCTCCTGTTCCACACAAGCGATCGGTGGGCTCACCGAGTCCAAGGCGGGGTCCGGCCCCGCGATGCGATCGGTGTTTCGGCTGCACGACAACGCGCCGAAAAGAAATAAAACCATCAGGACGAGATACGGTCTGCCGGCGTTCATCGCCTGTCCTCCTTCCCCCCGGGATTTGGAGGCTTTTCAAAGCGAAAAACATGCCAGCCGCGCCCTCCGATCCCGGGCGCGATTTGTCATTTCAAAGGGTTTTATTTGCAATATCTTGCGCCGCCGATGGCAGTTCGACGGGTTCGTCGAACCGGTTCGACGTGGTCGTCGAGCGGGGCCCCCGGCCGGTGATCCCGGTCACGCCCGACCCTTATTGAAACGAAGCTGGAACGAACTCGGGAGCCGCGGAAAATCACTCGCCCTTCGCCGCGGCGGTGGCGATCCAGCTCACGATCTCGGCGACCGCGGGGATGCGCCCGCTGGCCTTGACCTCCTCGTCGACGACCAGCGCGGGCGTCATCATCACGCCGTACTTCATGATCTCGTCGATCTTGTCGACCTTCTCGAGTTCGGCCGCCTGTCCCGACTGGGCGATGGCCTTCTCGGCCTCGGCGTAGAGCTTCTTGCACTTCGGGCAACCGGTGCCCAGGACCTTGATCTTCATGCATGACCTCCTAGAAAAGCGCCCCGTAAACCATGCCCGCGACGGTCGAGAGGACGATCACCAGGCCAACGAAGACGACGGTCTTCTTGGTGCCCATCACGCTGCGGATGACCAGCATGTTGGGGAGCGACAGCGCCGGGCCGGCCAGCAGCAGCGCCAGCGCCGGCCCCTTGCCCATCCCCGAGGCCATCAGGCCCTGGAGGATCGGCACCTCGGTCAGCGTGGCGAAGTACATGAAGGCGCCGACGAACGAGGCGACGAAGTTGGCGAAAAGCGAGTTGCCGCCGACGGCCTGCTCGATCCAGGAGTTCGGGATGATGCCGCGCTCGGAGCCCCCGGGGCCACCGAGCAAGAAGCCCGCCACCAACACTCCGCCGAGGAGCAGCGGCAGGATCTGCTTGGCGAAGGTCCAGCTCGAGTCGACCCACATCGAAAGCTCGTCTCTCTTGAACCAGGCGACGATGGTCCCGGCGAGGGCTACCAGGAATACTCCCGTGACGATCCACTTGGCCGAGTAGATGGCCGCCCACGCGCCGCCCTCGCCGTCCGCGGGCTTGCCGAAGTTGGCGAAGACCAGGATGCCCACCATGGCGGCGAAGTAGAGCCCGTCCTGCCACAGGGCGCGGCCTTTCTGGTCGTCCGGCATCACCAGGGGCCCCTCGGCCTGCCGGGCCGCCTCCTCCTTGCGAAAGAAAAGGTGCATGAGCAGGCCGATGATCACCGCGAACGAGATGGCCCCCACCGCCCGGGCGATGCCCAGCTCGGGGCCGAGGACGCGGGCGGTGAGGATGATGGCCAGCACGTTGATGGCGGGGCCCGAGTAGAGGAACGCGGTGGCGGGCCCGAGCCCGGCGCCGCGCTTGTGGATGCTGGCGAACAGCGGCAGCACCGTACACGAGCACACCGCCAGGATGGTCCCCGAGGCCGCGGCCACGGGGTAGGCGACGACCTTCCTGGCCGCGGGCCCCAGGTAGCGCATCACCGCGCCCTGGCTCACGAACACGCTGATGGCGCCCGCGATGAAGAAGGCCGGGACGAGGCACAGCAGGACGTGCTCGCGCGCGTACCACTTCACCAGCGAGAGGCTCTCCTGGAGGGCGCTCCAGAAGCGGCCGCTTTCGGTCGGCAAGAACCAACAGGCCGCGAACGCGGTCAGGATGATGAGCAGCTTGGTTCGCTCTTTCATGTTTCACCCAACTTGGAAGCGCAGGCTGGTGTATCTCGCAGCCGCACCAATGTACCGGCAGTTTCTGTCTGGCCGCGCTCGCTCTTTCGGCAGCGCGGCCAGACGCACCCCGAACGTTCACCCCAGGCGAAGTCTGGACAGAACGGCCGCATGTCAGGTGCTTGCCGAACCGGAGAAGAGCGCCGCGATGCGCCGGCGCAGCTCGTCGCGCGTCGCACGGAAGGCGTTCAGGCGGTCTGGTTCGTCTCCCTGGACGGCGGCGGGATCGGGCAAGCCCCAGTGCAGGCGCGTGGCTCTCCCCAAGAACAACGGGCACTCCTCCTCGCCGCACAGGGTAATCACCGTGTCGACCTCGGCGGCCGGGATCTCCGCGACGGACTTCGCGCGCTGATGGGCGATGTCGATGCCGATCTCCCGGAGCACGGACACGGCCTCGGGCCGCACACTCGTCGGCCGCGAGCCGGCCGACCACACCTTCGTCCCGGCGGGGGCCAGCGAGCGAGCGATGCCCTCCGCGAGTTGGCTGCGCGCCGAGTTGGCCACGCACAAGAACAGCACCCCCTTCATGGCACGGCCCCCGCGGGCCGGCGCCCCGTCACCCGGATGCTCGAGACCTTGCCCGCCAGCTCCCGGAACACCCGATCGAGCTTCTCCGAGGGCAACGGCGCAGAGCCGCAACAGCAGGAACCCGCCGCCTCCGTGTCGAGCAGGGCGCGAAGCTGCGCCTCGTCGTAGCTGAGCCGGTCCCGGACGGCGACCTCGACCAGGCCGGCCCGCCTCAACCCCTCGAGGTAGGCGGCCTCGGGAATGGCGCCGGCGATACACGCCGAGTAGAGCAACCCCTCGTCCCGGAGCCAGTCCGGCAGCGGTTCGGCCACCATGTCGGCGATGGAGAAGCGCCCGCCCGGCTTGAGCACCCGGCGGATCTCGGAGAAGACCCGCTCCTTCTCGGGGGAGAGGTTGATGACGCAGTTCGAGAGCACGAGGTCGATCGAGGCCGCCTCCACCGGGAGGTCCTCGATGATGCCCTGGCGCACCTCCACGTTGCCGAGGCCCGCGGCGGCCGCGTTGGCCCGGGCGCGCTCGAGCATGGCCGGGGTCATGTCGACGCCGATCACCTTGCCCTTCGGCCCGGTGAGCTTGGCCGCGAGCAGGAGGTCGATCCCCGCGCCCGAGCCGAGATCGAGCACCGTGTCGCCCTCGCGGATCTCGGCCAGAGCCACGGGGTTGCCGCAGCCGAAGGAGCTGGCCACGGCGTCGGGGGGCAAGGCGGCCAGCGCCTCGCGGGAGTAGCCGGCCAGATCCGCCAGCGCGCCATCGGAGGCCGGCCCGGCGCAGCAGCCACCGGCGGTGCGCGTCTTCTCGACGGCGCGGGCGTAAGATTCGGACACGGCCTTGCGGATGTCGACCGGGCGCATCATGAGCTGGCCTCCTGTCTGCCATAGTATTTCTTCCCCAGCCACAGGGCGACGTGGACGAGCCCGATCATGACCGGCACCTCGACCAGCGGGCCGATCACCGCCGCGAAGGCCGCGCCGTGGCCGATGGTGAAGGTGGCCACCGCCACCGCGATGGCCAGCTCGAAGTTGTTCGAGGCCGCGGTGAAGGAGAGCGTGGTGGCCTGCCCGTAGCTGGCGCCGACCTTCTTGGACAGAAAAAAGGAGATCAGGAACATCACCACGAAGTAGATGAGCAGCGGGATGGCGATGCGGACCACGTCGAGCGGGAGCTCCACGATCTTCTCGCCCTTGAGCGTGAACATCACCACGATGGTGAAGAGCAGCGCGATGAGCGTGACCGGGCTTATCTTGGGGATGAACCTGGTGTGGTACCAGTCCTTGCCCTTGGCCCGGATGAGCGTAAAGCGGGTGATGACGCCGGCCAGAAAAGGGATGCCCAGGTAGATGAAGACGCTTTTCGCGATCTCGCCGATGGTGATGTTCACCGCCACGCCCCGAAGGCCGAACCAGGTCGGCAGCACGGTGATGAAGACGTAGGCATAGACCGAGAAGAACAGCACCTGGAAGACCGAG
>CAZLNM010000064.1:0-4957 GCA_964561025.1 uncultured Myxococcales bacterium
TGGCGCTGAATGCGACCGGCTCTCCCCAGAGCGGCTGCGCCACCGCCGGCACCGGCGGGCTGCTCGGCCTGCTGGGCCTGCTGGGCCTCGGCTGGATCCGCCGCTTCCGCGGCTGAGATCGAACACATCAGAAGAGCCAAAAAGCCGGGCCTCCGACCAGCGGGGGCCCGGTTTTCTATACTTTTTGCGCACCCGGAAGCATCGCGGAGACAGATAGCCCGGCGCATTTTTCCATCCGCTCTCACCCGCCAAATAAATCTATTGATTTTCATTGGGTTGGGATGGCGCCCGAAACCCCCCCTGGCATGTTTCTTGAAAGTCTCTCCTCTTGGCGAAGAGCTTGTTTTTTTGGTGTTTAGTCCTCATAATGGCCGCTGGTCGAGCCGGTATGGAGGTTCCCATGAAACGTTGCTTTCTCGTATTTCCCGTGGTGCTGTTTTTCGCTTCCGCCTGCACCGATAGCGGGATCGAGGTGAGCAGCAGCATCTTCCATCCGGAGGTGGACAACCTGCTGACCATTCACGGCGAGGTCTGCACCCAGCCGCCCTCCGACGTGGAGTTCCCGGTGAAGATCATGTTCATCGTGGATTGCTCGGGCAGCATGCAGCAGACCGACGAGGGCGACCGCCGCGTGGAGGCCGTGCGCCAGGTGGTGCGGCGCTACGCCAACAACCCCAGCGTGTACTTCGACGTGATCAAGTTCAACGGCGTGGTGTCCGATCTCACCGGCGGGTTCGTGCACCTGCAGGGCGACGAGGCCAACGTCTTCGGCTCGGGCGGCCTGCTGCAGGCCGACTCCATGACCGACTACCAGGGCGCCCTGGGCCGGGCCTACGAGGCCCTGCTCAACGACATGAACAAGGTCAACACCTCGGGCGGCGGCCTGCCCGAGCTCACCCGCAGCAAGTACGTGGTCATCTTCTTCTCGGACGGGACCCCGGACCCGGTGTGCTTCGGCTGCTCCACCGATCCCGCCAGCCCGCGCTACACCCCGGAGTGCGAGGAAGACTACCACGTGATCTGCCAGACCATGGACGCCACCGGGGCGGTGGTCAACCTGGACATGGAGGCGGTGTTCTCGCAGCACGGCGCGACCGGGTTGTTCCCAGAGCTGGAGGAGGGCGCCGACTACAACCAGAACTACCAGCTCTTCCAGCTCGTCGACGCCATGATGGACCTCAAGGCCAACTTCCACGTGGGCGACATGCGCATCCACTCGGCCTTCCTGTACTGCCGGGACCAGTTCGGCAACCCCACCTCGCCGCTGTGCGCCGCGGCCGAGGAGGCCTACCACCTGGATCCGGATCGCGGGCGGGCCTTGCTGCGGGAGATCTCCCGCCGCGGCAACGGCACCTTCCGCGACTTCACCTCGGGTCAGGACATCAACTTCCTCCAGATCGACTACACCTCCATAAAGCGCACCTACGTGTCGAAGAGCTTCCTGGTCGACAACCGCAGCGCCCGCCCGGTCATCGACCGCTTCCAGCCCGACTCGGACGGCGACGGCCTGAACGACGAGGAGGAGCAACGCCTGGGGACCGATCCGTTGAGCCCGGACAGCGACGGCGACTACTACGGCGACTTCGTGGAGTACCGCCTGCGCAACGCCGGCTTCGATCCGCTGGACGCCAGCCGGCCGGACACGCCCTGCCAGGACACCAACGACGGCGACGGCGACGGGATGTTGGCCTGCGAGGAGGAGCTGTTCTTCCCGAGCGAGCTGCGCGACCGGACCGATCGCATGGTGGACGTGGACAGCGACGGCATCCCCGACCGGATCGAGATCCTGATGGGGATGGACCCCGTCAAGAACGACCTCATGGAGGACCTCGACTCGGACGGCCAGCGCAACCTGGACGAGGTCATGTACCACACCGATCCGGCGCGCTCCGATCCTTCCTTGTGGAACACCAGCCGCTACTGGTACGAGCTCAAGGAAGGGCGGACCAACAACCGGGACCAGTACTGCTACAGCTTCGACGTGCGCTACCTGAGCCTGGTGACCACGCTCGACCGCAACCGCAGCGGCAGCCGCGGCTTCAACGACATCATGCTGTGGTTCAACCAGAGCTCGTCGGACAACCCCCTGGACGTGGGCGACTACCGGGCGGCCTGCGTGCGGCCGCAGTACATCGAGCCCGACTACAAGGTGCCCTTCAACGGCGAGATCACCATCACGGATGCCGACTTCAAGAAGCCGTACCTTCTGGATCTGAGCTTCGGCGGAGACTGCGTGACCGACTCGCGCAGGTGAGTCGAATGGCGGGCCTTCGCAAGAGAGGTATGCCATGAGAATGTGGTTCCTCCGGGCGGCGTGGGTTGGCGTGTGCCTGCTCGCGGCGGCAGCCTGCACCGACGCCGACATCTACGAGAACGCCGGCTCGGGCGCCGATCAGGACGACAACAAGCTCTCCGTGAAGGGCAGTTTCTGCACCGAGCACCCGGACGAGCTTCTGTTCCCGGTCAAGATCATGTTCATCATCGACTGCTCGCAGAGCACCAACGTGACCGATCCCCCACCGACCCCCAACGACTATCCCGGCCGGCTGCGCGCGGTGTGGGAGGTGATCCAGAAGTTCCGCTACGACTCCGGGGTCTCCTACGCCATCATCCGCTTCGACTCGGCGGCCAACGTGGCCACGCAGCGGGACACCAACGGCGACGGGGTCAACGACCAGTTCGGCTTCACCAACGACCTGCCCTCGCTGCTGCGGGCGCTGATCTCGCTGCAGGCCGGCGGCGGCAACACCAGCTACCAGGCGGCCATCGCCCTGGCCGAGGCCACCCTGGCCATGGACATGAGCATCACCACGGTGGACGAGCGCGCCCGCACCAAGTACGTGGTGATCTTCCTCAGCGACGGCCTGCCCTACCCGCAGGACTTCGACAACGACATCAACACGCCGACCAGCATCCGCCGGGCGGTGGAGGAGCTGATGGCGCTGCCGGCGCGCTTCGACGTGGCCGACTTCAGCTTCCACACCAGCTACCTCTCGGTGAACACCCCCGACTACGTGGTGGCGCAGGCCGAGGCCCTGCTCAAGGGGCTGGCCAAGATCGGCAACGGCACCTTCCGCAACTTCCAGAACGGCGAGCAGATCAACTTCCTCGACATCAACTTCACCTCGGTCAAGCGCTCGTTCGCGGTCAAGGACGGCGCCTTCCTGGTCTCCAACCTCAACGCCCACCCGGCCTGGGCCAACCGAGAAGCCATCGACACCGACGGCGACGGCCTGGTGGACTCGCTGGAGTTCGAGATCGGGACCGACGCGCGCCTGGTAGACACGGACGGCGATGGTTTCTCCGATCTCTTGGAGTACCGGCTGCGGCGCTCGGGGTTCGACCCGCTGGATCCCGACGACGCCGACTGCCGGCTGGCGCTCGACCGGCTGGATCGCGACGGGGATGACCTCCTGGACTGCGAGGAGCGTTTCATCGGCACCAACCCCGAGCTCTACGACACCGACGCCGACGGCATCCCCGACATCATCGAGGTACGCTCGGGCACCAACCCGGTGTGGCCCGACGCCCAGGTGGACACCGACTTCGACGGCTCGCTGAACGGCTCCGAGGTGGCCTGGCACACCAACCCCCAGATCAACGACGCGGCCCGTTTTTCCATCCTGGGCTACCGCTACAACCTCTCCCTGCGCCCCGGCTCCTTCGAGAGCCGCAAGTGCTACGACTTCGCCGTGTCCAACATCACCCTGGAGGGCACCCTGCCGCGCCGGGCCGGCGCCCCGGCCGGGTTCAACGACATCATGGTGTACGTGGGCCAGACGCCCTTCGACGATCCCGACGACTACGGCACCTTCCGGGTGGCCTGCGCGCGGGCGCGCTACGTGCCCCGCTACCCCGACTCGGACCTGAAGTACCCCCCGACCGGCGTGATCAAGTTCCAGCAGCGGGACTTCAAGCGTCCCACCGGGACGCCTTGCTCGCTCGACTCCGAGTGCCCCCACCACGTGTGCGACCCGCGCAACAACCTGTGCCTGGCCCCGCTAGGACAGGCCTGCGACGAGGCCACCCCTTGCCCGCGTTTCTCCTGCGTCGAGGACCCCTACACCCACAAGAAACAATGCCAGTACCCCGTCGGCGTCCCCTGCCTCAAGAACGAGGACTGCCCCAACTACCCGGTCGATCCGGTGACCGGCATGTGCATGGATCCGGCCCGCTCCGCGCCGGATCCCACCACCCGCAACTGCCCGCGGCGAGAGTGCCTGCCGCAATACACCCCGTGCAGCCCGACGGTGGCCTGCCCGCTGGACGGCGACTCCAACCCCGACAACGACCCGCAGTGCATGGGCGGCTTCTGCCGCGTGCCGTGCTTCTCGGCCAACGACTGCCACCCCGGCGAGAGCTGCGATCCTGACAAGGCCGACGAGTACTCTCCCGCCTGCCAGCTCGACACGGACTGTCCCAACCCGACCGGCATGATGTGTCTGGAGGGATTCTGCCGCACCCGCTGCGCCCAGGCGGCCGACTGCCCGAACCTCTCGGACACCTGCGAGAACGTCTCCGGCAACACGCTGTGCGTGGCTCACCACTGTGTCGATCACCACGGCGGGACCTGCGCGCCGCTCGAGTGCGCCGCTGACGCCGACTGCCCGGTGCAGCCCTGCGATGACGAGCTGCACCGCTGCCGCATCCAGCCCTGCCTGGACTCGCGCGCGTGCCCCTACCAGGTGTGCGAGCCCGTGGTGGGCGTGTGCATGGGCACCTCCTGCGCCACCGACGAGGAGTGCCGCGGCGAGCGCGGCTACTCCTGCAACGACGTGGTGGGGGACTACTGTCAGTTCGACCTGGACTGCCCCTACAACCGCTGCTCGGAGCAGGCCAAGGCCTGCTACTTCGGCACCAACGTCTGCGACACCACCGCCCAGTGCGGCGCCGGGGAGGTATGCCTGAACCGGCGCTGCGTGAAGGAGTGTCAGGAGAACAGCGAGTGCCCGACCAA
>CAZLNM010000064.1:4967-7749 GCA_964561025.1 uncultured Myxococcales bacterium
AACGTGTGCTCCGGCTCTCAGCGCTGCGCCTACACCGGCGATCCCTGCAGCACCACCCAGGACTGCGGCGCCTCGGGCGGCCAGTGCGTGCGCTCCTGCTCGCTGAACTTCACCCCCTGCATGCAGGACGGCGACTGCAACCCCAACTTCTGCCGGCCCTACATGGTGTGCGCCACCGACCCCGGCAAGCCCTGCACCGAGTCGCTCGATTGCCCCCTCACCTTCTGCCGCGAGTCCAGCCCCGGGGCCTCCACCGGCACCTGCGTGAACGACCCGGCCATCTCCTGCAATCCGCAACGCGAGGCGCAGGACAACGTGTGCGGTGGCGGCATGTTGTGCCAGCGGGACGCCGGCCGGGGGAACTGCGACACCATCGGCCGCGAGAGCTGCAGCAGCGACGCCGACTGCCCGAACTACATCTGCAACCTGGGAGCCACCAACCCCTCGTGCCTCTACCCGGTGAACATCTCCTGTAGCACGCCGGCCGACTGCCCGGACGCCACCTGGGCCTGCGAGAGCGGCTTCTGCGTCAAGCACTGCGCCTCCGACCAGGACTGCCCCCACGCCTACTGTCAGGGCCGCTGCGTGCCGCGGGATCCCGACAGCCGCCGGCGTTGCACCGACTGGTTCGATCCCGACCGGGACTGCAAGGTCTTCGGTGACACCTCCGCGCCCGGTCCCTGAGCAGGGCTCTCGGAACAGGCTCGAAAAGGAGACGGCAAGATGCGTCACATCTCACGTTGGGCATGGTTGTTGATGGTATTGGGCACGGCCGCGATCCCCGCCTGCGGCCCCAGCCAACAGGCGGATGGCGGCGAGAGCGACGTCGACGAGGGCTTCGACGTCTGCCAGCGCGACACCTCCCGGCGCGACAACGTCGATCCCGAGTGGGAGCTCACCCCCGGCGGCGCGGCGGTCAGCGGCTACATCTGCCCCCGCGGAGACGAGGACTACTTCTGGTTCGACGTCCCCGAGGACGGCACCATCGTCAAGGTGCACCTGTACAACGCCATCTCGCTGACGGGGGTGGATCTGTGCTACCGCATCCGCCCGCAGGACGGACACGTGGCATCCATCGGCAGCCAGTGCGATCACGACGGCTCCAACGGGGTCACCGACATCACGGGGACCTTCTACCTCGACAAGGCCGGCAAGTACTTCCTGGAAGTGTACGACGAGGGCGGCGACGAGCAGGACGCCCGCGCCAGCGCCAACTACCTCCTCACCATCGGCACGGTGAAGGACCCCGACACCTACGAACCCAACAACACCGCCGATCAGGCGAAGGCCATCGGGGGCGCCAAGGGGTACATCTCCTACATCGGCGACCAGGACTGGTTCCGCATCGAGGTGGGCGCCGCGGGCCAGATCATGAGCCTGCAGCTTTCGACCAGCGGGCCGGCCCCGGTCGACGTGAGCTACACCGTGTACCGGCCGGACAAGATGACGCCGGTGAACACCGGCAGCATCTCCGACGGCATGAAGGGCGCCTCCCAGCTCAAGGACATCCTGCAGCTCGCCGAGGCCGGCACCTACTACATCCTGGTGAGCGATGCCTTCAACGACGACAGCGATCTGGAGGTGGGGTACACCCTGACCGCCTCGGTCCAGGCCAACCCCGACTCGCGCGATCGCACCGGCGCCGGCAACAACGACTTCCGCAACGCCTCCGCCCTCAGCAGCGGCGTGGTCGTGTCCGACGCCTACCTGGCCACCCGCGGCGACCAGGACTGGTACGTGATCCAGTCCCCGGGCACCAGCGACACCAACCCCGCCCTGATCGAGGTGGACCTCAACTGCCAGACCCTGCCCGAGATCGAGCCGGCGGTGGACCTCATCGTGGCCGACCCGCGCACGCCCTGCACCAAGGACAGCGACTGCGATCTGCTCTCCTGGAACTGCGGCGGCCAGCTCGCCGAGTACCGCAACGCCCAGTGCCCCTCGCACGAGTGCGTCGTCGCCTCGGGAAAGTGCCGCGGGGCCGGCATCTGCCTGCCCGGCGGCTGCGGCATCCGCACCCTGATCATGCGGCACATCGTGGACGACCAGAACCCGGCGCGCGACTGGGCGGTGCCCGGCGAGCCGCGCCACCTGCGCACGGTGGCCCCCATGTTCGGGGACACCTACTACCTCCTGGTGCGCGACTTCACCTCCCAGAACGCCGACCTGCAGCACCCCTACACGCTGACGGTCACGGTGCGGCCGGAGCCCGACGCCAACGAGCCCAACAGCACCTTCCAGCCCTACGCCACCAACACCTCCGAGGAGGAGACCAAGGCCTGGAACGCGAGCTTCGCCACCACCATCACCTGCACCCCGGACGGCAGCGGCGGCGCCACCTGCGGGCCGTTCACCGGCTACATCTCGTTCCGCGCCGACCAGGACTGGTACAAGCTGGAGGGCATCCCGGCCGAGGCGCAGAACCCGGTGAACCAGAAGGACACCATGAAGGACTACCGGCTGGCCTTCACTTGGAGCTACGGCGGCAACTCCGACATGAACGTGACCTTCGGCTGGAACCGCCCCGGTGACTTCGACGAGTCCTTCGGCTGGAGCGTGCAGGGGACCGGCTCGGGCACGTTCGGCGACACCGAGTGCTCCTACCTGTGCGGCGAGTACCACGGCGGCCGGCCCATCTACTTCGTGGTCCAGGAGTACCAGCGGCTGCACTACGACTACGCCCACCCCTACCAGATCACCCTGCGCGTGACCCCGGAGTGCCCGGCGGAGTGCTCCTGGTGCACACCGGCCGGCGGCGCCTGGGCCTGTCCCTGCACGGCCA
>CAZLNM010000064.1:7759-29130 GCA_964561025.1 uncultured Myxococcales bacterium
AACCCCTAGGCGGACGCGTCGGGACGCGGGAGGCGGAGATGAAACGGATCGTGATGATGGCTGTGGCGGCTCTGCCGGCGCTCGCCGGGATGGCGTGCACCGACACCAACATCTACCAGATCTCGCGCGAGCCCAACATCCCCAACAAGGTCACCTTGTCCGGCACGGTGTGCACCGACGACCCGGCCCAGCGGCGCTTCCCGGTCAAGCTCATGTTCTTGTTCGACACCTCGGGCTGGGATGGCAACGTGAACCCCGACCCGGCCAAGCGCCAGGACGCCATGCAGTACATCGTGGACCGGTACCGCGCCAACCCCAACTACTCGCTGGCCATCATCAAGTTCGGCGGGGGCACCCGGCTGCTCACCGAAGGCGGCTACACCCGCGACTACGGCATCCTCAACAACGCCCTGGGCGAGCTCATCAACTTCGATCCCCAAGTGGACGCCTGCATCGGCGGTGGCTGCCGCGACTGGTTCGCCGCCCTGTCGCTGGCCAGTAGCGTGTTCTCCGGCGACCTGCTCACCACCAACCCCGGCACGCGCTCGCGCACTCGCTACGTGTTCATCTTCATCGCCCACGGCCCGCCCGACCCGGGCTACGGCAGCCTGGCCGCCAACCGCGCCGCTGTACTCGCCGCGCTGGACGAGATCGAGAAGTTCGGCAAGGAAAAGGGCGTGGCCGAGGTGGCCTTCCACACCATCCAGATCGACAACCCGACCGGCACCTGCCAGGGCACGCCACAGCCGCGCAACTGCAACTCGACCACCCCCTGCCCGGCCAACTGCTCCGGGGGCGAGGTCTGCAACGATGCGGTGCGCCTGTGCGCCGACGATCACACCCTGACCTGCACGCTCGCCACCGACTGCTGCGCCGACCCGCAGAACTGCAGCACCCGCTGCGCGCCCATCCGGGTGTGCTCCAACGACGTCTCGCGCGAGTGCACCCGGCGCGAGGACTGCTGCCCCACCTACCCCTGCGACGATCCCAACGGCGCCCAGAACGACCAGGTGGCCCAGCTGCTCCAGGCGCTGGCCTTCCAGGGCCACGGCGACTACGTGCGTTTCTTCGACGAGGGCAAGCTCAACTTCACCACCCTCAAGTTCGACACCACCGAGAGCGTCTTCGTGATGAAGACCTTCATGGTGACCAACCTCAACACCCGCGCCATCAACGGGCGCCTCTTGGCCGACAGCGACGGCGACGGCATGTCCGACGCCGAGGAGCGCTGCTACGGTGAGATGCTGGCCGGGACCTGCCGGGACCTATGGAACTGCTCCTGCCGCGAAGACATCTTCAACAAGACCCTGATGAGCGGCACGGACACCGACCCGGCCAGCGCCGACAGCGACGGCGACATGCTGGGCGATCGGCTGGAGCTCACTTTCGCGACGCTCAACCTGGACCCGCTGCGCTTCGACCTGCCGCAGGCCTGCTACGGGTTGGACTTCCCCTACAGCGATCGGGACGGGGACGGGTTCAACGACTGCGAGGAGAAAATCCTCGGTACCGATCCGGGCCTGTTCGACTCCGATCGCGACGGCTACCCCGACCGCGTCGAGTTCAACGCCGGGACGAACTACCTCAAGCCCGATCAATTGCTGGACTCGGACATGGACGGGCTCTCCAACGGCCAGGAGATCAGCGAGCATCTGGACCCGCTGTCCAACGACATCACCTCGCGCGCCGGGGACGCCTACCGTTACAAGGTGGTGGACGAGGGCCTGCGCATCGTCCCGTTCTCCTCCCAGCCGGTGACCATCACCGGGGTGGAGATCACCGACGTCTCGGGCCGCTCCGCCGAGGGCGCTGGCATGTTGTACTTCTACCCGCCCGGCACCCTGCGACCGGACGGCCAGCCGCGCCCCTTGCCGACGCTGGCGTGGAAGGATCCCATGGACAGCCAGCCCGGCCCGGAGATCGAGATCACCGGCAGCGGCGTCTACCAGCTCTTCTCGGCGTGCTCCTGCGTCAAGGACTGCAACCCGGCCTGCTCGGTGGGCAACTGGTGTGACCCCAACACCGGCGCCTGCGTGCCGGATCCCTGCGCGCTGGTGACCTGCAAGGCCGGCGAGGTATGCGACTCCTCGCAGGGGTTGTGCATCCCCGACTGCCGCGCCATGAAGTGCGCCGACGGGCAGCGCTGCGACCTCATGCTGGGCAAGTGCCTGACCGATCGCTGCATCAACGTGCGCTGCCCGGGCGGCCAGGAGTGCGATCCCGAATCCGGCGTGTGCACCCCGCCGCCATGCCAGAGCTGGAGCTGCCCGTCCGGCAGCCGGGTAAACGAGCGCCAGAAACCGACCTGGATCACGGTGAAGGTGGACGCCAACCTCACCCCCCTGGATGGCTTCTGGTGCGACGGCGCCCAGCCGGTGAAGTTGTGCGCCAGCGACGCCGACTGCCCCGCAGAAAAGCCCTGCCGCATGGGCGAGACCATCGTGGTGGGCATGGCCGACAAGAACTGCATCACCTTCAAGGTGAAAAACATCACCCTGGTGGAGACGCTCGAGACCATCCCCGGCATGGGGCCGGGCCGCAACGATCTGTGGCTCTACTTCGCCGAGACCCCGCTCAACAACCCGACCGCCTACTCCATCTTCCGCCGGGCGCTCTATCAGATGAGGTTCGCGAACGGCAAGAAGGAACCCAACGTGGCCGAGATCCCGCTGGGGGACGGCGACTTCTTCGCGGTGGACGAGAAGTAGCTATCCGGCAGAGTTGATCTTGCGAAAGCCCACCATTAGGATGGGACCATGCAAACACTCCTTCGGATCTTGGCGGTCGTTCTCGCGGTGTGGAGCTTCACCGGCTGCGGCGCGAGCGACTCCGCGTGCGGGCCGGGCCACGACGACATGCCCGCGGTCGTGGACGACGACACCGATCTGGCCACCTTCTGGATCGGAACGGTGGGCGTGAGCGAGCTCAACATCATCGGCGCCGGCGCCGAGCACACCACCCTGGTCCAGGCCCACTTCGAGGACATGACCGACTACCAGGTGTACGTGGCCCAGCGCACGCTGCTGTCGGACGCGTGCTTTCTGTACGAGGGCCGGCCGGAGGTGTTGCGCCGCTGCCGCCCCATCGACCCCTGCGACGACACGCACCCTTGCCCCGCGCCCTTCGTGTGCCGGGCCGGGTCCTGCTTCGCCCCGCACAAGAACTGCACGGACGACGCCGAGTGCGATCCGGCCCTGCGCTGCGACCGCGACACCGGCCAGTGCGATGCGGTCCGCTGCAACTCGGAGAGCTGCGGCACGAACTTCGCCTGCCAGGAAGGCAGCCCCACGCCCCTGCGGGTGGAGCGGGTGGCCTTCACCGGCATCACCTGGACGGGTGGCGCCGCCGAGCTCGTCCCCGATCCCGACAAGAAATACCGCCTCCCCCCCAAGGTGCTGCCCCTGCGCGCCTACGCCGGTGCCGAGGTGGGCATCCAGGTGGCCGCCAGCGGTAGTGGCGAGCAGGACTACCCGGCGTTCTCGGAGACGTTACGAGTGCCCGAGGCGCCGGCGCTCACCCACCTGGACCAGCACCCCGGGGAGGCGCTGGCCACCGGGCCGAGCCTGGGCATCGACGAACACCGCACCGAGGCCCTGACCGTCTCCTGGAAGAAGGGCAACGGAGACTACGTCGAGGTGATGCTCTCGCCCGGCAGCGGCTCGGACACGCCCTGGAAGAAACTGCGCTGCATCACCTTCGACGATGGTTGCCTGGAGATCCCCGCCGAGGGTATCGCCCTGCTGGCGCGGGACACGGCCACCAACTTCAACTTCAAGATCGAACGCCACTCCTTCAAGCTGGTGCAGCTTCTGGACGGCACCGTCCTGCGGGCGGTGGGCCTGCTGGATCTGTCCGCCGAGCTGCAGGGCGTGGTGGGGCGGTAGCGAGAGAGGGCGACGTGGCGCGCGTATTGTTCCTGCTCTTGATGCTCGGCCTGCTCTTCGCCTGCGGCGTCCAGGAGGGCGACTTCATCGCCGGGGCGGACTCCGATCCCTGCATGGCCAACGTGCCGGTGTGTCAGACCACCGCGGGCTGCAACCTGGACGAGTCCCACTACATCGAAGGCGACTTCCCCGGCTACCGCAACTTCGTGGTCTCCACCCCGGCCGACACCACCATCGTGGTGAGGATCTTCTTCAAGACCCGCAAGCATCCGGGGGAGGACACCGAGATCATCTGGTACGAGCCCGGCTGCCACGTCTCCTACACCTGGGAGAGCAAGGGCCAGGATCTCTTCCAGATGGCCGGGACCGACCGCATCTTCACCCAGGGAAAGAAGGTGCGCCAGGCGGGGGATCACCTGGTGGAGATATACTCCGACGCCACCTGCCACTTCTTCGCGCGGGTGGACATCCAGACCCCCATGTAGTGACTGTTGGCCCCGCATGGCGGCCACGGTCGGGCGCTCGGATGGAACAACGGGCATGAATACCGGCGCTCTTCACACGACGCTCGCGCGGCGGGGGCGGCTGATCGGCCTGGGCGCGGCGGCAGCCGTGTTCTTCGCCTGCATCTACTTCTTTCCCTACTTTCCCGAGCTCGGCTCTCCCAACGAGCTCACCCGGCTCTACCTCACCCGCGCCATCGTGGACGATGGCAGCTTCTCCCTGGACGGACCGGTGGCGCTCCACGGGCACATCACCGATCTGGCCCGGCACGGGGAGCGCCTGTTCTCGGACAAGGCGCCCGGCGTGGGAATCCTGGGCGTGCCCGTGTACCTGTGTCTCCTCGGCGCCGCCGGTGGAGACCCGGCCGCGGTCTCCAACACCGCGCTCTTGCGCGCGCTACGGATCGTGCTCGCGGCCGTCCCGACCGCGGCCACCGCATGGATCCTTTTTTTGCTGCTTGCCTTGTGGGGACTTTCGCTGCGGACGCGCCTTCTGCTCTCGCTCGGCTACGGGATGGGCACGGCGGCGCTGCCCTACGGCAGCCTGCTCTACGGGCACCAGCTGTGCGCCTTCTTTCTGCTCGCGGCGGCTTGGCTCATCTTCCAGGAGCGCGAGCAGAACCGGCCCTGGCGCGGGGCGCTGGCCGGCGGGTTGCTCGGTGGCGCGGTGCTGACCGAGTACCCGGCGCTTCTCCTGGCCCTGCCGCTGGCGCTGGCCGCCGTGGCCGGAGCCAGAGAGCGCGTAAAGACGCTGCTGTGGGGCCTGCTGGGCGCGGCGGCTCCCACGGGGATGCTGGTCGCTTACCACCTCGCCTGCTTCGGCGGGATCTGGCAGCCGGGGTACGGCCACCTGCTGCACGCGCCGTTCGCCGAGGTCCACAACCGGGGGCTGTTCGGGTTGGGAGCGCCGTCGGCCGGGCACCTGCTGGCGGCGCTGTTCTCTTCCACCCGCGGGCTGCTGTTCTTCTCCCCGTGGCTCCTGTTCGGGCTATGGAACGCGTTCGCCAGGCTCCGTCACCCTGATCCCCAGACGGGACGGCCGCTCTCGCTGGCCATCGCGGCCGGTAGCATCGGGTATCTGCTCCTGGCGGCGTCGCTCGATCCGGTGGCCTGGGGCTGGAGTTTCAGCGCGCGGCACTTGTGTCCGCTGATCCCCTTTGTCGTCCTGAGCCTGGGGCGTCTGCTTGCGAGCCGCGACCTCGTGGCCCGGCTGGCACGGCACGCTCTTCCCGTGCTGCTGCCCCTGTCCATCGTCGCGCACGCGCTGCCGCTGGCCACCTTCGGCGGCTTTCCGCCAGATTTCTCGAACCCGCTGGCCGACTTCTCCGTCCGCCTGCTTGCGGCGGGCTGCCTCTCTCCTTCCCTGGGCAGCCTCGGCGGGCTCGGCCCGCTCATGGCGATCCTGCCCATGGCCTTGCTCGTCATCGGCATCTGCCTCGGCATGCTGTTCGCTGGCGACCGGCGCGCGGTTGTGAAGATGGCGCGCGCAGGCGCGTTCATTCTCCTGCTCGGGCCCATGCTGTTCTGGCGAGGAACGCCGGAGCCGCGAGAGGAACGCGCCTTCGACTGGGCCCGGCGCGAGGTGCTGCGTTGCCAGGCTAAGCCCGCGTGGCTTGACACCCCATCGGTGGCCTGTTTTACTCCCCAACCGTCGCCCCCAACCGGGAGGACGCGTGTACGTCACAACCCAGGAAATCTCCATGGTTCCGGCATGCCAGGCCCGCCTGCGGGCACCCTTTTCGGTGCTGGAGAAGATGTTTGGCACCCCGGTCGCGAACGAGGAGGGCTATTCCACCTGCTGGCTGGTGCGACGCGTGGCCGAACCGATCCTGGGATTCCGCATCCACGATGAGGCGCGCACCGCCGAGGGTTTCGCTTTGGACGCCTTCCGCCGGCAGCCCTTCTACGACTGGTTCGTGGAGGGGGCCGAGCGCGGCGCCGTGGAGGAGTTCTGCCAGTGGCTCTCGGCGGAGGTGATTCGCGCCCTGGGCGAGAAACCCCCCGGCCGGCGGTTGACAGAGCGCGCTCGCAACCGCATGAACCAGCTCATCCGGCAGGGAGTATCCCCCGAGGCCGCCCTGGCCCGCTGCGCCGAGTGGGAGCTCACGCCCTCCACCGGTGAGCTGTTTGCCTGGCCCGTCCGCGATCTGCCAGGTGTCCGTGACATCCAGACCTCTGCCACACCACGAAAGAAGGCCGCGGGCAAGGGCCCGGCCAAAGCGAAACCGGCGCCCAAGGCCGCCTCCCGTCCCCGTCCGCCGGCCGCATCCCGGAAGAAGCCCCCCCGCCCCGCGCCGAAAAAGGTCGCCCGAAAGAAACCCGTCACCGGAAAAAAGGCCGCGCCCCGCAAGAAGTAGGCCTTTTCGCCGCCATCAGGCGCGGCGCCGCCGGGCCATGAGCAAGCCCGCCAGCGCAAGCCCGAGCAAAGACAGCGAGCGCCCTCCGCCGGTGCCGCACCCTCCCAGGACCACGACCTCGTCATCGGGGTTCACACCGAGCCGATCGAGCAGCACGGAGCAATCGGCGTGGGCGCCGCCGGCGATGGTGCAGGTGACGGAACCGGAGGAGAACTTCTCCGCGCTGGCCTCGATGAGGTGCTCTCCCGGCCCGACCGAGAACTCGAAGTAGCCCTCTTCATCGGCCGCGGCCTGCACCTGGCCATCTAGCCGGATGGACGCCCGCGGAACCACCGGCCCCTCGTCCTGCTCCCGCGCGCCCTGGCGCCGTTCGCGCACCGTGCCGAAGACTTTTCCCCGGTCCGGAGGGATGGTCTGACAAGTACCCGCGGCGGCGTCACAGAGAAGCTCGGCTTCGCACACGCCGCAACGCGTGGCACAGCGCGGGTCGGGGCCACAGCTACGCCCCGCGCAGTCCGGCACACAGGCCAGGCACTGGCCGTCCTGACACGCCTGGCCCGCAGGACAGGTGCCGCAGCTCTGGCCGCACAATGGATCCGGGCCGCACACCCGGCCTGCACATTCGGGGACACAGGCCTGGCACAGGCCCGATGCGTCACAGAGCAACCCCGGCGGACACCCGCCGCAGCTCCCGCCGCAGCCGTCCGGGCCGCACTCCCGGCCCTGGCAGGCCGGCACACACTCGCAAACCCCGGCCGCGGAGCAGCGGGTGCCCTCACTGCACGTCCCGCAGGAGGCGCCGCACACCGGGTCGGGGCCGCACTCCCGGCTCCCGCACTGCATGACACACTCGCACTTTCCGGCGTTGCAGGCCTCGTTGGCGCCGCAGCTTCCGCAGCTCCCGCCGCAGCCGTCCGGGCCGCAGACCTTGCCGGCGCAGCTCGGCGTGCACACCGCCGTCAGTCCGATGGAGCACCAGGTTTCGCCGCCCTCGGGCACGGAGCAGGAGCGGCTCGCGCTGTGGTACCCGCTCATCGCGGCGCTGACGGTGTAACCGCCGGCGTTGAGGGTGAACGACCAGTAGGCGTCGCCGTCGCGCGCGGTCGCGGTCTTGCCCGCGGTGGAAACGGTGGCGCCGGGCAGGCGCTGCGACATGTCGTCGCTCCCCGATCCCTTGTCCACGTACACTGTGCCCTGGAGCTTTCCCTGGGCAGGCTGGGTGGCCAGGTTGTGCCGGCGAATGCCGATGTAGCTCGTCGAGATGGAGTGGCTGCCGTGCACGCAGCCATAGGAGCAGCCCTTGCATTCCCACACCTTGGGCGTGCCCCAGGCGTCCCCGCTGTCGTAGATCATGATGTGCCCGCTGCCGTTGATGTTGTACACCAGCGCGTCGCCGCGGATCATGGTTCCGCCGCGGGCCACCCGGGTCCAGTGGGTGGTCTCGTTGCGGAAGTTGTAGGTGGAGTACGGGTGGTAGTCCTCGGTCACGGCGCTGGCGCGGGGCACCTGCCACACCTTGCCGGCCAGGCCGGAACAATCCGCCCCATACTGCCCGGAGTGGGTGCAGTTGGGGCAACTTCCCGAGCACGAGCCGTGGGAGGCGCCGTCGGTGCGCCAGCTGGCGTGACCCCAGTAATAGGAGTATCCCATGGCCTGGTTGCACAGGCGGACGATGTCGTCGCGGGAGATGCTCGGACATTCGGCGATGGCCGCCCTGCCCGAGAAAACGACGGCGGCGGTCACCACGACAAGCGCAAGCGGCTTCATAGCACGGCCCTCCTGAACACGACGCCCTCTTCCGTGAAGGCCATCTGGTAGATGGCTCCGGCGGGAGAGACGCGGATGGGGACAAAGCTCTCCTCGGGCAGGGTGCGCGGCGGGAACACCACCCGGCCCAGCTCTCTACCCTCGGGGGACAACACCACCACCGGCTCGTACTCCTCGAGCACGAGCGTATGATCGCTCTCGTCGAAGCGCGCGATGATCGCCGCCAGGTACACCCGGCCGGCGCGATCGCTCTCCAGCGCGGTGAGCTGCAACACGGGTAGCAAAAACTCCACCCGAGCCAGCAGCACCGGCACCGCTTCTGGATTGCTCGCCGGGCGGACCAACACCACCGCGGCGTCAGGCCCCTCGCGCAACGCCTGGAGCAACCAGCGTCCGTCTCGCGATGGCCGGCCGGGCAGGGTCCTCCGTGATGCGACCGGCTGTCCCCGCTCGTCCGCCACCTGGACCAGCCGTTCGTGCTCGACCTCGACCCAGGTGCCGTCAGCGCGCGCAAAGAGGCCGGTCGTCAACCCACCTTCAGGAATCTCCAGACCCGTGAGACGCACCCGGCTCTCGACCTTCCCGCGCTCGGAAATGATCACCACCTCGTCGCCGGAGAACCGGTCGAGCGCGGCGATCCGGCCGTCTTCCGCCATCGCGATGTCATGGAAGGTTTCAGCCGGAATGGGGATGGACTTGACCCAGGTGCCATCCTCGAACACCTGGAGCCTTGCGTTGACCTGGTCGAGCACGAGGAGCCGGCCCTCATCGTCAACGGTGAAGCTCATGGGGCCTTCTGGATTACCTTCCTCTGGACGAAGCCTTCCAAGAGAGTTCTTGTCGGCACCCCAAGGAATTCTGGCCAGATCCTCGATCCCTTTTTCTGGTTCTCGTGAATCGGCCGCCATATCAGGCCCTCTTTCGCCAGCCCTGAAAACACCATGCCTGGCAAAAACAGCGGGCCTGTCCCCATTGTTTTTTGATTTATTTCCAGTAGTTGCAGATGAGGTTGTGGATTCAGAATCACCCGAACCAGTAAAAAAGAAAATCGCAATTGAAGCCAGCAGCAATACGCCAACCGCTGCCAAAACGACATAAAGTCTTACAAAATAAATATTTTTACTTCTATTCGGCATGATGGGCGATGGAAAAGCAATGTTTGTGCCAAGAAGGATTTGATTATACTTTTTATAACTAGATGATATGTAAAAATAAAATACTGCTTACGGTTTTTGGACAACGCCGTACAGAGACAAAAAGTCACGATCCGCACATGGAGCTTATGCGAAAATAAAAAAATACTTTCTATTTTTCATTGTAGTTAGCCATCGAAAACACAATCCACAACATGGCAACACCGCTTACCATGTGATTTCTTGAAAACTGAAAACACTGGATCTAAACTCGATTGCCAGGAAGTCACATGGATAATCCCGGCAACCTCTTGACTACCGAGATCGACATATTTCTCGATACCGAACGCGACGCCGTATTCTGCCACGGCCTGTTCGAAAACCTCTTCGACACCTATCGCCGCCACGTGGCCCGCTGGGAGAGCCTCCCTGCCGAACCGCTGCTCTCCAAGATGCAGGCGCTGCTCGCCGCCGCGTGTCTCCACCTGAGCTGCAAGCCGCGCGACCAGTTCACCGCCTGGACGCTCAACCTCAACCGCCCCGTGGCCAACCTCTTCGCGACCGGCGACAACCAGGCCGGCACCGTGGCCGGGCGGCTGATCATGGCGGGGGTGCGCACCGAGCCCGAGAACCGCCTGTTCGTCGAGTCTCGCCGCGGCGCGCAGCATAGCGAGAGCCTGATCTCCTTTACGCTCGACGAGATCCCGGCCATCGTCGAGGCCTACTACGAGCGCTCCGAACAGACGCGGGTGCGGCTGTTTGCGCCGGCGCAGTCGGAGTACCTTCTGGTGTTCGGTCTGCCGCACGTGAACGAGTCCTGGCTCGCTTCCCTCGACGCCCGCTCGGCCCTGGAGCGCATCGAGCAGAATCTTATGCCGGTAGAGAAGCGCGCCTTCCGCTTCGACTGCGGCTGCAACGCCCAGCGCATGATGGACGTGCTGCGCTCTCTCTTTGGCGACAAGATGGAAGCGCTCTTCGCCGGAGAGGATCAGCTGGAGGTGTTCTGCCCCCGCTGCGGCCGGCGCTGGTGGATCGCCCGGGATGATTTTCGCGAGGGCGCCGGGCGAGTGGGCCTGTCCTGAGGCCGTGGCGCCTCGGCTTCGTTGATCCGCCGGCATTCCTTTGCTAGGGTAAGCGCGGGAGGAGTGACGACATGCTTTCGATCCGCTGGCTGGCGGGGGCGGTTCTCCTGACGGCGCTCACCGCGGGATGCGGCTCGTCCTCGGACGGACCCGACCTGACACGTTTCGAGGGCGACTACGAGGTCTGGGAAACCTTCTTGCGCCAGAGCGGCGCGGGCTGCATGCCCTACACCGGCGGGATCCTGGAGAACACCCTGCGCGCCCGCATCCGCGCGAACGACCTCACCGCCGAGTTCACCTCGCGCTGGGGCACCCTCAAGGGTCAGATCCAGAAGGACGCGAGCTTCCTGGTCTCGGGAAAGATCGGCAACGAGGAGACCATCAACCTGAGCGGCACCCTGAGCGAGGGCGCCGCCCCGGACGGCGGCCCGCGCACCACCGTGATCGGACAGCTGCAGGACATCCGTCCCGACTGCACCCGTCAGTTCGATGTGAGCGGCGAAAGGAAGATCCCATGAGCCGAAAAGACTCTGGCCCGCGGCTTATGCTCCTGCTCGGGCTGGTGGCGCTCGAAGTGGCCTGCATCCCGGGCTGGGTCATGGAGACCAGCAACACGCAAGAAGACCTCATGGCGGTGTGGGGCTTCTCGTCCTCCGACGTGTACGCGGTGGGGGCGAACGGCACCTTTTTGCGCCGCGAGAACGGGCGCTGGCGAGCGCTGAAAGCCAAGTCGGAGGTCTCCGCCACGCTCTTCGGCGTGTGGGGCAACGCCGCCGACCACGTGGTGGCGGTGGGCAACCAGTGCACCATCCTGCGCTACAGCGGCGACCTCGAGCCGCCCGAGGACGGCGGCACCGCGCCGCCGCCGGTGGAGATCCTGAGCGCGCGCACCTGCGCCGACTTCCGCGCCATCGACGGCCCCGACGACGCCATCATCGTGGGCCAGGACGTGGCGCAGCGGTACTCGGGCGGCGGCGTGGCCAACTACAGCTTCTGCTCCGGAAACATGGCCGGGATCACCTACCCGGCGCAGAACCTGGCCTTCGCCGTGGGAGAGCAGGGGCGGGTGTGCTACTACCAGAACGGCTGGAAGACGAAGACCATCTCCCTGTGCGCTGTGGAGCTGGTCAACGGCGAGTGCCCCAACGATCCCATCTCCGGGCAACCGCTGCTGATCACCCCGGTGCTGTTCGGCGTCTGGGTGGGCCCGGGCGGGAAGGGCGCGGTGGTCGGCATGTACGGCGGGGTGTGGCCCATCCCCTCCGAGGACCCCTGGCAACCCATCCGCACCGGATACGACGTGGCCTTCCGGGCCATCCACGGCTACGAGAAGCCCTCGGGCGACGTCGAGATGATCGCCGCGGGGGACATGGGCGTCGCGGTCCGCATCAAGGGCGACAAGGTATCCCGCGAGGTCATCGACACCCCCGAGACACTCAACGGCGTGTGGATGTCGGACGACGGCAAGGACGCCTACATCGTCGGCAACAAGGGTCTCATCGCCCACCTGCGCAAGTAAGTCCTTGTGTCTCTCTCTGAAGAGTATTCACCACCTGTCAGACTCTCCCTCGAGTTCGTATCTCCACTGAACCTCGTGCCGGGGAAAGTGCTTCCAGAATCGCCTTTCGCGCGAACGCGGGGCCCACCCAGCCAGCGCGTTCGCGCGCGAAAGCCGTCGTGGATTCAATGGATGTGGCACGCCTTCCTGGCAATCGAAACCGGCGCCAAAACGACCGCCGCGCCGCCGCTCAGGGCCAGGTGCAGGTCATGGTGTTCGCGAAGTTGCCCAGGTCGCCCATGTACAGGGTTCCGGCGGTGCAGTTCATTCCAGGCGGACAGTCCGCGGCGGTCTGGCACAGCTGCGAGCAATAGGCGGTCGAGCCATAGAAGCAGATGCCGTGGTCGCCACCGGGCTGGCACGCCTCCCCGGTGGCACCGCCCGAGTACGGCCGGTTGCACTGGCCCTGGATACGCGTCCCATCCGCCGCGACCCCCGGTTGACACACGAGCTGCACCCCCAGGATGGCCGGGCATTCGGCGTCGCGCATGCAGCCGAAGACACAGTTGCCCACGTAGTTCAGGAAAGGTTGCGGCCGGCACAGCCCGGTAGCGGTGTCGCAGGCGTAGTGCGCGGGACAATCGGGGTCGGCAGCGCAGGCCGGCCCGGCGCAGGCCCCGCTCTGGCAAGTGGCGCCCGCGGGGCACTGGGCGTCGCGGCCGCAGTCTCCCGGAGTCACCGAGAACCCCCGCAGCACGCACGTGGTGGGATGTCCCTGGTACGGGTTCGCGCACGGCTCCGCGGCCGAGCACACCTCGGAGCACAGCCCGATCCAGGCGCACAGCGCATTCTGGCAGGTGGCCGCAGAACAGTCCGCGCCCGGCCCCACGCCCGGGTCCAAGGCCGGTCGGCACTCGGTCACGCGCGAGAGTTGATCGTCCGCCTCCAGCACCACGCACACCTGGCCGGCAACACAGTCGGCGTTGCCATCGCAGGCGGGGAAATTCTTGAGGCAATAATCCATGTTCGAACCGATCACGCAGCGCCAGTCCGCGGGGCAGCTTCCGGGCGAGGACACGTCACAGGACTGCGAGCAGTACCGGCCAAACATGTCGCCCACGCACACGCCGCTCACGCAGTCCCGCGCGGCGGCGCAGGGGTCTCCCAGTCCGCCGCAGCGCCCGCCCGCTCCGTTGCTCTCGTCGATCTGGTTGTCGCAGTCGTCGTCGATGCCGTTGCACACCTCGGTCCCGGGAGGGTTCCCGCCCGTGCAGGCGCAGGCCACCACGTCATCGATGGTCCCGTCGCAGTCGTCATCGACGCCGTTGCACACTTCGGTCCCGGGAGAATTCCCGCCCGTGCAGGCGCAGGCCGCCACGTCATCGATGGTCCCATCGCAGTCGTCGTCGATGCCGTTGCACGTCTCCGTCCCCGGCGCATTTCCCCCCGTGCAGGCGCAGGCCAGAACGTCGTCGATCTGCCCGTCGCAGTCGTCGTCGATCCCGTTGCACGTCTCCGTCCCCGGCGCATTTCCCCCCGTGCAGGCGCAGGCCGCGAGGCCCTCGTCGGTGTCGCCGTCGCAATCGTTGTCGCGATTGTCGCAAATCTCGTCGACGGGTGGGATCTCGCCGCGGCAAACGATCTTTCCCCCTTCGCAGGCGGGAGTACCGGCCTGGCACTCGCCCGTATCGGCGCCGCAGGGCTCCGTGCCCACGTCACTCGGGTCCTCATCGGTGCGGCCGTCGCAGTCGTCGTCCCGCCCGTTGCACACCTCCTCCCGCGGCTCGCACGGAGGCACCGCGCTGGAGCAGGCGACGAGGATCCCGAGAAGCGCAAGAAAAATCACCCGAAACGCCAGATCGTCTTTTCTCATGGCTCACCCCGCATGTGCCCATATTAGCTTGAAAAACCGTCTATCGCCAGAGAGGAACCGGCACGGACCTCTTTTCGCAACGCAGGTGCGCACCAAGCATCCGCTATGGCCGCGCCGACCGCTCGCCGACGGCTGCATCCTCGCCACGGTCAGATCCTACCGGGATGCGCGCCGAGTGCACCACGCAACCGCTGGCGTTGGAGAGCGAGAGCGCGACGGCGAAACGATCCAGGATCGACAGCACCTCCGCCGACGAGCAGGCGAAACGCGAGAGCAAAATGGCGAAGGCCAACGTCTCGCCGCTGCGGGTCACCGCGTAGCCGGCCAGAGAGCGCACGTTCTGGAGCGAGCCGGTCTTCACCCGCAGGGTGCGGGCCACGGCGGGATCGGTGAACCGCCCCGCCACCGTGCCGTCAGCGCCGCCGATGGCCAGCGAGGCCTCGAAGTCGGGCCGCAGGTCCACCCGGCTGGCCATGTAGCGCAGCAACTGGACGACCTGGGTCGCGGTCACCCGGTTGGTGTCGTTGAGCCCGGAGCCGTTGTGCAAGACGTAGCTCCCGGGGGCGAGCCCGACCTCCTCCTCCAGAAACGCCCGCATCACCCGCTCGCCGCGGCCGTAGCTGGCGGGCGTGCCCAGCACCTCTGCGCCGATGGCCAGGTAGAGCTGCTCCGACATGAAGTTCTGCGAGCGCTTGTTGATGGTGCGGATCAGCTCGGCCAGCTCCGGCGAGGTGAACACCAGCAGCGGTTCGAGGTCGTCGGGCGCCTTGCCCCGCCGGACGTCTCCCCGGACCTGGATGCCGCGCAGCTTCATCTCGGCGAGCAGCGTCTGCCCGAAGTAGAAGGTCGGATTCTCGACCCGGACCATCAGGCGCAGGCCGGGGTGGGCCTCCCCGATCGTCCCCTTGAGGGTGATCTTGGTCTTGTGCGCGGCGGGTGAGACCCGCGCCCGCACCCGCGTGCCGCGCCGCACCGTCTGAACGCTGGAGTCGATCTCGAAGGCCTCGGAGTGCGGCAGCAGCTCGATGCGCGGCTTCTCGCCGACCCGCTCGCCCGGGTACACCAGCACGCTCACCGAGTTGAAGTTGAAGCCCAGCGCCCCCGGCGGGGCCTGGTAGGGATCCGAGCTCGGATCCTGACTGAACCCGGGCGGCCGCTCCTCCAGGATGGCGCTGTCATCCAGGATGATCGCCCCTTCCACCTTGCGCAACCCGAGCGCATACAGCTCCTGCACCAGGTAGGCCATCCGCTCGCTGACCAGCGAGGGGTCGCCCCCGCCGCGCACCCACAGCGGCCCCTTGAGCACGCCACGCTCGATCCGCTGCCGCGACAGCACCTCGGTGCGAAAGCGGTACTCCGGGTGCAGCAGGCACAGCGCCGCCGCGGTGGTGAACATCTTGGTCACCGAGGCCGGGTTGACCAGCTGGTCGGGGTTGCGCGCGAACAGGGTGCGCCCACTGGTGAGGCTCTCCACCCGCGCGCTCACCACCGCGCCCTCGAGCGCCGGGTCATCGAGCAGGGCGCCGAGCTCCTGCTCGAGCGGCACCTCCACAAGGCCCAACGCCTCCCGGGCAGCCTCGCCCGCGAAGACCAGACTCGCCGACGAAAGAAACAGCCACCCGGCCATCGCCAGGCCCAGTTGATGGCGGTGCGGACTGGAGATAAGCTCGCGCATGACGATGGCCACGCTAACACAACACCATCGCCAGTCAACCTCGCGCCGCATCCGACGGCTGCGGGCGCTGGCCGCGAGACGGTTCGTGTGCGGGTTCGACGGAACCGTCCTGCCGGCCGAGGTGGCCCGGCTGCTGCACGCCGGCCTGGGCGGGATCATCCTCTTTGCCCGGAACCTGCCGGACATCGAGTCGGCCGTTGCCTTGATCCGTTCCGCGCGGGCCGCCGCCGGCCGGCGTTCGCTGGTGGTGTGCCTGGATCAGGAGGGCGGGCGCGTGAAGAGACTGGGACCGCCGCTGCTCCAGCTTCCGTCGGCGCGCATCCTGGGCGCGACGGGCGACCGCGAGCTGCTGCGGGCGGCCGGGCGCCAGCTGGGGCGCGAGCTTGGCGCCCTCGGGTTCAGCCTGAACCTGGCGCCCGTGCTGGACGTGGACACCAACCCCAAAAACCCCGTCATCGGCGATCGGTCGTTCGCCCGCGATCCACGAGAGGCGGCGCGACGGGCGGTGGCCTTCGGCCGAGGGCTCCTGCTGGGCGGTATCGCCTGTTGCGGCAAGCACTTCCCGGGTCACGGCGACACCCGCCAAGACAGCCACCACGAGTTGCCGACGCTCCCGGCGGACCAGCGCCGGTTGGAAACGGTGGAGCTGGTGCCCTTCGCCGCGGCCATCCGGGCGCGCTTTCCCGCGCTCATGCTCGGTCACCTGCTGGCGCCGGCGCTGGATCCGAAGCGGCCCGCCTCGCTCTCTCCCGCCGCCTACCAGCTCACGCGCCGGATGGGGCACGCCGGCGCGCTGCTCACCGACGATCTGGAGATGGGGGCGGTGGCCCGCTCCCCCGGCGTGGTGCCGGCCGCGCTCGAAGCCTTACGCTGCGGCGCCGACGGAGCCCTGATCTGCCACCGCCCCGGGCTGGTCGAGGAAGCCATCGAGCGCACCACGCGCAAGCTCGTGGATGGCATCGCCTCCGAGCGAACCTTCGCCGCGTCCGCCCGGCGCCTGGCCGCGCTGGGGTCCGTGGCGGCGCCGGACCAAGAACGGTTCTTGCGGTTCACCCGAAGCCCCCGGCGCCGCGCCGTGGAGCGTGTCCTGGCCAGTCTTTCGGAGGTCGCATGAGATCCTGCGCCACAGTGTTTTTCTCGCTATGGCTCGCCTGGCCGGCCCGCGCCGAGGATGTCCCCTGCGAAGACCCGCTTTTTCGGGAGACCGCGGCCCGCGCCGAAGACCGGCCCTCGGTCGAGGAGAAGCTCCGCCTGTGGCGCGAATTTTTGCAGATCTACCCGCACAACCAGTGCGCCGAGCAGGCTCGCGCCGAGGTCGAGCGCCTGGAGGGCAGCCGCGGGCACAAGGAGGAACAGGACACCGCGGCGCGCTGGCGCCAGGAGGCGCGCGGCGGCGTGATCGAGCCCGACCTGGAGGTGTTCCCGGCCTGGGTCGGCGCCACCGACCCCGCCCCGCGCAACCGGCTGCGCCTGCAAACATCGCTGGCCTTCCTCACGCCCGATCTCGAGTTCCATTCCAAGGCGCAAGGCCCCTTGTGGACCCAGGTGCTGCGGCTGGACGTGGCGCCGGCGAACCACCTGGCCTTCTCGCTGGAATTCCCCTTCCTGGCCGGGCGCCAGGAAGGCAGTGGCTTCGGCTTCGCGGTCGGGAACTTCCTGCTCGGCTTGCACGGGCTGTGGGGGACCTGGCTGGGCGAGGCGCCGCTGGTGCTGGCCGGCGGGCTGTCCTGGGCCCCGGGATCCTCGGGGTGGTTCTCCGATTCTCGCCAGCGCATGCTCGACGCCGGCGCCTACGCCATGATCGAGGACTACGGGTACCTCCGCTACGGCCAGACCGACTACTCGCCCCACCTCGAGGCGGAGATCGGCCTCGGCGATCACTTCTTGCTGCTGTCGATCGTGTACCACTTCCTGGTCCAGACCGATCCGGCCTTCAAGGACCCCGACTCGCCCCTGGTGTCGAGCGTGCTGCGCATCGAGCTGGGCTGGCAGTGGCGCCTGCTGCCCTGGCTCGAGCCGGCCCTGGAACTCCACGGCGGGGTGGCCACGGCCAAGGCGGGGAACACGAACTTCCTGTTCGTGGTGCCGGCGCTTCGCCTGCAACGGGGAAGATGGTCGGGCGGGCTGGCCGTGCGCGTTTCGCTGCTGGACGCCGCCGATCTGGCGCGGGCGGCGCTCACCCTCGACTTCGGGGTGCGGGTTTTCTGACCGGGCGTGCGGTCGCTCTACGGGCCGTCTGCGGGTGGGTCAGGTGGCGCGTCTTTGCTCTCTTGCCGGGCGGCGGCGCCGTCTTCCTTCTTCCCCCGCAGGCGCTGCAGGGCCTGGCCGGCGAGGTTCGCCAGGCGCGGCAACTGGTTGGTGACCAGCACCACCGCCACCACGAACAGGATCAAGACCAGGTCGGCGAATCCGGGCACGCTCGCCCCGCGGCGCTCAGTAATCGAAGCCCAGCTTGAAGTTGAACCCGTACATGGACTGGGAGGCGAAGGTGGCCTCGACCACCACCTGGAAGATGTAGCTCTTGAAGCGCAGGCCCACGAAGCCCCGGTGGAAGATGTTGTCCTGCCACTTGACGGCGTTGAAGACCTTGGTCACCAGCAGCGGGTTGCTCACCCCATCGTTGCTCTCGTCGAGCATCGGCAAGACCACGTGCGAGGAGGCGTGCACGAACAGCATGTGGTAGCCGGCGTACGGGGTGAGCGACAGCATGCCGGCCACCCCGAAGGCCTTGGAGATGGAGATGTCCCACCCGCCGGTGGAGAGCGAGAAGTCCTTGGGCCCGATGGTGTGGTTCAGCGCGATGCGCACCGCAAGGTCGGGGATGAAGTAGAAGCCCTCGTTCAGCGCCCAGCGCACCTCGGCCCCGGCGGTGAACATCTCGCTCTCCGGGACGTAGGAGATCTGGGTGCCGACCTCGAAGCTGAAGGGCAGACCCTTGCGCACATGGATGCGCGGGATGAACAGCACCGAACCCGGCGAGCTCTCGGTGGCGGCGGTCCAGTACACGCGATCGTTGTGGATGGGGACCACCGAGCCCTCGATGGCGAACTCGAAGCCGTTGAGGCCGAGCGTCTCGGCCGGCGCCAGGAAGGCCGGCGCGGTCACCAGGCCCAGCTCTCGCATCAGATCCTTGAAGTGCTCGTTGGCGCAGGTGGCGACCGCGGTGGGATCGGCCGGGTTCGCGCAGGATTCCCAGAACCCGCCCAGGTTCATGTCGTAGCGGGCCGCCTGGGCCGGCCAGGCCGGCAGGGTGAGGAGCACGACCAGAAAAACCAGTGAGTTTCGGCGCATCATGCCTGTCCTCGACTCTCGGTTTTAGGCAATTCGGCTTCGGGCAAGCTAGCATCCGCCGAATTCCGGTGTCAAGTGAACCGTCCCGGCGAACCCCTTGCCGCCTGGCGAGATCGCGGGTATGTTTTTTGCGGTTTCTGGCATTCTGGCGAGGCCCCCATGGACCGCGAGGAAGCACGCCGGCGCATCGAGCGGCTGACCGACGAGCTCAACGAGCACGCCTACCGCTACTACGTCCTCGATAGCCCGACGGTGTCGGACGCCGAGTACGACCGGCTTTCGCGCGAGCTCGAGGCGCTGGAGGCGGCGTATCCCGAGCTGGTGCGCCCCGACTCCCCCAGCCACCGGGTGGGCGCCCCGCCGCGCGCCGACTTTCCGCCATTCCGCCATCCCTCGCCCATGCTGTCGCTGCAAAACTGCTTCTCCGAGGAGGAGTTCTTCGAGTTCCACCGGCGCGTGCAGAAGCTTCTCGGGACCGAGGAAGACGTCGCCTACATGGTCGAGCCCAAGCTCGACGGCCTGTCGCTCGAGCTGGTGTACGAGCGGGGCCTGCTCCAGGCCGGCGCCACCCGCGGCGACGGAACGGTGGGCGAGGACGTCACCCCGAACGTGCGCACCATCCAGGGGCTGCCGCTGCGCCTGCGCGGCCAGGATCCGCCCGAGCGGCTGGTGGTGCGCGGCGAGGTGATCCTGGAGAAGGCCCACTTCGAGCGGCTCAACCGCGAGCGCGAGGAGGCGGGCGAGCCGGCCTTCGCCAACCCGCGCAACGCCGCCGCGGGCAGCCTGCGCCAGCTCGACTCGCGCGTCACCGCCTCGCGACCGCTCTCGTACATGATGTACGCCCCCGGCCTGCCGGTGCCGGGCGTCGAGACGCAACAGGAGCTGCTCGCGCGCCTTAGAGAGTTCGGCTTCCGGGTGAACCCGCGCTCCGTCCTGTGCCGGACCGCCCAGGAGGCGGCCGCCGCCTACCGGGCGCTGCTTGCGGACCGCTTCTCGCTGCCGTACGACATCGACGGCATGGTGGTGAAGGTCAACCGTTTCGATCTCCAGCGCCGCCTGGGGGAGGTGTCGCGCTCGCCGCGCTGGGCCATCGCCTGGAAGTTCCCCCCGGTGCAGGAGACCACGCGCGTGCGCGAGATCGTGGTGCAGGTGGGCCGCACCGGGGTGCTCACCCCGGTGGCCGAGCTGGAACCCGTCCGCGTCGGCGGGGTGGAGGTGTCGCGGGCCACCCTGCACAACCAGGACGAGGTGCGGCGCAAGGACGTGCGCGCGCAGGACACGGTGGTGGTGCAGCGGGCCGGCGACGTCATCCCCGAGATCGTGGCGGTGGTGCTCGACAAGCGGCCGGCCGGCAGCGTGCCCTTCGTCATGCCCGAGCGCTGCCCGGCCTGCGGCGGCCCGGTCGCCCAGGCGGAGGGCGAGAGCGCCTTGCGCTGCGCCAACATGGACTGCCCGGCGCAGCTGCGCGAGCGGCTGCTGCACTTCGCCTCGCGCGGCGGCATGGACATCCAGGGGCTGGGCGAGAAGATCGTGGAGCGGCTGCTCGAGCGCGGCCTGGTGAAGACCGCCGCCGACCTGTACCGGCTCGACGCCGCCACCCTGGCGGAGATCGAGCGCATGGGCGAAAAGTCGGCGCAGAACCTCGTCGCCGCCATCGAGGAGAGCAAACGCCGGCCGCTCGCGCGCTTCATCGCCGCGCTGGGGATCCTCCACGTCGGCGAGCACGTGGCCGCGCTGCTGGCGCAGCGGTTCAGATCGATCGGCGATTTGATGCGGGCCAGCGCCGAAGAGCTCACCGCCATCCCCGGCATCGGCCCGGAGGTGTCGGCGAGCATCCTGCGCTTCTTCGAGCCGAAGAACCGCGCGGTGGTCGAGGCGCTGCTGGCGGCGGGGGTGACCCCGCTGGCCGAGGAGAAAAAAGCCGTCCCCGCCGGCGCGCCGCTCTCGGGCCAGGTGGTGGTGCTCACCGGGACGCTCGCCTCCATGGAGCGGGGGAAGGCCAAGGCCCTGCTCGAGGCGCTGGGCGCCAAGGTCACCGGCTCGGTGAGCAAGAAGACCACGCTGGTGGTCTGCGGCGAGAACCCCGGCTCCAAGCTGGCCGAGGCCGAAAAACTCGGCGTGCGCGTGATCGGCGAGCAAGAGTTCCTCGAACTCGTCGGCCATACCCCGGCCTGAGCGCCGAGACAAGCCGCACCGTGTCGGCGACATACGCGGCGCGCCAGACGGACAATTTCGCCGCAAACAGTATTCAAAGAGCGGCCTGTTTAACGCCGACCACCCCCGGCGCTGCTCGGGAGGACCCTGCGCG
>CAZLNM010000065.1:0-28991 GCA_964561025.1 uncultured Myxococcales bacterium
AACGGTCCAGTTGCTCATTCAGCCATTCCAGCTTGTGCCCGAACCACGACCGCGGCACATTCGGGTCGGCCGCCGGATCGTACCAGCGCGAGCTCAGCATCGGGTCGAGCGTAAAGCTCACATACAACGACAGCAGCACCGCCACGCCCACCGTGATGCCGAACTGGTAGAAGAACCGTCCCATGATGCCGCCCATGAACGCCACCGGCACGAACACGGCGATGATGGTGAACGTAGTCGCCATAACAGCCAGCCCGATTTCCGTGGTGGCCTCGCGCGCCATCACCGAGATGCGCGGCGAGCTGCGCCTGGTGGGGACCAACCAACGGCTGGGTCTGCTGGGAGAGGTCAGCGCCATCGAGGGGACCCTGTCGTATCTCAGCAAGGACTTCCTGGTGCAGAACACGCGGGTGGGGTTCTCCGACGCCTTCTCGGTGCGCCCGCGCATCGAGCTCGCCGCCAGCCGCAGCGAGGTGGTGGATCGTGGAGACCGCGGCGGCGAGACCGAGTACCGGGTGGAGCTGCGGCTGGTGGGGGAGGGGGATGACTTCTCGGTGAGCCTGCGCTCCGAACCGCCGCTGGACGAGGCCGACATCGTGACCCTGCTCTCGCTGGGGGTCACCAGCCGGGACATCAAGGCCTTCTCCAGCGAGGACCTGGTGGGCCTGGGCGGCGAGATCGTGCTGCGCTCGATCAAGCTGGACGAGCGGCTCGGCCGGGTGTTCCCCTTCCCGTCCCGCGTGGTTCGCCCCAAGTACCTGCGGGTGCAGAGCCGCTTCTCGCCCAAGACCCAGACCACGGCCCCGCGCCTGGAGACCGGCATCAAGCTCCCGGTGATCAGCGAGAACCTGGACCTGGACTACAGCCGGGCGCTGTTCGACGACACCGATCAGAGCCTGGAGATGAACTACCGCCTGGGCGAGGGGATCTCCACCCGCTTGCGCTGGGAGAACGTGCCGCGGACCCCGCTGGGGGACACCGGCCTGGACCTCAAGCTCCACTGGGAGTGGTAGCATGACGGCGCGCCTTCTCATCCTGGCGCTTACGTTGGCCGCGGCCCGCTCGGCCGGGGCCCAGGTCCCCCAGGAGCTGGAGGGCCGTCCCATCAGCGAGATCCGTTTCCTCGGCGCGGCCAGCGCCCAGGAGGACGTGCGCTCGATCGTGGAGCTTCGGCCGGGCGACCCGTTGAACCTGGCCGAGGTGCGCCGGACGGTGAAGCTGCTCTTCCACCTGGGGATCTTCGGCCAGGTGCGCGCCTTCGCCGAGCCGGGACCGCGGGGGGTGGTGCTGACCTTCGAGCTCCTCGGGGTGCGGCGGGTCCGCTCGCTCGAGTTCTTCGGCAACTCGGTGTTCTCGGACGCGGAGCTGCGCCGCTGGATCCGGCTGTCGCCGGGGGAGGAGTTCGACCGGCTGCGGCTCAGCGAGGCGGCCAGCGAGATCGAGAAGCGCTACGCCCGGCGCGGGTTCCGCCGCGCCCAGGTCATCGCCCGCGAGGAGGAGGGCGCCAGCGAGGACGTGCGGGTCAAGCTGTTCGTGCAGGAGGGGCCGCCCACCCGCGTGTCTCGGGTCTTCATCCGCGGGGACGCGCGCTTTCCCGCGCCCCGCCTGCTCGAGGTGATGGAGTATGTGCCGGGCCAGGTGCTGGACGAGGGCTGGCTGTCTTCGGCCCTGGAGCGCCTGCGCCGTTTCTACCACCGGCAGGAATACCTGGAGGCCCGGGTGAGCGCCCCGCGCATCGACGCGGGCTTGCAGGCCATGTGGGAGGTGGTGGCCGTCGACATCCACGCCGGGGAGAAGATCCGCATCGACTTTTCCGGAAACCAGATCCTGTCCGCGCGGGAGCTCCGGGCCGCGCTGCCGCTGGATCGAGAGCTGCGCCTGGACGAGGCCACCCTGGCCGAGTTCGAGGAGATCATCCGCGATCTCTACCTGCGGCAGGGGTACGCCCGGGTGCAGGTCGCGGCCGAGCTGGAGGCGCTCCACCCCGGGAGGACGCGCCGCCTGCTGTTCCGGGTGCAGGAGGGACCGCGGGTGCGGGTGGAGCGGTTGGATTTTTTCGGCAACCGGGCGATTTCTTCCCGGGAGCTTTTGTTGATCATCGAGGACACTTTGGCCGAGGAGCTGCCGCAGCCGCTGCTGGGGCAGGCGGTGGATCCGGGCGACATGGACGTCTTCGGCGGGCCCCAGCCGCGGCGCGGGCAAACTCGCCGGCCCGATCGCCCGGAGGGTTTCTGGATCGACCTGGTGCCGGAACGCGTGTACCTGCCCGTGGCCTACCAGAAAGGGCTAGAGCGCATCGCCGATCTGTACCGCTCGCGGGGTTTTCTCTCGGCGCGCGCCGGGCCGCCGCAACTGGTGTGGCAGAAGAACCCCGCCCGGCTCCATTTGGCCATCCCGGTCGAGGAGGGGCCGCGGACCCTGATCGGGGCGCTCGCCTTCGAGGGCAACGAGAGCATCGACGCCGCGGACTTGCTGCACCTCGCCGAGAGCGAGGCCGCCGCGGTTCGCCCGGGCGGGCCCTTCGACCCCAACGCGCTGGAGAACCTGCGCCGCCGCCTGCTGAAGAACTACGCCGATCGCGGGTTCGCCTTCGCGCACATCGAGTCCCGTGTGCAGTTCTCGCCCGACCGCCAGCTCGCCGACGTCACCCTGGCGGTCCAGGAGGGCCCGCGGGTCGAGGTGCGCCGCATCCTGCTGTCCGGCAACCGGCGCACCGCCCGCGTGGTGTTCGACCGCTCGCTGGCCCTGCGGCGCGGCGGGCGCTACACCCCGCAGCGGGTCTCGCAGAGCACCGACAACCTGCTGTCGCTGGGGATCTTCTCCGGCAGCGACATCCGGCTGCTGGATCCCGATCGGGCCGAGGAGCAGAAGGACGTGCTGGTGTTCGTGCGCGAGCGGCCCGCCCACAACCTGACGCTCATCCCGGGCATCTCCTCCGCCGAGGGCGTGCGCCTCGAGATCGGCTACACCCGGCTCAACCTGTTCGGGCGCGCGCTCGAGCTCGCCACCCGCCTGCGCGTCAACCGCCCGGTGTTCTACCCGCTGATGCCCCCCGGGCTGGAGGAGCGCTACCAGAACATGTCCTTCGTCGAGGGGCTGGAAGGCTTCGCCCTGGCGGGCCTGCACTGGCCGCGCGCCTGGTGGCTCGGCTCCAACGCGGGCGTGCGGCTGGATGTGGCGGCGGTCCAGGAGCACGCCGCCTCCTTCGACCTGACCCGTTTCTCCCTGACCCCGGGCCTGGATCTGCACCTTTCGCCCGGCGTCGATCTCACGCTGCAGTTCGATCTCGAGCGCATCGGCTTCGACTGCACGGTGGCCAACCAGTCCTGCGGCGCCGCCGCCGGCGACCGCTGGAACCGCTATGACCAGGGCAGCCTTTTCTTGGCCGGCTTCCGGCCGGAGATCGTGTGGGACCGCCGGGACAACCCCTTCCGGCCCCGGCGCGGCACGCTGTTCTCCTTCCGCCCGGAGATCGACAAGAGCCTGTCCTCCTCGCGCGAGGCCTTCTTCACCCGGCTGGACTTTTTGGCCTCGGTGTACTTCCCGCTGGCCCGCGACGTGACCCTGGCGATCTCCCTGCGCGGGGGCGCCATCCTGCAGCTCGTCTCCGGCTCCAAGACGCCCTCGCACAAGCTCTTCTTCCTGGGCGGCCGCAACAGCGTGCGCGGCTTCCGCGAGGACGCCCTCATCCCGGCCGACCTCTCGCCGCCGTGCATCGAGATCCCCGGGAGCGTCAACCAGACGGAGTGCATCTCCCCCGGCGGCAACGCCTACGTGAACGCCAAGATCGAGCTGCGCTTCCCGCTGGTGCCGGGGCGCCTGGAGGCGGCCGTGTTCTCGGACGGCGGCAACCTGTGGACCGATCCCGGGCACCTGGATCCCTTCGAGATCCGGCCCACCGCCGGCTTCGGGCTGCGCTGGGTGACGCCGGTGGGGCCGGTGGCCTTCGACTTCGGCTTCAACCTGGACCCGGACCCCGCCCGGCGCGAGGACACCTGGAACCTGCACTTCAACATCGGCGAGTTTTAGCGGCTAGGGGATGAGGAAGAAGTCCGAGTCGATGTTGAGGTCGGCCATCTTCTGCCACAGCTCGTTCATGTCGTTGTAGAAGATGATCACGTCGTGCTTCTTGCCCTCGAGATCCAGGGCGTGGTGCACGAACACCGCCTCCTGCTTGTAGCCGAGCTTTTGCAGCAGCGAGATGGCGTGGGCGTTGTCAGCGCGCACCTCCACCTGGACCTTCTCGATGCCGCGCAGGCTGGCCCGGTGGTACAGCTCCCGCAGCATCACCTGGCCCAGGCCGCGCTTGCGCAGCTCGGGATCCACCGTCAGCCGCAGCCGGGCCACGTGGGTGTCCCAGCCGTGACGCTCGGTGTGCAGGGTGCCGTCGGCCACCACCCGCTCCTTGTCGCCCTCGCCGGAGAGCGCCAGGATGGGCAGCACCCGGTCGTAGTCGAGCGCGCGGCACCAGTTGGTGATGACCTCGCGCTGGCTCACGTCGTGCTTGAAGGCGCGCCGCTCCTCGGCCGGGATGCGCTTGAAGAAGGCGAACAGCCGGTCGCGGTCGTCGGCCCGCATCGGCCGCAGGGTCACCTTCTGCCCATCGCCGATGGTGACGGTCTTGGGGTACTCGTGAAAGTCCATCAGGTCCGCAGGTTCGCTCATGGCTCTCCTCCCGCGCGGCATTACAACCCGGCGCCGCCCCGGCTGTCAATCCGCGCCGGGGTCCTTCACGGCTCGAGCGGCAGGCCGACTTTCCCGGCGCGCTCCAGGCGTAGCGCCGGCGGCACGAACTCGAGCAAGGCGCGCAGGATTTCCCGGCGGCTGTCTTTTCGCACCAGGTTGTAGCGCGGCGTGGCGTACTCCAGGAAGCGGTTGCCGTCGCTGTTCAGCGGAAGCTTTTGCTCCCGCGCCGCGTTCGCCAGGCGCGCGACGTCGTCGGGATCGAGCAGCCGGCCCCCCTCGATGTCGGCGAGCGCAAAGCCGGTGATCTCGCGCAGACGGGAGAGGTGCGGCGCCATCTCGGCGCGCGCCGCGAGATCCTCCCGCCGCCCCGCCGGGATGATCTGCGGGCCTTCGCTGGCGGCCAGCACGCCCTGCCCGCCCAGCAGCCACAGCGACACGTACGGGAACTCCTCCCGCAGCGTGGCCACCATGGACAGAAACTCCGGCACGCCCATGTGGTGCAGCTGCACCCACTGCTGGAACACCCCGCCGGGACGGAGGCGCGTTCGCACCAGCCGATAGAACTCCCGCGAGTACAGGTTGCTCACGCCCGCGAACCACACGCTGGAGAGCTCCATGGAGATGAGCGAGTAGCGCCGATCCGTGCGCAGCAGGTGGTTGCGCCCGTCCTCGAGCACGAGGTGCACCTCGGCCCGGTTGAGCAGGCCGTCGTTGACGGCGGCGAAGTACTCGCGGGCGGCCTGGACGATGCCCGGAGAGATCTCGGCGATCTCCAGGTGGCGCACGCCGGCCGCCCGCAAAATGGCGGCGCTGTGCCCGGTCCCCAGGCCGATCACCAGCGCCTCGTCCAGCTCGGCGGCGAGCAACGTCGGCACCAGCGCGAAGCCGATCTGGGCCGCGGCCTCGCCGGCGTCGTTCCCCTGGAATTTCCCGTTGGTGAGCAGCACCCGCTCCACGCCATTCTCTAGCGGGTTCTCCACCACCGTGGTGATGCCGCCGTAGGTGTCCTCGTGGAAGAACAGCAGCCGCGAGCGCGCGGTCACGTGGAGCGGCGCGAAGTACACGTTGATGCCGGAGGTGAGCAGCAGCCGATCCCAGGCCGGCCGGACGGCGATCCACAGCGCCGGCAGCGCCGCGCCGAGGGCGAGCAGGGCGCCCAGGCGCAGCCGGGGCCCGGCGCGCAGCATGCGCGCGACCAGGGCAAGTCCGATGAGGATGGGGATCAACGCAAGCGAGATCAGGGTGTTCTCCGAGCCGAGGGCGGGGATGAGCACAAAGCCGGTGAGCAGCGCCCCCAGGATGCTGCCGGCGGCGTTGATGGCGCCCAACACGCCGGCCGCGCCGTCCGCGTCCTGGGCCGGGAAGGCCGGCAGGCGGAAGATCAGCGGATACACCATGCCGAGCAGGACCGCGGGCAGCAGCATGAGCAAGAAGGCCGCCGTAAGGCGCAGAAGCTCCCCGTTCCAGAACCCCTCCACCCCCCGGCCCCAGGAGAGCAGCAGCAGCGGGGCGCGATCCCACAGGCTGGCAAAGAGCAGGCCGCACAGGCCGGCGGTGCACAGCAAGAAGATCATCAGCCCTTCGGCCAGGTGCTGGTGGCGGCGCAGCGAGGCCACCACGAAACTGCCGATGAAGAGCCCGAGCAGCACCACCCCCAGCATGATCGCGAAGGCGTACACCGACATGCCCAGCACGACGCCGATGAGGTGGATCCAGGCCACCTCGGTCGAGAAGATCACGAACCCCGAGGCCAACGAGATGAGCAGCAGCAGGCGGCGCGCGGGGTGGGCCCACAGGCCGCGCAGGGAGCGGGCCAGGTCGGGGAGCGCCGCGGCGTCCTGCGGGGCGGTCGGGCGGCGGCGGGCCAGCCACCCGGCGGCCACGCCCACCAGGAGCTGCACCCCGGCGAGCAGCAGCAAGGTGCCGGTGAGGCCGAGCGTGGGGAACAAGAGGTACGGGGCCAGGAAGGCGCCGGCCACCGCGCCCAGCAGGTTCTGCGAGTAGAAGCGGCTGGTGAGCCGCTTCTGGGTCGTCTCGGGGAGGCCGGCCTCGCGCAGCACCCCGGCCACCGCGGGGAAGGTGGCCCCCATGGCCAGGGTGGGCGGCAGGATCCACGCCGCGGCGACCAGCAGGCGCAGCACAAACACCGCCGGGGCGCTCTCGCCCCCCAGGGCCACCATGCGGCCCGAGAGCTCCTGGGCCCAGCCGAAGGTGAAGGCCAGCAGCAGGGCGAACAGCCCCACCCCGCCCTCCAGCAGCGCGTACAGGCGCAGCGGGTTCCCCGCCCGGCGCCGCAGGCGGTTGTAGAGCAGGCCGCCCGAAAAGAGCCCCGCGAAGAACACCGCCAGCACCACGGTGGCGGCGGGGGTGGAGGCGCCCACCACCGTGGACAGGAACTTCTCGAACACCTGCTCCACCACCAGGGCGCTGCCGCCGGTCAGGGTGAACATGACGCCGATGAAGAGGAGCGGGCCGGGGCGCGGCCGGGACGGGGCGGGCGAGCCGCCGGTGGGGTAGGTCTGGTCGGGCATGACGTCCTTGGTAGCACCGCCACCGCCCGCGCGCAATCCCGGCGAAAAAGGCCCGCCGCGGCCCCGTTTGACAGCGCGGCGGATCCTGGCACATATTGCGCCGGACCCGGCAAGGAGCGAGCCCGCATGATGAACTGGGTCTGGTTGGGCCTGATGATGTCGGCCATCCTGTGCGCCGGGTTCACCGGGCGCATGGAGGCGCTCACCCAGGCCTCGTTCCAGTCGGCCCAGGAGGCGGTCCAGCTCGCCCTGAAACTGGTGGGGGTGATGACCCTGTGGCTGGGGCTGATGCGAATCGCCCAGGACGGAGGCCTGCTCAACAATCTCGCGCGGTTGCTGCGGCGCCCCATGCGCTGGCTGTTCCCGGACGTTCCGCCGGAGCACCCGGCCATGAGCGGCATGATCCTCACCATCGGCGCCAACATGCTGGGCCTGGGCAACGCCGCCACCCCCATGGGGCTCAAGGCCATGGCCGACCTGCAACGCCTCAACCCCCACCCGGGCACGGCCACCAACGCCATGTGCCTCTTCCTGGCCATCAACACCGCGGGGCTGGCGCTGTTTCCCACCGGCACCATCAACGTGCGCGCCATGGCCGGCTCCCAGGATCCGGCCGGCATCTGGTTGCCCACCATCCTGTCGGGGATGACCTCGGTGCTGTGCGCCATCGTGGCCGCGAAGTTGCTCTCGCGCCTTAGGCGCTTCCGGCCCCCGGCGCCGACCGGGGAGCCCGCGGGAGATGCGGCCGCGGCTGCCGTCGAGACCGCCATGCCGCCGCCGCCGCAAAAGGCGGGTCTTTTCGTGCGGCTGCTGGTGTGGGGATGCCTGCTGGCCTGGGCCTCTGCCGCCGTGCTGCACTTCGTCCGCTCGGCCGGGACGGCGCCCGCCGGCGCGCTGGTGAAGGAGTTCTTCTCCTGGTGGGCCCTGCCGGCGCTCATGGGCGGGCTGGTGCTCTTCGGGCTTTCGCGGCGGGTCAAGGTGTACGAGTCGCTGATCGAGGGCGGCAAGGAGGGCTTCCAGATCGCGGTGCGCATCATCCCATACCTGGTAGCGGTGATCGTGGCGGTGGGGATGTTCCGGGCCTCCGGCGCCATGGAGCTTCTGGCGCAGAGCGTCGGCGTGCTCACCTCGGCCCTGGGGATGCCGGTGGAGGTCCTGCCCCAGGCCTTCTTGCGGCCGCTATCGGGCAGCGGCTCGTTCGCCTACATGAGCGGCCTGCTTCAGCAGTACGGCCCGGACTCGCTGGTGGGGAACATGGCCTCGGTGATGCAGGGCAGCACCGACACCACCCTGTACATCCTGGCGGTGTACTTCGGCTCGGTGCAGATCGGCAAGGTGCGCCACGCCCTGGCCGCGGGGCTCCTGGCCGACCTGGGTGGCATCTGCGCCGCGGTGCTGTTCACGCGGCTGTTTTTCGGCTGACCTTCCTGATCGTGTCTGGCCGCGCTCGTCGGCCGGTCAGGTTTCCTCGAACCAGATGTTCTTCACCGCGCCGTTGAACACGATGATGCGCTCGATGTTGCCGCGATCCTCGGCGGGGAACAGGGTGAAGGCGTTGCGGTTGGGGTGGTAGTCGGCCGATGAGCCTTGCAGCGTCCGGCCGTCGATCAGCACCACGCGCACCCGCTGGCCCTGCTTCTCCGGGTAGGCCGCGCCGGGCGGGAGCAGCAAAAAGATGGTCTTCAGCGCCATCGCGTTGAAGCTCTCCGGGGCGCCGCCGTCCTGCGGGGTGAGTTGGATGCTGGCGGCGTCGAGGTCGATCTCGCCGACGGTGCCCCGGCGGGTGACGCCGTCCTTGAAGTGGACCGTGGCGCGCCGCGAGCCCTTGAGGTCGTTCTTCGCTCCGCGCGCCGCCGCCGCAGCGCCGCGCGACGGCGCCGGAGCGGGCGCCGAGGTGGCGCGGCGACGGCCCTGGGGCAACGTCACCTCCGCCTCCGCGCTCGCCGCAGGCTCCTCGCCGAAGAGCGAATCCACCAGCGACCCCTTGCCATCGCTGGACGGCCCCAGGAGCGAGCGCCGTCTCGGCGGCTCGGCGGCGGGCGCCTCGGCCGGGCGCGGGGCGGCGGCCGGGGTCCGTTTGGCGCCCAGGGCCGGCAGCACCCGGCCGGGCTTCGGCGGCGCCGGGGCGGGTTCGGGGGCGGAAAGCTCGTCGAGCGAGACCGGCTCCGACTGAGGGCGCGGGGCGGGCCGGGACGGCGCGGCCGGCTGGGTGGGCACGGTGGGCCGGGTCGAGGCTCCTCCCCAGCGTGAGGGCGCCGGCGCGGGCGGTTTCGCGGGCGGGGGAGGCTGGGGCGTGCTCTGCGTCTCCTCCGCCGAGAGCCCCCAGAAGGCATCCAGCTCGTCGCCGCCGGTGGCGGGTGACGCCTTGGCCGGGGGCGCCGTGGCCGCCTGCCCCGGGCCGAAACCTTGAGCGCCGGGATCGGAGCCTTCCGAGAGGTCGGGCACGTCGTCCACGCCGGCGCTGCTCGCGGGCGGTGGCGGCAGGTCCTCGGGCCGGTACTCGATGGAGGGCTTGTTGCGGGTGAGGGTGGGCGATTCCTTCTCCGCCGAGACCTCCAGCTCCACCGCCACCTCCCCGGAACCGGCGTCCGGCAGCGGCAGCTCCAGCTCGCCCGAGCCCGGTTCGGCGTAGGCGAACGGCTGGGTGGGCTTGCCATCGGAGAAGCGCGGCCGGGGTTTGTCGGCCGCCGGGACGACCGGCGACAGGATGACGCCGGCCTCATCCTCGGGCTCCTTGGCCTCGACCTCGTTGCCGTCCTCGTCCACGGTCCAGGACGATTGATCCTTCTCGACCAGCTTTTTCTTCTCCGCGTACTGGACCGCCTGCCGCATCAGGTCCAGGTCCAGGTTGGCCTCCTCGTCCTCCGCCGCCTCGTGGGTGGTGGCCTCGCCCAGGGAGAGGGCCTTCTTCTTCTCCGCGGGAAGATCGTAGCTCTTGCTCAGCAACCCCTGTAGCTCCTCGGAGATCTCCGAGGCCCGTTGCGCCGGCCTTCCTGCCGCCGTGATGGCCTCGGCCTCCTCCTCGGGCAGCTCCACCTCGAAACTCTTGGCCGCGGTGTCCGGCACCGCCGACTGGTCGAAGGTCTTGGCCTTGCCGAGCGCCCGCGCCAGCCCGTCGTCGAGCTCGATGGCGAAGGGGTTGGGCTTGGGGCCGTCCGACTTCTTGATGAACTTGTCCACCTCGTCGTTGACCATGATGGCGCGGTGGGAGTCGCGGCGGGCCTGGGCCTCTTCCTCCTGCGGGGCGTCGCTGATGCCCAGCTCGCCGCCCTTGAGATCCTCGGAGAGATCCACGGCGAACTGCGACAGGCCCTGCTGGCGGAAGGTGGCCTTGCCCTTGCGCGAGTCATGCGCCTCGAAGGCGCGCTGCTCGCGCTCTTGCTTCACCCAGCGCTTGTCGGGCTCGTAATTCGCGGCCTTCTCGAGGGTCTCCTGGCCGATCTCGGTGGCGTAGTGGTCGTCGGAGGTCTTGACCTTGGGGCCCTTGTCCTCGTGGTCCGAAATCTCGATCCGCTTTTCCTCCTGGGCCTCGCCCAGGTGCTCGGCCAAAAAGGCCAGGCGCTCCTCGTCCTTCTTGGGCAGCCGTCCGGTTCCGGAGGCTTGCTTGCGGGCCTGGAGGATCTTGAACTCCCGGACCAGGCTCTTCCATTGATTGGGATCGGCCATGCCTTCCTCGAGTCGGCCCGAGTGTAGCGCAGGCCGGATGGCCGCGCAACGCCGAAGCGCTTGGGCTTGCACCGCACCCGGTTTTGCGCCAAGGTTCGGGAAGCAGGGAGGCGAACGGCATGCGCGCGCACCTCGTCGTTGTGTTGTGGCTCGGGCTCGCATTCACCCCGGCGCGGGCCCAGATCCCCTGGCCCGAGCTCGAGCTGGTGGAATCGGTCCCGCAAGGGACCGAGCTCGACACCCCCGAGGTGCGTAACGCCCCCGAGGTGTGGCTGGAGATGATCGGCGATGCGAAAAAGACCCTGGACATCGAGCAGTTCTACATCGCGAGCAGGAAAGGCGAGGCGCTGGAGCCGATCCTGGAGGCCATCCTCCAGGCCGCCCGGCGCGGGGTGCGGGTGCGCATCGTATTGGACAAGGGCTTTACAAAAAAATACACAAAGCCCCTCGACCGGCTGCGCGCCGAGAAGGGCATCGAGGCCCGCTTGCTGGACGTGCCGGCGCTCATGGGACGCGGCATCCAGCACGCCAAGTTCTTCGTGGTGGACGGGGAGCAGGTGTTTTTGGGCAGCCAGAACTTCGACTGGCGCTCGCTCTCCCACGTGCGCGAGATCGGGGTGCGGGTCAAGAACGGTGAGGTGGCCGGGTACTTCGCCCGGGTGTTCGAGACCGACTGGGAGCTGGCCAAGAACCCGGACCCGGCCATGCTCTCGCGCCTGGCCGAGTCGCGGTCTGGCCACAAACCCGTGCGCATGCGGCTCGACGGGGAAGAGATCCTGGTAAAACCCCTGTCTTCGCCCGAGGGGCTGAACCCCTCGCGCAGCGCCTGGGACCTCCAGAAAATTCTCTCGGGCATCCGGCGCGCGAAAAAAGAGATCACGGTGGAGCTGCTCACCTACTCGCTGGCCGGCGAGGGCCGCGAGACCTGGAATGAGCTCGACTTGGCCTTGCGGGACGCGGCCGCGCGCGGGGTCAAGGTGCGCCTGCTGCTCTCCGACTGGAGCTTTCGCAAGCCGGCCATCGACTTCATCAAGCGCCTCGCCGGCGTCGAGAACCTCTCGGTGCGATTCATCGTCATTCCCCAGGTGCCGAACCGCTTCATCTCCTTCGCGCGGGTGCTCCACGCCAAGACCATGACCATCGACGGGCGCTACGGCTGGGTCGGCAGCAACAACTGGGAGAAGAGCTACTTCTACTCGGCCCGCAACGTCGGGCTGTGGGTGGCGAGCACGACGTTCGCCTCTTCGCTCAAGGCGCTCTTCGAGCGCGACTGGAATAGCCCCTATGCCCAGCCGCTGGATCCGAAAAAGAACTACACCCCGCCGAGGATCTCCAAGTAATCCAGAATGTTGGAAGGATCGGGGGACAAGACGAGGCCGGGGTGTTTTCGCTTGAAAATCATCGCGCCCTGCTTGTAGGATAGGTTCGTCTCGAATCGGAAAACCATGAATATCAAGGTAAAACCAGCCGTCTTTGCCTTTCGGAGCGCGCGCGCGCATGGACACCGATGATCTCAAGTTGGTGCGACGCGCGCGGCGCGGCGACGACGAGGCCTTTCGCATGCTGGTCGAGCGCTACAAACACCGCGTGTACGCCATCGCCTTCGGCATGGTGCGCAACCGGGACACCGCCCTGGACATCTCCCAGGAGGCCTTCCTCAAGGTGCACCGCTACCTCGACACCTTCCAGGGCAACTCCAGCTTCTACACCTGGCTGTACCGGCTGGTGGTGAACCTCACCATCGACCACCTGCGCAAGGAAGGCCGCCACGAGAACCTGGATTACGACGACACGGCGCTGCGCCGCGAGGCGGACGGGGCCGAGGCCGAGATCGTGCCCTCGACCATGCACCAGAACCCGCAGAAGACCCTCGAGCGCAAGGAGATGGCCGAGCGCCTCAACAAGGTGATCGGCTCGCTGAGCGAGAAACACCGCGCGGTGCTCTTGCTGCGCGAAGTGGAGGGCCTGAGCTACGAGGAGATGGCCCGGGTGCTGCGCATTCACAAGGGCACGGTCATGTCGCGGCTGTTCCACGCCCGGCGCTACGCCCAGCTGGCCTTGCAGCAGTATTTGCGGGAGCGGGGGGAGCCCATCCCGGAACCCAAGGAGCCGGAGGAGGCCGCGGTGCGCGCCGACTCCGTCTCGGGAGCCTGAGCCATGCCCTCCTGCGAAGACCTCCGACCGATGCTGGATCGCTTCCACGACGGGGAGCTTTCCCGGCGCGCGCGCGCCCGCGTGGAGCGCCACCTGGCCGCCTGCCCCGCCTGCATGGCCGAGCTTTCGCGCATCTCAGCGCTGGGACGGGAGCTGCGCGAGGCGCTGGAGAGCGAGTGCCGGGAGGTGGACTTCTCCGGCTTCACCGAGCGGGTGATGCAGGGCGTGTCCCACGAGCGGCCGCTGCCGCTCGGGCAGCGGTTGCGCCTGTGGCTGGGGGAGGCGCTGCGGGTGTACCGGCCGGTGTGGCTGGCCTCGGTGGCCGCCGCCGCGGCCGCGGTGCTGGTCATCGCCTTGTGGCCGGCCGCGTCCACGAGCGGGCTTTCGGACGAGAAGGCGCCGCCGCCGACCGTGGCCAACGGCGATTCGCCGCCGGCGGAGGCCCCCCAGGTGATCATCGATCGCATGGAGTACGCCGGCGAGCGCTCCATGATCTTCTCGGTGTCCCGCAACAACACCACCGTCATCTGGCTGTACGACATGAACCGCGTGCATCCCGGAAAGAGCGAGGGAGACGACCTATGACCCGCGCCCTGTGCCTGATCCTGTGTCTTGTGCCGTTCGGCGCGCTGTACGCCGCCGAGGACCAGTCGGCCCGCATCGGCATCCGGGTCATCTATGCCCTCAAGGACGAGGCGAAGAGCATCGATCCCGCCCTGGACGACATCCGCTCGGAGCTCTCGGAGCTGCCGTTTTCCAAGTTCCGTCTGCTGGACCGGCTGGAGACCAGCGCCGGGCTGAACGCCAGCGTCGAGCTGCAGTTCGCCGACCGCCAGTACATCGCGGTGGCCTTCCGGGGGATCGATCTTCGCACCGGCAAGCGCATGCTGTCTTTGGAGCTGCACCTCAAACCCGTGCTCAAGATCGAGCTTCGGGTCACCGACGGCGGGCGCACCCTGCTGATGGGCCCGCCCTACCTGGACGGCACGCTGATCTTCGACGTCTCGGCCCGCCTGGAGGGCGGCGAGCCCCTGCCGGCCGGCCGCGACAAGGAGAAGGACAAATGAAGATCATCCTGGCGGGGTTGTGCGCCGGGCTGCTGCTGGCTCCCTGGGCCCTGGCGCAGGACGCGGACTCGATCAAGGCGGCGGTGGGCGCCCCGCGGGCGGACAGCAAGGGGCAGGTCGCCGGCGATCTCAACTTCGGCCAGATCGGCGAGGACTGGTACGCTACGCTGAACGCCACCTTCACCCTGGACCTCGGCAAGGTGGCCTTCGGCATCCAGGCCCCGCTGCACTTTCTGGTCATCGACAACGATCCGGAGAACTCGGCCATCGGCGGCATCCTGCGCGAGGAGGACTGGGACGAGTTTTCGGACTACCTCAAGATCATCCGCTTCTTCCGTTTTGGCCACAAGGGCGACTTCATCTTCGCCCAGGTGGGGGATCTGCCGGGGGCGGTGCTGGGACACGGGACCATCGTCAACCGCTACTACAACAACAGCGACCTCAACCACTACAAGATGGGCCTGCAGTTCGACCTCAACACCGACTACGGCGGCATGGAGACCCTGGTGAACGGCGTGGCGCAGTTCAACCTGTTCGGGGCGCGAGCCTACATCCGGCCCTGGTCCTTCGTCGATCCCGACGCCTACCTGAACAACCTGGCGGTCGGGTTCACCCTGGTTGCGGACGTGACCGCGCCGTATGCGCTGGCCTACGACACCACCCAGACCCCGGCCGTGCCCATCGTGGAGGACAACCTGCCCAAGGTGGCTGAGGCCAAGGCCGCCACCGCCATGGGCGGGGACATCGAGTTCCGCCTGCTGCACAACGACGTCATCACCCTCACCCCGTACCTCGACATGAACGGCATCCTGGGCGCGGGCGCGGGCCTGCACGTGGGAATCCTCAACACCTTCCACATCCCGGTCATCAGCCTGGACCTCTCGGCCCGCATCGAGTACCGCTATTTCACCGCCGACTACATCCCGGCCTACTTCGACTCGTTCTACGAGATCCAGAAGTTCGCCTACCCGGTGCGCGATGTGGCCACCAACCAGGACGCCGAGTTCCCCAAGCGCGCGGCCCTCGAACATCTGGGCGAGAAGGGGCTCAACGGCTACTACGCCGAGCTGATCTTCGACTTCCTCGGCCTTGTGCAGCTCGGCGCCAGCTACGACGACTACGACGGCCTGTACAACTCCAACCTGCGCATCTACCTCAACGTCCCGGCGCTGGAGGTGTTCAAGTTCGGCGCCTACTACTACAAGCACAACTTCGAGGGCGCGGACCAGGCCTTCACCTTCGACGAGAAGAGCCTCTTTCTGGTCGAGGCCAAGTACCAGGTGAGCAGCTTCCTCTATCTGGTGGGCCAGTTCTGGCGCATCTGGAAGCTCGACGAGGACCCGAACAGCGACACCTACGGCACCTACCAGGGCGTCAACGACTGGTCGGTGGGCTTCGGCTTCTCCTACCAGTTCTAGACATCGTCCCGGCGGTATTCGATTTTCTCTTTCTCCAGGGTGATTGTATGATGTGCGGGTTGGGGTGGGCGGTGTCGTGCGTGAACTTGGCTCTCGTGGGCAGCATGGGCGGTCGCGCTTTCTATCCAGACAAAGTGTGGCGTGGAGTGAGCAGTTCCTGTCAGCGGAGATAGAGCCAGGAGCCATGAAAGGAGACGAAACATGAAGGTCGGAGCGCGAAACCAGCTGGTCGGTAAGGTGAGCCAGATAAAGAAGGGGTCGGTGATGTGTCAGGTGAAGCTCGACCTGGTCGGCAAGGGGCAGATGGAGTCGGTGATGACGCTGGACTCCCTGCGCGAGCTCGGACTCAAGAAGGGCGACCGGGCGCGCATCCTGGTCAAGGCGGTGAACGTCCTGCTGGTCAAGGACTGACCGAGGGGCGCGGGCCGCCCGCGGAGGGTGGATGACGAGAACATTCTCGAGGAGCGTTGTTCGGTCCAGGCTGGTTCACGGCTGGTGGCTTTGGCTTCTTCTGCTGGTCGCGGGCTGCACCGGGACCGTGGAGAGGATCGACGCTGGCGCGGACGCGGGACACGACGCGGGGTATGACGCGGGGCCGGACGCCGGCGATCCGGGCGCCGATCCGGGCCCGGGCGACGATGGGATCTCCTCGGATGGAGGCGATGATGGGGCGGACGCGGTGGACGGCGGCGGCGACCCCGGCTGCGTGGACCCCTGCCCGTTCGCCGCGGGCGTGGCATACGGGTGCGAGCGGCGCTTCATGTACGGCGTCAACTGGGCCTGGAAGAACTGGTGCGGCGACTTCGGCGGGATCTCCGCCTGGGGCTTTCCGGGCGTGGCCGCGGACCGGCAGGCGTTTTCGGCCGACATGGCGGCCATGAAGAGCGCCGGGGTGAACGTCATCCGCTGGTGGATGTTCCCGCGCTTTCTCACCGGCAGCATCCAGTGGAACGCCGACGACACCCCGAGCGGCATCGGCGGGACGCTCACGGCCGACATCGAGGCGGCGCTCGCGCTGGCCGAGGAGCAAGGCGTCTATCTCATGCTCACGCCGTTCTCGTTCGACAACTTCTATCCCACGCGCGACGAGGCGGGCATCCGCTCCCGCGGCATCCGGCCCATGGTGATCGACGCCGACAAGCGGCGGCGCCTGCTCGACAACCTGGTCCGGCCGGTGGCGCGCGCGGTGCAGGCCAGCCCGAACCGCCGCCGCCTGATCGCCTGGGACATGATCAACGAGCCGGAGTGGGCCGTGAGCGGGCCCAACCCGAACGGGGGCGAGGACTTCTCGCCCAACCCCGAGTGCGAGGCGGTGACGCACGCCCAGATGAAGATTTTTCTCGACGAGCTGGCCGCGGTGCTGCGCGAGGAGACCCCCGAGGCGCTGCTCACCGTGGGCGGCGCGGCCATCAAGTGGGGCACGGCCTGGAAGGACGTGGACCAGGACTTCTACTCGCTGCACTACTACGACTGGGTGTACCAGTGGTACCCCTACGAGACGGTGACCCCGGCCTCCATCGGCCTTACGGGCAAGCCGGTGGTCATCGGTGAGTATCCCATCCAGGGCCTGAGCGCGGTGGGCGGCCACCCGGCGCGCACCCCGGAGCAGTACTCCGCCGACCTGTGGCGGTTGGGGTACGGCGGCACGCTGGCCTGGGCCTTCAACGACTCCTCGTTCCCCTGGAACCCGGCCGCCCTGCGCGCGTTCGCGGATCTCCACCCCTGCGAGACGGCATATTGAAGATCGGTCCGGGCATGTCTTGCGCTTCTGCGTTCTGGCCGGTCTTCCGTTCGGGGTGAGGATCTGCTGAGTTATCGATCGGTCCGGGTGCGGAACAGGCAGGCGTTGGGGTTTCCGGGCGGGACGGTGCGGCAGCCGGCGTCTTCGAGGTTCAGCGGCCCGAAGAGCGTGGCGCCGCTCGATTCGAGCCGGGCCTCGAGCGTGTCCTTCCATTGGTTGGGGCCCATGTTTTCGAGCACCAGGCGCAACACGTACTCGGTCCCCTGGCGGCGGGCGCGGCCGGTGTCGTTCCAGTTGTGGTGGCCGTTCTCCCAGGTAAGATCCGCCTTCTCGCGGATGCAAAAACTCTCGCCGCCGCGCTCGAGGGCGAAGCGGGTGAGGTGGTAGGGGATGGTCTCGCCCACCACGCTGCCCTCGCCGGGTTCCAGCACGATGCGCAACCGACCTTCGCCGTCCCGCTCGCGAAAGTCCTGGATGACGAGAAACCCCCAGTTGTTGTCCGGCGCGACCCCCGCCACGCACGAGTCGAGCAAGTCAACGTCGCCCGCGACCGTGTCGTCGCCGTCATCGGCCGTCGTGCCGTCGGCGGCGTCCGGCCCGCCCTCACCGCCGTCGGGCGAGGCTTTACCGCTCTTGCAGCCACTTGCCAACGAAGACGCCAGAAAGCCGAGCATGAAGATCGGAAGAAACGCCCGTGTCGGATTGCTCATGTCCTTCATCCTAGGGCAACCGGGGCAGCTCGCAGCTTGCCATGTCGTCACGGCAGGCGCCCGGGCGCGCCCGGTAGGCGTCGAGCGACATCCCGGAGTCGATGTCCTCGAAGATGAGGCGGCCGCCCGAGGCGTCCCGGGTCACCCGGTACCGCCCGGTCCAGCCGGCGCCGTTGTGGCAGGCGATGTTGAGGCTGGCGCGGATGACCAGCCAGGTGCTCTGCACCATCTCCACTTCCCAGGTGCCGGTGGTCACCGCGGGAATGCCGCCGGCCGGAGTGCAGGGGAACGGCGGGATGTCGTCGACGGTGATGCCGTCGGAGGTGTAGCTCCCGCGCCGCAGCACGCCCCCGGGCTCGAAGCGAATGTAGGATCGGTGCTCCAGCCCGGCCGAGATGCCGACCAGCCAGGTGCCGTACAGGATCGAGGGGTGCAGGTCCACCACCGCGCACCAGCCGGGGTGCAGGCACCGGGTGCCCGACGGACAGTCGTCGTTGTTGCGGCAATCGGCGCAGCGACCGTACACGCAACGCGGGTAGTAGTGGCTGCTGTAGACAAGGCAAGCCTCGTCGCTTGCGCAGGGCTTGTTGAAGATGGTGTCGCACACGCACACCGGGCAGGAGGCCTCCGAGACGGCCACCCGAAAGCAGCGCGAATCGGTGCAGGGCGGCGCCGGTGGGCAGCCCACGATGGGTTCCACGCAGCGGCCGGCGCGGCATATCGAGCCCGCCGGGCAGCCGATGTCGTTCCAGCAGTACACGCAGTCGCCCGTGACGCAGTACGGCCCGAGCGCCAGGTTGCTCGCCTGCGGGCAATCGGTGTCGGTCTTGCAGGGGCGCGGCGTACAGGATGTCTCCGGACAGGACCCCGGCTCCGGCCGGGTCAGGTACTGGAAGGCGCACTCGGTCAACGCGCCGATGAACAGCGGGCAGCGGGTGATCCCCCCATCGTCGCCGCCGTCGGGTCCGCCGTCGCGCCCCGCGTCGGGCCGATCCGCGTCGGGCCTGCGGTCCCCGCCGGCGTCGAATGTCGTACCGTCGCCGTCGTTTGCCACGCCGTCGGCGTCGCCAGGAAATTCGTCGCCGCTGTCGGCCGGGAGGGTGGAGTAGTTCTGGCACCCGCCCGCCCAGGCCGAGAGTCCCGCAAGGATCATGACTGGCCAGAGACAGGATGTTCTCATCGGCTCATCCTTTCATCCATCGAGGTACGCAGACGAGTGTCGGGGATTGCCCGATTCCGGTCAAGCCCCCGTAGCTGTCCGCTCACGGTCTCTTGCGACCGGCAGCCGAGAGGCGGGCGCGCCGTCGGTGTCCCAGCCAGCCCTTGCGCCAGAAGAAAACCAGCATGCCGCCCACGATGAGCAGGGTTGCGGTCCAGAAGGCCAGGTAGCCGTAGCGCCAGGTGAGCTCGGGCATGTTGAGCGGCGAGGCCGAGGTGTCGAAGTTCATGCCGTACACGCCGCACAAAAAGGTGAGCGGCATGAAGATGGTGCCGATGATGGTGAGCACCTTGATCACCTGGTTGGTGCGCTCGGACACCACGGCCAGGTTGAGGTCGGAGAGCTCCGCGGTGCGCTCCTGGCTGGTCTCCAGAAAGTCGGCCACCTGGAGGACGTGATCGTGGCAGTCGCGGAAGGCGTCGCGCGACGCCCCGCCGATGGCCTCGATGCCCGTGCGGCTCAGCGCGGCGGCCACGTCGCGCATGGGCCACACCACCCGGCGCATCTGGCGCAGCTCGCGGCGCATGCGGTGGATGGCGGCGTAGGTCTCGGGCCCGGCCCGGTTCCACACCGCCTCCTCGATCGCGTCCATGGCCTCGCCGAAGGCCTCCAGCACCGGAAAGGCCGTGTCGATGGCCGCGTCCATCAGCGCGTAGGCCAGGTAGTCGGCGCCGCTTCTTCGCAGCGCGCCCTTGCCGTCGCGCAGCCGCTTGCGGATGGGCTCGAAGTCGTCGCCCGGCAGTTCCTGGATGGTGACCAGCAGCCCCGGCCGCAGGATGAAGCTCATCTGCTCGTTCTCGACGTCGCCAGACGAGAGCAGGCGCAACTGGCGCACGACGATAAACAGGTAGCCGTCGAACTCCTCCAGCTTGGGCCGCTGGTTGACGTGGAGGATGTCCTCCAGGGTGAGCGGGCTGAGCCCGAGGATCCGCCCCAGGTTCTCCAGGAGCTCGGGCCGGGGGAGCCCCTGGATGTCCAGCCACAGGATGCGCCCCGGCGCCGCGGCCAGGGCTTGTGCAAGCTCGTCCTCGGCCACCGGGCCTTCCTCGAGCGAGTTCTCGTCGAACAGGAAACGATGCATGCGGGCGGGGGCGCTGCCCTCGGGGAGCTCCAGTGTCCCCGGCGGCGAGCCCGGGGCCGGTTTTTTCACCCGGCGCCGGCGCAGGCGCGGCACCCGAAACTCGCTGGTCCGGGAGATGGCAGCCATGCCCCTGCTCATAGCTCCAGAGATCTTTTTTTTCAACGGCATGCGGGAAATTCGCCGTGGATCTGCCCACGGCCAACCGATCCTTGCGGTGCTGTGTTGCCGTCCGTGGCCTACAGCGGGATCCAGGTGATAGTTCCCTGGCGTAAAAATACTCCCAGGACCCGTCCCAGGATACGCTCGCGCGGGACGTCGCCGAAGTACCGTCCGTCGGCCGAGTTGCCGCGGTTGTCTCCCAGCACCAGGTAGCGGTCGCTCCCCAGGGTCCGCGGCCCGTAGTCCGGCCCGCCTCCCGCCTCGAAGCTCAGGCGGTGGGCGCGCCCGTCCAGCACCTCCTCGAAGCCGCCGGGCGCAAGCCGGACCACCACCTCCCGGTCGTTCAACCACAGGTGGCCCGCGCGCACCTCCACCCGGTCCCCCGGGATGGCCACCACCCGCTTCACCAGGCGGGTCCCGTCGGCCGGCGAGTCCAGCACCACCACGTCCCCGCGCGCCGGCCCCGCGGCCTGCGTGAGGTACCAGTGGGAGAACGGCAAGCGCAGGCCGTAGGCCAGCTTGTTGACCAGGATGTGATCCCCGATCTCCAACGTCGGCCGCATGGAGGAAGACGGCACCACGTTGTGGTCGGCCAGGGATGAACGGGCAGAAAGCAGGATGAGCGCCAGGAGAGCGAGCGTCAACATCTCGCGCAGAAGCTTCTTGCGCCTCTCCAATGCAGACCGGACAGGGAACTCGAGCGTCACCGCCATGACAGTCCTCCTCGCGATCCAGCGAACGGCCATGTAACCAATGCGCGGGCAACATATTCCCGGCACCCGGTCGAAGAACCCACCGTTGCGATGATTCGTTGCGCAGGGTAAGATCCGCTCGCCGGGGGCACGAAAGGGCGCCGTCATGAAGCACGCGGTTCTTTCCGTTTTGCTGCTGTGCGCCGGTTGCGGCGGCGGGGACTCCTTCAAGAATTCTCTGACCTTCGGGACCGGCATCGACGGCACCGGCTTCGGGCTGGTGGGCGAGGCGAGCACCTTCTCGCTGGCCCAGACGGGCGGGACCATCTGGTTCCGCTTCGAGAGCGCCTCCGACTTCGACGGCCGGTTCGTGCGACTGTACCTGTACTCCGGGTCCTATCCTTACGCCCAGAAGGACTACGTGCCGCCGCAGAAGAACGGCCACATCCTGCTCTCGAGCTTCCGGGCCACCGACCCGGACACCTACTCCGTGAGGTCCTACCTGGTCGAGACCATCATCGACATCGGCAAGGAAGACCACGTGATCGACGCGCCGCTCTCGATCACGCCCTGAGCGGGCGCGCCTGCCCGGGCTCGGTCGCGCCGGCACGCGTTGGCGGCCACGCGGCAGGATTTTTTACAGGGAGCGCGAGCGGGTTGATTATTTCGGGTGGTTCCTTCGTTTGAAATTGCATCTGGAAAGGAGGCCGACATGGACCGAGTTTTGCGGGGGACGATATCGATGTTCGCTCTTGCGCTGGTGGTTGGCTGCGGCGGCGGGAGCGAGCTGGACCGCGACGAGGTGACGAACATCCCCCCCGGGAACGCCACCGGCAGCGCCGCCAGCGGGAGCTACACCTTCGAGCTCTATGTCTCGAAGTGCAGCGGCACCTGTCCCTTGGTCACCGTGGGCCTCTCCACCCTGTCCACCTGCGACGTGGGCTTTCGCGACGAGGCCGATGTGACCCTCACCCAGAGCGACGGCCGCATCCAGATCGACTCGCAGGACCTGCTGGTCACGCGCATGGTCGGCGGGCTCAACGCCGACGGGAGCTTCGACGTGGGCGGCTACGGCACGCAGCTCTCCGGCGCCATCGAGATCACCACCCGGGCCCACGGCGTGCTGGCGCAGGACGGGAGCGTCACCGCGCAGAACCGCACCCGCGCCCAAGGAAACGTGAACGGCACCACGGTGGACTGCACCGCCACCTACGACGTGACCGGGCACAAGCTATAGGGCCCTTCAACGATACCATATCGTCTGGCCGCGACGCCGAAAGAGCGAGCGCGGCCAGACGCCATTTCTCATCAGCTATCGCAGGAGCCGGTGTCCCAGCGGAAGGCGCGCGCGTGGACGCGGCGGTAGAGCAGCGTTCCCAGCGCGACGCCCAGCAAGGTAAACAACGCGGCCAGCTTTCCCTCGCCGAGCTGGACCAGCGGCACCGCCGGGCAGGCGCCGCACAGCACCCAGCCGACGCCGAACAGGATCCCGCCCGGCACCACCCCGGGGTGGACACGGCGGGTAGTGCGATACAGCCGGCGATCGATGAGGAAGAATCCGAGCGCGCACAGCCCGACCGCCCCGGCGAACACCCACAGCATGCGTAGATCTGCGAAGGTGAACATGCCGAAAAGCTCGCCGTAGTCGGTAAAGCCGATGCGCGACAGCGAGAAGCCGAGCAGCAGGCCGCCGGCGCCGAGGACCAGGGTCGTCTTCATGCGGCTAGCCCCGCGAGCAGCAGCGAGAGCAACACCGCCGTGCCGAAGAAACACGCGGTCGCGAGCAGGGAGGCCGGCTGGAGCCGGGAGCATCCCGAAAGCCCGTGGCCCGAGGTGCAGCCCCCGGCCATCTGGGTGCCGAAGCCCACCAGCAGCCCGCCCAGCAGCAGGAGCGCCCAAGCGAGCGGCCCTTCGGAGAACAGGCGGGCGTGGGCCGGCCCGAGGTCCCAACGGAAGGAGAACGTTCCCGAGAGCGCCGCGGACAGCGCGCCTCCCAGCGCCGTGCAGGCGGCGAACACCGCCAGGGCGCTCCAGGGTGGCCGGGGAACGGAGGCGGGGAGCGGGCGGCCCGTTGGGATGGTCGCAGGCGGCGGGGGCAGGGGCACAGCGTCGCACCCTCCACCGAACTCGGCCCGGGTGGCGGCCTCCATGGCCAGCGCCAACGCCGCGGCGTCGCCGAGCCCGCGCTCGGAGCGCGCAAGCCGCATCGTCTCGCGCGGGCGCAGCAGCCGAGCGAGCATCCCCGAGACGCCCAACAACCGCCCCGTGCCGAGATACGTTCCTAGCGAAATTACCGCGAGCGCCAGGGCGCCGAGCCACCAGGGCCAGGGGTCGTGCAGGAGGCTCATTTCCGCTTGGGCGCGCCCAGGTCGGGGAGCTCTTTCCCGTTGGGCATGAGCGAGAGGGGGACTTCCTTCCCCTCGACGATCCGCTGGTAGCGGGCGCAGCGCTCGAAGGTGGCGTCGCAGTAGTTCATCTGCCAGATGCGCAGGAAGGCGCGCACCTGGAACGCCGCGAACAATGGGCAATCGGCGGCGTGGGGACACTGTTTGGAAGCCATGAGGACCTTGTACCGCCGGCCGGCGCCCGCGTCAATGGGCCGCGGCCTCCCACTCGGCGGGATCGTTGAAGACGTCGCAGTCGATGAACGGCGCGCCGCTCGTGGCGCGCACCGGCGAGGCGCAGTACTCGAAGAGGTTCGCCATCTCGGGGATCCAGATGTGGGTCCGGGTCAGGCCACCGCCGAGGTCCGCCTCGCGCGCGGGGAAGTATTCGTACTCGCCGTCGGCGAGCGCCGGGCTCCACAGATCCCAGCGCGCGAAGGCCTGGTAGTGGTCGGCGGCGGCGGCGTACTCGTCCATGACCTGGCGCGCCTCGTCGCTGGTGAGCGGCAGGCCGTAGGCGGCGCCGAGGACCAGAAGCTGCGCCACGTCGCTCCGGTAGCGGGGGTCCGCCGAGATCTCGTCGTCGCGCACCCGCAGCGCGTCCATGCGCTCTCCCAGGCCCGAGAGCAGCCCCTGCGCCGTCGGATCGCCGAAGAGCAGCGCGGTGACCACGGCGCTGACGTGGAAGTTCCACTGCATCCAGGTGTGGCCGTAGTAGCGGGCCATGGCGACTTCCTCGTAGGTCTCAGAGATGCCATCCCCGCAGTCGTTGCCCAGGTTCGTCCCGGTGGCGATCAGCGCCACCCCGAGTTTCGCGTTGCACTCGGCGTTGGGGACCCACTGCTCGTACGACACCAGGCTGGCGAAGTCGTCCACGGTGTCGGTGCCCTCGATCATGGGGATGAAGACCTGGCCATTCGGCCCCTTGGCCCGGATCAGGTAGCCGTGCTCGACGATGTCGGCGGCGAAGGCCGTCAGCTGATCGTAGAGCCGCAAGGAGGCCTCGCGCACGGTGCGGTCCGGGTGGCCGTGCAGGATGCGCGAAAGGTGCGCCTGCATGCGGTAGATCCAGGGGAAGTCGTCCTTGGAGCGCTTGTTGCGCACGTAGATGTCGCCCCAGGTCGGGTTGGCGGGGTTGTGCAGGGTGTCGTGGCGCTGCTCGAACTCCTCGTGGCGCTCGGGCTCGTAGTCCACCGCGGCCCGCCGCCCGCCGTCGAGCTCCCAGGTGTGGTTGCGATGGAAGATGGCCCGCGCCATGATGGTCGGCACCACCGGGTCTTCTTCGGCCCAGATGCTCCCGTCCATGGTGGCCGAGACGCCGCGGATGTAGCCCAGCACGAGCTCGCGCAGCGCCTCCTGCTCGCCGGGGCTGATGCGCGCGAGGTGCGCCCCCACCACCGGGCCGAAGATGCGCCCGGTGTGCGCCATCATGTTGTCGGCGCCGCCCGCGTGCCGGAAGGTCACCAGGGAGCCCGCGCGGACCGCGGTGGTGTCCTGCCACCAGAAGAGGTAGGGCGGCTCTCCCCAGGGGTTGCCCTCGGCCAGGCCGTGGGAGTGCCGGCGCGTCCAGCGGAAGAACTCGGTGGTGGCGAAGAAGCGCACCAGGCGCCGCGAAAAAGCGTCCACCTCCGACGCTGTCGGCGGCGCGACCTGGCCCGGGCTGGCGCGCGTGACCGTGAAGGGAAGCGCCTCGGGAAAGCGCGCCACCCGCTCCGGCACGCCGCCGTCCGCCGCGCCGCACCCGGGGAGGTTTGCCAGCGCCAGCGCGGCGACCACCCGCGTCATCCATGTCCCTGTGTGTCGCTTTCGCATGTCCAAGCCACCCCTAGTTCTTCCTTCACTGCTGGGCTCGCCTCCGCCCGTCAGCGACCGCTGAGCGCAGGAGCGGGCGGAAGCGCTCACGGGCGAGCCCGGGCCGGGCACTCGATGGCGGCGCCCTCGAACAGGGCCACCGCCAGGTCGAGGTCGCAGATGACCTGCGGCGTGAGGCAAATGATCTGGAGCGAGGCGGGGACGTGCAGCAGCTTCCCCTTCGGCACCCACTTGCCCTCGCGGGCGTAGTCGTGCGTCACGGTCAGCGGGAACTCGGCGCGCGCCGTCTTTTTCGGCGCGAGCGAGGAGAAGGCCCGGCTCTCGGCCGGGGCGCCGGGCTTGCCGTAGCAGCCCTCGTAGTGGAGCCGTAGCGAGAGCTTCTCGAACGTCACGGGGAGCTCGTTCGAGAACGTCGCCACCAGCCGGTCGCCCGCGCGGGAGAGCGAGATCCCGCCCAGCGCGCGCGGCCCTCACCCGGAAGGCGGCCGCCCGGAAGGCCGCCTCGGGCACCTCGCGCCGCAGCCGGATGCCGTCCTTGCCGAAGACGTAGTCCGAGCGGGCCTGCACCTGCGGGCACTGGCGGGGATCGGGCTCCCGTGCCTCCGGGGGCAGCGCGGCGGGCTCTCCCTCGAGGAGGACGGGCTTTCCCACGAGCGGCGCAAGGTCCACGCCGGGCTCCGGGAGCAGCCACACGAACCCGGCCTCGTAGTGCGCGTGCTCCCAGCGCTCCTCCCCGCCGGCGCACACCCGGACGTGCTGCTCGGTGAGCCGGCCCAGAAGGTAACGCGGGCTCGATTCGGCCGCCACCGCCACGGGCGAGAGAAGACCGGGCGCGAACGAAGCGCAGACCCAGGCGAACGGGGCGAGAGCGAACAGGGTACGGTTCATGGGTCATACCGTATCCCAGAGGGGATCTCGCGCACAAGTGTTCCGGCAAGTTTCCAGGTTGCGTCTGACATGCCGGTTGCGATATAGGGGCATTACAGAGATCCCCAACCATCAACCAGGAGGGTAATCCATGTTCCCGATCGTGCGCATCGTCGCCACATGGCTTGCACTGTCGCTCCCCGTTCTCGCGCTGGCCCAGCCGGCCGGCGGCGCGCCGCGCCTCTCCTCCATCGGCGAGTCGTGCCGCGAGACGTCCCAGTGCGAGCAAGGGCTGGTGTGCCGGGACGGCACCTGTCACGACGAGAAGGAGAACGCCCCCTGCACCGCCACCGCCGACTGCGGCGCGGTGTTGGTGTGCGTCGACAACCGCTGCATCACCAAGGCGGCCGCCGCCCAGGGACCCGAAAACCGCCTGTGGTCCGGCCGGCACGTGGCGACGGGCGGCGTCATCGGCATCGGCCCCGCCCTGCCCGACGGCGGCGACGTGGACGGCACCTTCCTGGTGGGGGTACGCACCGCCGTCCTGTGGGGCCACTTCGAGCTGTCGGTCGAGCTCGCCATGTGGATCCCCACCTTCGACTACGGCGATCCCATCCTGAGCGTCACCACCGGCATCGCCGGCCTGTTCGCCATCACCGAACACCTGTACTGGCCGGTGCGCCTGCGTCTGGGCGTGGTGGCCCTCAACACCCCCAACGACGACGTCTACACCGTCCTCGGCGGCGACGTCATCGGCCTGGGGTACCGGTTCGACAGCGGCTGGATGTTCGAGGTCGACGTCCCCAGCTACCGCTACGTTGGCGACTTCGACAAGTTCAACGAGTGGTCCTGGCCCATCACCTTCACCCTGTCCCGCGTCTTCTGAGCCAGAGGCTGACGCTCAGTCCGCCGTCACCGCCACCGAGATGTCGCCGAAGAGGTAGCGATCCAGGAAACGATCGGTGAGCCGGTACACCCGCAGGCGCGACTCCTCCTTGGAAAATCCGTGGCCCTCGTCGGGGAGCACCAGGTACTCCACCGGGACGCTTCGCGCCCGCAGCGCCTGCACGATGCGGTCGGACTGATCCTCCCGCACGCGGGCGTCGTTCTTCCCCTGCACCACCAGGAGCGGGCGGACGATGCGCTCGGCGAAGTGGATGGGCGAGCGGTCGTGCTGGTACTTCTCGTGCGCGGGGTTCTTGGGGTCGCCGAACTTGGCGTAGATGTAGCTGGCGAAGGCCGCCCAGTACGGCGGGAAACTCTCCACCAGCGTCTTGAGATCCGACGGTCCGAAGTAGTCCACCAGCGCCGCGAACTCGCTGGGGGTGAAGGCGGCTGCGGCCAGCGCCATGTAGCCGCCGTAGCTGCCGCCCAGGACCACCACTCGCTCCGCGTCGACGCTGGCGTTCTCGGCCAACCACTTCTTGCAGGCCACCACGTCCTGGAGCGGCCCGCCGCCCAGGTCCAGGTTGTCGAGCTTGGTGTAGCTCTTGCCGTAGCCGGTGGAGCCGCGCACGTTGGGCACCAGCACCACGTAGCCCTTGGAGACCAGGTACTGCACGAAGGCGTCGAAGCGCCGGCGCGACTGCGCGGTGGGGCCCCCGTGCACCTGGATGACCGCCGGGTGCGGCCCGGCGCCGGCCGGCCGGTACAGGAAGGCCGGCACGTTCCGCCCGTCGAAGGACGGGATGCGCACGCTCTCGCCGGCGACCATGGCCTGGCCCCGGAGGGTGGGCGGCAGGACCTCGGTGAGCCGCACGGGACGGTTCTGATGAAGGTCCAGCACGAACATCTCCGGCGGGGCCTGGTCGGTGAGCAGGGTGGCCGCCAGGTAGCGATCCGATTTGGAGAAGTTGATCGGGTAGAACCCGCCCGGGCCGCCAAGCGTAGGCAGCGCCACCGGGGCCTTCGTCTTGGCGTCGGCGAGGGCGACCTTCGCGGTGCCGTCCTCGTTGGTCAGGGTATAGAAGTACCGAAACCCCCTGGAGAAGCCGCCGAATTCCACGTCCCAATCGGCCGCGAGGACCGGCGCGGATTTCTTGGTCTTGAGATCCATGGCGTAGAGCGCGGAGAACTCGCCGGCCTCGTCGGAGGTGAAGTAGAGCGTGCGGCCGTCTTTGGAGAACGCGGTGGGCCCGAAGAGGACGTCGCCCTGGTGGGGCGTGAGCAGGACCGGCTTCTTCGCGCCCCGCTCGATAAGGTACATGTTGCTGTTCACGTCCGAGAGGGTCTCGACGAGGACAAAGCGCTTGTGGTCGCGGCTGGCCAGGGCGAAGGCCAGGGCGCCGGACGCCTGCCACAGGATCTTCGATTGCTTGCGACGGAGATCGTATTCCCGGAGGTCCAAGGCGCTGGCGTCGCGCTGGCTGGACAGGTACAGGAAGGTCTTGCCGTCCTCGGAAAACTGGATGAACTGGGTGCGGGCGCCGGGCGGAAAGTCGGCGCACAGGTCCACCGGCGCCTTGCCGCTGGAATCGGTCAGGTAGAGGTGGGCCAGCTCGCTACCACCCACGTCGGCCTCGTACACCAGCACGTCCGCCGTGGGCGAGAACTCGAAGTTGTGCACGAAGCCCTGGACGCGCGTGAGTTGCCGGGCCTCGCCGCCCGAGACCGGGGCGATCCACAGGTCCAGCCGCCCGCCCTGATCGCTGACGAAGGCCACCTGCTTCTCGTCGTGGGTGAAGGCGGCGTACCCGACCCGGTGGATCTTGAAGTACTCCTCGATGGGCACCGGGGCCACGGGAGCCTTGGGCGCGGGCGGCGCCACGGGCAACGGCGCTGGTATCGTACATCATGAGCATACC
>CAZLNM010000066.1:0-14627 GCA_964561025.1 uncultured Myxococcales bacterium
TCTCCCAGCCCATTTTATCCTCATGACCACTGTCCAAAAAATGGGGTCCATTATATGCAGCCATTTGACCCGGACCAGGTACTCGCTCTGCTCGGGATCATCGGAATGCTCGCCCATCATTGGAGCCTTGAGCGGGGCCGAGAGGATCGGGATGCGCTTACCGTCTACGGTCACCATGAACTCTTTCACCGGCACAACCGGTTCCTCAACAACTCCAACCCCAACATACCCGGATTTCGGGATGTTCACGAAGATCCTTGCGCCCGGGAACAGCAGACCCAGGGTCTGGCTGTACCACTTACCCTGGCCCCCGGACACGAACCCGTACTTGACGCAATCTTCCCAGGCTCGGTGTTCGCTGACACCGATGCCAACATAGAAGTCCCTGCCATTCCACGGCTCCCCTCCTCGCTGCCGAACTGCCCGGCCGCTCTTGGCTTCCGCCTCTTCCGGATCAATCAGCCAGGTCCGCGCGAGATACTCATTGGCCCCATCACGAAAGAGCTGGAAGAACACCGCGTTGATCGGAACCCCAAATCCCTCGGCCAGGTAGTTGATGATTCGCTCTGTGCTCGCATCCAGCTCGGAGGCGACCACCACGAGCCGGTGTCCCTGGTTCACCTTTCCAGGAAGCGTGGCATCCTCGCCGGATTCACCGAACGCCTCGGCGAATCCCTTCTCAAGGCTCTGGCCCGGGTGGCGCCGGGTAAATAGGTCTGAGATTTCATCCCGCGAGAGTTCCTGCACCCAGGCTCCGTAGTCGAGCACCTGGGCCACCACCTCGCGCGGGGTCCGATCCCGCTTGAGCTCGATGACGACGAGGTTCCCCTCGATGTCCATGGCCAGAAGGTCGATGTACTTGCCTGTGGAGGTCTGAACCTGCCGGTCCAATAGCATCAGCTTGCCGGTGTCCCCCAAGATTGATAAATCATCGGCGATTGCGTCCTCCAGGCGCTTCTCTGAGTCCATCGAGACTGTCGAGATGCGCTCAAGCTTTTTCCCCATCTTCCAGATTCCGAACTCTACCGGCATAGGGTCCTCCTGTTCCAACTCATACGCTGCAGAAAGGCAGCCCATGGACGTTTCACTGGTTCGTGGACTCTGTGGCCGACATCATACTCATCTTTGCGCACGGCAAGAACTGTCTAATCGTTGTTTCCTCGACCTTGACCGCAATGGCTAGCAACGCCTCCATTGTCAGCATAACGTTGGTGGCTATACAGTCCCCGAAAGTAAATTTCCCCTTTCACTCCCTCGCCACCACCGTATCGTACAGCCCGTAATGACTCAGCCCCTCGTGACTCTCGATGCCCGTATATCGAAGCGAGGCGTCCTCGTAGCGGCGGAACGCGAACACCGCCTGGTTCATCTGCTCGGTGTTGAACACCTTCAGCCGCACCAGAAGCTCAAAGTCCTGAACCGTCAAGCCGGTCACAGTGAGGAACAGCTCGGGCTCCAGCCTGGTGATCACGTCTTGCAGAGTGTTCTCGCGGAAGTCCGTCAGGTACATGAACGCGGGGATGCGCGTGGCGAACTTGATGAGTTTGTCCTGCACCTCCTTGCGCTTGTTCTTGTATTCCTTCTCTTCCTCGGTGAGCTGCGCTTTCTGCTTTCCGGTCAGTTTTCCGTCTTTCGCTTTCTTCTTCAGCTCCTTGATCTTTTCGCTCTTATTGATGATCGTCTCGAGGATATTGTCGCCGAGTGCGCGCCAGCCCTCGATGCGCTCCACGGCGGCCATCGCCTCGGGGTTATCCAAAATGCGGCGCAGGGTGTCGTTGTCCACATTCACCAGCAGCGCGCTCTCCCACTTGCGGGCAAGAAGCGTGGCCGAGGTGCCCGCCATGGCGATGTCGAGGATGCCACCCGCATCGATCTGCGTCATGTTCGCGCCGTCATAGGCCAGCACCGGCAGGAAGGACACGAGGTCCTTCACCGCGTTCTCCGGGTTCGATTCGTATGGCGACAGGCCGATGCCGTACTCCGACAGTTGCCGCAGGGCGCGCGTGGGCGCGAAGTCGAACACGAAGCAGACGGGTTTGAGGATCTCTTCCTCGTTGGGGTTGTCGCCGTTGGGGTTCTTGATGGACCACGGCGACTGCACGCGGAACGCGGCTTGAAAATACGTCTCGGGGGACTTGAGGTTTCGCAACATCAGGATGGACGACCACTGCGGCACGGTCACGCCCGTGGTCAGCTTGCCGCACGAGAGCGTGATGGTCTTGGTGTCGAAGCCGCTGCCGATGGCGCGGCGCACCGGCGGCAAGGCATCGAGCCCGATGCCTGCCTGCGCCCCCGCCGCGACGACCACCGTGTAGTCGTGCCAGAAGGTGTTGTGCCGCTCCGCCAGCAGGTTGGCCATCGCATGGCAGGACGCCACGTTGGGCAGGAACCAGAACGAATGCTGCAAATACGGCAGCAGGCGCACGTCGGAATACGGAAATGGCGGGCGCGTGCCGGTCTTCAGGTGTTCGTGGGATTTGGGCGCGTATTGACCGCGAATGATGTCCAGCCACTTCTGCACATCGCTCTTGTGCCTGAACTGCGCGGCCTTGCCCGTGCCGGTCGCGGCGAAGAACTCGTTGAGATCGAACTCGTCGAACTCGCCGCCGCTCGCAATCGCCAGCAGCTCATCCGGCATCTGGTAGGTCAAGAGCCGCAACTGCGGCAGCGCCGCGTAAGGGTTGGGCTCGCGCGGGTGCTTGCGGGCGAAGTCTTCCTTGGCGCGCTGCTCGTCGGTGTAGGTCCAGTTGAAAATCTGCTCCTCGATGAACTCGCCCGTGGCCAGCGCCCGGAACGGCGTGCCAGAGAGGTAGAGGTAGGCCTTGGTGGTGATGGGCAGGAATTCGGTTTCCTTCTCCGAGAGCACGGCCAGGTCTTCGTTCACCTCCGCGAGCCCGGCGGCGTATTCGAGTTTCGCTTCCTTGCGGGCGACCGCCTCCTCCTCGCCCTCGAAGAGTTCCTGCGCGGTCTCGCGCCAGGCGCCGAAGTGGTATTCGTCGAACACCACGAGGTCCCACTTCACCTTGTGCAACCATTCGTTCTTGGGCTTGATGTTGCCTGCCTCGTCGCGGCCCAGTAAATCTTGAAACGAACCGAAATAGACCAGCGGTTTCTTGGCGGAGACTTTAGTTGGGTCCCTGCCGGAACTACGCGAGAGGTACTGCCAGCCGTCGAAATCGACATGCGATTCGAGGTCGCTCTGCCAGGCATCCTCCACCGCGGGCTTGAAGGTCACCACCAGCACACGCCTGGCGCCGAGTTTCTTGGCGAGCTGGTAGGTGGCGAAGGTCTTGCCGAAGCGCATCTTGGCGTTCCACAAAAAGCGCGGAACGGCGTTCATGTCCTCCTTCCAGATGGAATGGAAGTAGGCATGGGTCTTTTCGACGGCGGCGCGTTGCTCTTCGCGCATCGCAAAGGTCAGGTGATGCGTTCCGGTGAACCGCAGGCCCGTGCGCAGCTCGGTGAGCACGGTCTGCAGGTCAGCCACCGTGCAGCGCACCCATTCGCCGGTGACGATTTCGAACTTTTTTTTCGCCAGGGCGGCGCGGACTTCGTGGTCAGTGAAGATGCTGCCGTCGTCACGTTCGGCGGGCTCGTCCAATTCGATCTTGTAGTTTTTGATGGCGGCGGTCTTCAACTGCTCGGCCACGCGCTGCTTCACGTCGCGAGTGGTTTGGCCGATCTTGAGCAGCCCTTTGTGCGCATCGTCGGCAATCGAATAGGCGTAGATGCGCGGGCGGGCAGCGGGCTTCGGGGCAAGGATTTCTTCAATCGTCTTACTCATCACTCTCGCCCATAGGTCGGATCATGCTGTTGATGAACACTATTTCGTCCTTTGTGATGCCGTATTTCTTATAGAGTGCCTCATCGGTCCAGTCTTGATTCCAGTTCTGCTGTGGAACCCAGCGATAAACACCCTTCATGGCATCTTGGCTTATTTTCCGCAAAGACACGAGGAATCTGGCAAACGAGGTTTGAAGATAGCGGGCAACGATCTCCGCCTGCTTCTTGGATTTAAATGGCCCGGCAACAATCCATGTCTGCGTGCAGACAGAATTTGGTTCAGCAATGCTTGGCCTACCCAGAACCATGTCAGGCAAGACATGACCGCCGCTGTTACCTGGACCAGCTTTTGGCGCGAGAACTTTCCAAGTGTCAATGAGATGAGTGTTCTTTGATATGAGCGAGCGTTTCATTGCGCCGCTTCGTCTGCCCGCATTCGAACTCGCATAGACCTTCACTTCGCCTTCTCCGGGCTCGCCCGGCCTAAACGCCTTGAAGTTTGTTGCCAAACCAAATGGTGTATCACCAGTGAGCAAGTCCTCGAAGCTAGGCTCTTCCTTCTTGAGAACCTTCTTGAGAATCACAGCAGCGCGCTCGTCTCTGATAAACACGTCGTATTCGTCGAGCTTGCGTTTTGTCGGGCCAACTACCTCCTGGTCGCGAATAAGCGTGACGGCACACTCTCCCTGGTTTTCGCGATCCCATAGGAAGTAGCAAACGCCACTCTTGAGATCCACACCGGGAAAAACTTGTGCTGAGTTCGGATAGTCAACAAGGGCGCTCAGATGCCGATCCCCGAGCATGGTCCTGCGAAACTCGTCCATGCTGCGGCCTCCGGCCATCCATCTTGATGGGATTACCATGCTTAGAAACCTTGGCTCCAGCCGCATCGCCTGTTCAACGAACAGGTGATAGATCGGAGAATCGTTAGTTCCTCCCCCTCCTCCGGTCATTTGATACGGCGGGTTGCCAATGATGACATCGAACTGCATGTCGCCTCCAAAGATCTCGGCCATCCGAGCCTTGACGTTTTCGGTGTGGATAAACGCATAGGCATGGGTCTCGAGCCCTGCCTCGCGGTCAAATATCGACTTGGGCGCTCCGCAGTACTTGCACTTTGCATCCTCCCAGACATGCTCCATGCGCTTGAACCAGATGTTGCCCTGATCGCTCTTGAATCCTTTGGCGATGGAATGCGGCCCATTGGCGTGTTTACTGCAATACACGCTGCGCCGCGCGAGCAGGCTGGTGATCTGCGTGATACCAATGCCGAACACTTGCTTGGTCAGAATATGGTCCACACGCGTTTGCAGGTCCGGCATCTCGTCCTTCAGCCCTTCCGTCAGGCGGCGGGTGATCTCGCGCAAAAAGACGCCGGACTTGGTGCAGGGGTCGAGGAATCTCACGGTCTTGTCTGCCCAGAGATTCGCCCCGCCGTGGCTCGCCGCCCACGCCTCGGCCAGCGTATCGAGCATGCGGTTGGCGAACTCGGGCGGGGTGAACACCTCGTCGTTCGAGAGGTTGGCGATGCAGGTGAGCACGTCGGGGTTGCGACCCCGAAACCGTATTGGGGCTTGGCCGTTCATGCTTTTGTCCCCAGCACAAACCGCGCTCGTTCGATGCGAAGCATCTGGTAGGGTGTCATGAAGCGCACGCCCAGGCCCACGCAGGCATCAGGTATTTTGATCCTGTTTGGCGAGGTGGACGGGTGCTCATGGGTGACCACAACATGGTTGCCCTCCAAAGCACAAGCAATCAAATAAAAATCCGCGGCCTGCAGAAAGGTGTTGATGGCAGCCGGTGTGTACTGCTGCCCGGTCACCCAAGTGCTGACTTTGGCAAACTGTGTTGCAAGCGTCGGTGGTGTTCGCCGGAAGAGTTGCCTGCCGTGGGTTCTGGCCCAGGCCGTCAACTCGTCTTGCCCGGCCTCGATTTCATCAGCCACCTTGTCGATGCTTGAAACTGTTCCTCTATGGCCCTCGTGCACCAGCCAGTCCCAGAACGCCGGGCAGAAGTCCATGCCGTAGTGCAGGTTCTTCGCAGACATGAACACATTGGCATCCAGCAGATAGCTCACAGCTCAACCCCCAACTCGCGCGCAGCCTCGTAGAACGTTGCCGTCTTGCGCACACCCAGCATGCGAAAGGCATCGGGAAACGAAGTCAGTCCTTCCAGCGTGCTGGCGACGATGGCGCTGGCAAAGCGCTTGCTGACGCGCGCGCCTAGGGAGCGGTAGAAGTCGCCGCCACCACTGCTGCGTTCTTTCAGCGTGCGCAATCGCCTCTGTTCTTCGCGGTAGTGCTGCCACAATTCGTCCTGGTCTATGAAACCCGCGTCGAATAGACGGCGCAAGGCGACCAGCGTGCTGACCTTGAACTCGCGCGCCAGCCGCTGGATTTCGTCCGGAATTGGCGCATTGGACTGGTGAGTGGCGCGCAGTTCCTCCAGGGGCATCAGTAGTTCCGCTGCGACCCGGTTGCACCAGCGCTCGGTGCGCTGCTCGGGCACATGGCCTGCCTGGGTATCGGAAACGCCGCTTTCGCCCAGCCACACATGGGCCAGCTCGTGCGCCAGCGTGAACATCTGCGCGGCCTTGCTGTCGGCGCCGTTCAGGAAGATGAGCGGAGCAAGTTCATCCGCCAGCGTGAAACCGCGAAATTCGGCCACGTCCAGCTTGCGGCGGCTGTTACTGCCGACCACGGAACTGACCATGATGAGTACGCCCGCATCTTCTGCCTTGGCAATCAATTGGCGCAGCGCATCCGTCCAGGTGGGCAACTGGCGACGCGCCTCGACGGACAGACCCAGAGTCTCGCGCAGGCGCTGCGCCACCCTCTCCGGCGGTTCCTGTACACTGGCGCTGCCAACGAAGGGTAATTCCGGCACGCCGTTCATGCGGGCATGATCGCGGTACCAGTCCTGCCGCTGTTGGCAGAGGTAAAGCGTGTCCAGCAGGTCGCTGCTAGGTTCACGCAGTGCTTCATCTTCCAGGGTGCGGAAATCCGGCACAGGCAGCGGGAGCGTGGGTGGATTTGGCAGGAAGAAGTAGCCGATAGCAGTGTGCGTGAGGCGCGCGAAGTCTTCCAGTTGCTTGAGCGTTGGCTGGGCCTCTCCGCTTAGCCACAAGGGCCATTTGCGAAAACGCACTGTCAAATCGTCGTCATGTAGATGTGCTCGTTGTGCCGCCCATTGCAGTACCGGCACGGAAACCGGAATGCCTTTCATGCGACCCCCTCGGGAACGACTGCATCTTCCGCGCAAGCCAGATCGAGAACAGTCATCGGTGGGTAGGTCTTTGTTGGCCGAAAAATCTGTTGCTTTCCGAGATGAGAAAACAGCGAGCCCTCTGCGCTGAAGGTCGAGGCAAGCGCAAGCGTGTCGAGCCTGAAGTCGCGCCTCTGGAATTTACCCTTTCCCAGGTATCCCCACTCGGCGAAGGTGATCGCATGACCATCGAAGGTGTACATCTTCAGGGCATCGCCATGCACCAGGTTCTGCGAAAGCACGTAGGATGCCGCTCGATACAGGTCGTCGGAAACTTCCAGATTCAGGTATTCGGCGAAGATCTCCAGCAAGTTGGCGCGGCACTCGGCGATGTTGTCCGCCAGCAGCTCGATTCCATATACGCACATCAGCGCAAGCAGCGCGTAATGACGCCGCTCGAATTCGGACTTGCTGTACTTGAGCTCGACCGCGGCCAGCTTGCGCCGCAGGATCTGAACCAGGAAGTTGCCGCTCCCGCAGGCCGGCTCAAGGAATCGCGAGTCGATGCGCTCTGTCTCGTCCTTTACCAGGTCGAGCATCGCCTTCACCAGCCACTCTGGGGTGAATACCTCGCCGTGGTCGGCGACGCGCTGTTTGGATTTTACAAGATCCATTGTCTTCGTTTCCTGGACCTTACATCCCGGATTCCTGGGAGGTTGAAAACGTCTTTTATGCCCGCTGTCCATTTCCTCTTCCACCGCTCTTCCTTCTCCCTCTTTTCCCGCCGAAAATACCACCCTCATTTCCCGCCGGTCAAACCAGGTAAAAGAGGGTTCCGGGTTCGACGTTCCGAGTTCCGCGTTCCGGGTTTTTGGTCTAAGTCGCATGGCGACCTGATGATACCGCTCGCATCTGACAATCACTTCTTAGAATCCTTGGCCCATGCCAACCAACCCTCACCTCCCCTTTCATCCATATAGAGGTGCCCAACCCCCCGTTTGGGGCCAAAAATCTTCAGGGCATCGGATAAATCCAAGAAAAACACTCTATTAGTGGAAAGGCCGGATTGGTTGCCGATGGCCTTGGGGGTTTTCCTTATAAGCAGGTTTTATTGGAATCTTCGCCAAGACTTTGGTCGCGCGCGGCGGCGAGAGGCACCAGGATGCGGCGGAGGCAAAAATGCAGGTTTTTCGAGATGATAGTCTAGCCCTCCTACGCCGAGGCCGGGTGCCATTTTGCAGATAACTTATTTGAAAACAGCCAGTTGAAATCCGCCGGCAATTTAGGTAGCATCCTTTCGATTGTTTAGCAGTACCTACAGAGTCGTCGACAATCGTACGAACATCCGCTGACTCGAAGGAGGGCTGTATGACTCGCCTATTGTCCATTGGATTTTTTTCGCTTTCGTTATTCCTTGCAGCCTGCGGGGGATCGTCCGCGCCCAAGGACACCGACGGCGACGGTGTCCTGGACTCCCAGGACAACTGCGTAAAGATCCCCAACTCCGACCAGGCCGACCTCGACGGCGACGGCGTCGGGAACGTCTGCGACAACTGCCAGGAGATCCCCAACCCGGATCAGAAGGACACGGACGGAAACGGCACCGGTGACCTGTGCGAGCCGGACGCCGACTTCGACGGCGATGGCGTCCCCAACGCCCAGGACAACTGCCCGGCCAAGCCCAACGCCGACCAGGCCGACGCGGACGACGACGGCTTCGGCGACGTGTGCGACAACTGCCCGGCCGATGCCAACGCCGACCAGGCCGACAACGACAAAGACAATCTCGGCAACGCCTGCGACAACTGCCCCGAGCGCGCCAACGAAAACCAGGAGGACGGCGACGGCGACGGGGTGGGCGACGCCTGCGACAACTGCCCGAATAAAATCAACCCCGACCAGGCGGACGGCGATGGCAACGGCGTGGGCGACGCCTGCGAGCCCGCGCTCGACTCCGACAACGACGGCGTGCCCAACGCCGACGACAACTGCCCCAACGCGCCCAACCCCAACCAGGCCGACCGCGACGGCGACAAGGTGGGCGACGCCTGCGACAACTGCCCGGACGATGCGAACCCCGACCAGGCCGACGAGGACGGCGACGGGGTGGGCGACGCCTGCACCGTGCGGCTTGGGCTTCTCGAGATCTTCCCGTCCTCCGGCTACCGCGGGGCCGACGTCCCCTTCACCCTCACCGGGTGGGGCTTCGATTCCCTGATGGAGGTCACCTTCATCAACAGCGACGACCCGACGGTGACGTTTACGCCGCAGAGCGTCGTGGTCGCCGGCGCAAGCAGCGCGAGCGGCGTCATCCCGGCCGACCCCAACCGCCGCCTGGGCCTGTACGACGTGCGCGTGGACAACCCGAGCGGCGACAGCGCCACCCTTCCCAAGGGCTTCCTGGTCTCCCCCAACCCGCCCCCGGTCGTCACCGACGTGATCCCGCCGTTCGCCTACAACGGCGACCCGGCCGACGGCGTCCTGTCCGACCGCGCCATCGGCGTCCGCGGCCAGCGCTTTTTGTCCACGCCCAGCGTGCGCTGGGTGAACCGCGCCGACCCGGCCAAGATCTTCGACGCGGTCATCGTGTCCTTCGGCGACTCCACCTCGCTGACCGCGGTCATCCCCAGCGAGTCGGCCAAGATGCCCGCGGGCGAGTACACCGTGCAGGTGGTGAACCCCGACGGGCAGGGCGCGAGCTGGAGCGGGACCTTCACCGTCACCGGCACCCCGCCGCCGAACATCCGCTCCATCACCCCGGTGCGGGCCTCGGGCAACGACTTTTCAAGCGGGCTGGTGAGCCTCACCGTCAACGGCCGCAACTTCGTCCCCGGCGCGAACGGCAGCAAGGTGTACCTGATCACCCCGGCCAGCGAGGTGGCGCTCACTACCGACGCCCAGAGCGCGACCACCCTGGTGGCCTCGCGCAACCCGGCCATAAACCTCAACAACGGCGGCTACCCGGTCAAGGTGGTGAACCCCGACGGCCAGTGGGACGTGTTCTACCTGTTCTCGCTCACCAGCAGCGCCGAGGGGAAGCTGGAGGACAACTGGGCCTCCCACCCCGAGTCCACCCTGGTGGTGCCGCGCTGGCGCCACGGCGGCACCTACGGCTTCGACGCCTGGGGCTCGGGCTACATCTACATCGCCGGCGGCAGCGACGGCGCCGGCAACGCGCTCGACACGGTGGAGATCGCCCCGGTCAGCGTGTACGGCCTGCCGGGCACCTGGAAGCTCGCCCGGCAGTTCGACGGCACCACCCACGCGGTGAACCGCCTGACCGTGCCGCGCACCGGCGTGGCGCTCGTCCACATCGGCCCCTACCTGTACGCGGTGGGCGGGAGCAGCGACGGCGCCACCGGACTTACCACCACCGAGTTCGCCCGCATCCTGGGCGTCGATACCATCCCCTACCTGCGCAAGCACCCCCGCCCCGCCGCCGGCGGCAGCCTCCCCGAGGGCTCCTGGTACTACCGCGTGTCCGCGGTGACGGCCGACGGCGAGGGCCTGCCCAGCCAGGAGGCCGTGGCCCGGCGGGCCGGCGGCGCGCTCACCATCCAGTGGACCGCGGTGCACGGGGCGGTAAGTTACAACGTGTACCGCTCGCTCTCCTCCGACGGGCGCGGCATGACCGAGCGGCTGCTGGCCACCGGCATCCAGGCCCAGAGCTTCACCGATGACGGCACCGGCGCCCTCATGCCGGCCCCGGGCAACCTGCGCGGCTTCGGTGTGGCCGGCGGCACCCTGGCCGCGGGCCGCTGGACCTACCGTGTCTCGGCGCTCGGGCCGTCCGGCGAGACGCTACCGGGGTATCCGCTGCGCACCGAGCTCTCCGCGGGCCAGAACACGGTGCGCCTGGAGTGGGATCCCGTCCCCGGCGCCACGGGGTACAACGTGTACCGCAGCGACGTGGTGAACCGCGCCGACGGGGCCGCCTTCCTGCTCACCGAGAACCTCTCCGCCACCTCCTACGACGACAACGGCGGAGCGGTGAACACCTCCCGGCCGGCCTCGGACGGCGAGCCGCCGCTGGAGGCGGGCAGCCTCACGCGCTGGCGGATCGTCACTGACGAAAACGGCAATCCGGTGCTGCTCAACAACCCGCGCGAGGGGCTGCGCGCCGTGATCGTGTCGCTCCTCGATGACTCGGATCCCCAGAACCTTCGGCAGCGGGCCTTCCTGTACGCCGCCGGCGGGCGCGAGAGCAACGCCATCAACCAGGCCTACCTCGCCACCATCGAGCGCAGCGAGATCAACCTGCTCGACGGCGGCCTCGGCCCGTGGGGCCTCGAGGCCGAGACCTTCCGCTCGCCGCGGGCCTTCTTCGCGCTCATGTCCAGCCAGGGCCGGGAGGAGAACCCAATCCCCGGCGACGATCCGCCGCAGCAGTGCGGCGACGTGGACCAGGACGGCTACAACGACATCGAGTGCGGCGGCGACGACTGCGACGACGGCGACGCCTCGGTCCACCCCGGGGCCGACGAGGTGTGCGGCGACGGCATCGACCAGGACTGCGACGGCAGCGACCTGCCCTGCGGCTGCGTGACCGACGCCGACCAGGACGGCGTGGTCTCCACCTCCGCCTGCGGCGGCCCCGACTGCTGCGACAGCGGGCAAGAGAGCGGCGTCCCCGGCTGCACGTCACAGACGGCGGCCTCCATCCACCCCGGCGCCGCGGAGATCTGCGGCGACGGCATCGACCAGAACTGCGACGGCGTCGATCCCGGCTGCGCCTGCACCACCGACGCCGACCGGGACGGCTACATCACGGTCGAGTGCGAGGGCGGCACGGACTGCAACGACTCCGACCCGAGCGTCCACCCCGGCGCGCAGGAGATCTGCGGCGACGGCATCGACCAGAACTGCGACGGCATCGACCCCTCGTGCGTCTGCAACACCGACGCCGACCGTGACGGCTACATCTCCGACGAGTGCCCGGGCGGCACCGACTGCAACGACCTCGATCCCACCGTCCACCCCGGCGCCTTCGACTGGTGCGGCGACCTCATCGACTCGGACTGCGACGGCTTCGAGCCCGCCTGCCTGCGGGGGCCGGGCAAGGGCGAAGACGACATCTACCTGGTGGCCACCAAGGGCGACAACCAGCGAGAGAACAGCAACCGCCAGGGGCTGGGCTCCTCCGAGGTGTGCACGGTGAGCCGCGCGGCCGGCACCCTGGGGGCCCTGTCCGCCTGGGCGCTCCAGCCGAGCGCCGACACCCAGGACTTCTGGGGCCACGAGGGGCTGTTGTACTTCAACTTCGTCTTCAACTTCGCCGGCACCCGCGACGAGAGCGGGGCCCTGCCGCGCAGCACAACCCAGGTCGAGCGCTTCCCCTTCAACCCGCTGGCGGCGGTGATGTCCCAGGTGCTGGGCTCGTACCAGAGCTCCGCGAAGACCCTGACTTCGAACCGGGCGTACTTTAGCCTGATCCGCATCTACTCGGCGCTGATCGCCGTGGGCGGCATCCACAGCGACGGCCCGGTGCCGTATGTCGAGAGCACGAAGCAGTAGTGAAAACCGGCGACAACGATCTTTCGAAGGGAGGTCCCCAGTGAGAACAATCCTTATCATCGGGTCTGTGCTGGTTTGGATGGCGGGTTGCAGCAGCGACGACGACTCGGGCAAGAAGTGCGACCCGAACAAGAACGACTGCGGCGAGGGCACCATCTGCGAGGCGGTCCAGGGCGGGGACTTCACCTGCTTCGCCCCGCTCGTCCTGCGCGGCAAGGTTATCAACGCCGAGAGCGGCGCCGGGATCGCCGGCGCCCTGGTCCAGGCCGCGGACGGCAACGGCGCGGCGGTGGGCACGCCGGGGGTGAGCGGCTCGGACGGGGCGTATTCGCTCTCGCTCCCGGCGATGCGCGACAAGGACGGAAAGCCCGTCGCCGGCGACTACACGCTGCGCGCCCAGGCCGCCGGGTACCAGGCCTTCCCCTCCCCCATCCGGCCGGCGCTCCCCATCGCGGCCAGCTCCGCCGTCGCCGAGGGCGAGGCCATCCGCTGGGTGATCGAGAACGCCCAGACCACCATCTCGCTGATCCCGCTCTCGCAGACGACCGGGCTGGGCTCGATCTCGGGAAAGATCACCGCAGACAAGAAATCCGGCATCCTGGTGGTGGCCGAGGGCGGCGGCGCGGGCCTCACCGGCTATTCCGACAGCGCGGGCGATTACACCATCTTCAACGTCCCGGCCGGGAGCTACACCGTGCGCGGCTACGCCAAGGGCGTCCAGCTCGCGCCCGCCAGCACCACGCTCGCGGCGGGAGAGAAGAAGACGGGCGTGGACCTGGCCGCCTCCACCAACCCGCTGTCCACCGTGACGGGCGCGATCCAGATCGTGAACGGCTCGGGCGCCACCAGCGTCATCCTGGCCGTCGAGAGCACCTTCGTGGAGAACGCCGCGCGGGGCGAGACGCCGCCCGGCCTGCGCGCCCCGCCGCCGGGCACCGCGCCCAACGTCACCGGCGCCTTCACCATCGAGGGCGTGCCCGATGGCCGCTACGTGGTGCTGGCGGCGTTCGAGAACGACGGCCTGGTGCGCGATCCCGATCAGACCATCGGCGGCACCAAGATCGTCCACATCGAGGTGCCGGGGACGAGCGGCAACACCGTCACCCTGCCAGAGTCCTTCAAGGTGACGGCCGCCCTGGCCGTCGTCTCCCCCGGCGCGAGCGGGCCGGAGGGCGTGAACGCCTCCTCGCTCGCCTTTAACTTCGCCGACGACTCCTCGGAGGACAAGTACGAGCTTCGCGTCTTTGACGCCTTCGGCAACGAGGTGTGGAGCGATCTTAACGTGCCCAAGGTCTCCGGGTCGGCGACCGTGACCGTGAACTACGCCGGGCCGGCGCTCGAGCAGGGCATGTACTATCAGTTCCGCGCCACCTCCATCAAGGACGGCGTACCCATCAGCAACACCGAGGATCTCAAGGGCGTGTTCTTCCTGAATCCTACTCCCTGACTCCACTGCACCCGGGGCGACGTCGATGAGCAGCCGCGCCTCCGGCTACCTGTTCGCGGCGCGCAAGGCGATCATTTTCGCCGCAATAAGTAATCATGCTGCGGCCTGTTTAACGCCGACCACCCCCGGCGCTGCTCGGGAGGACCCTGCAGAAAGCCTTCTTCCACGAAGAGGAGCATGCCTGAATGCTCCTCATAGTTGCGAATCAAGCCGAGGCTCGGCCGCCGTCAAGGGAGAGCGAAGCGAATCCCGAAGGGACCGGAGCGGGCTTTGCCGCGAAGGCCCCAGACGGCATAGGCCGAGCGGAGGCTGTGCTGATCTTGTCTTTTTTATGATTTGACCTGCTCTTGGGCATCCCGCACAATCCGGGCATGCCCGAGCTTCCCGAGGTCGAGTGCACCCGCCGCCGTATCGCGCCGGACGTCGAGGGCCGGCGCATCATCGGATTTGCGTCGCTGTGGCCGCGCAAGGTGTTCCCCTCCGAAAGCGAGCTTTCGCGCCGCGTCCAGGGACAAAAAATCCTCCCGCTCCGGCGACACGGAAAGAGGCTCATTTTGCCGCTTGCGGACGGGAGCGCCGTCACCGTCCACCTGGGCATGAGCGGGAACCTGGAGTTTCACCCTACGAACGCGCTGAATTCTTTCGCCCTCCGTTTGCGCAAAGAGGCAAAAGATCGCGT
>CAZLNM010000066.1:14637-21279 GCA_964561025.1 uncultured Myxococcales bacterium
TCGCTCTTTCGGCATCGCGGCCAGCCGCAAAAGAATGCAAAGCGCAAATTCCCCGCGGCGGAGCAGGGACGGCACCTGCGGGCGGTGTTTGCATTGTCCAAAGGGGCGCTTCTGTTTTTCGACGCGCGCAAGTTCGGCCGCATCGAGTGGCACCCGTCGCTCGAATCGGCGTACGCGGGGCTCGGCCCGGACGCGCTCGACCCGGCGCTCACCGCCTTTGCGTTCGGGTCGGCGCTCGCAAAGACCCGCCGTCCTATAAAGTCGGCGCTCCTCGACCAGACGCTTGTCGCCGGCGTCGGGAACATCTACTCCGACGAGGCGCTCTTTCGCGCCCGCATCCACCCGCTGACCCCCGCCTCCTCGCTGACACCCGGACGGCTCGCCCGCCTCTTCCGGGCCGTGCGCGCGGTGCTACGCGCCTCCATCTGCCGCCAGGGCACCTCCATCGACTGGGTGTGGCCGGGCGGGCGCATGCAGCACCACCTCCTGGTGTACGGCCGGACCGGCGAGCCATGCGCCCGCTGCAAGGCGGCCATCCGGCACCTCGTCCTCGGCCAGCGCTCTTGCCATTTCTGCGCGAGGTGCCAGCCGATTCGCGGGTGATTCGCGCGTGACCGGTCATGGCTCATGGCCCCGCCAGGCACCCAGGGCAACTTGTCCGCCCTCGCCTCGACCGCCGTCCCGCTCCACCTCGACCGACGACGTCAACAAGCAACGACGCCCAGTCCAACGCGGCGTATGTGCGCCAACGCGTGTGAGCGGCCCGGGTGAATCTTCTTGTCATCCATCTCAGTGGTGAACGCGATGGCTCGGAATGGGCGTCGACCAGATGATATCAAAAGGGGTTGACCTCTGTGAGCACACACGTCTCGGCGAACCCTCTCTCTGGCGAGACGACCTGGAAACACACCGCCCGTTGCGAGTAGCCGTGCGTGTCGTCGCCGTAGAAAGTTGGCATCACGACCGTCAACTGCCACGTGTCCTTTCCCCAAAGTGGCTGGACCCAAGGATGTCGAACAGCTCCGTAGTCACATGGATCCAGATCGCTTTTCGACCGCCAGACATGGCCGCTCAAGAGATCACCCTTCCTGCTGAAAATGCCACGCGACACCGCGTGTCCCCAGCACACATAAGCGTCTCTGATATGAGACTCGGGCAGAGTGGCCTGTTCCATGCCCCACATCTCTGAAACCTGCGGCCCATGTTCTTTCTCTGCGGCCTTGCGAAGCTGCCTCAGAATGGCCTGAGCGCCCTCAAAGAAGTCAGGGGCAGCCGCCAAGGAGACGTGTCGAACGGGTTGTGACAGATATAACGAAGGCTTTCTGCCAAACTCGTTCTCCGCCACACAGGGACCAAGCAGGAGAAGCGATATGCCATCTCCTGACACGCGCACTTGCGGACTCGGGAACGGGCTGCCTGTGAGCACGTAACCTTCGTCCACGTACCAGGGGATTCCCGCCAGTTCAAGACGCAAGGCATTGACCTCCGTGCGGGTTGCTTTCTGTTGCTCGGCTGTCATGCCATCGCCCCACGTCAGCGCCCTGACTTCCCCCGAGGCTTCCACAACTCCCAGCAGAGCGACCTGGCTCACCTCGGCGACTTTCGCTCCCTCCGGAAAATCAAGACATCGGGCGAGATAGGTCCGTTCTTTCCCGGACCGAACACGCTCGACCCATTGTTCCAGATCGACCTTGCCCGCCGTAGCATATGCGCGCTTCAATGACATCCACCAGTCTGATTTCGTTGGCTCTATGGCCACGGCGCGTTCCCACCATCGGACGGCATCAAGAGGTCCGGTTGCAGTGATGGCCTTCTGGGCGGCATCATTCGCCGTGACAGGCGCCGGACCGATCATGTCCTCGCGTGTCCAGCCTGTGAGAGCAGGCATGGATCTGTTGGTGTACGAAACCTGCACCCATCCGTTTCGGTGCTCGCCCACGAAAACTGCTGTATTGATGCGGAGCTTCCCCCCGAGATTGGCCTTGTCGCTTGGCTTCTCGCGAACATTCACAACGCTCGCCTGAACAAACTGAGCCTTGGGTTGTTGGCTTGGCGTGGTTTCCGCGACGTGTGTTTGAGCTTGTTTGGCGGGGCGCAGCACGCGTATTGCCGACTGGATCGCGCCCACCGTCGCTCCTTTCTCTGAATTCTCGATCGCCTTCACTTGCACCAGTATCTTCTCCAACGCCTTCGCGGCCTCCTCATGGACCTTTGGCCCGGCAAGTTCAGCATCCACATTGGGTTGAGCAAGGGTTTCGTGACACAGCCGTTCAATCATGCGGGACGTTTCGGCAACCATCTTCAAAGCTCCATCCACGTGCCGTCCCCGCGGAAACCGATTCAAATACGCCAACGCCGTCGCATGAAGCAGATAGAAGTAGGACCCATATGGACTTTCATCTTCTATCACGCCTTCCGGGGTGAGAACCGCGGCGGCCCAGTGAAGATCGTCCTTCACTTGGGGATTTGAGGTTTTTTCGGCGAGCGCCAAGAAGACGCTTGGAACGATGCCACCCCAGCCACCAGCACTGTCATTCCAGAAAAGCCCTGGCAGCGCCCTCTTGATCCAAGCCGGGCTCTGCGCACTGGGGAACCGCTTCGACGGAACATCCGGCACCATGCGCATCTGCACGGCTCGATTCGCTCCGAGCCAGAACAGGAATTCCCGACAGACCCCCGATATTTCACTCTGAGGACCACGAGCCAGCTCCAGATCCAGCGATGCCAGAAGCTGCTCTAACTCTTCCTTGGAGAGGTCAGCAGCATGGATTCGTCGCTCGATTTTCGCAGAATCAAATGCAGAGTCCTTCGTGTTGACACATGCCTCAGCCAGTAGACCGTTGGTTGGTGGTGCTATTGCAAAGACTGATACCCAAATGACGCTCCACATCTCAGAATCTCCTCGCCGTCCCCATTGGACTCGGAAATCTCGTTGCAGTCATCCGGCGCCTCCTCGATGATTCCCCAACAGCACATGGCGGATACATCACTCTCGTCCCAAACCTCCTTTGCGTTTCTCCGAAAAATGACACCCTCCTTCCCGGGTAGCGAAATCGGAGTGTCAATGAACCCGCCTCTGCCAAACCGAGAAAGAAGGTGCCCGGATGGTATCCAGCGCGAGCCTCTTCCGTCAACTGGTGCGCCGATGCAAAAAGACCTCTTTCGCGTCCCCGGCAAGAAGGCTCTGCGCGAGGTGCCAGCCGATTCGCGCTTGACCGGCATCACCTGAAGTTTTCACACTGTCACAAAAATACCACTCGGTATTTTTACGCAACTCATTGTTTTGTATTTATTTTGCGTTGGCACCCTCCTTGCAAATCGAGTTTACCTGGCGAGCGATAAAACAAAGGAGGATGCGATGACCAATGGAAAGATGAATCGAAAGCGCACGATTACCGGACGGACCTTCGGGCTTCTCATCGTGGCGGCGATGTTCTCGACCTACTGCGCCACGATCGACCGCGGCGCCTCGAAGACCACCCTCTCGGTGGACGCCGAGGGCGGCATGGCCGGCCACAGGACGTACGGCTGCGGCGGCGAGTTGATCACAGCGCAGAAGGACGCCCAGATCGGCGGCCAGGTGGAGCTTCGCCACGAGACCCGCAAGGGCATGAACTTCTCCGCCAAGGTCGGCGGCGTGTACGGCTCCAACCAGGAGGCCTACGGCTTCGAGCCGACGCGCCGGGACTACGGCATCGGTATCGTCGGCGGGAACATGGGGTACGACACCAGGTGGTTTGGCCTGGACGCCGGCTTCAACCTGGCGGTGAACGACATGGGCGGGGCGCTGATCGCGCCGCGCTTTCTCTTCCGCCTGGGCGACACCCAGCGTTTCTTCTGGGAGTCGGGGATCGGCATGGACGGGCCGTTCGACGGCCGCCTGGCCTGGACGGGGTTCGGCGTCCGCGGGGAGCGCTTCCGCCTCGACCTGGGCGTGGCCACCATCGGAAAGGTCATGATGGATCTCTCCGAGTGCAGCCGCAGGCTCGAACTGGGCTTACTCTCGGACAATCTCGACGGTCCCGAGGACTTCGGCGGCTACCTGATGCTCCACCTCCCCCTGTCCAAACGCCTCGGCCTCAACCTGGGCCTCATCGGCGCCGAGTCGTTCTCCGTGCGCGTCGGCCTCAGCATCGAGCTGTAGCCCCTCCGCCCGCCGCGCCCGCTCTCCCGGTCCCTCGTCCCAAATCGGCGTATCCTCCGGCGCGGATAGTCCTTGATCGCGCCCATCGAATGGGATAGCTTTTTTGCGCGTTCGGGGGCAGCCTGGGAGGCCGCTATGTGCCGGATGCTGGGGTTGATGTGCAACGACGAGGACCTGCTCACCTGCGCCGTGGTCGAGGCGCGCGCGGCGCTGGATGTCCCGGCCGCGGACCGGCCGGCGGGCACCGGTGTGGCCTACTACCAGAACGAGGAGCCGCTGCTTCGGAAACGCCCCGTTCCACCGGGGAGCAGCGTCGACTTCGCCAACCTGGCCGAGGGGCTCTCCTCCAACGTGCTGCTGGTCCACGTGTTGCCGGCCGGCGGCGAGCCCTGGAAGGACAGCCAGGCCCAGCCGTTCCGCTTCCGCAAGTGGGTGTTCTGCCTGGCGGGCGAGGTGGCGGGGCTGGGCGAGCGGCGCGAGGAGGTGCTGCGGCGCCTGCCGGAGTTTCTGGCGCGCAACGTGCAGGGCGAATCCGACGCGGAGCTTATGTTCCACATGTTGCTCAACCGGATGTTCGCCGCCGGGACGCTCAACGACCTGGGAGTGGCGCCCGAGATCCTGGCGCGCCAGGTGTCCGGATGCCTGGATGACATCCAGAGCCTGACCCGCATCCCGCCCAGCCGCTTCGCGCTGTTTGTCACCAACGGCCAGACCATGGCCGCCGCCTGCCGCAAGCTGCCGCTGCACTACTCGCACCGCGAGGGCATCCAGAGCTGCGCCCGCCACGAGGACTCGGAGCAGCAGCGCAAGCTCCACCGGCGTTTCAAGGGCATCATGCTGGGCGCCCAGCTCACCGAGCCCGGGCACCAGTGGCGCGAGGTGGCGGACGGCAGCCTGCTCACCATCTCCCATGAACTCGAACTCCGGGTGGAGCAGCTCTAGGCGCTCCTCAGGTTTGAGGTTCGCATGGCTCGCAAGGTCCTGGTCATCGACGACAGCCCGACCATCCACAAGGTGGTCGACAGCACCCTGAAAAAAATCCAGCTCGAGGTGGTGCACGCCAAGGATGGCGAGGCCGGTCTGGCCCGGGCGCGCGAGGACCGCCCGGACCTCATCCTGGTGGACTTCATGATGCCCGGTCTCAACGGCTACCAGGTGTGCAAGGCCCTGTTCGAGGACGAGGCGCTCTCGCGCATCCCGGTGGTGCTGATGTCGGCCAAGGGCGAGCTCATCGGGGAACGGCTGGTGAAGACCATGGGCATCGTGGACTTCATCACCAAGCCCTTCAGCCCCGAGGCGCTGGCCACCGTGACCATGCACGCGCTGGAGGCGGCCCGGCCCGAGGCGGCTGCCGGCTCCGCCCTGATGAACGTGGGCGACCGCCTGCCCGACGCGCCGTCCACCTCCGAGGACCTCACCGACCCCCGGGGCGTCCCCGCCCTGCGCGGCGATCTGGCCATGGTGTCGCCGGGCGAGCTGCTGCAACTGCTCAAGTTCCAGTCCCACACCGGCATCCTGCACCTGGCGCGGGGCCAGGCGCACCTGGAGGTCTTCCTGCAGGATGGCAACGTGGCCTTCGCGCGCGCCCAGCGCGTGGACGAGGAGTTTCTGCTGGGGCGCTTTTTGGTGGAGACCGGCGCCATCTCGGCGCGCGATCTCGAGGTCTTCCTGCAGAACCGCCAGGGCACCCGCAAGCTGCTGGGCGAGCAGCTCCTCCGCCTGGGCCAGGTCAGCGCAGACAAGCTCAAGGAAGCCCTGGCCCGCCAGACCGAGGCCTTGCTGTACGAGATCATCCGCTGGGGCGAGGGCGAGTTCGCCTTCTTCGCCACCGACCACCTACCGGCCGAGGCGCTGGAGCCGGGGCTGCACCTCTCCATCGATCAGATCCTGATGGAGGGGTTCCGCCGGGTCGACGAGTGGGGCTTGATCGAGAAGGAGATCCGCGACTTCGACATGGTGCTCGCGCCCTGCCAGGACTCCACCGGGATCATCCGCCGGGTGAAGCTGGAGCCCGACGAGGAGCGCATCCTGGCGCTGGTCGATGGCCAGCGCAGCGTGCGCGAGATCATCCGCCAGAGCCGGCGCAGCTCGTTCGACGCCTGCAAGATCTTGTTCCGGCTCCTCCAGAGCCGTATCGTGCGCAAGCGCTCCCGGGTGGAGCCGGCGGAAGGGGAGCCGGTGTGATTGCGCTGGTGCTGGTCCCGGCGCCGGAGGAGGTTCCGAGCGACGGGCCGGGAGGGAACGTGCGCTACCGGCGCCTGCCGCCCACCCTGGAAGAAACCATGACGCTCATCGCAGGCGAGCCGTGTGGTTGCGTGATCCTGCCTCACCCCGGGCCGGTGAACGGCTTCGCGCTGAGCCGGCGCCTGGATCCGGCCCACGGACCCCGGGTGTGCCTGGTGGCCAAGGTACGGCCCGACCTGTGCTTCTGGGCCGAGCGCTGCGGCTGCGAGCTGTTTTCCGATGTGGAGGCGGCCCTGGCCGCGCAAGGAACCTGT
>CAZLNM010000066.1:21289-28729 GCA_964561025.1 uncultured Myxococcales bacterium
CCCGCCCGGCCGGCCGCTGGCTGGTCGGCCTGTGGCTGCTCCTCCCCGGCCGGGCGCTGGCGGGAGTGATCTCGCTCTTCGCCCTGTGGCACATGCCACGCGAGGAACAGCTCGTCCGCGAGCTCTCGCAAGGACTGGAGCGCTCCCGAGAGCGCGAGCGGGATCTGTACGCGGCCCTGCAGAAGCTCGACCAGCAGGAGCGCGAGTGCCGCCGGGAGCAGGCGCGCGCCGGCGCCGCCGAGCGGCGGGAGCGCTCGTTGCGGGAACTCACCACGCCGCTATTGGCCGCGCTGGCGGACAAGAAGATCGAGGACGTGCCCTCGGACGGTGCCGTCCGATCGGTGCTGGAGCGGGCCGCGCCCGAGCTTCTGGACCTGTCGCTCATCGACAACGCCGGGCAGCAGGTGTTCGTGCGGAGGGGGGGGAGCGCGGGCGCCCTGCGGGAAACACTACCCGAGCTGGCCTCCGTCTACTCCGCCGATCGCCCCCCGCCGCCGGCGAGCCAGCCCGGCTGGCACTGGTTCGGCGTCAAGGGATACAACCTGCAGCTCGCCTACCGCTCCCAGGACGAGGAGCTCCCTCCCGCGGCGGAATTGCCGCCCGCTCCGGCGCCAGCCGCCACGGCCGTTGTTTCGCTTCCGCCCGCGCTCCGGCCCTGGCACCTGCTGCTCGCCGGCGCCGCCGCTCTCGTGCTGCTCCTGCTCGCCTTCGTGTGGATCAACGCGCGGGTGCTCCGGCCGCTGCACGAACTCTCCCAACGTTCCCGAGACATCCTGGAGCGGCCGGCCCAGGCGGCGCCCATCGTGCCCTTCGAGTCCGGGCCGGCCCGCGAGCTTTCGCTCTCGCTCCAGCGCCTGCAGCACGCCCTGCGCCGCCTGGCCGAGGAGGACCTGGCCGCCGAGGAGCGCAAGCGTTCGCTGCAAGCGTTGGTTGCCATGCTCGAGGAGGTGCGCCGCGGCGAGCTCGGCCAGCGCATCCAGGACCTGTGCCCCGAGTTCTCCCTGCTGGGCTCGTCGCTGAACCGCGCGCTGGAGGAGGTGTCCGGCCGGATGCAGGCCGCCCGGGAGGCCACCCAGCGCATGGAAGACGCCGCCCGGCGCCTGGTCAACCTGGCCGAAGAGATCGCCGGAAAGATGGAGGCCCCCGGCGCCGACACGCTTCCCGATCCCACGCTGCTGGCCGACGCCCTCGAGATCCAGCTTCAGGAGATCTTCGCCTCCGCCCGGGCCCTGATCGGCGACGGCGAATCGAGCGTGCCCGGGGCCGAACCCGAGCCGGCGGGGGAAGGCCCGCTGGCGCTCGCCGAGCTTCGGGCCGACCTGGAGTCGTTGGAGCTCGCGGAGCAGGCCCTGGAGCCGTTCTTCTCCGATCTCACCGGGCTGGCCACCACGCTGGCGGTGGCCGCGCAGTCCGGCGCGACCCCCAACCTGGAGGAGATGGCCCGGACGGCCCGGCGGCTGGTCGAGGCCCGGGAGACGGCCAAAACGGATCTCCGGCTCCACCGCGGCCGGCTGGCCCGGAACCTGGAGGCGCTGGCCGGCGCCGACGCCGAGCTCCAGTCGCTGCGGGCGTTGCGAGCGCGGTTGTCTCACACTCGCCAGCAGCTGCTCCAGAGGCTCTCGGCCTTCGAGCCCATCGGGCGCGGCCTCGGGGAACGGGTGCGGCAACTGGTCGGCGAGGTCCAGCAGCGGCGCGCGCACCAGCGCTCGCTGCAGGAGTTTGTCTCGGGTCTTTCCGAGTCGGCTCGCATCCTGGCCGGGACCGGCCGTGAGCTGCTCACGCACCTCGGCACCCTCCAGACCACCACGGTGCTGCGTTCGCCGTCGCGGGAGATGGCCGACCACCTGGGCCGCTTGCACCAGGCGCTGGAGCGGCTGGCCCAGACCGCCGGGCAGGACGGCATCCAGGCGTTGCGCCCGGAAACCGCCGAGATCGTCCGGCGCATCCAGGAGAGCGCGGCCCGGGTCCAGGAACGCCTGGGGCAGGACTCCTTCCAACCCCCTCCCGACGGCCTCGCATGAGCCCGGCCAAGGTCAACCCGATCCTCACCGCTTCCCTGGCCGAGGAGATCCTCGCGGCCGCGGGGTTCCTGGCCGCCCCCGAGCCACCGTCCCGCTCGGCGATGCGCGAGCGTCTCCAGGCCCTGCGGGACGCCGCCAGCATGGCCGGGATCCCGGCGGCGCACCCCTCGCTGGAAAAGGCCGAGCGCCTGGTGGCGCTCTCCCGGGAGGATCGACTCAGCGAGGAAGAAACGGCCGAGGTGCTTCGCGCTCTGGACGAGCTGCACAAGGGTTTGAGCGGCGACACCGGCTCGGATGCGGCCGCGGTGCTTGCCCGGATCGGAAATCTGGCGGACGAGCTCTCCGCCCGGACGGCCTCGGAGCAGACGCAGCTGCGATGCCTGGCCGAGACCTTCGAGCGGTTGGCCTGCGCGCCGGCCAGCGACGGCGCCCAGTGGCGGGAGGCGGCGCGACGGCTGTCGAGCCTCGGCCACGAGAACCTGCACCTGCGGGCCATGGGGATCGAGCTGGAACGCGTGGCCGGCTGGCTCGCCGCGCAGGCCGCGTCGCTCCAGAAGGCGCCGCTCTCGCACCTGGCGTTCGAATGGCGGCGGCTGGTCCGGGACGTGTCCCGCGAGGCCTCGCGCCCGGCCTCGCTCGAGATCCGCACCCTCCCCGGCGGCGTGGCTCGAGATGGCATGGAGCCGCTGCGGCGCCTGGTCGGCGGCTTGCTGCGGGAAGCCATCGTCGCCCTCCGTCCCCCGGAACAGCGCCGGCGGGAGCGGCACCCACCGGTGGCCACGCTCCGCATCCAGATGGAGGCCCAGGACTGGCGCCTGCGGCTGCGCCTCGAGGGCTTCGAGGAGCCGGCTACGGCGCGGCGGGCGCTGGACGGGGCGCAAGGCGACCTGCGCGCGCTGGGCGCGGTCTGCTCCCTGGCGCCGCGTGAGGCGGCCTGCGAGGTGATGCTGGAGTGGCTCGAACCCCCCGCGCTATGTCAGGCCGTCCGGGCGCTGGCCGGACAGATGGATGTGCTCCTGCCCCTGGAGGTATTGGAGAACCCGCCTCCCGCGTCCGCGACGGCGCCCCTCCCTCCCCCGCTGCCGGGCCCGGAGTTCAGCGGTGGCCCCAAGGACACGGTCTTCGTGATGCGCTGCGGAGACTTTCGCGCTTCCCTGCCCACCCGTGTGCTGGATCCGCCGCGCTGGGTGCAGCTGGCCCGGGTGCAACCGCCGGATCCGGAGTGGGCGGCTGCCCGCGCGGTGGTCCGGCATCGGGCCTTGCCGGTGCTTCACCCCTGGTTCTTCTGTCGCGCGGGGTCCGACGGTGCATCGCCGGCATCGCCCGAGAAAGGAGCCGCTTCCGATGACTGACGCTCGGCGTCTCCTGCTGGTCTCGCTGTCGATCTTCCTGCTCGCGCCGGCCGGGCCGGCGAACGCTCAGGCGGACCGCGTCGCCCGCATGTCGGAACGGTTGCTCCAGGAGCGCGACATCCCGGACTGGGAGCTGGCGGTCGAGGTCTTCGCCGAGATCAACGATCCCCGGGTGCTCGGCACCCTGCTGCGGCTGCTGGACAGCGGCAACGCCGTGGCCCGGGCCGAGGCCGCCGGCGTGCTGTGGCGCTACAACACCAAGGAGGTGCGGGAGAAGCTCGTGGCGCTGACACAGCCACAGAGCGCGCCCATGGTGCGCGTCGAGGCCGCGAAGTCCTTGTGCCTGATGAAGTTCACCGCCGCCTTGTCCACCCTGGAGGAGTCGCTGTCCTCCGCCGACGCCGAGGTCCGCGCCCGGACGTGGCGGGCGCTGGCAAGCATCCCCGACGAGGGGGCCCGGCGCCTGGTCGAGAAGCCGCCGCGCGCCGCCGCGGGCGATGCCGTGTGGGTCGCGTTCGCCGCCTACCGCCACGAGCTGGATCGCCCCCGCCAACTCGAATCGTTGCAGAAGATCCTGCTCAACCTTCCGCAGGCCGCCTGGCTGCCGGGCAAGGCCGATCCCCAGCGCGCGGACCTCGAGGAGGCCGCCCGCCTGGCGGAAAAAGGGCAGAAGCTTCGCCTGCAAGCCGCCGCGGCGTTGTTTCGGCTGCGCGACGGGCCGGCGCTGGAGGTGCTGGCCCAGGGGTGCGCCGATCCGGCCACGGCCGATCTCCCCGAGGGGCCGGCGCGCCTGCTGGCGCGCGCGGGAGACGCGGCGCTGACCCCGGTGGCCCGGGCGCTGCGTCACGACAAACTCCTGGTCCGGCTGGGGGCGGCGCGGGCGGCGGAGCTGCTCAACCTGACCCCGGCGGCGGACCGAAATCCGCTGGCCGAGGCGCTGGGCGCCGCCCTGGAGGACGGCAGCCACCTGCTGCGAATCCACGCGCTGCGGGCGGTGGCGGCGCAGCGCCTGAGCACGCTCGCGCCGCGCCTGCGCGAGGGGTTGCAGCACGCGCACGCCGGCACCCGGGCCGAGGCGGCCCGCGCCCTGGGCGTGCTGCGGCCCGATGGCGCCTTCGCGGTGCTGCACAAGAGACTCCAGGACGAGCCCGAGCGGGGCGTGCGTCGCGCGCTGTACCAGTCCATGGCGCTGCTGCGAGACGAGGCGGCCGCCGACGCGCTGCTGCCCCGGCTCAAGGACCTCGCCGCCCAGGCCAACCGCAGCGCCCAGGCCGCGGAGGAGGCTTCCTGGTGCCTTAGCGCCATGGCCTCGGCCGGCGACGCCGCGGCCCGGCTGGCGCTGCGGCTGCTTCCCAAGCTGGAAGGCCCGCGCCGCGACATGATGCTCGAGCTGCTGGCGGCCTCGGGCAGCGAGTCCGGGCTCGAATTCTTCATGGATCGCCTGCGCGACGCGCCGCCGCCGCCCGAGGATCCGGCGGTGCGCTTCTTCGATAGCCTGGACGAGCGCTTCGTCCCGCGGCTTGTGCAGCTCATCGAGTCCGAGACCGCCATGTGGATCCGGGTCATCCTGGCGCGGGCCCTGTACCGCCTGGGACGGGTGGAGTTCGGGCGCGGGATCCTGTGGGCGCTGCGTCACGAGGACGGGTACCTCTGCAAGCTCGGCGCGGCGCTGTCCCGGGAGCTGAACATCCCCGGCTCGGTCGAGCTCTTGGCCGGCCTGCTCGAGAAGGACGCGGAGACCGCCTGGTTCGCGGCCCGCTCGTTGTTCGCGGACGGCTCCAGCGAGGCGGTGCGCACCTACCTGGCCAGGCTCACTTCGAGCGCCCTGCGGCGCCGGCGGCCGGTGCCGCTCACCAACTACTGGGACGGCGACAACAAGGGCCTGCACCCCTCGCAGAAGGACTTCGACTCGGACCGGGTGTGGGTGGCCTTCGCCGACGATCGCCTGGGCCGGCCCTATGATCTGTTTCTGACCTCGTCCAGCGACGGCGGCAAGGTGTGGGCCGAGCCCGTGTTCACCGGGCTCACCTCGTTCGCCGATCCCGCCGGCGAGGTCCCGCCCCCCACCTTCTCGCTGAAGGTGCGCGGGCGCGACATCACCGTGGCCTGGACCCACACCCGGGCCCAGGGCACCGACGCCGATCGCCCGCAGTACAAGACCCAGCAGCGCGTCCATCCCTTCAAGTACCAGGACTTCTTCAAGGACCGGGACCAGGACGGCCTGCGGGACAACGAGGAGCTGGCGCTTTTTACCAACCCGGCGCTGGCGGACAGCGATGGCGACGGGCTGCTGGATGGCGACGACAAGAACCCCCTGGCCGCGCCGCCCGATCTGGCGCGCGACGAGGACGTGATCCGGGTGCTGGCCTTCTCGCACGCGCTGTTCTCGGGCAAGCTTTTCACGGGCGCGCCCCGCCTGCTGTGCGTGGTGCTTCCGGCGGGCGGCGGGCGGGTGCCTGAGCTGGCGGCCTTCCCCTGGCTGGTGCTGCATCTCCGGGCGGACCAGCTCCAGACCCTGTGGCAGACCACCGGCGCCGGCTTTCCCCGCATCGCCTTCGGCCCCACCCGCATCGACTCCGGCGGCCAGCGGGCCGTCCAGTCGCTCACCCTGCAACGCGACCCGCGCGATCGCTTGCGGGTGATGGTGGGCCTGGCCCGCCGGGGCGACCAGTGGGTCGTCACCGGCATGAGCCAGGAGGAGCCATGAGCGGCCCCGTGCCCCGCACGCAGGTGATCATCAACCCCCACAGCGCCAACGGCTCCACCGGGCGGCGCTGGAAGATCATCCGCGAGGAGCTGCGCCGGGCCATCGGCGACTTCGACGAATGTTTCACCGAACGCACGGGACACGCCACCGAGCTTGCGCGCGAGGGACTGCGCGCCGGCTGCGAGCGCATCGTGGCGGTGGGCGGCGACGGCACCAACAACGAGGTGGTGAACGGCTTCTTCGAGCAAGGCCGCCCGGTCAACCCGCAGGCCGCGCTGGGCTTCATCCCCCGCGGGACCGGGGGCGATTTTCGCAAGACCCTGGGCATCGGCAAGCGCCTCGAGGAGTGCCTGCCCGTCCTGCAAGCGGGGCGGGTGCGCCCCGTGGACGTGGGCAGCGCGACCTTCCATGACGGCGCCGGCCAACAGATCCGCCGGCACTTCATCAACATCACCAGCTTCGGCATCGGCGGGCTGGTCGACGCCCTGGTCAACCGCTCCTCCAAGGCGCTGGGCGGCCGGCTCTCGTTTCTGCTGGCCACCGCCCGCGCCCTGTTCTCGTACCGCAACCGCAGCATCCGGCTGCGGGTGGACGACGCCTTCGACGAGCGGCTCACCATCAACAACGTGGCGGTGGCGAACGGCCAGTACTTCGGGGGCGGCATGTGGGTGGCGCCCAAGGCATCGCCCGACGACGGGCTCTTCGACGTGGTGATCCTGGGCGATCTCTCCCGCGGCGAGGTGATCCGCGGCTCGCGCCGCATCTACCGCGGCACCCACCTCGAGATGCCGAAGGTGCGCTGGCTGCGCGGGCGCCGCGTCGTCGCCGAGAGCGACGAGGAAGTGCTCATCGACATGGACGGGGAGCAGCCCGGCCGGCTTCCCATCACCTGCGAGCTTCTGCCCGGCGCGCTGCGCCTCATCGTCCCCTGATTCCCCTCAGGCGAGCCGCTTGCGGAAGCGCAGCGCTCCCAGCCCCAGCACCGAGAGGCCGAAGACGAGCAACACCAGAAGCTTGGGCCACAGGTCGGCCAGACCGCTGCCACGGATGAGACAGCCGCGCATGAACTCCACGAAGTAGCGCATGGGATTGAGGTAGGTGATGGGCTGGAGCCAGCCGGGCATGTTGCCAATGGGGGTGGCGAACCCCGAGAGCAGCAAGGCCGGCAGCATGAAGAACAGCGCGCCCAGCATGGCCTGCTGCTGGGTGCGGCTCACCGTGGAGATGAGGATGCCGATCCCGAGCGTGGTCAGCAGGTACACCAGGGTGCCGGCGAACACCAACCACAGCGGCCCGCGCATCGGCACGTCGAACAGCAGCGCCCCGATGGCCACCAGGCCGGCCACGTCGATGAGGCCCA
>CAZLNM010000067.1:0-28713 GCA_964561025.1 uncultured Myxococcales bacterium
GGCGCGCCGGGCAAATATGCTTATTACGCCGGGGGGGGGGCGGGGGGGGGGGGGGGGGGGGTGGAGGAGGTACCGGAGGTCTTGGCGCGGTGCTCGAGGAAGAAGGCCAGCACGTCGGGGTAGGCCTTCATGCGGAACACGGCCTCGATCTCCTGCGGGGCGAGCTCGGACTCCTCGAGCAAGGCGGTGATCTTCTCGATGGCCCGGCGCAGCCCGTCGCGCTTCTCGGGGGAGGAGGGCACCTTCTCGCCGTCCAGGTTGGCGTTCAGCTCCTCGGAGTACTCGCCGAACTTCTCCATGGCCTCGCCCAGGCGCATGTCGAGGTACAGCTCGAAGAGCTGCTCCAGCGCCTCGGTGAGCTTCGGCCGCTTCTGCTCGTAGCAGAAGGACTCCAGGCGGGCCATGAACTGGTCGAGCGAGGTCTGGCGCGGCACCGCGAGTTTGGCGAGCTCGTTGAGCCGCAAGATGACCGTGCGCGTGCCGATGGTGCGGATCATTGGCCTAAACATGTCCAGGAACTGCTCGCGGGGAATGCGTTCTTCGATGAGGGCCATGGGAGCCTCCTGCCGCGGCTGCCGGGCCGCCGCATCGGAGGCGCTCTTTAGCACGGAACGGGGTGCGGCGCAAACCGCCGCGGGCGTCAGGGCACGAAGTAGATGGAGGACTGGCCGGTGGGCTGGGCCAGCGCGTCCCAGCGGCACTGGAGGTCGGTGTAGAGCTGCTGGCGCGGCTCATCGGTGACGCCGAAGGTGTAACTCCCGGGAGTGCCCATCACGTCGGCGAAGGCCCCGATGCCGATGGTCCCGGTGCCGTCGCAGTAGGTGGAGCCGGAGAGCGTGATCTGGTCGAGGTAGATGTACCGGCCGCTCGCGGCGCTCAAGGTGAAACGCAGCCCCAACGCATTGTTGCGGTTCACCCGGCGGTCCAGCTCCGACAGGTTGACGCAGATGTTGCCGCAGGTGCCGTTGGTGCCGAAGTCGCCGCCGAAGCTCCAGGCCGTCTGCCAGTTGGCGCCGCCATTGATCGAGAATTCGGCCAGAACGGAATCCGTGGGCGCCGTCGCGCCAAAATCTCCAACATAGAAGCAGAGCCGCACGTTGCCATCCAGCGCGGAGGCGTCCACCACGCGGGACAGGGTGGCCGTGCCGTTCGTCTTGTAGACGAAGTTCGTGTCCTGGCACTGGTAGGTGGCGCTGGCGTTGCAGGTCGGGCTCCCCGCGACGGTCCAGCCGTTCCAGTCCGACGGACACCCGGTGAAGGGCGAGGTCAGGATCGTCTGGGTGTTCGTGGCGCACTGGCTGGGCCAGCCGTGGACGACGATGTTGTCGAGGTACACGATGTGGCCACCGGTCTCGGAGTGGGCAAGGAAGGTAATCGTCACCGCCGAATTGTCCTCGGCCCAGGAAGGAAGCTGAGCGCAGCGCGGGAACCACATGTTGTTGGCTCCCGCGCGAATCATGTTGTTCTGGCAGAATATTTGGTCTCCGGGGTGACTGCTGTCCGATGCGTACGCCATCAGGGCATCGTTGGCATTGAGGGCCGCTCCCGCCATCCAGAAACACACCTCGGGGGTCTTTAGGTTGCTGAGGTCGAACTGCTTGTACATGCGCCACTCTTCGACGTTGTTGGTGTTGTTGTTGGTCGCTTTGTCGGAGCGCATCACCCAGTTGTTGTTGACCTGGACGCACAGGTTGGTGGTGGCGCAGTTGCGGTCGCCGGCCTGGGGCAGGCAGCTCGCCGCGGAGTCCTTGCATGCGTCGGCGGTGGACACCATCTGCCAGCCGTTCATTTCGCAGGCGCCTTCGCCGAAGGTCGTCACGTCCACGATGGCCATGCCGATCTCGGAGGTGCAGGAGAGGCAGGCGCCCTGGCCGGTCATGGGGCCCGAGGCGCTCGCGAGCGCAAGATTGCAGGTGGCCCGGTTGTCGGCAATGGACATGTCGAACAGCGCCGGGCAATTCACGGTGAGGCTCACCGGCGGCAGGCCGCAGCCCGAGGGCGCGCCGAAGCACTCCGGCTTGCAGATCTGGCCGTTGGTCGGGCAGGCGCTGTTGTCCGGCGTGCCCACGCAGCGCAGGCTCGCGTCGCAGGCGTCGCTTGTGGTGCAGCCGAACCCGTCGTCGCAGCTCTCCCCGGGGTTCGCGTCGCAGGTGTCCGGGTTCTCCTTGCACTTGTTGTGGCACGGCGGGTTGCCCGCGCACGGATCCCCTGTCCCCACGCACGTCCCGCTCCCGTCGCAGCGATCGACCGCCGTGCAGAAGTGTCCGTCGTTGCACACCGTATTGTCCGGCGAGTAGCAGTTGCCCGGGCTCCCCTCGTTGCAGGTGTTGTTGCACACGTCTCCCGCAAGGCACGGGTTGCCGCTGTGGTTGCACACCCCTCCGCCGCAGGTGTCCGTCCCGTTGCACCACAACCCGTCGTCGCACGGCAGGGTGTTGTTCGCGTTCACGCACCCCGTCAAGACGTTGCACGAGTCGTTGGTGCACACGTTGTTGTCGTTGCAGTCCACCGCCGTGCCCACGCAGCTCCCGTTCAGACAATGATCGGCCGAGGTGCAGGCGTTGTTGTCGTTGCAACTCGTGCTCGGCGGCGAGTAGCAGTTGCCCGGGCTCCCCTCGTTGCAGGTGTTGTTGCACACGTCCCCAGCAAGACACGGGTCCCCGCTGTGGTTGCAGACCCCGTTCCCGCAGGTGTCCGTCCCGTTGCACCACAGCCCGTCGTTGCACGGTGCCGTGTTGTTCGTGTTCACGCAGCCACTTCCCGGGTTGCAGCTATCGTTGGTGCACACGTTGCTGTCGTCGCAGTTGCGCGTGTCGCCTCCGCAAGTCCCCATGTTGCAGCGATCGTTGATGGTGCACGCGTTGCCGTCGTTGCAGGCGGCCGTGTTGTTCGTGTAGGTGCAGCCGTTCGCCGGATCGCAGCCGTCGTCGGTGCACACGTTGTTGTCGTTGCAGTTGCGCGTCTGCCCCACGCAGGCCCCGCCGCTGCACGCGTCGCTCACCGTGCAGGCGTTCCCGTCGTTGCACGAGTTGCTGTTGTTGACATGGGTGCAGCCCGTCTGCGCGTTGCAGCCGTCGTCGGTGCACACGTTGTTGTCATTGCAGTCCGGCGGCGTGCCGGCGTGGCACAACGTCCCGTCGCACGTCTCGATCCCGTTGCAGGCGTTCTGGTCGTCGCAGTCGGCGCTACTCTGGCACTGCTTGCAGCCGGTGTCGGCCGCGTCCGTCTGCCCGTCGCAGTCGTTGTCCACCATGTCGCCGCAGCTCGCGTCCCCGAACGGCCCCTCCGCCGCCCCGGGGTTGATGGCCCCGTTCCCGTCGTCGCAGTCCCGCCCCCCGCAGGCCGCCGACACGAACCCGTCCCCGTCGCCGTCCAGCGGGTCTCCCAGGCAGTTCCCGCCGCTGCAATGGTCGTTCATGGTGCAGGCGTTCCCGTCGTTGCAGGCGTTGCTGTCGTCGTCGCTGTGCACGCACCCGCTCACCGGATCGCAGCTGTCGTCGGTGCAGGCGTTCCCGTCGTCGCACACCACCGCGCTCCCCACGCACTGCCCGCCCTGGCACTTCTCCCCCGTGGTGCAGGCGCTGCCGTCGTTGCAGACGGTATCGTTCTCCAGCGCGGTAAAGACGCACCCCGTCTGCGGCTCGCAGGTGTCCGTGGTGCACGGGTTGTTGTCGTAGCAGGCGGTGTTGCCCGTGCACGTCCCCGACACGCAGTGGTCGTCGCTGCTGCAGGCGTTCCCGTCGCTGCAGACGTTGCTGTCGTCGGCGTTGTGGCTGCAGCCGGCCTGCGCGTCACAGACGTCGTCGGTGCACGGGTTGTCGTCGTTGCAGGCGGTGTTCCCCACGCACACGCCCGAGGCGCAGTGGTCGTCCGTGGAGCAGGCGCTGCCGTCGTCGCAGGCGTTCGTATCGTCCGCGCTGTTGTCGCACACGCCGTCCGTGCACACGTCGTCGGTGCACGCGTTGCCATCGTCGCAGTCGCTCTCCTGCGTCGCGACCGTGCAGCTCCGGCACCCCGGGTCACGCTCGTCGGTCAGCCCGTCGCAGTCGTCGTCCGTTTGGTTGCTGCAGCTCGCGTCCCCCGGCGGACCCTCCGGCGGCAGGTCCGTGCGCGGCGCGTGCCGGCAGGCCCGCCCGGCCTCGTCGCAGCTGTCGTTGGTGCATATGTTCCCGTCGTCGCAGTCCCGCGGGTTCGGCGTGCACAGGCCACCCTGGCAGGTCTGCGGCGCGCAGTAAGAGTCCCAGCCGGGACAGTCCTGGTCGCGCGCGCAGCCCGGCGCGGCCGAGATCACCACCACGTCCATGGCCGAACGCAGCCGCCCGTCGCTCACCACCAGGCCCACCATCCAGGCCCCCGCCGCGTCGGGGGTGAGCACCGCCTTGGCGGCGCCCGGCGCGGCCGAAAGCTGGCCGGCGGGGCTGGCCGAGCCGGCCGGGGCGGCGAGCAGCCGCCACTCGAAGGTGAGCGCGTCCCCGTCGGGATCGCGGCTCTGGCTCCCGTCCAGCTCCAGCGGCGTCCCCAGCACCGCCGCCCGGTCCGGCCCCGCCTCCGCCACCGGCGCCCGGTTCGGCCCCGTCGCCTCGCCCGAGCAGCCGGCCAGGAGGCCCAATGCCCCTGAAAAGATGATGGATGACAACTTGGACTTCATGCAGCCTCCAGGACGATTCGAAAACACCCCGGCCAAAATACTATCATACAGGCTCTCAGAGAACCACCTGGAGCCGCCTCCCGGCCTTCATTCTGGAGGTGCTTTCGATAATTCGGGTGAGCCGCCTCAAGGCATGAAAAAGATGGACGACTGTCCCAGCGGTTGAACGAGCGCGTCCCAGCGGCACTGGAGATCGGCAGCGAGTTGCTGGCTCTGCTCGTCGGTGACGGTGAAGTTGTAGGTGCCAGGGATGGTGGCGGCGTCGCTGAACGGCCCGATCCCGATCACGGTCGCTCCGTCGCAGTACGTCGCGCCGGACAGGACGATGTGGTCCAACATGATGAAGTGGGCGGCGTTGTCGGAGAAGAAGGAGAAGCGGATGCCCAGCGCGGCGTTGCGGTTCACCCGCCGATCGATGTCGGATAGATTGGTGCAGATCTCTCCGCACAGGGGGCTGACGGGGCCGAAGTTGTTCGTAAATCCCCAGGCGATGGCCCAGTTCGTTCCACCGTCCACCGAGAACTCGACCAGGATTCCATCGAGGGCGTCGGCGGCCCCGCTCTCGCCGGGCCAGAAGCACAGCCTCACGTTGCCGTCCAGGGCCGAGGCGTCGAGGACGCGAGAGATGCGGGCGACACCCGCGGACATCACGGCGCGTCCGCCGGCCTGGCAGACGGATGAGGAGTTGCAGTAGAGCGTGCCGGCGACGGCCCAGCCGTTCCAGGGGTTGGGCAGGGCGGTTCCGGGACAGCCATTGAAATCCTCGGTGAACGTATCTTGCGCGTTTTCGGCGCACTGGCTGGGCCAACCGTGGACGACGACGTTGTCGAGGTACAGGATGTGGTTGTTGTTCTCGGAGTGGGCCAGGACGGTGATGGTCACCGCCGGGTTGCCGTTGGCCCACGCGGGAAGCTCGGCGCACAGCGGGAAGGCCACGTTGTTGGCTCCTGCGCGCACCATGCCGTTCTGGCAGAAGATGCGCTCGTTGTTCTGGCTGTCCGAGGCATAAATCAAAAGGGCGTCGTTGGCGTCGAGGCCTGCGCCGGCGAAGTAGAAGCACACCTCGTTGCCCGCAAGGTTGCTCAGGTCGAAGGTCTTTTGGATCCGCCACTCCTCGCGGTTGCCGCCGTTCTGCGCCTGGTCCGAGCGCATGAGCCAGTTGTTGTTGAGGTTCACGCAGATGTTGTCGGTGGCGCAGTCGCGGTCGCCGGCTTGGGGCGTGCAGCTCGCCGCGGAGTCCTTGCAGGCGTTGGTGGTAGACACTATCTGCCAACCGTTCATGTCGCAGGCGGTGCCGCCGGCATTGTTGAAGGTGGTCACGTCCACGGTGACCATGCCGATCTCGGAGGTGCAGGAGAGGCAGCCGCCCTGGTTTGTCATGCCACCCAGCGCGTCCTGGAGGAACAAGGAGCAGGCCGCGTCGTTGGTGTTCCCGAGGTCCACTTGCGCCGGGCAATTCACGGTGAGGCTCACCGGCGGCAGGCCGCAGCCCGAGGGCGCGCCGAAGCACTCCGGCTTGCAGATCTGGCCGTTGGTCGGGCAGGCGCTGTTGTCCGGCGTGCCCACGCAGCGCAGGCTCGCGTCGCAGGCGTCGCTTGTGGTGCAGCCGAACCCGTCGTCGCAGCTCTCCCCGGGGTTCGCGTCGCAGGTGTCCGGGTTCTCCTTGCACTTGTTGTGGCACGGCGGGTTGCCCGCGCACGGATCCCCTGTCCCCACGCACGTCCCGCTCCCGTCGCAGCGATCGACCGCCGTGCAGAAGTGTCCGTCGTTGCACACCGTATTGTCCGGCGAGTAGCAGTTGCCCGGGCTCCCCTCGTTGCAGGTGTTGTTGCACACGTCTCCCGCAAGGCACGGGTTGCCGCTGTGGTTGCACACCCCTCCGCCGCAGGTGTCCGTCCCGTTGCACCACAACCCGTCGTCGCACGGCAGGGTGTTGTTCGCGTTCACGCACCCCGTCAAGACGTTGCACGAGTCGTTGGTGCACACGTTGTTGTCGTTGCAGTCCACCGCCGTGCCCACGCAGCTCCCGTTCAGACAATGATCGGCCGAGGTGCAGGCGTTGTTGTCGTTGCAACTCGTGCTCGGCGGCGAGTAGCAGTTGCCCGGGCTCCCCTCGTTGCAGGTGTTGTTGCACACGTCCCCAGCAAGACACGGGTCCCCGCTGTGGTTGCAGACCCCGTTCCCGCAGGTGTCCGTCCCGTTGCACCACAGCCCGTCGTTGCACGGTGCCGTGTTGTTCGTGTTCACGCAGCCACTTCCCGGGTTGCAGCTATCGTTGGTGCACACGTTGCTGTCGTCGCAGTTGCGCGTGTCGCCTCCGCAAGTCCCCATGTTGCAGCGATCGTTGATGGTGCACGCGTTGCCGTCGTTGCAGGCGGCCGTGTTGTTCGTGTAGGTGCAGCCGTTCGCCGGATCGCAGCCGTCGTCGGTGCACACGTTGTTGTCGTTGCAGTTGCGCGTCTGCCCCACGCAGGCCCCGCCGCTGCACGCGTCGCTCACCGTGCAGGCGTTCCCGTCGTTGCACGAGTTGCTGTTGTTGACATGGGTGCAGCCCGTCTGCGCGTTGCAGCCGTCGTCGGTGCACACGTTGTTGTCATTGCAGTCCGGCGGCGTGCCGGCGTGGCACAACGTCCCGTCGCACGTCTCGATCCCGTTGCAGGCGTTCTGGTCGTCGCAGTCGGCGCTACTCTGGCACTGCTTGCAGCCGGTGTCGGCCGCGTCCGTCTGCCCGTCGCAGTCGTTGTCCACCATGTCGCCGCAGCTCGCGTCCCCGAACGGCCCCTCCGCCGCCCCGGGGTTGATGGCCCCGTTCCCGTCGTCGCAGTCCCGCCCCCCGCAGGCCGCCGACACGAACCCGTCCCCGTCGCCGTCCAGCGGGTCTCCCAGGCAGTTCCCGCCGCTGCAATGGTCGTTCATGGTGCAGGCGTTCCCGTCGTTGCAGGCGTTGCTGTCGTCGTCGCTGTGCACGCACCCGCTCACCGGATCGCAGCTGTCGTCGGTGCAGGCGTTCCCGTCGTCGCACACCACCGCGCTCCCCACGCACTGCCCGCCCTGGCACTTCTCCCCCGTGGTGCAGGCGCTGCCGTCGTTGCAGACGGTATCGTTCTCCAGCGCGGTAAAGACGCACCCCGTCTGCGGCTCGCAGGTGTCCGTGGTGCACGGGTTGTTGTCGTAGCAGGCGGTGTTGCCCGTGCACGTCCCCGACACGCAGTGGTCGTCGCTGCTGCAGGCGTTCCCGTCGCTGCAGACGTTGCTGTCGTCGGCGTTGTGGCTGCAGCCGGCCTGCGCGTCACAGACGTCGTCGGTGCACGGGTTGTCGTCGTTGCAGGCGGTGTTCCCCACGCACACGCCCGAGGCGCAGTGGTCGTCCGTGGAGCAGGCGCTGCCGTCGTCGCAGGCGTTCGTATCGTCCGCGCTGTTGTCGCACACGCCGTCCGTGCACACGTCGTCGGTGCACGCGTTGCCATCGTCGCAGTCGCTCTCCTGCGTCGCGACCGTGCAGCTCCGGCACCCCGGGTCACGCTCGTCGGTCAGCCCGTCGCAGTCGTCGTCCGTTTGGTTGCTGCAGCTCGCGTCCCCCGGCGGACCCTCCGGCGGCAGGTCCGTGCGCGGCGCGTGCCGGCAGGCCCGCCCGGCCTCGTCGCAGCTGTCGTTGGTGCATATGTTCCCGTCGTCGCAGTCCCGCGGGTTCGGCGTGCACAGGCCACCCTGGCAGGTCTGCGGCGCGCAGTAAGAGTCCCAGCCGGGACAGTCCTGGTCGCGCGCGCAGCCCGGCGCGGCCGAGATCACCACCACGTCCATGGCCGAACGCAGCCGCCCGTCGCTCACCACCAGGCCCACCATCCAGGCCCCCGCCGCGTCGGGGGTGAGCACCGCCTTGGCGGCGCCCGGCGCGGCCGAAAGCTGGCCGGCGGGGCTGGCCGAGCCGGCCGGGGCGGCGAGCAGCCGCCACTCGAAGGTGAGCGCGTCCCCGTCGGGATCGCGGCTCTGGCTCCCGTCCAGCTCCAGCGGCGTCCCCAGCACCGCCGCCCGGTCCGGCCCCGCCTCCGCCACCGGCGCCCGGTTCGGCCCCGTCGCCTCGCCCGAGCAGCCGGCCGCAACCATCCCCAGCCAAAGTCCCCACCGCCGCAGCAACGAGGTCATGAAAATCCTCCCAAGGAAGAAATCATTATCAGCGTCGTAGCGCGGATGAATACTACCACGAAATGCCCCGAATGGCATGGGTAATGTGTCTCTGGCCGCGGTTGGACATCGGGGCGCCTTCGCGGTATATGTGGGCCGCCATAAGGAGGCGAGCGAGGACGCCATGAACCTGTGTCCCACGTCGCAGGGCCCAATCTACTACGAACTCACGGGAAAGGGGCCGCCGCTGATCTTGCTGCACTCGGACGGCGGAAGCGGCCGGGAGTTCTCGCCGATCGTCGATCGGCTCGCGCGCGAGCACCGGGTGCTGGTGCTCGATCTGCCCGGCTGCGGCCGCTCCCCGCGCCGGGCCTTTTCCATCGAATACTACGAGGAGAACGCCAAGGCCGCGCTCGACGCCGCGCACAAGCTGCTGGACGAGCCGGCGCGGGTGATCGGCGTGGGCGGGGGCGGGGTGAGCGCCCTGTGGATGAGCATCCTGGCCCCGAAGAAGGTGCGCTCGATCGTGGCCGACAGCTTCGCCGAGTTCTACGACGCCGACGACGCCCGGCGCGATCTCGCCTCCCACCGCGAACCGTCCCCGGAGATGGTGGATTACTTTCGCGAGATGAACGGCGACGATTGGCGCACGGTGATCCACGAGCTGGACCGGCTCTTCGCCCAGATGGCCGAGGAGCGCCGCAGCGTCTTCGATTGGCGGCTGGACGACGTCACCAATCCGGTGCTGCTGACCGTGTCGCGGCGCGATCACCTGGTCAAGGACGCCGCCCGGCGCATGCTGGAGGTGGCCGAGCAAATCCCCTCGGCCAAGCTCGTGGTGTATCCCGCCGGGGACCATCCCAGCATGTGGAGCAACCAGGACGAGTTCTGGGCCGACGCCCTGGCTTTTCTCTTCCGCCAGGCTTGAGCCGATGCACCCGGCGCATTTTTTGTTCAGCTGCCCGGTGCGCTACCAGGACACCGACGTCCATCTCAACGCCACGGCCTCCGCCCTGGTCGGGGCCATGCAGGAGGCGGCCATCCTGCACTCCGAGGCCCTGGGCCGGGGGATCGCCTTCCTCACCGAGCGCGGCCAGGGCTGGATGATCACCCAGACCCGGGCCGAGGTGCTGCGGCCGGCGCGCTGGCGCGACGAGCTGCGGGTGGAGACCTGGCCGTCGGAGATGGGACGGGTCTTGTCGCGGCGCGAGTTCGCCATCGCGGACGGGCAGGGCTTGCCGCTGGTCCGGGCCACCACGCTGTGGGCCTTCATCGATCGGGTGCGGCAGCGGGTGTGCCGCGTGCCGCCGGAGGTGGCGGCGGCCTACCCCGTCGATCCGGCGCGCGCCCTGGACGGCGTGTTCGGGCGGCCGGCGCCCTGTGTCCAGCCGTGCTGGTCCCGGGTCTTCGCCATCGGGTACCGGGACGTGGACTCCAATCGTCACGTGAACAACCTGCGCTACCTGGAGTGGATGATCGAGACGCTGCCGTCACAGATCCCCGAGCAAAACTTCGTGCGCCGCATCAACATCCGTTTTCAGCAAGAAACCCGTCCCGGGGACGAGGCGCGGGTGCACGCGCAGGAGCTCCCGGCCGGGGACGGGAATCCGGGCGTCCGGCGCTTCGGGTTCGAGGTGCACAATGCCGACGGGCGGGTGGCCGCGGCCGCCGAGGTGGACTACGCGCCGCTGCCCTGATTCGCCGGGGGGGGCGCCGGGGAGAGGGCCGGGGGGCGGCGCCGGCCCCGGCGCCGGCGCTTGCGCTTGGGCGCGGGCGCCGGCGCGGTGGCGCGGTCTTCCAGCCGACCGAGGCGGACCAGGGCCGCCTCGCCCGCGCCGCTGGCCATGAACCCGAGCTCCAGCAGGTCGGCCGCCTCGGACATGTAGGCGCGCTGGGTCATCCAGCGAGGCAACGGATCGGCGCGGCGCAGCTCGCTCAGGCGCTTCTGGCAGGAGACGATCTGCTGGACGCGCTCCACCTGCCACTTGGGCAGGTGCAGCCGCAGCACCAGGCCGCGCAGCATGCGCCCGGCGATCTCGCCCAGGCCGCCCGGCTTCTCGCCGAGGTCGTAGGGGCGGCTCCCGTGGGCCAGGACGTCCAGCATGGGGTGCAGCAGCAGGGCGGCCACCAGCACCGGATCGGAGAGGGGTTCGCGGCGCCAGCGATCCGCCGCGCGCAGGTAGGCCCACATGCCCTGTCCCGGGTCGCGCACCTCGCCGCGTTCTGGCGCCCGCGCCAGGTAGGTGGCCACCTCGGGCAGGAGGACGTCGAGCAGCCCCGCCTCCCACATCAGCCGAAAGGAACTCTCGGCCGCCCCGCCGCGCAGCATGCGCAGGATCTCCTCGAGCACCCGGGGCGCAGCGGAGCGGATGAGCTCGCGGCGGTAACGCACCATGGCCGCCCAGGCCTGCGGATCGATGGCGAACTTGAGCCGGGCGGCGAACTTGATGGCCCGCAGGATGCGCACCGGATCCTCGCGCACCCGCAGCGCCGGCGGCCCGATGAAGCGGATGGTGCGCGAGACCAGGTCCTCCAGCCCGCCGACGTAGTCGATGAGCTCGCGGGCCACCGGATCGTAGAACATCGCGTTGCAGGTGAAGTCCCGCCGCAGGGCGTCCTCGGCTTGCGTGCCGAAGACGTTGTCCGAGCGGATGAGCGGGTCGTCCGGCTCGCGTTCGTTCTCCGGATTGCAGGCGCGAAAGGTGGCCGTCTCGATGATCTTGCCCTGGAAGTGGATGTGCGCCAGGCGGAAGCGCCGGCCGATCAGCCGGCAGTTGCGGAACACCTTGCGCACCTGGTTGGGCAGGGCCGAGGTCACCACGTCGAAGTCCTTGGGGGTCCGATGCAACAGAAGGTCCCGCACGCAGCCGCCCACCAGGTAGGCCTGATAGCCGAAGCGCTGCAGGCGGCGCACCACCTTCAAGGCGTCGGGATCGATGTGCTCCGGTGAGATGTTGCGCGAGGGGATGACCGAGGGCACGGGCGGATGCTGCGGGGGCGCGGCGGCTCGGGGGTCGGCTTCCACGGGAGCGAGTATATTCCGCCGGGGCCGGTTCGCAAGCTACATGAGCCGGCGGGTGCGCCCGCCATCGATGGGGATGGTGGCCCCGGTGAGGTAGGTGTTGCGCGGCGAGCACAGAAAGGCCACCAGGTCGCCGAGCTCCTCCGGGCGGCCCGGCCGGCCCAGCGGGATGTCGCCGGTGAGATCCGCCAGCGCCCGCTCGGCCGGGATGTTCTCGCGTTGCGCGCGTTGCGCCACGATGTCCTGCACCCGGTCGGTGAGGAAGATGCCGGGGCACACGCTGTTCACCAGCACGTTGAATGGCGCCGCCTCGCGGGCCAGGGCCTTGCCGAAACCCAGCACCGCCGGGCGGCAGGCGTTGGACAGGATCAGCCCCTCGATGGCCTCCAGGCCGGCGATGGAGACGATCTGCACGACGCGGCCGAAGCGGCGGGCCTTCATGCCCGGGAGAAGCTGCTGGCACAGCTCGACGCTGGCCAGGAGCGACAGCTCCAGGGCGAGCCGCCAGTTCTCGGCCGGGTGCTGCTCGAAGGGGCCGGCCGGCGGGCCGCCGGCGTTGGCCACCAGGATGTCCACCCGGCCGTAGCGTTGCTCGGCTTCGCGCACCAGGCGTGTCCGGTCCTCGCTCCGCGCCAGGTCCGCCGGACACACGAACGGCACCCGCCCGGTCTCGTGCGCCAGCTCGACCGCCGTCCGCTCCAGGTTGGCGCGGTCGCGCGCGGCCAGCATCACGTCCGCCCCTTCCATGAGCAGGGCCCGGGCCGCGGCCCGGCCCAATCCCTTGCTGGCCCCGCCCACGATGGCGATGCGGCCCTTGAGTTCCAGGTCCATGGGTCCTCCCGCGTCAACTCGCCTCGGTCGTCGCAGGCCCGTCCAGGTACGGCGCCAGCGCCTCGGTCTCCAGGGTGGCGGCCACCGAGCGGCCGAGCAGATCCACGTTCACCACGATGCGCGCGCGTCCCTCGGCGCGCTCCACCACGCCCACCACGCCGGCCAGCGGCCCCTCCATGACCTGGACGAGCTGCCCCTGGCGCAGCACGGGCTGCGGCCCGGCGTCCGGCGAGCGTCCCAAGAGCAGCCGGATCGACTCCACCTGGTGGTCGGGCACGGGCAGCGGTTGCCGGCCGCGCCCCAGCACGCGCACCACCGAGCGGGTCTTGCGAATCTCCAGGTGCAGTGCCGCATCGAGCCGGGCGCGCACGAACAGGTAGCCGGGGAACAACGGCCGCAGCACGCGCTGGCGCCGGTCGCGCCGCCGCGACCAGGAGGCGAACTCGGGAAAGAATACCTCCTGGCCGCGCTCGATCAGCTCGTCGCGCACCCGGCGCTCGTGATGGGCGCGGGTGTGCACGGCGTACCATCTCGTTCGCGGTTCGTAACGAAGCGGTTCCGGGGAGCGGGATCGGGGCACGGCGGTCCTCGGCGACTAGCTGGAAGGAGGGGGAGACTCCTTCTCGCCGTAGTAGTAGCCGTAGTGGCGGTAGTAGTAGTAGCCGTACTCGCGGTGCTCGAGATCGAGGTCGTTGATGACCACCCCCAGGATGCGGGCCTGCACGTCGCGCAGCTGGCGCACCGCCCGCTGCGCCATCTCGCGGCTGGTGTGGGCGCTCTTGATCACCAGCACCACCCCGTCCATCTTGCGCGACAGGATCAGCGGATCGGCCACCACCAGCACCGGCGGGCTGTCGAAGATCACCCGATCGTAGCCGGCGCTGAGATCCTCCACGATGCGCGCGAAACGCTCGGTGTGGAACAGCTCGGTGGGGTTGGGCGGGATGGGGCCGCAGGGCAGCACGTCCAGGCCGGCCACCTCCGAGTGGCGGATGACGGCCGGGGCCTCGGCCTCGCCCAGGATCACCGTGGTGAGCCCGGTGGCCCCGGGCACGCCGAAGGTCTTGTGCAGCCGCGGCCGCCGCATGTCGGTGTCCACCACCAGCACCCGCGAGCCGCTCTGGGCCATGGTGATGGCCAGGTTGATGGCCACGGTGCTCTTGCCCTCCTCGGGGCCGGGCGAGGTCACCAGCAGGCGGCGCGAGGGGGTCTCGGGCGACATGAACAGCAGGTTGGTGCGCACGGTGCGGCAGCACTCGGCCACCGTGCTCTTGGGGTGGGTGAGCAGGTAGTGGTCGCGCAGGGAGACGCTTTTGGGCTCCTCCTCTCCCTGGAGCTTGATGCTGGGGATGATGCCGAGGAAGGGGAGCCCCAGCGCCTTCTCCACGTCGTCCTGGTTCTTGACCGTGTTGTCGAGGTACTCCAGAAAGAAGGCCAGCCCGATGCCGCCCAGCAAGCCCAGCACCATGGCCAGGAGCAGGTTGAGCCGGACCCGCGGGTGGACCGGGTCGCGCGGCTCCACCGCCGCGTCGAGCTTGTAGACGTTGTTCGTCTTCTGGTGCGAGGCCAGGGTGGCCTCCTTCTGCCGCTTGAGCACCAGCTGGTACATGGCCGCGTTGTTGTCGGCCACCCGTTTCAGCCGGTTGTACTCGATCTCCTTCTTGTTGATCTCCAGCGCCTCGTTCTTGACCTTGGCCAGCTCGCTCTGGAGCTTGCGCTCGTTGTCCATCTGGGCGCGGTACTCGGTGTCCAGCGAGCCCAGCACGTGGTCGATCTCGCGCTCGATGTCCTGGCGCACGAGCTTGAGCTTCTCCTCCACCGCCTTGAGCTTGGGGTGCTCGGACAGGTACTTGGTGCCCAGCTCGGCCTGCTGCTCCTTGAGCTTGAAGTAGGACTCCTTGAGCTGCTGGATGAGGGGGTTCGAGAGCACCTTGTCCACCGACTCCAGCGGCAGCCGCGCCTCGCGGATGTCCTGGATCTGCTTGCGCTTGGCCTCCAGGGCGAAACGCTCGGCCTGCAGCTTGTTGAGGGTGGCGTTGAGATCCTGCAGGCGCTGGGAGGTGATGTTCTGGCGGTCCTCCAGCGACACCGACAGGATCTGGTTCTGCTGCTTGAAGCCGTGCAGGGCGTTCTCGCTCTCGTCCATGCGCTGCTTGAGCTCGCGCGCCTGGGAGAGCAGCCAGTCGGCGGCCTCCACCGTCACCTGGCGCCGGGTCTGCTGGTTGTACTCGATGTAGGCGTTCACCGCGGCGTTGGCCAGGCGCTGGGCCCACTTGGGGTAGCGGTGGCGCGCCTTGACGTACACGGTGCGGCTGTCCTTGACCGGCTCCACCTCCAGCATGCCGCGCACCATCTCCACGTAATCCGGCGGATCGTCCAAAAAGAGCTTCTGCTCCTCGGGGGGCAGCTTGTCGATGCCTAAAAACTCCTTGTTGCCCTCCAGGTGGAGCTGCTGCACGATCTTGGCCGAGACGGTGCGGCTGGTGATCACCTTGTACTGGGTCTCGTAGTACTCCTTGTTGCTCCAGTAGCTGTCGGCGCCGAGCGCGTACACCTCGCGCACGTTGCCCAGCACCTGCGGGGCGTAGGGCTCGATGATCATGGAGGCGCGCGCCTCGTAGATCTTCACCTGGCGCAGCGTGTACACCACCACCAGGGTCACCACGAAGAGAAACACCGCGATCACCGTCCACTTGCGCTTGAGGACGATGTTCCAGTACTCGCGCAGATCGATGGAGGGTTCGGCGACTTCCTGCGCGTCATCGGCCATCGGCCACCTCCCGGCTCGCACCGCCGGGCAGACTATCCGCCGGCCGCGCCGGAGTCAAACCCGGGGCGCGGATCTTGCCCCATGGAAGGCTTTATGGGAACATCGGCCCGTTGTCGATCACAAGGAGTCGGCGTGAACCGGAGCGGGACGATACTGATGGCGGTCGGTCTGTGGCTCGGCGCGGCCCCTGCCCAGGGTGGCGGCTTCACCATCATCGAGGTGGGCGCGCGCAAGACCGGCATGATGACCGGCATCGCCCGCCCCGACGACCTCACCGCGGTGTACCACAACCCGGCGGGGCTCGCCGACCAGCGCGGCACGCGGCTCCATCTCTCCAGCGGCTTCTGCTTCGTGGACGCCGATCTGCGGCTGCGGGCCTGGGAGGGGAGCGACGGCTACATCGACACCCCGGTGGGGCCGGACGGCTACTTCGAGGGGACCATCAAGCCCACCCGCTACTTCGGCGTCATGCCCATGTTCGTGGCCAGCTCGGACTTCGGCTTCGCGCGGGGGCCGGTGGCGGCCTTCGCGGTGTACGTGCCGGACTTCATCGGGGCCTTCATGCCCGAGGACGTGCCCTCGCGATACCTGGTGACCGAGGGGTACTTCATCGCCGGGGTGACCTCGCTCAGCCTGGGCTGGCGCCTGCCGGAGCCGCTCTCGCGCGTGAGCGTGGGCGGCAGCCTGGGCGCGCTCTACATCCGCCAGGAAGGCAAGAAGTGGCTCAACCCGCTGCGCCTCGCCCATTACGAGTACCGCGTCCACATCGTGGGCGAGGACTGGCGGCCTTTTTACAACCTGGGGATCACGGTGGACCTGCCGGGGAGCGTGACCTTCGGCGCCTCCTTCATCGGCGGGGCCTCGGTAGAGATGAAGGGACGGCTGGACATCGAGCTCGCGCCCGGCACCGAGACCGATCTCTTCTCGGGCGTGGGCGGGCTGGCCGGCAACTACCGCCTCAAGAAGATGACCGCCGAGGTCCCGCCCGGGCTCAGCCTGGGGCTCTCCTGGGACGTCATCCCCGAGTTGGAGGTGGCCGCCGACTTTCGCTACTGGTTCTACCGGGTGTACGAGATCCAGCGCATCGAGACCAACATCACCGACGTGAAACCGGGCCTGTCGTCGTTCCTCAAACCGGAGACCTTCAACACCCCCAAGGAGTACGAGGACTCCTGGACCATCTCGCTGGGCGCGCGGGCGCGGCCCTTCGCGACGCTGCCGCTCGATCTTTTGGCCGGGTGGACCTACGATCACTCGCCGGCGCCGAGCCACACCAAGAGCCTGGACAGCCCCACCGTCAACCTGACCGGCTTCTCGCTGGGGGCGCGCTACTTCCTGGGGGAGCACTGGCGGTTCTCGGCGACCTATTATCGGTACTGGTACTTGCACCAGGAGGTCACGGACTCGGTGCTGGACCCGCCCCAGAACAGCGAGTTCTCGGGGACGGTGGACACCATCTCGGTGCAGACCGAGGTGGTGTTCTAGCCCGTGAGCCGTATTGGCATGCGAGGCCTGACGAATGTGCGTGATCCTGAGCGAGCGCGACCGACCGCGGGGCCAGCAGAGCCAGCGCGGTCGGTCGCAGGGTGAGTATCGGCACGCGGAGGGAAGCATGGACCGTATCGTCATCGCAGGGATGCTGCTCGGATGGCTGTTGGCCTGCGCCACCGGGGGCCAGAAGCCGGCCCCCGCCAAGCCCGCGCCGGCCCCCGCACCGGCGCCCTCGGGTAGCCCCGGTCAGCCGGGCGGCATCGACTGGGGTGCCAAGATCGGCGGCAGCGTCGACGTGGGCTCCCAGTCCGACAAGATCGGGGCCGCCGGCATCGAGACCGCCTCGCTGGGCGGGCCCGGCTCGGCGCCCAAGGTGGCCGAGTACCTCGAGGACCCCAGCCCCGGCGTGCGCCGCAAGGCGGTGGACATCCTGTCGCGCTGGGGCGCCGAGGCCCGCGGCGCGCTGCCGCAGGTGCTGCGGGTGCTGCGCAACGCCGACCCGCGCCTGCGCCAGGACGCGGCCGAGGTGGCGGCGCACCTCGGGGTTCGCGAGGCGGCGGACGGCCTGCGCGCGGCGCTGGGCGACAAGAACGCCGCCGTGGCGGCCTGGGCCCGCGCCGGCCTGGTGAAGCTGGGCGAGCCGTGCCCGGAGCACCTGCTGGCCACGGCCAAGATCCTGCGCGAGGGAGACGCTGAGGCCGCCCGCCAGGCCGCCTCGGCCATGGCCCTGATGAAGTGTCCCAGCCCGGAGGCGGTGCGCGAGCTGATCGCCGCGCTGTCCGGGGAGAGCGCCAACCGCGCCGCGGCGGCGCGCGCGCTGGGCCCGATGGGCGGCGCGGCGGGCGAGGCGGTGCCGGTCCTCATGGGCCTGGTGAAGGACAAGGACGTCTCCACGCGGCACGCGGTGCTCACCGCCCTGGCCGGGATCGGCGCGCCGGCGGTGGGGGCGGTGCCGCTGCTCATCGAGGCGCTGGCCGATCCCGCGCCGCGTTTTCGCGAGCTGGCCGCGAACGCCCTCGGCGCCATCGGCCCCGGGGCGCGCCAGGCCGTGCCCGCCTTGAACAAGGCCACCCTGGACAACGAGGGCAGCGTTCAGTTGGCGGCGCGGCGGGCCCTGGCCGCCATCCAGGGGACGCCCCAGCCGTGAAGGCCTGCGCTCCTCTCGGCCTGCTGCTGCTGATCGCCGCGGGGTGTGGCGGCGGCGGCGGTGCGGCGCCGGACGCGGGCCGCCCGGTGGTCGATCCCATGGCCTTTCTGGAGCTCTACCGCAGCGATGTGGAACAGGTGCTGGTCGCCGCCGGTGAAGACTGCCAGCGGCTCTACCGCGCGCTGCGCCGCTTCGTGGCCGAGCGCAGGGAGGATTTTTTGGTCCAGTCCCGGCGCAGCCGCCTGCCGGATCCCGCCGTCTCGCTCATGCCTTCCACCACCACGGAGGCGCTGATGAAGTTCTCGCAACGCTGCCCGGCGGAGGCGGCGCGGCTCAACGACACGTTGTGGAGCATGGCCCGCTGAGCGGGCCCAACACGGCCGGGTTCTCATACGGCCCGGTGACGGCGGAGGATGTATGCGAAAAGTGAAGATCGTGGCCACCCTGGGGCCGGCCAGCGCCGACGAGCGTGTCCTGGCGGACATGATCGAGGCCGGCCTGGACGTGGTGCGGCTCAACTTCTCCCACGGCAGCCACGCCGATCACCGGGCGAGCTTCGAGCTGGTGCGCCGGGTCGCGCAGGGCAAGAAGCCGGTGGCGGTGCTGGCCGACCTGTGCGGCCCCAAGATCCGCGTCGGCAGGTTCGAGGGCGGCAAGGTCGAGCTCGGCGCCGGCCAGATTTTCACCCTGACCACCGAGGAGGTGCCGGGAGACGCGAGGCGCGTCAGCACCAACTACCGGCTGCTGCCGCAGGACGTGCGCGCGGGCGATCGCATCCTGCTCGACGACGGGATGCTCGAGCTGCGGGTGGAGGAGGTCCGTCCGCCCGAGGTGCGCTGCCGGGTGGTGGTCGGCGGTGTGCTCTCGGACCGCAAGGGCATGAACATCCCCGGCTCGGGGCTATCCACCCCGGCGCTGACCGAGAAGGACCGCACCGACCTCGAGTTCGCGCGCGGCCTGGGGGTGGACTACTTCGCTCTGTCCTTCGTGCGGCGGCCCGAGGACGTGCGGGAGGCCAAGGCGCTGGCCGGCGACATCCCGGTCATCGCCAAGATCGAGAAGCCCGAGGCGGTGGAGCGGATCGCGGAGATCGTCCAGGCGGCCGACGGGCTGATGGTGGCCCGGGGCGACCTGGGCGTCGAGGCCGGGGCCGAGAAGGTGCCGCTCTTGCAGAAGCGCCTCATCCAGGACGCGGCCATCCGGGGCCTGCCGGTGATCACCGCCACCCAGATGCTGCAGTCCATGATCGACAACCCGCGCCCGACCCGGGCCGAGGTGTCCGACGTGGCCAACGCGGTGCTGGACGGCACCGACGCGGTGATGCTGTCCGGGGAGACCGCGGTGGGCCGCTATCCGGTCGAGGCGGTGCGCACCATGGCCCGCGTGGTGGAGGAGGTGGAGCACAGCGACATCTTCCGCCGGCGGCCCGAGCCGGTGCGGGTCGACGAGCACACCTTCTCCAACGCCATCGCCCGGGCCGCGGTCAAGGCCGCCGAGGACCTGTCGCTGAAGGCCCTGGCGGTGTACACCGAGACCGGGCATTCCGCCGCGCTGGTCAGCGCCTACCGGCCGGAGTGCTCCCTGGTGGCCTTCTCCCGCCACGATAACGTGCTGCGCCGCCTCCAGCTGCGCTGGGGGGTGCTGCCGCTGCACGGCGACTGGGTGCGTGGGGTCCACGCCGTCATGGAGCAGGCCGAGCGCGAACTCCTGTCCCACGGCCTGGTGCTGCCCGGCGACGAGATCGCGGTGACCTTCGGCATGCAGGATCGCACCGGCCCCGGTCGCACCGACGTGCTCAAGCTGTGGAAGATCCGCGAGCCAGGCGCCGCGTCCGGGTGAAGATTCGCGCTCTAACCAAATCAACGGCGCAGAAAAGATGTCAGGGATGGCTCACCGAACGGCGACACGCCTGGCACAGCAGCTCCTCCGCCTCGCGCCACCCCGGTCGGAGCCGTAGGGCCCGCTCCAGCTCCGCCGCCGCTTCTGCGAAGCGTCGCTGCTCCAAAAAGATCTCTCCCAGGCAGAAGCGGGCCCAGGCGGATCGGGGGTGCTCGCGCAGCAGCCGCCGGCACGCCATCTCGGCCTGTAAAAACTCCCCTTGCCGCAGCGCGGCCTGCGCCAGCATGAGCTGGGCGGCCGGCGCGCCGTCGAGGCGCTGGGCGGCCTCCCGGAGTTCGGCGAGGGTGTACGGCTCCCGCGAGCGGCAGGCGCGATCCAGCGCCAGCAAGGAGCGGTGGTAGCGGCGCGCGGCGGCATCCTCGCGAAAGAAAAAGCTCACCCGCCGCTCGGAGAACCAGCGTGCGGGCGGGACGTGGCGCGAGAGCGGCGTCCCCGGGTAGAGCGAGAGCCGGGAGATCGACAGACTGGCGGGCCGGGAGGAGCGGACCAGCTCGAGGGTTGCCCGCCGGGCAGAGTCGTCCTCGCGCGGGCATCCCGAGAGCAGGTAGAACGACATCCCCATGCCCGCCCGGCGGCAGGCCTCGACGGCGCGCCGGATGTGGGCCAACCGGTGGGGTTTCCCGAGCGCCTGAAGCACCCGGTCGTCCGCCGACTCGACGCCGAGCTGGATCTGCACGCAACCGGCCCGGCGCATGAGCGCGACGAGCTCCGCATCGAGCCGGCACAGGTCGGCCTGGCAATCCCATAGTAGATCCGGTGTCTCGTCGATGAGTCGCCGGCACAGCTCGGCCGTCCAGCCGGGATCGGACACGAAACTATCGTCCCGGAAGCTCAACCAGGCGTGCCCCCGCCGCCGCAGCGCGCGGATCTCCGCCATGATCCGGTTTACGGAGTGCCGCCGCACCGCGTGTCGCCACAACGCCGGGGCACAGCAGAAGCGGCATCCCGCGTGGCATCCCCGTCCCGTCACCCGGTGCCGCTCCTGGAGGCGGCGGTCCACGCCCCGCATGTCGAGCTTCGGCTTCAGCGTGGAGGGCAGGCGATCGAGGTCGGCCAGGGGCCGGCCAGGCGGCGGCGGCGCGATCTGCCCCCGCTGACGCACCCACAAGCCTGGAATGTCGGCAGGAGCCATGCCCGCGCCCAGGCTCCGTGCCAGCTCGAGGATGGTGGTCTCGGCTTCTCCCTCGGCGACGGCATCGACACCGGGCCATCGCCGCAGGATGTCACGGGGCAGGGCGCTGGCGTGCGGGCCTCCCAGGACGAGGAACGGGCCCGGTCTTCCGAGGGCGGAGCGAATCCGGCGCACCCAGGCGGCGGTTTCGTGCCGCTGGAAGGTAAAACAGGAGAGGCCCACCAGGTCCGGACGGAAACGGCGCAGGGCGCGCAGCGACTCGTGTGCCCCGAGCCCGCCCGCATGGATCAAGAGCGTCCGGTGCCCGGAGGCTTCGAGGGCGGCGGCCAGACAAGGAAGACCCAGGGGGAGGAGAGCGCAGGACAGATCCCTACTCCCCCGGGCGGACGCCGGGAAGATGAAGGCACACCGCATGGGAGCCGATTTCGGAAGAGAAAGCGGCTCGAACGGAAGGACCGCCTAGAAGTTGCCCCGGCCCCCGCGGCCGCCGCGGCCACCACGCTCCTCGCGCGGCTTGGCCTCGTTGACCACCAGGGTGCGCCCGTCGAAGTCCTGCTGATTCAGGGCCTCGATGGCCTTGCGCGCGTCCTCGTCGGCCATCTCGACGAACCCGAAGCCCCGGGAGCGTCCGGTCTCACGGTCGGTCACAACCTGAGCCGAGTCCACCTGTCCGTGCTTGGCGAACAGATCGCGCAGTTTGTCATTGGTGCAACTGAACGGTAGGTTACCCACGTACACTCTCACGACGAACCCTTTCCTTGCCCGAAGCGGATCGTGTGCGAGAGCCGGCGGGCGCCCGGGCGGACCGGCCGGCTCCCGTCCCCCAGCAAAGCGTGCTGTGGGGAAATCGGGGTGCAGCATACTGGTTTTCCAGGTCAAGTGCAAGAAGTTATTTTGGGTGCGATCGACCGGGCGGGTCGGGCGCCCTCAGAACACCCGCACGCTGGAGAGCGCCGGGAGCGACTGGGGGTGGGTGGCGGTGACCTGGAACGAGCCGGGGCCGCCGGGGGAGAAGCGGAACACGGTCCTTCCGTCCGGCCCGGTGCTCTGCGAGAACAAGAACGCGCCGCGGCGGTAGAGCGTCACCCGGGCCCCGGCCAGGGGCGCCCCGCCGCGCCGCACCTCCACCGGCAGGCATTGCTCGCCCTGGGGCATGCGAGTCTCGTGCAACACCTCGAGCCGCTCGGGCGGCTGAGTGCGCACCTCCATCTCCGGATCGCCCAGCAGGGTCACCACGAACTGGGTCCAGCGGACGCCCAGGACCTCGCTCTGCAGGCTCGACTCCTGGCTGTAGAACGTGTTCCGCGCGGTGTTCAGGGCGTCGCCCAGCCGTATGGTGCCGCCGAAGAGCGCCCGGTAGAAGGCCTCGATCAGCGCCGTGCCGCCACCCGGGCCCAGGCCGATGTTGGCGTTGCCGAGGTAGGCCACCGCGCCGCCCCGCGGGTTGGTGAGCAGCCGTTCCCCCGCCGAGTCCTGCGGGCCGAAGGCGAAATTGCCCGCCTGGCAGCCGCAGGTGACGTACACCGGGAAATGCGGTGAGTTGGTGAGCGCGTCCACCTCGCGCCAGTCCATCTCCATGTTCAGGTCGTACTCGCTGGCGTGGCCGTAGTGGGTGACCAGGCCCTTGCCGGCGGCCAGCGCCGCCACCTGGGCGGCCAGGGTGTTCTCGGTGGCGCCGGGGTAGCCCTGCGGTTTCCAGTACAGTTTCTGTTTCTCGAAGGCCGCCGGGAACACGTTGTCCGCCAGCGGGTTGAGCTGCAGGGCGGAGTCGAAGTTGAGGAACCCCGTGTCCTCCGAGATGAACAGCGCCTTCTGCGCGTCGCCCGCGTCTTGTTGCTCGTAGAAAAGCAGCCGGTCGGTGAAGGTCTCGACGTCCGCGACGGTGGAGGCGGGCACGCGGCCCACCGCGACGTCGGGGTGCATCTCGCAGCCGTCCGCCAGCTCGCCGAAGGTGCCGTTCGCGTTGCCGTCCCAGGTGCCGTCGAGATCGGAGTAGTAGAAGTCCGAGGCGAAGGTGTCGTCGTACTGGAAGAGCGCCCGGGTGTGCACCAGCCGCGGCGGCACCACCTCGGCGTCGCCACCGAGCAGCACGTAGGACAGGCCGGTCGCCTGGCGATCGCGGATGTAGCGCCGGATCTTGGCCGCCAGATCCGAGCCCTCGACGTTGGCCGCGATCCAGGAGGTGGCCACGATCTCGGTGGGCACGCCTTTCTCTGACTTCCAGTCGGCGAGGTCCCGGAAGGCGTCCAGCAGCGCGTCGCCGGTCACGATCAGCATGCGCACCGGCTCCCGCGAATCCTGGCTGGGCGGCACGCCGGGGTCGCACACCAGCGGATCGGGCACGTCCTCGTCCGGGCCGAGGTCTGTCCCGGCGTCTATCCCGGCGTCCGTCCCGCCATCCGGCGGGGCGCCTTCGTCAGAGGGGTTGGCGTCGGATCCGGCGTCCGCGGTGTGGTCCGTCGTGGCCGGCTCGTCCGCGCCCGCGCCGTCCCAGGCGTCGGCCCACGGCGCGTCCACCGCGGCGTCACCGGAACCGTCTTGACTCGCGCAGCTGGCCAGCAGGAGCGAAAGCATCAAGGCGCTGACCGCCAGAATGCTCGAACGAAGCATGGGCCTCTCCTTCCGGGTGCTTGCCGGCGCCCGCTAGTATCGCCGCAGCCGGAGCACCTGCTGCTCCAGCGATTCCTCGTAAGAGAGGGTGGCGTCGCGCACCTTGCCCGATTCGTCCTTCTGCGGGACGAGCCGCGGCATCAGGCACGCGGCCATGCGCCGCAGGCCGCCGGCGCGAAGCTGCTTCTCCACGGCGTCCAGCTCGGGCCATGTCGGCGGGGTGCCGTAGCGCTCGATGAGGCTCAACGCCTGGGTGCGCCGTCCTTGCGCCCGCATGCGATCGATGCGCGAAAGCAGCGCCCCCACCTCGCGCTGGAAGGCCTCGGGGTCCGGGATGGTGACGTAGTGCCTGGCCTCGCGCTTTTCGATGGCCACCACCCGGGCCTTCTCCATCAGATAACGCAGCACCAGCCGCTGCCCCAGCGCGTTGGGATCCTGCAGCTCGAAGCGGCCGAGCGCCTGGCGGGAGACCGCCGTCGCCGCCCAGAACAGCGAAAGCCGCCGCGGCTCATCCGGCTGGAGCCAGTGGAGCTCCACAAGGCGCGGATGGTATAGCAGCCACAGGGCGACGAGCTCGGCGCGCGCCGCCTGCAAGGTTTCGTCCAGGCCGCGCAGGATACCCCGGGGCCCGCTGCCGGGATGGCCCAGGAAGCGGCCGGGGATCTCCCGCAGCGCCCACAGGATGAAGGCGCCGTTCCCCAGCGCCGCGGCCACGCCGGCCTGTTCCTCCGGCGGCACCAGCTGGCGCATTAGCGGCAGGTCCAGCGCGCGGCGGCGGCTCTCGATCACGTTCGAGAACAGCACCACCCGCCGCGGCGGCTCCGCCCCCGAGCCCCCGTCTTCGGGGAGGTGGAAGGCGATCGGGCACGGGGAGTCCAGGCGGCCGGTGAAGGCCAGCAGCTGCAAGGCGGAGGCCCGCGGCGCCTCGGAGGGCTTCTCGGGCCGGGCCTTCTCGGGAAGCGAGGCCTCGAACTCGGGCCACTGCGCCAGCAGGGAGCCGAGCAGCGCGTTCGGCGGGGCGTCACGGACGCCCACCATGCCCGCGAAGATCCCCTTCTGCCGGCGGGCATCGAGCGACTGATCCAAAAAGCCCAGCCCCACCTCGACGGGGAGATCGGCCTCGGACCACAGGCGCGCGGCGGTGCGGAAGGCCTCGGGCTCGCCGGACTGGAAGTGCTCGATGAGCGCGGCCAGGTACTCGCGTTGCGAGCGCGGGGCGATCAGCTGGGCGTCCTGCAGACGCTGGATCACGCGAGCGAGCTCGACGGCGTAGCGCCCCGGCGGGATCTTGCGCCGCCGGTCGCCGGCGCGGAACACCTCCTCGAAGGGCTGCCCGTCGACGCGGATGAGCCGGCTGTTGCGCGGATGCTGCTCGGCAAAACCCACCAGATCGCGCGGGGCGATGCCGGCGTACAGGTTGGCGGTGACGCCGGGCAGATCGTCCTTGGCCGCCGGCGGCGGAGCGATGGCGCCCGAAAGGCGAGCGGGCTCGAACAGGTTCACGGTCAGGCGGGAGAGCTTGACCTCCAGCGGCTCGCCCTTGTTGAGGTCCAGCTCGATGCCCGCCGCGCTCGCCAGCGCCGCCGCCCGCTTGATCTCCTCGCCGGTGAACCCGGTGGCGAGCTTGCGCCCGGTGAGCCGATCGAAGAACCCGCCGTGGATCCACATCAGCTTGAGGTAGCTCCACAACCGGATCTCCAGGGCGGGGTCGGAGGGCAGTCCGCCGGCCAGCAGGTTTTCGAAGAAGCGCCGCGTCTCCACCCCGTCCCGGTGCACCTGATCGAAGGCGATGTCTCGCGCGGTGAGCACCGCCCGGGTCAGGTGGTAGGCCTGCAGGCGATCCCGCGCCGCGAGCTCGCCGAAGCCATCGGCGAAGACGCGGATCAAGGTGACGTCACCCACCGACCCCGCCAGGAAGGCGTCGTCGGGCCGTTCCGGGAACGGAGCCGGTTCGGCCTCGCGCGGCTCTCCGGGGCCGCTCGGCGCCTCCGGGACCTCATCGATCGGCGGTTCGGCGGTGGCCGTCGCGGTGCCATCGGGCGTGGCCGAGGGCTCCGAGCGGCGGCTACAGGCGGGGAGCGCCGTCGCGAGGATCAGCAGGGCGCACAGGGCGCGCGGTGTCATGGGCGGGGGAACCTCCGCATGTCAGTTGCAGCAGCGTTGCGAGTGGGCGTCTTGCAGGTACGTCACCCGGTGGGTCTCGTGGTCTTGCCAGTCGATGAGCGCCACGTTCCAGGTGTCGCAGGTCGAGAGCATGCGCGAGGTGAACACCGCGGCCGGATCGGTGCTGCCCTTGAAGTAGATCTTCACCGTGGCCTCGGGCTGGGTGCTGCCCTCGTAGTAGTTGACCATGACCATGTATAGCCCGGGCACCGGGTTGTTCAGGTTGATGTTCTCGGCGCGGCAGCCGCGGGTGCAGTCGATGGCCGACAAGGGATCGTCGCGCCGGTCTCCGGGGACGCCCCAGTCCGGGTTGCGCGCGTCCCAGTAGCAGTCGGTCCCCGAGCAGGTCTGCCAGTGGCACTTGTTGGAGCCCGCCACCCCGTCGTCGTAACACTCCTGGCCGGCCAGGCAGCCCAGCGCCACCGGGTCGCAGTTGGGGGTGCGGCAGGTGGTGATGCCGCCGCCGTCCACGCAGGCGGTGCGCGTCCAGTTGGGGTTGTTCGGGTCCAGCGGATCGTAGCGGCACTCGCGGGTGGGGGAGCAGAACTCCCCGTCTGGCGCCACCAGGTGGAGATCCAGATCCGGGCCCAGAAACTCCCAGGTGAGCTCGACGCGGATGTCCTCCCGGGGCAGCGCCGCGAGCTTCACGCAGGGGCAGCCGTAGCCGGTGTCGGCGTTGGCCGCGGCGCAGCTACAGGCCTGGGCGGGATCGTAGCGGCCGCGGTTGCCCTGGGGGTCGGCGGCGGACAGGCACACCACGAACTCGCCGGTGAGGTCCGGCTGGAGGGTGGGGTGGAAGGCGTCGGGGGTGGTGATGAGCTCGCGGAAGCTCCCGGCCGGACGGCCCTCGACGGCCCAGCGCAGGTGAGAGGCCTGCACCGTGCTCCCCTCCGGGTCCAGGGCCGAACCCTCGAAGGTGATGGTGTCGGTGGGCGCCGGGGCGCAGGGGTCGGCGAGCGGCGTGCCGTCGAGCTTCTTGGCCGCGATCACCTTGATCGAGGCCACCGGCGGGAGGTTCACCCCGGGCAGGCCGCGCAGCGGAACCTCGAGCGGCGAGTGGTCGGGATCGTTGGAGGTGATGACGATGGCGCCCTGGTGCGGCACCACCTGGTGGGTGTCGGGATCCACCTCGTAATTGCGCGGGGCGTAGATCACCTCCAGGGTGCGGCTGGCATCCCGCGGGAGCACCACGTCGCTCGCCGGCAGCGTCACCGCGAAGGGTTTCGGGTCCGAGGCCGTGGTGATGGCGATGCCCGAGCGGGCGATGGCCAGATCGGCGGCGCCGCGGTTGGCAATCGTCAAGGAGAGCGAGGCCGAGGAGTCGAGCGACACCGTGCCGAAGTCGAGGAGCGCGGGAGACACCTCGATGATGGGCACCGAGCCCGAGCCGGTGAGCGGCACCGTGACCTCGCGGGCGTTCTGGGCGTTGGAGCGGATGGTGATCTCCCCGGCGAAGTCGATCTCGTTGTCGGGGGAGAAGCGCACGCGCAGCACCTTGGCGGGCGGTGGCCCCACGCCCGGCGGCACGATGCCGCTCGGCCAGCTCGCCTCGCCGAAGGCGACGCCGTCCCAGTCTACCAGGGTGAACACCGCCGGCCCGCTCAAGGTGATCGACTCGACGTTGAGGGTGGCGTCGCCGACGTTCTCGACCGTGAGGGAGAGGATCCGCTCGTTGCCCCGGCTGAGGGCGCCGAAGGCGAGCGCCTGCGGGTCCACGGCGATCTGAGGTTTGCCCTTGGTCAGCCCGCCGCCGCCGCAATCGCAGCCCGCGGCGATGAGCACAGTCGCGGCGCTGCATCCCAAGGCAAGCAGCCAGGCCCATCGGGTTCCGCGCATGCGCACCTCCCGCTTCCAGGCCTTTCTAGCAGAAAAGCGGCTTTCGCTCCAGTACCCCGGGGGCTGGTTCCGGAATTTTTTCCGCATCTTGACATCCTCCGGCTTGCTCAGGAAGATAGTCACCAGAAACAAGCAGGAGAAAAAAGCGGGAAGGCACGCGGAGGCACGGATGTTGCGCAGGCAGGCAGGCAGGCAGGCAGGCAGGCAGGCCTCTCTATCTGATCTTTGAATCGCTGAAGTTCCCCTTATCCAGCGGGGCCGGCTTCGCCGGTCCCGGGCGGGTCGTTGGGCCATTCAACCCGAACCTCTGGAGGAGGGGCACTTGAAAAACCAATCCAGGAAGTGGGGATGTCTTGTGCTGGCCGGCATGCTTTTCGTGTCGTACGGGGCGCGCGCCTGGCAGGAGAACCACCACAGGCACATCACGGGCGACGCCATCGACTACATGAGCCAGAGCGACGATCCGCTGCTCGTGCAGGTGGCGATGTGGCTGTGGAGCGCGGCGGGGTACAACACGCTGCTTCGGGACGACACGAACTGGTACACGGACCCGCGCTGCCGGGGGTCGTACAGCGCGGCCTGCGCGCTCATGGACCAGGCGGCGAACGCGGACCACATCGAGGACGTGTTTTTTGTTGTCGAAACAAACGCGCTGCTTGCATTCTGTATTATCCCTATTCCAATTCTATCGCAGTTTGCTTGCTACTATTATGGAGAGGCGGCTTCGGTCAGTCCTGGGAACGGATTTCATTCAAGCTACAATGACCTCAACATGACGTCCATGAATCACTACATCGGGGCGTTCTACGAGGACGACAAAGTCTTTCCCCGTAATCTGGAAACAGATCCGAGATACAACCGCGAGTGCGAGGGGCGGCGCGGGCATCGCGAGAACCTGGGGTACTTCACCAAGAACTTCGGCAGCGATTGCAACGACCAGAGCGAGGGCGACTGTCGGGAAGAGGAGAGCGACATCGATGATTGGGTGAGATATTGTCAAGAGTTGTGTTTGAAAGCATGAGCGCATCCTTGACGTCCTGGT
>CAZLNM010000068.1:0-28274 GCA_964561025.1 uncultured Myxococcales bacterium
TCGACACTCGCGACAAAAATCCGGACAGCACAATCAAGGGGCCTGTCCCCGATGCTCCCCGATGTTCCGATGTTCTCATTGCCGTTCGTTGATTTTGAGATTGACGGTGATGGTACCGGGGATTAGTGTAGCCCTTTGGTGCAAGCAGTTGCTTCTACGCATTAGGCAGTAGTTAGGAAAGAGAGAAAATCATGCGAAACTTATTTTCTTCAGGGCTTCTTTTGCTCATTACTTTCTTGATGCCATCGAGCATGGGCTGCAGCGGGCGCAGCAACGAAGCCGACGCAGGCCGCAAGGATGGGACTCACAAGGATGGTTCCAACGACGGTGGCGACACCATCTCTTCTGGCGGTCTGACTATCTGCGACATTCAGAATCCCGCTTCCCCTCGACATCCTGACAACAATTCCGCTGTGACCGTCAAGGACGTCGTCGTCACATCTCCGATGGTCAAGGGCGCCAGCGCCTCCACGGCCCCCGACGCGTTCTGGGTAGCCCAGCCGGGCGGTTGCGGTGCCGAGGGAAAGAAGTGGTCCGGCATCTATGTCTTCGCCAAGAACCTCACCGTAAGCGTGAAACCCGGCGACAAGGTCGACATCGCCGGCATCTACACTGAATACTATGACGAGAGCGAGATCCAGGCGAGCAGCGTGACCGTTACCGGCACCGAGGCTGTCCCTGAACCGGCCGTGGTTTCTCCGTCCGACATCTGCAAGCAGAAGGACTGCTCCACCAGCAACCCGCCGGGCGTGAAGATCCCCTGTAGCGGCGGCGCCGATGCCGAGGCATACGAAGGCGTTTTGGTCGAGCTCGCGAACGTCGAGGTGGCGAGCATCACGGCCCCGGGTAGCGACTGCAAGCCTCATGGCGACTTCTCGGTCAAGGCCGCGGGCTCGGACGATCAGATGTTCGTGTCCACCCTGTTCCGGGCGGGCTACAACTATACGCCGGCAGTTGGCCACAAGTTCGCCAAGATCATTGGAATCCTTGAGTACTCCTTCGAGCAGTTCAAGGTCCAGCCACGCGGCTGTGACGACCTCATCGGCGAAGGCGGCGCCACCGTGTGCACCTCTTGCGCCAATCCACCTCCCACTGTCACCATCGCTCAGATCCAGAATCCGGCAGCCCCCGGCCACGTAGCCAAACCCTGCGCGGTAAGAGTGGAGAACGTGGTGGTCACCACACCGGTCATCTCAAGCAAGCACTTCTACGTCTCCGACCCGGCGGGCGGCGAGTGGAGCGGCGTCTATGTCTATAACAGCTCCGGCCTGCCCACGACCGATATCGCCCCGGGAAAACTCGTCACCATCGAGGGCACCCTGGACGAGTACTACGAACTCACCGAGCTCAAACCGACCTCCATCACCTTCACCGGCGATGGGGCTGTCCCCGCCCCTACCCTCGTAACCCCGGACGAGGTTTGCACCGGCGGCAGCAAGCAGGAGAACTTCGAGGGTTGCCTGGTCAAGGTCGAGAACGTGAAGATCACCAAGGAATGCGTCGCTGGCAACGACGGCAAGGATCACGGCGACTTCGCGATAGAGTCCGCCGCAAACGCGGGTGAGGAGCTCGTGGTGGGTGCCCAGTTCCGGCCGGCGTTCTCCTGCTTCGACACCAAGAACGCCTGTCCCCACGATGGAAGCTACCAGGCCTGCGCCACCGACCAGCGGGCCGTGGACCTCGTGCTGTCTTCCATCACCGGCGTCATGGACTTTTCGTATAGCGAGGCCCGGCTCCAGCCCCGCTCCGACAGCGACATTGTCAAGTGACGACCCCGGCCACGGCACTCGCGCGCGCTCCCGCTCTGCGGCCCGGAGACCAGGTCCGGCTGGTAGCCCCGGCCAGCCCCTTTGAACACAAACGATTCGAGCGCGGCATGGACGTCATCCGGCGGCTCGGGCTCGTCCCCGTCTGCGATCGCGCGGAATTCGCTGAATGGGGTTTTTTGGCTGGCGACGACGAGTCGCGCGCCGAACGCTTGCGACAGGCCTTCCTCGAGGAAGGCACCCGCGCGGTGTGGGCCATCCGCGGCGGCTACGGCACCGCCCGCCTCTTTGCCCACCTCGACCTCGCCGAGCTACGCCGCCGGCCGAAGCTGTTCGTCGGCTTTTCGGACCTCACCGCGCTGCTCAACCAGCTGTGCGCGCCGGGTGGCTTTTCCGTCCTCCATGGCCCGGTAATCACACAGCTTTCTGACGTCCCCGCCCCGGCATTGCGTTGGCTGAAACGCCTGCTGTTCGACCCAAATCCACCGGGGCCTGTCCCCATGGGAAAACTCAAATGCGTCGTCCCGGGCGAGGTGAACGGCTTTCTCGCCGGCGGCAACCTCTCGATCCTGGCCAGCCTGTGCGGCACGCCTCATTTCCCCGAACTCTCCGGCGCCATCCTGTGCCTGGAGGACACCGGCGAGGCCGCTTACCGGCTGGACCGTTGCTTCCTTCAACTGCGCCTGTCGGGCGCGCTCGATCGCGTCTTCGGCGTGGTCCTGGGCCGGCTCGACGGCTGCACTCCGAACACCGGCCGGTGGAGCGCCCGAGCCACGCTGGAACGCGCCGTGCGGGCGCTCGGCGTCCCGGCCGTCTCAGGGGCCTCGTTCGGCCACTTCCGCCGCAACGTGGCCCTTCCCCTCGGCGCCCTGGCACGGCTCGATGCAAGCCGCGGCGAGCTGCGACTGCTCGAGGGCGCCGTTCTGTGATTGACTTGGAATCAGCGCGGGCATACCTTCCCCTCGGCCGTCCTTCGAGGTGCCCTATGAGAAAACACCGTCCCCTTCGCCGCTGGCCGGCGCTCGTGCTGCCGCTCTTGTGGGCTTGCACCGTGGAGACCGAGTCTCCCATCGTCGCCGGCACCACCACTCGCCTCACCATCCTGCACACCTCGGACATCCATAGCCGGATCTTCCCCTACGAGCTTCGCCCGCTCACCACCGACCAGAACTACGGCCTGTTCGCCGAGAGCAGCCCCTACGGTGGGGTGGAGCGGATCGCCGCGCTCATCGAGCGCGAGCGCGGCCGCGGAGAGCGGGTGGTGTACCTGGATTCGGGCGACCCCTTCCAGGGCGCGCCTATCTTCAACTACTCCTCCGGTGAGCCGGAGTTCCGCTGGCTCTCCACCATGGCGCTCGAGGCCATGGTCGTCGGCAACCACGAGTTCGATCTCGGCACCGGCAACCTCACCAACCAGGCGGCCCACTGGGCGCACTTCCCCATGCTGGCGGCGAACTACATCTTCGACGATCACACCGTCCCCAAGAACCACCAGCTCGGAAAGTACGTGCACCCCTTCGTGGTCATGGACGTGAAGGGCCTGCGCGTGGCCATCATCGGTCTCGGCGACATCTCCTCGATGTACTCCATCACCGAGGGCGGCAACTCCGCCGGCATCACCCCGGTGGAGGCCAACGAGACGGCTCGGGCCTACATCGCGTTCCTCAAGCCCGCGGCCGACGTGTTCATCATCCTCTCGCACCTGGGGCTCACCGAGGACCAGGAGCTGGTGAATGGCCACGAGATGTACGTGCCCGAGGACCAGGACATCTCCCCGTACACCCGGCGCGCCGAGGACCCGTGGGTCCCCCTCACCTGCCCCGAGTGCTACCCCGGCAACCGCAAGTACTGGGTGCCCGGGGTACGCGGCATCGACGCCATCCTGGGCGGCCACCTGCACATCCTGCTCCACCCGCCCATGGTGCTCACCGATCCCGCGGGGCGGAAGGTCGTGCTGGAGCACCCCGGCGCCTTCGCCAAGTATCTCACCCGCACCGATCTGGCGGTGGCCGTCCCGGCCACCGGCTACGGCTGCGACACCCAGGCCGGCCACTGCACGCCGGAAGACGCCTTCGGCTTGGCGCGTCCGTGTCAGAGCAACGCCGACTGCACTCTCGACAAGGTGGCCCCCTACGGCGCCGAGATCATGTCCCACCGTCACCAGATCTTTCCCATCGACGCCATGTGGTGCGCCGAGCCGCGCCCCGAGGACAACTACGCCGCGGAATTTCCCGAGCAAGTGCGCACGCTGCGGGCCTTCTGCGGCGTGATGGGCCACGCTCCCACCCGGAACCTGCTGGAACCGTACCGCATCGCCATGGAGACCGACCCGCGTTTCGATCTCACCAAGGTCTTCGGCTACGCCCCGCGGGCCATCCAGCGCAAGAACCTGGGCACCGGCGGCGACTCGGAACTCGGCAACCTCACCGCGCTCTCCATGATGCGGCGGCGGCGAGTCGAGGCGGAGTTCGCCGTGACCAACACCCTGGGCATCCGCGACAACCTCTACCCGGGCCTCATCAACATGGAGACGGTGTTCAACGTCTTCCCCTTCGAGAACACCATCACCATCATGTACCTGTCGGGCCGCGAGATCCAGGAGCTGTTCGACTACGTCACCGAGCGCTCCGGCGGCCGCGGTTGCCAGAGCCAGGCACAGATCGCCGGAGCCTCCTTCACCATGAACTGCGGCCAGGACATCCGCAACAAGGCGCACTACCCCTGCACCCAGGCCGCGGACTGCTGCGTGTACCGCTCGGACATCGCCCCTTGCGATCCGCAAGCCAAGAACACCTGGCAGTGCCTGCAGGAGGGCACCGACCAGCCGTACTGCTACGCCCATCCGGCGGAGGACATCCTGGTGAACGGGTTGCCGGTGAACCTCGACGCCTCCTACAAGATGGCCACCAACGACTACATCGCCAAGGGCGGCTCGGGTTTCAAGGTGCTGAAACGCAACACCACCAAGGTCCATACCGGCATCTCCATGCGCGACGCCCTGGTGGAATACCTGGCCTCGTTCCCCACCTGCGAGCAGATGTTGACCCCCAGCCCCTGCGCCAAGGACGGCGACTGCCCCTACGGCTGGACCTGTAGCAAGGAGGGGCGCTGCCAGACCTCGGCCGAGGGATTCGATACCTTCGCCATGGCCTTCTGCGTGAGCGCCAAGAACAACCCCGCGGACATCCTGGTCAAGGGCGACTGCCGCTGCCGGGACGCGCTGGCCGGCGACACCAACCGCTGCGGGGCCATCACCATCCCCATGACCCAGTTCTGCACCTACCCGCTACGCTTCCCCGTGCTCACCGGGCGCGAGGACAGCCGCATCCGCCGGCGGGTGAAGTGAGGTCGCCATGCGCGCGCACACCTTCGTCCCCGTCTCCATCGCCGCCCTGGCGGCGGTCTCCCTGGTGGCCTTCGGCCCGTGCGTGGAGAAGCGCCCGCTGGAGAACGGCCTGGGCGGCTTCCGCGTCACGGTGACCGGCGTGAACGGCGCCAGCGGCGAGGGTACGCTCGAGTCGCCCTATGCCTACCCGCAGGGCGCGGTGAGTTTCAGCATCAGCGCCCAGGCCATCGACCGGCGCGGGGCGCCGCTGGCCTGGGAGGGCGAGGCCACCGTGAGCGTCCAGCCCGGCGAGGTGGTGTCCATCGATCCTCCCTCGCCCTCGGGATTTGTCGCTCGCTTCTCACAGGGGACCTGGTCCGGCACCGTCACCGCCCGCAAGACCTACGGCCGCGTCGCGGTGTGGCTGGAAGACGCCCGCTGGATGGACACCGACCCGGCCCTGAATTTCTGCCGCGAGGATCGCGACTGCGATCCGCGAGGGACGAGCGGCGCGGTGTGCGAGGAGGGCGTGTGCTCCCCCAGCGTCGCCGTGCCGCAGAAGACCATCGCGGGCAGTCAGGCCACCGGCGTGTCGCGGCACATCTACTTTCGCAACCCGGCGCTGCAACACATCCAGATCGATGGTCCCACCTACGGCAACGGCGCCGCCACCAACGACCTCTCGGCCATGACCCAGAGTTTCGTGGAGATCGACACGCGCGCGGACGCCACCGGCCCGCTGCCTCCCGGGCACGGCCAGCTCATCGTGACCGGCATCTTCAACGAGGGGTTCTTCGTCACCGACCTTGCGCCGGAGACGCTCTCCTTCTTGCCGGCGGAGCTGCAGCGGGGCTTCAACCACCTCTACGCCTACTCGTTCTCGTACCCCGACGAGCTCCTGGTCGGCGACCGGCTGGACGTCCTGGCGGGGACCACCCAGGACTTCTCGGGCGCCACCCAGATCAGTTTCCCCTTCTGGCGCCACGCCCAGGAGAAATACCAACCGGAGCAGCCCTGTATCCGCCACCAGGACTGCACCGCCGGGCCGGCCTGGTTCTGCGGCGATGGGCTGTGCCGCATCGGCGTCGCGCCCGAGAACCTCGACGCCGTGGTGCCCCCGACGCCGATCACCGCGGAGCTGTGCAACGAGGATCCCGCCGGCCAGTACCCCCACCTGTGCGGCTACAGCAAGAAATCCTGGAAGCTCGAGATGCTGGAGTCGGCCCGGGTGTCGCTCACCGATCTGCGGTTCCCCGACCTCTTCCTCAATTGCGACTTCAACGGGGACGGCGACATCGCGCCCAGCTACCCGGTGCCGGAAGATCCCAACCTCAGGCTCGAGTACATCTGCCGCGACGAGTGCCTGGCCCGCACCGGCACCCTGGAGGTCTCGGTGCGCGAGGCCATCGCCCCCGCCGAGGTGCTGGCCCGGCTGGCCGTCGCCCCCTGCGCCGCACCGGCCGACTGCGCCAGCGGGGTGTGCGGCGAGGATCACGCCTGTCGTGAGATCTGTCCCTTCGAGGCCACCATCCCCAACGTGGCGCCCCACTGCCTGCGGCTGAAGGTGGACCCGGACACGGTGTGCTCGGAGCTCTCCACCCTGCGCCAGTATGGCCAGTGGACCGTGGCCATGCAGCGCGGCTTGGGTCCGCTCATCAACATCTCCACCGGCGACAGCGCGCCCACCTTCGACCCCACCGCGGCCTCCAACCTGGGCCGGCTGGTGGACAGCGCCGCGGGGGAGAAGCTGCAAGGCAACCTGCGCCAGGTGCGCGCCGCCCGCCCGCGCTGGATCGTGCTGGTGGGCTGGCTGCCGAACGACATGCCGGACTGGATGAGGCCGTAGCCCATGAAACCCATCACCGCAAGACGAGGAACGACCATGAACCGAACCCTGCGAAACGCGCTCCTTTTGCTCCCGGCCCTGCTGATCTCGCTGCTTTGGGCCGCGCCCGCCGCGGCCGGCGACTTCATGGACACCCGCATCAGTTTCGTGATCTCGGACGCCAACTTCTTCGCCGGACCCGGCGAGAGCCAGGTGAACAACCCCGGCATCGGCATCGGCGCCGGCAAGCAGAACACCCTGTTCTTCGACAACTACGACACCCGCTTCACCGGCTTCGAGTCGCTCTCCCACCTGGTGCTCTACAAGAAGCTCCCCAGCTTCTTCGACAACCTGACCACCGAGGCGGCGTTGGCCATCCGCTTCTACATCTTCGGCGACACCGACGTGAACAAGATGATCTACGACACCGGCAGCTACATCCGCCTGACGTACGACTTCTCGGGCGGCGCGGCCGAGAACGACAACCTCCAGGTCACCCTGTTCCCGGTGTCGGGCGACCGCTTCCGGCTGGGCTACAGCTACCGCATCTCCTGGGGCGGCAGCGGCATCTTCCCCAACTACGACCCGCGGGTGAACGTCCCGGCGGTGAAGCTGCAGCTCAACAAGCCCTGGGGCTACGCCTTCCTCGGCGCCAAGACCACCCAGATCAACGAGTACCTCAAGGACACCAACCAGACCGAGATGGTGACGAACTACGGCCTGCTGGCCGGCCTGGGCGTGGACATCGAAGGGTTCCGCGCCGAGGTGAACGGCGGATTCTTCACCCGCGGCACCTTCGCCCACCAGGGCGTGCGCGGCGAGAACATGTACGGCGGCGGCGTCTCCTACCAGCTCGGCTACCACCAGGGCATGTCCATCGGCACCTCCATCGACTTCGCGCTGTACCGCAACGACCCCGACATCGACGTCAAGTTCTTCAAGCCCGAGACGTACGGCGAGGGCCTGTCGTTCATGGTCAAGCACGAGGGGACCTTCCTGTTCCAGACGCTCATCCACCCCGAAAAGTACGGCACCACCGTGAACCAGCTGGCCTATGCCTTCGACGTGAACGCCGCCATGAAGCTCGGCTACCTGCGCGTGCACCTGGACGCCATGTTCCGCTCGCTTTCGTACGTCCTCTACGAGACGCCCAGCTTCACCCCCTTCTACGACTTCCCGGCAGGCGCCAAGACCAAGCCCGAGTTCTTCGCCGCCCTGGGCGTGGACTACCACTTCCCCTCGCTGCACCTCACCCCGGGCTTCACCTTCGGGGCGCAGAACCCGGCCACCTACACCATCGACAACGTGGTCATCGGCCAGTCGCCCTACCTCGGCAAGCGCACGGTGGTGGTGTGGGACGTGGCCACCCGCTCGGTGCTGCCGGTGAACGAGGGGGCCGCGCTCATCTGGTCCTTCAAGCTGAACGCCCGCTGGGACATCTCCGAGATGCTGGCAGTGGTGGCCGAGGTGTTCTACACCTTCGACAACAACCGGGTGCGCTACCGCAGCGACTTCGACGGCATGAACATCACCACCAACTGGGACGACCCCAACATCCTGGGCATGAACCTGGTGGCCCAGGCGCGCTTCTGATTTTTCCCCATTCTCTCCAGCGGACGAATCCAACCGAAGCCCGGCTGACGTCAAGAGTGAGCGAAAGCGTATCCCGCAAAGGCCGAGGGCCCTTGACGGCTACGGCCGAGCGGAGGCCAATCGAGATATCAGATCTCTGTCTCCAGGATCCGGTAGCGGGTGGCCTGAAAGCCGAGCGAGGCGTACGCAGCGCGCGCGGGCCGGTTCTTCTCGTGGACATAGAGCCGCAAGGAGCGCACCGAGCCCTCTTTTCGAGCGAGGCGGCGGACTTCTGAAAGCAGCGCCGCGAACACCCCCGCGCGCCGACATTCGGGGCGGACGTACACCGACTGGATCCACCAGTACTCGGCTGCGTGCCAGTCGCTCCATTCGCGGGTGACGAAGAGCTGCCCCATCAGACGCCCCGCCACCTCGGCCACCAGGTAGAACCCCTTGCGGCGATCCGACAGCGCCCGCGCCGCGCCCCGCCGGGCGGCCGTCCGGCCCAGGGACAGGCCCTCGCTCTCGCGGGCCAGCGCGAGGTTGTTGCGGCAGATGGCGGCGCTGTCGGAGCGACGGGCGGGCCGGATCAAAAAACGTCGCGATCGCGGTGTGCGGTTCACCCGACCCGTATACGAACCCCGCCTGCGAAGGTCAAGCCCTGTCCGGATTTCGGACACGTGTTTGAAATCCGGACAGCGCGGCGGGATGAGAAGTTGTGACCCGTTGATTTTTCGGGTCTTTTTTTTTGGCATCCGAATTGCAGAAACGGCTCACAAGACTTGCTCGCATTTCTTCCCCGAGGAGGGAAACATGACCGAACCGCTCAACCCGACTCTTTCGAGCCGCCTGGACGAACTGGCCGCCGATTGCAACGTGGATCGCGAGGACGCCTACCTCATCGGCCAGGCGATGGACCCCGCCTCCGCGATCGACCGGCGCATGATCTCCGACCTTCTTAGAAGGTGCGCCGACAAGATGGAGCCCGAGGGTTTCGCCGCGCTGCGAAAGCGGCTCTTGGGAAAATCCTTCCAGGTGGCGGACCGGGTGCTGCTCGAGGAAGGCGCTCGCGGGCCGGAGGTGATGCGCCTGCGCGAGACCCTGGCCCAGATGTCCCGCGGGGTCATGCGCGACCGCCGCATCGATCCCGGGCCGGGAGACAAGTTCGATGCCGCCACCCGGGCCTCGCTTTTTCAGTTGCAGACCAGCCTGGGGCTACCGGCGGACGGCCGGCTCACCAGCCGGACCCTGGTGGCCATGAACCGCCTGCTGATGGCGAAGGGACTTCCCGTGCTGGATCTGGAGCGGTTTGCGGCGGCGCCGAAGAACATCCGCTTGCACTTCTATCCGGGCGCTAAGGCAGAAAGCCTCGTGGTCATGCAGGGCGAGCGCGTGCTGGACGTCTACCCCATGCGCGGCGGTCCCGAAAAGGCACGGCCCGACCCGCGAGCGCACAACACAACGCACATGCCGTACGCCCCGACTCCGCCGGGCAGCTACCGGCTGTCGGGGAGCGGCGCCCATACCACACCGGCCTGGAAGCTCTCGCAGATCCCCTGGGGCGCACCTCTGCGCGAGAAGGACGGTGAGATCCAGTTTCAGGAAGCGCCAGGACGGCCATGGAAGTTCGCCACCGGAGGAAAGAGCGTCTTTCGCGGCCAGCCCCAGGAGCTGCAATTCTCGCGGCAAGACTTTCTGGACGCCAGGGGCCAGGTGCGGGAGCGCTGGGAGCACAACGACTTCGGGCACCGCGCCTTCTTCCTGTCGAAAGAAGGCAAACGCCAGGGTCACATGATTCACGCCACGCCTCGCGAAGAGGCGCGCTACGGCGAGGAGCAACTGCCGCTCACCGAGTCGCACGGCTGCGAACACATGTACCCCGAGGATCTGGACGAGGCCGCGGCCAAGGGTTACTTCCGGCCCGGGACGCCCTTCATCGTCCACGGGTACCAGGAGCCGCTGCCTGCCTCGGCCGAGATCCTGCGCCGCGAGTGAAGTGCGGCGTGCGGCCGATGTCTTTATTATCCTGCGGGTTCTGTCGGCCTCCGCCCGACCTGGCCGTCAATGGCCCCGCCAAATCCTTGAAGCTCGCACCCGATGCGGCACGCACATGTCCCCCATAGCAAGAATAAAGGTCTTCGAACGACTCCGGAAGCGACCTCTTAGCTCAGCCGCACTTGCTGTAACCGCATTCCGGGCACAGCAGGCAGCCTTCCAGGTGCTCGACGGTGCCGCCGCAGTCGGGGCAGGCCAGGAAGGCCTTGGGGCGAGCGTCAGGCGAGGCGGGCGGGTCCGACTTCGGAGCGACCGAGGCAGAATGGGAAGCGGCCTCGGCCTCGGGGACCTGCGCCGCCACCGGGAGGGCCGCCGGGGCACCCGCCATCGATGGCGGGCTGGCCCCCTCGGAGGCGCCGGCGGAGGGCACGGGCGTGGTCCGATCGCGGATCAGGCTGACGTAGCGTTTCAGCGCCCGGGCGATGGCGTCGGCACAGGACAGGATCATCTCCCCGTCCTTCCAGGCCGGGGAGGGACAACGCACGCCGGAGAGCTGCTTGATGATGGCCTCGGGGTCCACCCCGGCGCGCAGGGCGAGCGACACCAGCCGGCTGATGGCCTCGGCCTGGGAGGAGGCGCAGCCGCCGGCCTTGCCCATGGCGGTGAACAGCTCGAAGATGCCGCGGTCGTCCTCGTTCACGGTCACGTACAGATTTCCGCAACCGGTGGTCATCTTCTGGGTGCAGCCGCGCACCACCTCCGGCCGTTCGCGCGGCGTGAGCCGGGCGCGCTCCGAGACCATGCCCGGATCGGAGGCGGGGGGCGGCGCCGACGAGACGGCGGAGTGGGTCTTGCCGGTGCTGAGGACCTGCTCGGAGCGGGAACCATCGCGGTAGACGGTGACGCCCTTGCAGCCCAGGATGTAGGAAAGCCGAAACACCTCCGCCACGTCGGACTCGGTCGCCTCGTGCTTGAGGTTGACCGTCTTCGACACCGCGTTGTCGGTGTGGTGCTGGAAGGCCGCCTGGGTGCGGATGTGCCACTCGGGGGTGATGTCGTGGGCCGTGACGAACAGCCGCCGCCAGCGCTCGGGCACCCCGTCCACGTGGGCCAGGCTGCCGGCGTTGGCGATCTGGCGCATGAGCTCGTCGCTGTAGAATCCTTCCTCGCGGGCGATCTTCTCGAACAGCGGGTTCACCTCGGGGAGCTCGGTCTTGTCGAGCACGTTGCGCACGAAGCACACCCCGTACAGCGGCTCGATCCCCGAGGAGCAGCCGGCGATGATGCTGATGGTGCCCGTCGGAGCCACGGTGGTGGTGGTGGCGTTGCGCAGCGGCCGCGCCGAGGGGCGATCGTAGGTGCTCCCGCGGAAGTTGGGGAAGGCACCCCGCGTCTCGGCCAGATCGGCGGAGGCGGCCCGGGCCTCGCGCCGGATGAAGGCCATGACCTCCTCGCCCTTGCGCAAGGCATCCTCGCTGGCGTAGGGGAGCCCCAGCGCGATCAGCATGTCGGCGTAGCCCATGACGCCCAGGCCGATCTTGCGGTTGCCCTTGGTCACGCGCTCGATGGCCGGCAGCGGGTAGCGGTTGACCTCGATGACGTTGTCCAGAAAATGCACCGCCGAGTGCACCGTGCGCTTGAGCTTGTCCCAGTCCACGTCGCGGCCGCGCACCATGCGGGCCAGGTTGATCGAGCCCAGGTTGCACGACTCGTAGGGCAGCAGCGGCTGCTCGCCGCAGGGGTTGGTGCTCTCGATGGCGCCCACGTGCGGGGTGGGGTTGTCGCGGTTGATGCGGTCGATGAAGATGACGCCCGGCTCGCCGTTCTTCCAGGAGAGCTTGACGATGGCGTCGAACACCTTGCGCGCGTCCAGGGTGCGGATCACCCGGTTGGTGCGCGGGTTGAGCAGCTCGTAGGAGCCGCCGCGCTGCACCGCGTCCATGAAAGCGTCGGTGGCCGCCACCGAGATGTTGAAGTTGTTGAGCGCGTGCTCGCTGGTCTTGCAGCTGATGAAGTCCAGAATGTCGGGGTGATCCACCCGCAGGATACCCATGTTGGCGCCGCGCCGGGTGCCGCCCTGCTTCACCGTCTCGGTGGCCGCGTCGAAGACCTTCATGAAGCTCACCGGGCCGGAGGAGACGCCCTTGGTGGAGGCCACCACGTCGTTCTTGGGACGGATGCGGGAGAAGGAGAAGCCGGTGCCGCCGCCGGACTTGTGGATCATGGCGGTGTACTTCACCGACTCGAAGATGCTCTCCATCGAGTCGTCGACCGGCAGCACGAAACAGGCCGAGAGCTGACCCAGCTCGCGCCCGGCGTTCATCAGGGTGGGCGAGTTGGGCAAGAACTCGAGCGAGGTCATGAGACGGTAGAACTCGGCCGCCGTCTCCTGGATGTCGGCCGCGCCGTCGAAGGCCCGGTCCCCCTCCGCCACCGCCCGCGCCACCCGGGCGAACATGTCCTTGGGGCGCTCCACCGGCTTGCCGTCGGGAGCGCGGCGCAGGTAGCGCTTCTCCAGAACGCGCAGGGCGTTCGCGCTCAAGGGGAGCTCCTGCTCGAGGCCGAGGTGCGCCAGGTGATCGTCGATGGCCTGGCGGATGGCGCGCGGGGTGAGGCGCTCGAGCTTCTTGTCACGCAGCCTGGCCTCCACCTCCCGGCTGATCTTCCAGGCGGCCTCCGGCGCCAGCGAGCGCTGGCGGATCAGGGCGTCGGCCACCCGCCCGGCGTCCCACTCGGCCAGGTCGTCCGCCTTGAGTTCGTCGTACACCAGCACCGGGAGTTCCACGCGCTTCTCTTCGATGTTCACGTCCGAGCCTCTCTGTCCGCAAAAGATTCTGTTCCGCGGTTCCGCCAACTATGCGTAAATAATCGAAAAAACCACCTTATATGGTAGCGTGAGAGCACTTATACCACCATATATTGTGCTGTCAAGAATATTATCCGGGCCGGATTTTTCCTCAAAAAAACCGCGCCTGTGCGCGAGCGGTCGGCGCGGGTGGTTTCTTGAAAGCGCGCCCGGCTTCCCGTAAGATGGGCCGTCGGCGGGAGGAGCCATGGCCGAAGAAAAGAAGGCCGCGGAGAAGGCATCCGAAGAAAAGAAGATCGATCCCCGCTCCGTGTACATCACCGGCACGTCCCGGATGAAGAAGGACCGAAACGTCCTCGACGACCTGGACGAGGCCGAGGCCGCACAGCGCATCGCCAAGGTGCAGGAGATCTTCGATCAGCTCCAGCGCTCCATCAAGACCATCGGCATCTACCGCCACAACACCGCCCACTACGGCGAGTACCTGGAGCGCACCTACCGCATCCTGAGCGACTTTCTGGAGCGCTACGACGCGCTGCCGCTCAAGGTGGAGACGCTGGCCTTCAAGTTCATGAACGCGGTGGTGTACCAGGAGGAGGCCAGCGAGCAGAACCTGGCCAACAGGTTCTACCGCGACGGGGTGCGCATCCTCATCTTCCGCAAGGGGCTGCCGGCCGAGGAGCTGCTCAACTGGGTGCTCATCTGCCTGACCAACTTCCGCTCGGCCGATTACCTGCACGAGGACATGGTCAGCCTGATGTGGAAGCAGGAGTTCGGCTACATCGAGTACGTGGTGGTGGAGACCTTCGCGGTGGGAGTGGAGAGCGAGAGCGAGGCGAAAGCCGAGGTGGACAAGATCGTCAACTACCTCTACTCCCGGCTGACCTCGGCCTCGGCCGATCACATCAAGTTCGCCCGCATCTCCCTCGAGGACCTGGAGATCGAGCTCGAGGACATCGACCAGGCCAAGGGCGTGGTGATCAAGGGCACTCCGGCCACCCCGGAGCAGAAGGCCAAGGTGCTCGAGCAGATCGAAGAGCAGGATCAGAACCGCATGATGCCCAAGCTGGTGGTGATCCTGTTCCGGGTGCTCGAGGAGGAGCTGGACGTCGACCTGGTGCAGGCGCTGCAGGAGGTGTTCGGGCAACTGCTCGACTCCTTCCTCATCCACGAGGACTTTCGCACCGTCAACCAGGTGCTGCGCAAGTTCAAGAGCCTCACCCGCAAGAACCTGCCCTCGGGCAACCTGGTGTACATCCAGCAGATCGAGGCGCGCTTTGTCGGCATGATGGGCGAGCCCGAGCGCCTGGAGCGGGTGGCCGACATCCTGGAGTCGATGGCCGAGATCCGCGAGCCCCAGGAGATCCACCGCTACCTCACTCGCCTGGACGAGAACGCCATCGTGCCGCTGCTCACCGCGCTGGAGCGCATGGAAAAACCCGACCCCCGCCGCCTGGTGTGCGACGCGCTGGCTGTGCTGGGCAAGCAACAGGTCGACGTGTTCCAGCGCCGTTTGCAGAGCAACAAGGCCAACCTGGTGCGCGACATGATGTACACCATCGACAAGATCAACCCGCCCGACAAGCTCAAGATCGTCGCCAGCCTGCTCAACCACCCCAACCTGGCCATCCGCCTGGAGGCGCTCGGCACCATCGGCCAGGGCACCGACGAGGCCTGCCGCGCCTACGTGATGAAGGCCCTCGAGGATCCCGACACCCAGATGCGCATCACCGCCGCCCGGCTGCTGCCGAACTTCGATCTCTCTCACGCCACCCGCACCCTGCTGTCGCTGGTGCAGCACGAGGACTTCGGAAAAAAAGAGCCCAACGAGCAGATGGCCTTCTTCGCCGCCCTGGCCATGACCAACACCCCCGAGGCCATGGAGTACTTCCGCGAACAGCTGCGCCAGACCTCGCTGCTTTCCAAGAAGAAGCACGCCGACTTCAAGCGCATCATGGTGAACGGCCTGGCCATGTCGGGCTCGATCGCGGCCTACAAGCTGCTCAAGGCCGAGCTGGAGGCGGGCATCAAGGAGGAGGACGTCTCGGCCGCCGCCGAGCGGGCCTGCAACAAGCTGCGCGAGAAGCTCCTCGGGACCTGATGCACGGAGGTGACCGTGGCCGACAAGTTCCGGATCCAGGAAGAAGCCAAGGCCTCGCCGGAGCGCATGGACCTGGCCCGATCCTACGAGGAGAAGCTCCAGGCCCAGGGCCGCTCGCTGCTGGGCACGCTGTACATGCTGGTGCGCAACGTGAAGCTCTACTCCCCCGACAACGACATCTTCGCGAAACCCCTGGAGCAGCTCAAAGACACCATCAACACCGTCATCGCCATGGACGGCAACCTCAACCTGCAGGTGGCCGGCGAGTCGTTCTACCTCAACAACATGCTCATGAAGGTGGAGGTCAACTCGCTGGACAACATCCGCTACCTGCAGGGCGAGTTCCAGCGGCGGGGCATCGGCGGCTTCGTGCTGGCCACGGCGATCACCATCCCCGAGCTCAAAAACTTCATCTTCATCTTCAGCAAGGAGTGCGAGGACGAGGTGGGCGAGCACGGGGTCTCGGCGCGCAAGTTGCAGGCGCTGAAGCTGCGGCGCAACGAGAAGGTGCAAGAGATCCTCAAGGAGCAGATCACATCAGACACCCTCGAGCGCCAGGTGGATCGCAAGCGCTACACGCTCACGGTGTACGCCCGCGCCATCTACTACATGCGCCGCTACCTGGCCGGGCTGCGCGGCCAGGGGCCGCAGATCGCCATCGGCAAGGCCGGACGTTTCGTGCAGGACCTGGTGGATTTGTGCCACGCCCACAAGACCCACTTTCTGGGCCTGACCACGCTCAAGGGCGACGATGAGTACCTGTGCTTCCACTCGGTGAACGTGACCCTGCTGTGCATCGTCTTCGGCGCCGAGCTGGGGCTGGACAAGACCCACCTGCGCGAACTGGGCATGGCGGCCATGTTCCACGACATCGGGGTGGTGGACGTGAGCGACGAGCTCTTGCTGAAGAAAGGCAAGCTCGCCCCCGAAGAGTCGCGCCAGGTACGCAAGTCCCCCATCTACTCGGTCAAGAAGATCCTGCGCCTGCGGCAGCTCAACCAGCTCACCATCCACCGCATCATCACCGCCTACGAGCACAAGACCGACTTCGGCTCGCCGGTGAAGGACCTCAAGGGCAACATCTCCTTCGTGGTGCCGCGCACCGAGATGGGGGTGTACAGCAAGATCATCGCCATCTGCGACTGTTTCGACGCGCTGACCTCACGCCGGCCCTTCCGCGACGCCTACAGCTCCGACATCGCGCTCACCCTGATGTGGTCCGAGCTGCGCCACAAGTTCGACCCGGACTTCCTCAAGGTGTTCATGAACGCCATGAAGTTGAGCTCGGTGAAGGTCCTCTCCGAAAAAGGAGAGCGCATCGCCATCTTCTAGCGAGGCCACAACATGTTTCAAAAGGACATCCAGCTCTGTGTTTTTTTGCGCAACCAGGTCGGCAAGCTCGCCGAGGTGTGCGACCTGCTCGGCTCGCGCGGGGTGAACATCCGCGCCCTCAACGTGTCCCCCGGACCGGACTTCGGGGTCATGCGCATGGTGGTCGACGAGGCGGGCCGCGCCGAGGCCGCCCTGGAGGAGCAGGGGCTCCCCTTCCTCGAGGTCGAGGTGCTCACCGCCGAGCTGCCCAACCGGCCCGGCATGGCGGCACGGCTGGGCAAGAAGCTCTCCGAGGCCGGGGTCAACATCGAGTACACCTTCTTCTCCGGCGGGGCCCCGGAGACGAACGCGCTTCTCGTGTTCATGGTCTCCGACATCGAGAAGGCCCTGGAGTGCCTCAAGGACTGTTCCCTGGAGTGACGCCGGCGGGACGAGACGAGGATCCGGCAGGGACAGCCGTGGGTAATTACTTGTTTATTATTCGGTTTCTGACGCCGACGCCACCACGCGCACACTGGCGCGGGCTTGCAGATGGTGGGCAAGAATTGACTTTTCCAAAGAATTCCTCCTGGTATAATCCGTCATAAGGATTTGGGATTCCAGGGATCGGCGCGCCCCACACGGAGGTTCGAACATGAAATCAGGAAGGTTGTTTTCCGGCGCTCTCGCCTGCGCTATCGCACTCTCTTTCAGTTCGGCCCAGGCCCGAGTGAGCCCGCGGGACATCTACGTCGAGAAGGGCCCCGCGGTGGTGCTCATCGTCGCCTCGCAGGAGGGCTCGTCCTCGGCCTCCGCCGGGACCGGCTCCATCGTGCGCGACGACGGGACCATCGTCACCAACTGCCACGTCATCTTCGACGAGCAGACCAAGAAGCCCTTCCCGGTGGTGCATATCTTCCTGAAGCCCGATCGGGTGACCGGAAACATGGACAAGGACCTCTCCCGCCACTTCACCGCCAAGGTGGTGGCCTTCGACCGCGAGCTGGATCTTGCCATGCTGCGCATGGAGAACCCCCCGAAGAACCTGCCGGTGATCACCCTGGGCAACCCCGAGGAGGTGGGCCCGGGCGACGAGACCATCGCCATCGGTCACCCGGAGCAGGGCGGCCTGTGGACCATCACCACCGGCGTCATCGGGGCCGAGTTCGAGAACTTCAAAGGTATCCCCGGCAAGGACGTCTTCCAGATGGAGACCAGCCTCAACCGGGGCAACTCCGGCGGCCCGCTGTTCGACGTGCGCGGGTTCCAGGTGGGCGTGAACACCGCCATCGCCCGGCAGGGCGAGGGCGGCATCGCCATCACCGGCGTCAACTTCGCGCTCAAGGCCAGCGTGGTCCAGAAGTGGATGGCGAAGTACAACGTGGCCCTGGCCTACGGATCCGAGAAGTTGGACCGGGGAACCCAGGTGGCCATGGCCGAGCCCGCAAAACCTGCCGAGCCCAAGCCCGCAGAGCCGGTAAAGCCCGCCGAGCCCGCAAAGCCCGCCGACCGCGTGCCTCCCAGCGAACCCAAGCAGCCCGACAACCGCGCCGCCGGCAACACCCCACCCGCGAAGATCGACTCGCCCCAGGGTGGCATCAAGGTCGAGGAGGGCTACGGCGAGGTGAACGACGACGACGAGGACACCACCGATGTGGCGAAGCCGGTGAAGCCCCAGACCGGGGACACCAAGCCAGCCGACGCGAAGCGCCCCGTGCAGGAGAAGGTCAACAAGCAGAAGAAGGCCAAGCCGGAGCGGTTCGCCGAGCACTACCGCACCAAGCCGCGCCCCTACAGCTACAAGAAGCTCTTCACCGCGGTGGACAAGGTCCGCGCCCGCGCCCAGGAAGCCTTCGACGACCTGGAGCGCGAGGAGCGCAAGCGCGGCCGTTAGGCCCCCGCCTTCACGACCACCCGCCAGCGCTTCCCTTCGCCTCCTCTTCTGCCGACCCGACCTCTCAATTTCAAACCAGCCTACTCGTCCGCCACTGCAAAACCGGTTTATGCAATAGCCGTCCGCGGATCCAGTGGCCAGGCTAGAAGCATATGAAATTCAAAGTTTTTTGCTGGGGACAGGCCCCGAGATTCCCCGGGAATCTTCGGCCCGCGACTATCAACTTCCAGAAGTCAGTCCAGGATCTCCAAATCGGCCGTGGTCTGACAGAGAAAGTCCTCGGCTGTCCCGAAAAAGGCCTCGCCGTCGGCGGTTCCATCGATCTCGGTGTCGCAGGTGATCACCAGATCGCCTCGGGCATCGAACCATGTGGCCTTGATATTGGGCTTGATGAGTTCGAGCGGGCGGGCCGAACCGCAATGCCGAAACAATCCGAGAGGGCCGCCAGCGACGAACAGCTGGTCACGAAACTTTGCCACCGCGAAAGCCGGAAGGCCCTGGGGCATCTCGCCGATTTTACTCCACTCCCTAAGCGAACCCGCCAGGATGGAACCGCCGTGGCCACAGGCATAGAACTCGTCGGGCCCGACCGCATGCACGCAGCAGAGAAGCTCCGTCGTGGGTGTCTGGAAACGGGTCCATGAGCAGCCATCCCACCGGGCCACCCCACCCCCCACGCCCACGGCAAGGATCAGGTCGGGCGCGATTCCGCGCATGTCGATCACGTCAAAACCTGGCGCGGGAAGCTCCACCCAGCTCGTACCGTCGAAGCGAAATATGGCCGTGCCGCGCTGCCCGCGCGCGCTCTTTTTCATGCCCCAGGCAAAGACGTTCTGGTCGTCCAGTCCCCAGACTCCCTCGAAGACGGCGCCGAGGACCGATTCAGTCGGCGGCCGGCCGGAAAGATCATACACGTCGGGAAAGCGATGGACCGCCTTGCCGGTGGCGTCGGCGATCCACACCACGCCAGACGGCGAACGCCAGATGCCCGTCAACCATCTCTTCCACTTCAGGACCCTGGTAATCTCCGTATCGTCCGCACCCGTGGAACGAATCGCCAACACCCAGTAATCGCTGACGTCGGGAGAGTCGCCCGTGCGTTCCCGATACCGCTGGCCTAGAAAAACGCAATCGTCGAAGGACCGGCCGCTGGCAAAAGAGTAGACGCACACCAGGTTGTCACGTTTTTTTTCTTGGTTTGTCATGGCCCGCCCTCTTCAGTTGCAGTTTTCGAACTTGATGTCGGCCTTGACGCTGCCCCCCTCGGGAAACACGCAATCGAGCTTGAGGTGGCCGTCCACCAGGCGGATGTCGTTGACGGTAGTGTTCGTGTTCTTGGCATAGGCCTCGAACACGCTGCAATAGGAGCGCTCGATGAACAGCTCGGTGCACACCTCGTAGTCCGGCGGCTTGCAGGAGCCCGGCACCTCCAATTTTACGAACTTCCCCTTGACGGCGTCCTCGCCCACCAGGAGCCCGCCCTCGGTGGGGCCGTCGCCGACCAGGATCGCGCCGAAGAAGCTCATGCGCTGACCCGAGCGGCACTGGGTAGGCGTGAAAGTGAAGTCGCCGAGCGGCTGGCCCTTGGAGACGAAGCTTCCCTCGGTGTGGCCGCAACCCTTTCCGCTGAAGGCCAGGAAGAAGACCACGGCGAAGATGGGGATCTCGGCAAGAACCGCGATCATGATGATACGGCGGCGGCGCCGGGCCCGCGCGTCGGGAGTCAGTTGGGGCGCCCGCGATCCGGGCCCGATGGGCGGGGGAGGCGACTCGGTACGGTTCGCGCCGTCGAGCCGCCGGCCGCAAGACGGGCAGAATCTTGCATCGGAGTCGGTGACTTCTTTCCCGCACGCCGGACAGAAGGCCATGGTCAACCTCCGTGGTGGGCAACGCAAGTAAGACTCGACCTATCAGATAATGTTGCAGGTGTTCAATGAAATAATTTCGGATCAGCGCCAATCGATCCGCAGGCACATGTAGTTGAAAAAACAGCAAAAATGTGGGGACAGGCCCGTTGTTTCTGGGGAGAGGCCCCTTGTTTCCGGAACAAAACCCCTAGAACAGTGGAGGTTGGGCTAGAAGATCAACCCGAGATTCGCCCCCGCGGTGGGGACCACCCCATCCTCGCCCGGCACGAAACCGGCATAGGCTTCCAGCGCCAGTCGCGATGCCGCTCCGAGTGGCAACTGGACGCCCGCCGCCGCGTTTCCAGCCAGGGTCCGACGCGGAGAGACCGAGGCGCCCAGGCGTGCGGCGAAATACGGCCGGATCTCGCCCGGCTCGCGCAGCGCCAGCATTCCCCCCAGATAAGGTGTGAAACTGAGCACCTCAAACTCCTCGCGATTGTTGCGCCGGAAGATGCCGAGATCGGCTCCCAGGAGAAGCGCCAGGCGGCTGCTGCCAAGAGAGAGCATGTACTCGATACCTGGATCGAGAAAGACATTCCCCTCATGATCGCTGTGGTCCCCGGAGGTATCGCGCGCCGCCCCGGCGAGCTGGGCGGAGAACTTGATGCGGAGCTGGTCGCCCCAAGAAAAATGATACGCGAAAAAGGCCTGGGCCCCGAGCACATAGCAACCCGCGTCATCGTTTCCTGAACACCCGAAACACGGTTGCCCCTGGCCAGACAGAGAGAGGCCGAAGGACGTGGCGCGTTGACTTGCGCCTTCTGGAAGGACGGGGATTCCGGCGGGCGTGAAGGCGCACAGCAAAATCCAGACCGCTCCGGCGAACGCGACACATGGCATCTTTCTCATCATTACCTCCTTATGTGGTTGACGCAAAGACACCATGCAAAGGCCATGCCTGCGATTCGCGCAATAAAATAAAGGTAAAACAACATGTTACAAATCCCGATGGTGTAGAAAAAAATCACGCTTGAGGCATTGCTTCGACAATGACAAGATGCGCGGCTCTTTATGTTTCACTTTTTTGGAGACGGGCAGGGCGCACGCTTGTTGACCCTGAGAAAGCGGGTTGCTACGCTCGCCCCCCGGGCCGCGGCGGCACGACCAGCGGCCGTCCCGACGGTCGGTGCGAAGTCGGGAGAGGAGGAAGAGCCTTGAGCCGAGTTCGCCTCGTCTGGCTTTTCGCCGGCTTCGCCATCCTGTCCGGCTGCGCATCCTCGCGCGAGTACCGCTGTCCCGACCCCATCGGCACCATCGTTCGCGACGAGTGCGAGAACTTCGCCACCCGCTATGAATCGGCCAAGGTCGCGCTCCAGGCAGGCATCGGCCCCGCCCAAGTGGGCGCCACTTTTTCCGAGGACGCGCTACGCAGCCCGACCGAGCTCATCCAGGTCATGAGCCAGCGCATGGTGGCGCTGTGCCACGACTTCAACGCCTGCCGGCTGACACCGGCCGACTACCTGGCGCGCCGCGAGGAGATGGATCGCACCATGACCGCCATCACCGCCCTCGGCGAGCAGCTCAAGCGGCCGGATCTCCCCCCCGCCGAGCGCGAGCAGATGCTTGCAAAGCTCTTCGACATGCTCGGTGCGCCGCCGCCGCGCAGGACGGCGCCCGCGGCGGGAACCACTACTGTGAGCACTCCGCCCGAGCCGGAGAAGCCCCGAAAGATCGCCATCTACTCGGACGAGCCCTGGTTCGACTCGCGCCTTCGGCCTCCCGTGGCCCCGCCGGTGAAGGAAGGCTTTCCGCGCCTGGTCTCGCCGTGGGGACACGGCACGCTGGACCACATCTGGGTGCCGAAGTCGTCCGACCAGCCGCACGACATGAAGCTCGGCGGCTTCCAGGTCCGGCCGCATCTTACGCTGTGGGGCAAGCTCGAGGCCGACGATCGCATCGAGCTTCGCTTCGAGGACGGCTTTATGGCGCGCTGCCCGGTCAAGCGAAACACGGACGGCGTGGCCGGCGTGTACTGCCCGCTCCCCAAGGAGCGCCCCTGGACGGGGCGAACCTTCGCCTACCGGGTGGCCTACTACCGCGCCGCGACCGATGACTGGGCGGAGATCGGGCGAGCGCAATGGGCGGTGGCGCCCTCGGCCGAGAAGAGCTGGGCCGTCGATTACGACGAGCATCTCGACCAGGGCTGGCTGTACTTCTTCCCCGAGCCCCCCGCCCTGCCCGCTCAGTTCGAGCAACCGCGGCTGTACGTCACGCTTCGCCTGCGCAAACACCACAAGGCCACCGCGCGCTGCTCCGTGGGTGGCGAGCCCGTCACCCCCGCCATGCAGAGCGAGCGCGGCTCGGGCCAGACCGGCACGCTGCAGGACCGGCCGCGCTACCGGGAGGTGTCGCCCCACTCCAGCCAGGCCGTGGCCGAGCCCTTCCTCGAGTGGTGGCACTACGTGTTCGCGCTGCCGTTCGTGGTCGTTCGCGCCGGCGCCGCCGTGCCCGAGGGTCTGGCCGTCTGGCCGCCGAAGACCGGCGAGTGGGTGTGCCGGGTCTCGGTGGAAGGCACGCCGGTGCGCGAATTGCATTTCACGGTGAAGCCGGACGGCTCGCTGGAGCCGGCGCCAGGGCAACGGGGCCAGGCCGGCGACCTGGTGCATCCCTGGTGGAAGGTCGACACCCGGGTGCTCCCCAACTCCGTCGAAGCCAATCGAGAGATTCCATGACGCGCCGCCACTCCTTGCACTACCTGCTCACCTGCCTGCTCTCGGCCGGCGGGTGCGCCACCTACTCGAGCTACCGCTGCCCCGAGCCCATCGGCGAGATCGTGCGCCAGGACTGCGACGACTACCGGCTGCGCTACGAGAGCCTGGCCGCCAAAATCAAGTTCTCCATCGGCAGCGTCTCCATCGGGGCCGAGGTCGGATCTGAAAAATTGCGCGATCCCAGCGAGCTCATCCAGGTCATGATGCAGCGCATGCTGGCCTTGTGCCACGACTTCAACGCCTGCCGGGTGGATAGCCGGGACTACCAGCGACGGCGCGAGGAGGCCGACCAGGCCTTCACCGCGGTGATGGCCGTGCTGGAGCAGCTGAAAAACCCCTCGCTCACGCCACCGGAGAGGCAGCGCATGCTCGGCGAGCTGCTGGCCATCCTCAAGGGCGGGCCGGCGCCCGAGCCGGCGCCTCCTCCCGATAGAAGCCCCGAGAAGAAACCTGCCGAGCGCGAGTTTTCCGAGGGGTTCTTCCGCGACTCGACGGGCTACTGGTACCAGAGCAAGCTGCGCCCGCCCCAGCCACCGCCGGCACAGCCGGGCGTCCCGGCCATGCTGGAGGCGACGGCCTCGAAGAACGGGAACTTCTATTCCCATCTCTTCGTGCGCTTCTTCGGCAAGGCCGAGGCCGACGACCAGTTCTTCGTCACGCCGCCGGGGAAGGAGGAGCTCCGTTGCGAGCTCTCCGCCGCGCGAAACAGACCCGAGGTCACCGCCAACTGCAACCTGGAGAAGCACAAGCTCCCCTTCGGCCCGCTGCGTCTTGCGGCGCGCTACTTCGCCGGCGCCAAGGAGCAGTCGTTCGAGTTCGGCGCCATCGAGCTGGATCCCCGGACGGCCAGCACGCGCGCCTGGCTCGCCTTCCAGCCCGATCCCGTCCGTAAGGACCCCATCACCCGAGAGCGCCCGTGGCTCCTCGTCACGCTCGTCACCTCTCAGCACCCGTCGGTCACGGCGCGCTGCTTCGAGAACGGGAAACCCGTGCTCCAGGACGGCGCCGCCGTCCTCAAGGCAAACGGATTTCCCGCAGGCGCCTACGGCTCGCCGGTGAAGCGGGTGAGCATCCCGCTACCCTACGTCGTCCCCTACCCGGAGGGCTCCCCCGAGGGCGAGGACCTCTGGAGCCGGCACGCCGGCGAGTGGCGCTGCAAGGTGAGCGTGGACGGCGAACCCTACCAGGAGGTCCGCTTCAAGGTAAAGAGCGACGGCTCCCTGGAACCTCACCCCGACCAGCAGGGCCGTCCCGGGAACGTGGCCTCCCCGTGGTGGCTGCTCGACACCCGCGACATCACGGAGAAGAACGCGGGCTAGGCACTCCGGCTGGAAGTTCGCCCCCGGCGCTTTTTCTCGTAATCCGGCGGATTTGCCGTTCGAAGTGCTGATAGTCACGGGTCTTTTTCCAGTTGCCGCCCCAGCGCCAGCCACGGCGGGTGAAAGCACGATATGCACCATCGCCGTGCCTGATCATCCCCGGACGGACATCCTGGCGATCGAGGAACGCGCGGCCCTCTTCCGGGATCACGCTCTCGTTCACCAGGTACGGGTTCTGCCTGGGGTTGACGTCGATGGCGAGCCCGAAGGAGTGGATGGAAAATTCCCCGGGTTTGCCGGTGGAGCGCCGGCAGTGGAAGGCGGTGGTGTTGTTGTCCGCGGCCGACCTGCGATCGTCTCCTCCGTAGTGTTGGATCGGCCGCATCTTCTCGATGGGAAAGCCAAGCTCGAAGAGCTCACGAAAGATCTCGACCACTTCCTCGCAGATTTCTCGATGGACCACGAGCTGTCCCTCGGCGGACTTCCCCTGGAAGTCGAGGTGGGTGACCCGGGCGAGCCGCATTTCGTCGAGCGGCACCGGGCACCCCTCCCGGTAGCCGTTGCCGACGATGCCCTCGCGCAGTTCTTGCGGCAGGGGCTCACAAGCGCCGGAAAATCCTTTCTGTTTCTCCACACCTGCGGCGGGTTGTGCAAGAGCCAGCGCGGCGGCGACGAGCAAACCGAAGTGCGCCATGGGAACAGTATAATCACACCACGAGAAGAAGCTGAATAATTGTCGCGCGCGGCCTGTCGCAGGTCTGTATCGGAAGACAATATCCTAGAAAGGAGAGCGAAATGAAAAAAGCGTTCGGGGTTCTTTCGCTGATGGTGGCGGCCTGTTTGTTCGTCGGCGCCTGCGGAGGCAGCGAAACGCCTGCCGAGAAATGGTGTAAAAATGCCACCAAGACCGCCTGCGAGAAGGGAGACGAGTGCGACAGCCTCCAGGGCATGACCGTGGCCCAGTGCATCGACCAGATGATGGCGCTGATGAACAACTGCGATAACGCCACCTGGGACTGTCCGGCGGCGGCGAGCGGGGCCGATGCCTGCCTGGCCGCCATCAAGGCCCAGAGCTGCGCGGACTTCAACGCCCAGATCAAACCAGAAGCCTGCAACCTGTGCCCGGAGGACTGAGCCGGCGCCTAGCCCGCGCGCGTGGCCAGATCCTTCCTAGAGGCGTTGAGCCGGGGAGAGTGGGCGCCGCACGACTCCATCTGGGTGAGCTCCTCGTCCGAGGCCGGGTAGAAGCCGAACTCTTGTAGCACGCGCAGCTTGGGCCGGATGTTGCCCTCAAGATCCAGGTGGAAGAACCCCGGGAAGACGTCCGGGTTTTGCTGGATGAACTGAAAGATGCCCCGGTGGCGCTCGGGGATCTCCACGTGGGCGAAGCGGCTGACCTCGTGGCCGGTCACCATGTACTCCGGCATGAGGTCGGGGGCGAACTGGAGCTTTTCGGTCCGGACGTGCTCCCGAAAGATCTCGGTCTGCGGGAGCAAGCACAACATGGAGGGCAGGATGCGCGCTCCCATCATGCGGAACGACACCATCTGGAACACCGACTGGTAGAAGTCCTGCATGGTCTCGAAGGGAAAGCCCCACACGTAGAAGAGATCCACCCGGCGGAAGCGGTCGCACGCCTGGCGCGCCACCCGGATGCTGTCGGCCGCGGAAAAGCCCTTCTTCACCAGGCGCAACACGCGATCGGAGCCGGACTCGACGCCGAAGCGGATCTCCACGCAGCCGCTCTTCGCCATCTCGTCCATCATCTCGACGTCGGTGAGGTTGATGCGCCCGAAGGCCTTCCACATGATCGACAGCCCGGCCTGCTTGAGCTCGCGGCAGAAGGCCAGCACCTGGGAGCGGCTGGAGACGAAGAACTCGTCCTGGAAAAGAACCAGCTCGGCGCCGCGGCGCCAAAGCTCGGCGATCTCGGACACGATGGAGCGCGGGCTGCGGTGGACCGGGCGCAGGTCCCAGATGGGCGCCACCGAGCAGAAGGTGCACGGGTAGGGGCATCCCCGCGAGGTGATCATGCCGAAGCCGGTGTAGCGCGACACATCGACCCGATGGTAGGCCGACGGCGGCAGCGCGTCGAGGTCGGTGATGCGCGCGGGCCGCTCGGTATGGACCACCGCGTCCCCGTCGCGAAACGAGATGCCCGGCACCTCGCGCAGGGATGCGCCGTTCTTCAAGGCGCCGAGGAGCAGCGGCGCCGAACGCTCGGCCTCGCCGCGCACGATGATGTCCACCCAGGGGAAGCGGCGCAGGATGAGCTCCTCGACCGACTTGGGGCCGACGCCGGCCAGGACCAGCGTCCGGTCGGGGTAGATGCGCTTGAAGTCGCGCATGGCCAGCAGGGTGAAGGGCAGGAGGTTCGCCATGCAGGAGAACCCCACCACCGGGGCGGGGTCGGCCAGAAAGCGAACCATCTCGGCGCTGTCGAAGGGTTCGGGGGCGTCATGGAGCTGGTAGTCGCGAAAGTCGACGACGAAACCCGCGTCCTCCAGGGCGCGGGTGACGTACAGCGGCCCCAGCGGCAGGTGGCGCTCACGCTCCACGGTGTCGTAGTAACGCACGTAGAGCATGTTGAGGTTGACGATGGTGATGTCGGCCACGGCGCGGCTACTCCTGCCCATCCTGGAAACGGATGCCGCGGGTGGGGCCGGGCCTCGGCGGCCGCGGCGGCGGCGCCTCGTCCGGCACCGTCCCGCCGTCCGGCTTGGGTGGTGGCACGTCGGGCATGATGCCGGTCACCGGCGCTGGCTGTTCGGGCCGCGGCGGCGGCGGCTCGGGAGGAGCGCCGCCGTCCCAACCCTCGGGCGGCTGCGCGAACTGCCCTCCCTCCGGCGGCGGCTGCGGAGGCGGCGGGACGTCCGGGCGGATGCCCGTGACCGTGGTTTCGGAAAGAGGCCGGATACCCTTGGTGGCGTTCATGTCCCGTGGCCGCACCACCGGCTCCTCCGGCGGCACAACGGGGGCCTTGGGCGCGTCCTCGCACCCCGACAGCGCCGCGCCGCCGAGCAGCACCACCGCGGTGGCGGCGGTCTTACGTAAAAAGTCCCGGCGCGCCTCCGGCGGCGGCGGCAGGCTCTCGACCATGGCCCGCAACTGCTCCTCGGGCACCGCCTGGAGCATGGCCCGCTCGCGCTCGTTGAGCTCCACCCCGGCCGCCGCGGCGACCTGGTCGCGGCGCAGCAAGAGCTCCCGGGCGAACCCGGGGTCCACCGCCGCCAGGCGTAAGAGCTTTTGCATCCCGGTGGGCACCGGGGGCGTCTGGGCGCCCTCCTCGGGCGGGCGGCCGCCCACGATGGTCGTGCGCGGAGAGGGGTTCTTCGATTCCTCGGGCGGATCGTCGCCGAACATTCGCGAGCGGCCCATGCGCCACCTCCGGTCGGGTCGAACAGGATAGGAGCATCTTATTCAGGAACCGAAGCGGCGGCAAGGCGTTCTTTCTCCCGGCGGGACAACGACGACGCCCTCGATCCCAACGTCACCATCACCTTCCAGCGCTGAGGATTTCGAGCCGGCGGCACGCGCGAAAGAGCGAGTTGCGGTCGCGGGCCTCGTCAGGGTATAGCAGGCTATGCGAGGCGTTCTTTCGATGTCGGGGTCTTCTCCCCAGGAGGAATTCATGTCACGAATGCTGTCCGCAGTTTTCGCTCTGCTCCTTTGCTGCGCTGGCTGCTCCGGCCCGCAACAGTCCGCCCCGCCCGCCTCGGCTCCGGCCGCGGCCGAGCCCGCC
>CAZLNM010000069.1:0-27970 GCA_964561025.1 uncultured Myxococcales bacterium
GGTGGGAGAGGGGCTTTTAGGCCGAGTGGTCGACCCGATCGGCCGGCCCCTCGAACAGGATCGGGGCGAGCCCTTCCTCGCGCAGGGTCGCGGCCAGCGTGGCGAAGTGCGCCGCGTCCCAGTTCTTGGCGGCGCTGCCGCTGCCCGGCAGGATGGCCAGAAGCTCGCGGTTCTCCAGGCCCAGCTCGCCGAGCCGGCGCGCGGCCGCCTCCCGCGCCGCCGCGGTCACCGGCAGCGGCGGCGGCGGCCCCTCCTGCGCCAGGTCCACGCCGCAGAGAGCGTCGAGCAGGTGATCGGCCAGGTGGCGCGGCTCGCCCGGGGCGGGCAGCGGCAAGAAGGCGTGCACCTCGGCCGCCCCGCACAGCGACAGGTTCTCGGCTAGCAAGCCGTCGCGCGCGGCCGAGAAGGCGACCACCGTGTCGAACCCCCCGAAGAAGCGCTGCGCCTCCGGCGACAGCACCGGCTGCGCGGACATCAAGAGATGCAGCCCGGAGCCCTCTCCCTCGTGCGCCGCGTCCGCGCCGCCCGGACAGACCAGAGGCAGCAGGCGGGCGCGCGCGCCCAGCAGCGCGATGTGCGCGCCGGGGAAACGCCGGCGAACAGCCGTCACGGCCGGCCACAGGAGCAGGCTGTCTCCCAACCCGCCGGTCCGGATGATCAGCATGCGTTTCGGTTCCATGGCTCCGGTATGCCCGCTCGCGCCGGGCCTGTCAAAGTTTCGGTGGTGCCAAGGCCCGCCGCGGCGCCGCCAGGCGCTCGGCCACCCGGTCGGCCACCTCGGCGGAGAGGATCAGCGAAAGGTGGGCACGAAAGCGCAGCAGCAGATTCTCGCCGTGCGGCGACAGGGCGCAGTTCCAGGGGAGCACCAGGTTGTCGTGGATGGAGCAGATGCCGGCGATGCGCACGGATTCCGGCGGAGGCTGCGCGTTCAAGTTCTCCAGGAAGGCGCTGCCGCGCCGCATCTGGCGCAGGTTGCGGCCGATGCCGACGGCCGACAGCGCCGAGCCCAGGTGGGGCGAGGCCACCGTGACGATGGAGCGCACGCGCTCGCCGAGCTGGGCCGGCTGCGAAAGCAAGCGCGCCAGGATGCCGCCCATGCTGTGGCCCACGAGATCCACCCGCGCGCAACCGGTCTCTTGCAAGAACGCCTCGATCTGCTGCCGGCAGGCGGCGGCCAGGTTCTCCAGCGAGTCGAAGTAGCGGCGGGGCGTGATGACCAGCACCGGCGCGCCGGTGCGCCGGCTCAGGCGGCGCGCCAGGACGGAGAGGGTGAGGGCGTTCTCGCACAGCCCGGGAATGACCACCAGCGCATTGCGGCGTCCCGTGCCGGTGGCGGGGATGACGTAGCGGAATCCGCGCCAGGGAAAGGCCACGATCACCCAGGCCGTGGCCAGCCACTCCATGAGCACGCAGGCGAAAAGGCCCAGCGCCTGCGCCGCCGGGCGCGCGCGCGGCCCGCCGGAGGTGCCCGGGAACACCCAGGCGGCCAGGGCGAAGGTCAGCCCCACGAAGGGCAGCGCCAGCCACAGCGGCGAAAGCAAGAAGAGCAGCACGATGCCCATGCGTCGTTTCTCGCCGGAGGCGCCGCCCCGTCAGCGGCGCACCCAGCGCCCCAGCCAGTACGCGAAACGGAAGTCCACCCCCGGCAGGAGCTGGGAGCCGTCGCCGCCGCCGTTGGGGGCGTAGGGGTTGCTGCGCCAGTGGTAGTTGGAGGGAGGCCGGACCCGCATGGGGACCGGGCGGGCCGCCACCAGTTTCTCGCCGCGCCCCACGTCGCCCAGGAGCTCCAGGACGGTGCCGTCGTCGGCCACGCAGTGCAGGGCGGCCACCTCCCCCTCGTCGCAGTTCTCGCGCAGGGTGTCCCAGTAGGGGCAATCGGGGAAGTCGCGCAGCGTGCCCAGGCCCCGCGCCAGGGCGGCCTCGTCGGGCGGCGTGCGCGGGACCCGGTTGACGCCGCCGCCGGCATGCCCGGCCACGTAGACGAAGTCGAAGAACGACTGGGCGATCTCGGACGGCTGGCGTTCGGCCCCGGGCCGGTCGTAGAGGATGTTCTGGAGAGAGTCCCACAGCGGGTCGAGCGCGGCGGGGTTGTCCAGGTAGCGGAGCGCCAGATGCGCCCCGTCGAAGGCCATGTTGTAGTTGGAGTAGTTGCTGTACACCCCCATGTCCACCATCATGAGGTTCTCCTGGCAGATGCCGGGGAGATCGCGCGCGGCGATGAGCTGCTCTGCGAGGTACGCCTGGCCCTGCTCGTCGCCCGAGACGAACACCAGGCCCGCCACGCAGCCCAGGGCCATGAGCGAGTAGAAGCCGTTGCGCGCGCCGGGCAGATAGGCGCGGTCGACGTTGTTCTCGTTCATGTAGCCGTGGTAGGTGGTGCGCCCGTCGGCGTCGATGACCTCGAGATCGTAGCCGCTCTCCCGGGTCTTCATGAGCTCGCGCAGGATGAGCCGGGCGTCCTGGCGCAGAAGGTCCTTCGCCGCCTGCGGGATCTCGGGGTCGTCGCGCACGACCTCCCAGGCCCCGGCCATGCCGATCACCCAGCCGATGTACATGTCGCGGCTGCAGGAGTCCTCCCACACCAACTGGGGGTAGAGCCCCGAGTTGTCCTCGCGCCAGGTGCCGTTGTTCTTCTCCGCGGGCAAGGGGTTCCCCTGCCCGTCGAAGAGCGGCACCGTGGTCACGCTCTGCCCGTCGCCGGGCACGTCCTTGCGGGCGATGCCGCGGGCGATGACGCCGGGGACGCCGGGGATGGTGGCCACGACATGCAAGCCCGAAAGGCCGCGCAATAGCTGTGCGCGCGCCTGTTCGATCTCGGCGGCGGGGTAGCGCTGATCGCGCAGCACGCCGTAGCGGAAGGCGTCCGCCGCCACCCCCGGCCCGGCGTAGCCGCCGGCCACCTTGTGGAAAGCGCCGATGCCGGCGAGCGAGAGCCCCGAGAAGGCCTCGAAGTCGAAGGTGTCGTCCTCTTCGAAGAAGCGCCGCAGGGCCGCGCGCGCGGCCTCGTCGGCGAGCGGGACGCTGAACTCCTGGTTGAGGCCGGTGCCGTTTGTGAAGATGGCCGCGAAGCCGCGGTCGTAGCGTCTGGCCTTGGCCTCCAGCGCGGCGTCGTACCCCGCCTCCTGCGGGCCGGGGATGAGCGCCTGCCAGTCGTAGCCGTGGCAGCCGCAGTCGGACGAGCCGGAGCAGGCGCCAAGTCCAACGGCGCCCAGAACAACCGCAACAAAGACAGTCGCCTTCATGTGCGCCCTCCAGCGAGAGCTTGGCAGAAGAGCCGCCCGCAAGGCAAGAGGTCGAGTTGATTCTCGGGCTTTGTGCAGATAGCATCCGGCCGATGGAAGCGGATTGGCGAAGACGCTCTCGGCTGCGCAAAACCGGGTGGGGCCTTCTGCTGGTGATGGTCTTGTTTCCGGCGCCGGCGCTGGCCTTCGGGCCGGCCGCGCACCTGGAGTTCTCGCGCGAGATCCTGGCCGACCTGGTGTGGCTGGCACCGGCGCTGGCCGCGGTGTTGCGCCGCTTCGCCGACGACTTCTTGTACGGGGCCATCGCCGCCGACATCACCGTGGCCAAGAACCTGACCCCCTACCGCGAGCACTGCCACAACTGGCGGGTGGGATTTCAGATCCTGGACGCCGCCGAGGACGATGCCGGGCGGGCCTTCGCCTGGGGATACCTCCTGCACCTGGCCGCGGACGTGGTGGCGCACAACTACTTCATCCCCTGGAAGACGGTGGCGGATTTCGCCCACCGGGGCTTGCCGCACGTGTACTGGGAGGTGCGCTTCGACCACGCCATGCCCACCGGGCGCTGGGAAGAGGCCCGGGAACTCGCCCGGCGCGGCTTTCCCAGGCACGACGCGCTGCTCTCGCGGATGCTCTCGGGGACGGTGCTGCCCTTCCGCATCAACCGGCGCATCTTCGACGGGGTGTTCTTTCTCAACCGGCTGTCCCGCCTGCGCCGCGTGCGCGAGGCCAACGCGCGGCGCTCTGCCCTGGCGCTCACCACCGAGGAGATCGCGGACGTGAAGACCCTCGCGGTCGCGCTCATGAGGGATGTTCTGGCGCGCGGCCGCGAATCAGACTGCCTGCAAGCCGATCCCACGGGGCAGCGCAACCTGGTGCTGGCCCGCTCGGTCCGCCGCGGCCTGAGAGCGCTTTCGCGCGAATCGCGCATGACGAACGGCGACGGGATCGAGACGCGCTTTCGCAAGTTGTTCCGCGAATCGATCGGTCAGACGGTAGAGCTGCCCTCGCTGGAGGAGTACACCGCGCGAGGGACCACGGCGCGACAGACCCGCCGGACCAGGGCGCGGCATTTCGTGCGCCGGCTCCTCGGCCGCCGCCGTCCCCGCTGATCCCGTCCGGCCCTGACCGGCTTTCCGAAGTCTTTCCGCCGCGTTCCAAGAGAGGGCTTTCCGGAGTGTTTTCAGTATGTTACTGGGGTTTTCCGGGGTGCCTGGCACCGGACAAGCGGGGGAAAAACGGGGAAAAACGGGGGGCTGTCCCCGATGTTTATGTAATTATTTCAAGATGGTTGCCGCAAAAAGCAGCTTCAACCGGGACGGGTTTTTTTGCATCTATAAAAGAGAAAGAACGCGACCGCGATGGCCAGCAATCCCCCCGCCCCCGCCACCCACGGAATCCATCCTCGATCGGCGTGGAGCTGCCCGCCCGACAACGGGTGCACCAGTCCCCCTGCATGGGAAATATCGTGCGCAAGCTGGCAGTTGCGCTCGATCTGGACTCGATCGCGAACCTTCGCGGGGATGTGGTCGGCATCCACCGTCTGGGTAAAAACCCCAGATTCATCAAGATAAGAGTACACCTCACAGGAGACCTGTTTCTGGTGGTGGGCGCCGGCCGGAAACGACAGAAAAGCGACCCAGGGGCTACAAATCAGCAAGACCCCAAACAACCGCCGGCGCATGAGACACCTCCCGCCGGCGACCCGACGGTCCCGGCCTCAACGCAGCCCGATGGTATCAAAGTGCTTTCCGAGGATAAAGAACACCCGGTAGGCGGGCTCCGTCTCGTCCTCGATGGCGGCGCCGGCCATGGCCAGGATATCGATGTGCAAGCCGGAGATGGGCCGGACCTGGAGAGAGGGACCGACGAGAAAGTTCTTCTCCACGAAGTCGAACCGGCTCCCGCTCACGTCGACCAGCTCCACCACTCCCTCCAGCCCGACCGAGACCACGCCGTCCACCAGCGCGTAGGCCACGCCGAAGGAGGCCGCGTACTCGCCGGTGGACTTGCCCCCCAGCTCGCGCTCGTACACCAGGTTGAACCCCCAGAACAGACGAGGCGTGATGGAGTCGCCGAGCAGGATCTTGGCCTCGATGGCCTGCGGATCATCGCTCGCGCGAACCCACTCCAGGTACAGGGTCGGGTTGCCCGGGATCACGCCCCAGTCGGCGAAGGCCCAGCGCAGCTCGATCTTCTCTTTCTTGATGGCGATGGGCTCGTAGCCGCTCGACTGGCGGGTCTCCAGGTAAAGGTCGAGTTGCAAGCGGTGCCCCAGGCCGAACTCGAGCTCGTACTGGTTGCGGAACCGGGCCCGGTCGCCGGACCTGAGCAAGCCGTCCGCGCGCACCCAGTACTCGAAGGTCACCGTTCCCGCGGGGATCACGTACACCCGCGTGGTGGGAAAGCGGCGTGAGGCGGTCCAGAAGGGTTGGTTGTAGCTCCCCACGGTCTCGGACTCGCGCACGATGCGCTGGCCCAGGACGGTGATCTGCTCCTCTTCGGATGCCGTGCCCTTGTCCTTGCCCTTTTCCTTGGCCTCGTCCTCCTTGGCGATGGGCTTCTGCCCGACGCCCGGCATGGCGTCGTCGGCGAACGCAGGCGAAAACAAAAACAGGATGCACAACAACGGGCCCAAAAATTTCATTCGTCCTCCTTGTCGAGGCGCGGCAATGAAGTTTCCGGGCGGGCACGCTACCAACCAGCGGGCCGGCGCGCAATCCGTAGGATCCCTTGCCCCGACCCCGGAAATACCCCTGGCGCGGCCTCATGCCGCGACCAGAACGCCCGGGCGCGGGCGCCGTTCAGGGTTCGGGAGGGACAAGGCCGGATTTCACGCTGTAGCGCACCAACCCGGCCAGGTCGTGGATGCCGAGTTTCTCCATGATGTTGGCCCGGTGGCCCTCGACGGTCTTTGGGCTGATCCCCAGGATGGCGGCGATCTCGCGGCTGGATTTTCCCGACGCCACCAGCCGCAGCACCTCGCGCTCCCGCTCGGTGAGGACAGCGCGCCCGCCGCCGGCGGCCCCGCCGTTGCCGCCGGCATCACGGGCCAGGATCGCGGCCGCGGCCCCACAGAAGAAGGCCTCGCCCGCCGCCACGGCCCGGATGGCCCGCACCAGATCCGAGAGCCCCGCGCCCTTGACCAGGAATCCCGCGGCCCCGGCGCGCACCGCCGAGCGCACGTACTCCTCGCCGGAGTGCATGGAGAGCACCAGCACCCGGCACCCGGGCAGCTCGCCGCGCAGCTCCTCGGCCACCCGGATGCCGTCCTTCCCGGGCAGGCCCAGGTCGAGGACGATGACGTCCGGCTCGAGCTTCCGGCACGAGGCGAGCGCCTCCTCGCCGTCGCCGGCCTCGCCCGCCACCTCGATGCCTTCCTGGGTTTCGAGGAGCGCGCGCAACCCCTGGCGCACGATGAGATGATCCTCCACCAGCATCACCCGGATGGGTCTTTTCGATGTCATGTCTTCCTCTCCCCTGCATCGGCGCTCGCCGCCGGCAGCGGCAGCCGCACCCGGAGCCGGGTGCCCTGGCCGGGCGCGGACTCGATGGAGAAACTCCCCCCGAGCAAGGCCACCCGCTCGCGGATGCCGCGCAGGCCGAGGCCGCGGCCCTCGCTCTTGCCTGGCGAGAACCCGCGCCCGTCATCCTCCAAACAGACCTCGAGCTCGCCCGTCCGGACCGCCATCTTTACACGCACCATCGAAGCGCCGGCGTGGCGTGAGACGTTGGTGAGACCCTCCTGGATGAAGCGATAACACGCGCTCTCCACTTCCGGTGGACACCGCGTCGAAGGCGGCGGCAGCACGAGCTCGGCGCGTGTCCCGGTACGCTCCCGAAAGTCGGCAAGGTACCGGCGCAGCGCCTCGACCAGGCCCAGCTCGTCCAGCATGGCCGGCCCCAGCCGCGCCGCGGCCCGGCGGACCTCCTCGATGGCATCGTCGGCGCGCGCGCGAGCCCGGGCCACGGTCTGGCGCGCCTGCGCATCGTCGCTACCTACCGCGCCCAGCACCTCGAGGTCCAGGCGCAGGGCGGTGAGCGCCTGACCCACGCCGTCGTGAAGCTCCCGGGCGACGGCGCGTCGCTCGACCTCCTGTAGCGACAGCCAGCGCTGCGAAAGCTCGCGCATCCGGCTCCGCTCTTGTTCGAGCGCCGTGACGGTGTCCGCCAGGGTGGCCGTGCGCTCGGCCACCTCTCCTTCGAGCCGGGTATTCAGCCGCGCCAGCCCGTCGCGCGAGGCTTGCAGCTCGGCGAACAACTCCGCCAGCCGGGCCTGCGCCCCGCGGGTGGTCCGCAGCGGGATCCAGAACAGCGCTCCGGCGAGGAAGAGGCCGAGCAAGAAAGCGGGCAGCGACACGAACAGCGCGCCGCGCCAGACGGGCCCGGCGTCCATGGCGACCCACAGGCGCCCCGCCACGCCCTCGCCGCGGCGAAGCTCGGCAGAGGTCCACAGGAGCGAAGACGCCTGTCCGCGGCATTCGCTTCCGCTATCCAGCAAGCCCTGGCCCGCCCGCTCGACCTCGATGCACACGATGCCGGGCCGCTCGCGGAAGGCGCGCAGGTGATCCAGGAACTTCTGGGTGTTGTAGGTCCACAGGGGCGAGCCGAACCAGTCCGCCTGCTGCATGTCCCGGGCCGCCTGCGCCGCGGTGGCCTCGCCCAGCGCGCGCGTCGCGCGCATCCCCAGCGCCAGGTAGGCGAGCGGAACGCCCAGGGCGATCGCCGAAAGCGTCGCGGCGCACAACGGGAGCAGACGCCGCCGCAGGTGCCGCGCCAGGTCCGGCAGTGGCTCGGTCATTCCCACGGCCGCGCTCCCGGCGCGAGGAAGAGGTACCCCGCGTCTTCGATCACCCGGCGCCCCTCATCCGAGAACACGAAATTCAGAAACTTGCGAACCGCGGCAGGCGGCCTCGGTGGCACCACGAAGGCGAGATCCTTGAGGACCGGCGCGTCTTCTCCCTTTGCGCCCGCGAGCGGCTCCACCAGCCGCAGGCCGGGGGCGACGAGCCGGGCCTGCCCCCGATCCGAAAGGCCCACCGCGCCGGGCGTGTCCGCCACCGCCCGGAGCAGGGCCTGATCGGAGAACAACACGCGAAGGCGCCGCTCGGCGTAGGCGGCGTGGCTGGCCGCGGCGAACTCGGGCCAGGCCCGCTCCAGCGCGGCGTGGCTGGAGTCGCCCGGCTCCCGCAGAAAGACCACGGCAGCAAGACCGTTGCTAAAAATGTTTTTTCGGCCCGCGAAGAGTTCGAGGAGCGAGGCCCGGTCGAGTTCATGTTCGGGCACAGAGGGGTGCGCCACCAGCACCACCGCGGTGCGCGCGTAGGGAAGCACCAGGAGCTCCCCGGCCTCTGTGGGTTTCAGCCCGCGAGATATCAGCCCGATGTCGACGGCGCCATCGCGGACGGCGCGCACCCCGCCGCTCGAGCCGATGCTGTCGTGCAGCACGAACGCCGCACCGGTCCCTTGCCTGGCGAAGGCGTCGAGGAGGCGGCGCGTGAGCGGAAGGTTGCTCCCCGAGCCAGCTAGAGACAACGTGGCGGGGGCCCCGGCAACCGTGCCCGCGGCGCGCAAATCCGCTGCGGCGGGCGGACGCTCGGCGTGCTGGATGCGGGCCCAGGTGTGCCACAGCAAGACGCCCGCCGCGGCCAGCGTGGCACCCAAAAGCGCCCACAGCCACGCCGGCGACGCGAGCGCCTTCCTGTGCCGATCGTCCGCCATGCGCGTGTCGTGCTCTCCCGAGGACGCGCCGCTCACTCCTCGTCCGCGGGCCGCGCCTTGGCCAGGTCGTGCTTTTCCAAAAGAGAGTACAGGTGCTTGCGGTCGATGCCGGCCTCGCGGGCCGCGGCCGAGATGCCGTCCGGGTGCCGGGCCAGCAGGCGCTTGAGGTACTCGCGCTCGAAGGCGGCGAGGAGCCGCTCCTTGGCCTCCTTGAAGGGCAAGGAATAGTCCGGGACCAGCCCTGCGCCGGAGGCCGCCGGGGCGGCGACGCCCGGGGAGCTCACCTCCACCAGCCCGTCGCCCTGGAGCGCCCGGCCGCGCTCGACCGCGTTGCGCAGCTCGCGCACGTTGCCCGGCCAGGCGTAGCCCAGCCAGCGGGCCCGCACCGGCTCGGGCAGCGCGTCGAAGCGCGGGCCGCCCTCGCCGCTGAAGTGGTCGTACAGCAGCGGGATGTCCTCGGGCCGCTCGCGCAACGGCGGCAGGCGGATGGTCACCACCGAGAGGCGGTAGTAGAGGTCCTGCCGGAAGCGCCCCGCGTCCACCTCGCGCCACAGGTCCTTCTTGGAGGCCGCCACCACCCGGGCGTCGAAACGAATGGTCTGGGTCGAGCCCAGCCGGGAGAACACCCGCTCCTCGATGGCCCGCAAGAGCTTCGGCTGCAAGTCGAGCGGCAGGTCGTCGAGCTCGTCGATGAACAGCGTGCCGCCCTGTGAGGTCTCCAGCGCCCCCTTGCGCAGCCCGGTGGCGCCGGTGAAGGCGCCCTTGACGTGGCCGAAGAGCTCGCTCTCGATGAGGTTGCGGGCCACCGCGCCGCAGTCCACCACGGTGAGCGGGCCGCGGCGGCGGGACAACTCGTGGATGGTCTGCACCGCCGCGCCCTTGCCGGTGCCGGTCTCGCCCAGCAGCAGGATGGTGCTGTCCGACGGGGCCACCCGCTCGATGAGCGCGAAGATCTCCCGCATGCGCAGAGACTTGCCCGACATGGCGCCCAGCCGCTCGTGCGCGGAGGGGGCGATGCGCACCGGGTCGTAGCCGGCCTGGAAGCGCAGCACCACCGAGCCGACCTGGATGCGCGCCCCGGGCCGAAGGTACGCCTCCTTGACGCGGGCCCCGTCCAGCTCGGTGCCGTTGGTGGAATCCAGGTCCTTGACCAGATAGCGGCCGCCCTCTTCCAGGATCTCGGCGTGCTGCCGGCTCACCGTGGGGTCGGGGATGAAGATGTCGCACTCCGGGCTCTTGCCCACCACCGAGCGGGCGCGGGTCAGCTCGAACACCGTCCCCGGCTGCGGCCCGTCCACCTCGACCAGGCTGCAACGCTGAAGGCTGAGCGAGGCGGCCTCCACCGAAATGGCGTGGGTCGGCGCGGGGTTTGCCTGGTCGGCGGCCATCGGGTGTTTCTTACCCTCGAGCGAAAAAGTTATCAACTTTCGAGCCGTTCCAGCTTGGAGTGGCAATGGCGAGCTTTTTTCCGTATGCTAGCGCGAAAACCTGATATCGCAGGAGGAGATTCATGAAGATGGCAAGTGCGTTCGGGCTGGCGGTGGTGGCGGCGCTCGCCTGGATGGCCGGCTGCTCGACCGGCTCGACCACCCGTTGCGAGAGCGACGCCCAGTGCCCCGAGTCGCTGCCGCGCTGCGATACCGCAAAGGGCCTGTGCGTCGAGTGCCTCCTGGCCGCGGACTGCGGCGCAAGCTGCCTCGACGTGTGCCAGGACGGAAAGTGCGAGAAGACGACCGGCTGCGTCACCGACACCGACTGCCCGCAGGACCACCTGTGCGTATCGGGCTGCTGCGAGCCGAAGCAGGGCTGCCAAGGAGACGTCGACTGCGCCGCCCCCACCCCGGTGTGCGATCCGGCGAGCCACACCTGCGTTCCGTGCCTTGCGGACGGCGACTGCCCGACCGGCCACTGCGTCGACAAGAAATGCGTGACCACCTGTCAGAGCGACAACGATTGCTCGTCGCCCACCGGCCGCTGCGACACCGGGAGCGGCGTGTGCGTCCAGTGCCTCTCGGGCAGCGACTGCACCCGCACCCTGCCGCTGTGCCGCGAGTCGGACCACACCTGCGTCGAGTGCCTGGACAACGCCGGCTGCGGGCCGAACCAGGTGTGCCGCGACGGGCGTTGCGAGAGCGGCCCCACCTGCACCACCGACGACCAGTGCGACCCCGGCACGATCTGCGAGGGCGGCACCTGCATCACGGGTTGCCGCAGCAGCCGGGACTGCCCCAGCGGCTGGGAGTGCATCCCCAGCGGGGTGGGAGACGCCCGGGTGTGCGCCGAGTGCCAGCAGGACGCCGACTGCCCGGCGGGGTTCCGCTGCCGGGAGCTGCGTTGCGAGTTCTTCTGCACCGAGGAGGCGCACTGCCTGCCGCTGCACTGCGACACCCAGAGCGGCCAGTGCGTCCCCTGCCTGGAGGACGCGCACTGCCCCTCCGGGACCATCTGCGAGAAGAACGTCTGCGTGCCCGGCTGCCGACAGGACTCTTCCTGCATCAGCGGCCACTGCGATGTGAGCACGCTCTCCTGCGTCGATTGCCTGGCGAACGAGCACTGCCCCCTCGGCTACATCTGCCAGGACAAGCGCTGTGTCGAGGGCTGTCAATCCGACCGCGACTGTCCGCAGCCCTTGCATTGCGACCCGACCGCCGGCGCGGCTGGCCGGTGCGTCTCATGCCTTCAGAACAGCCACTGCCAGACCAACCAGGTGTGCCGCGACGGGGTGTGTGTCTTCTCCTGCCGGCAGAGCACCGACTGCGCTCCGCCCACGCCGGTGTGCGACACCGGCAGCGGCGTGTGCGTCCAGTGCCTCACCAAGGATCAGTGCCCGCTCGGCAACCTGTGCCGCGACTTCGTGTGCGTCCCCGGCTGCGAGTCCGACCGCGACTGCCCCGTGGGCTCGACCTGCCAGGGCGGCCAGTGCCGCACGGTCTGCGTGCCCACCGGCCCCGAGACGTGCAACGGCCTCGACGATGACTGCGACGGGCTCACCGACGCCCGGGACCCCGACCTGACCCTGACGCTGTGCGAGCGGCAGGACGGGGTGTGCGCCGGCAGCCGCCACCGCGCCGATCAATGCGTGGGCGGCGTCTTCGCGCCCTGCGACGCCACCAACTACGGTCCGTCTTTCGGCACCGAGGTGTGCGACGGGCTCGACTCGGACTGCGATGGCTTCGGCGACGAGGGGCTCCAGCTCAACTGCCAGAACTACTACGTGTGCCAGAACGGCCAGTGCGTGTACGCCGGCTCCTGCACTAGCGACTGCCAGACGGGCCAGACCAAGTGCCCGTACTTCTGGAACGATCAGGTCTACGTATGCCGCAACATCGACACCGACCCCTGCCTGGAGTGGTCGCTGGAGGCCTGCCCGGCGTTCTCGACCTGCGATTTCCTGATCAGCAACCGCTGCGAGTGTACGTACGAGGAGTGCGCCGGGACTTGCTGCGCGCAGGGCCAAGTGTGCGGCGCAAGCGGCGCCTGCTGCATGCCGAGCTGCCCGGCCCGCACCTGCGGCAGCAACGGCTGCGGCGGGACCTGCACCTGCGAGTATCCCAACGACCGGTGCGAGAACGGAGTGTGCCGCTGCACTCCATCCTGCGCCGGCAAGGAGTGCGGCTCCGACGGCTGCGGCGGGACCTGCCCCAGCCTGTGCGGCTCGCGCGAACACTGCGAGAACGACGTGTGCGTGTGCGACTACGCCGAGTGCAACGGGGTGTGCTGCGCCTCGGGTCAGGTGTGCAACGCCACCACCGGCGCCTGCTGTACGCCCGCCTGCACGGGCAAGGAGTGCGGGCCGGACGGCTGCGGCCAGACCTGCGGGACCTGCTACCCGGGCGAGACCTGCCAGAACGGCCAGTGCGTGTGCGTCCCGGACTGCACGGGCCGCAACTGCGGCTCCGACGGCTGCGGCGGTTCTTGCGGCACCTGCGGGACCAACTATGTCTGCTACAACGGCCAGTGCTGCTACCCCTGGTGCTACACCGAGTGCGGCTCGGACGGTTGCGGCGGCTCCTGCGGAACCTGTCCCGAGAACGAGACCTGCAACACCTCCGGCTACTGCGTGTGCGCCTACGACACCTGCGGGACCGTGTGCTGTTCGAGCAGCCAGCGCTGCTACCAGGGGAGCTGCTGCAACAAACAGTGCGGGAGTGGGACCTCGAGCGATCCCTTCACCTGCGGCGCGGACGGCTGCGGCGGAAGCTGCCCCGCCTGCACCTCGAGCTTCGGACCCGGCAGCACCTGCAATAGCCAGCAGGTGTGCGTGTGCAACTCGCCGTCGTTCTACTGCACTTCACTCCTCTACCCGAACCAGTGCTGCTCGCAAGGGCAGAGCTGCAACTTTCTCGTGGGCTGCCTGTGAGTCTGCGCGGGGCGGCCCCAAACCAAGGAGGATGCCGTGAAAAGGATTGTGGCGCTCGTGGTGATGCTCATGTTCGCTCTTTCGGCGACCGCGCTGGCGGGCAACGTGGGCAAGGACTGCACCTTCAAGGGTAAGAAGCTCCAGGGAAAGGTGCAGATCGTGACCTCGTTCCCGGACATCAAGGTGCAGGTGGTGAGCTCCTTCCCCGACCTCAAGGTCAAGAAGGTCACCTCCTTCCCCGATTCGTGCGGAAAATGGCAGATCGTGGACTCCTTCCCCGACTTCAAGATCCAGCTGGTGGATTCATTCCCCGACATCAAGATCCAGTACGTCGATTCGTTCCCCGGCGTGCCCTGATTTTTCAAAAATCAGCAGGGCCTGTCCCCACATATTTTTCATACAAATCAGGGTATTGCAAAACAGCAGAGCGCCGCATCAGTGTAACTTGCCGATAGATATAAGTTTATTAAGTGGGGGCGGTTTCCTCTATTGCAAGTTAGCGAATTACAACAATAATCTTTGGGTAATCTTTGGGGACAGGCCCCGCTGCCGGTGACGTCATCGGCTGCGAGGCCGACGAAGCCAGCTCGGGCGGGCGGGCGAAAGTCGCGGCCGGAATGATCACCAGACGGAGACGGCACCCGTGGTGCAGGGGCTGTTCTGCGCTCCGCAGGCGGGGCTTGAGATCCCGGTCAAGTTGACCTGGGTTCCGTTCCTGCTGTTCAGCCGGATGCGGCCCACCCCGCCCGCACCTCCACCCGCGGCGCGGCCGTCCTGGCCGCCATCTCCCGCAAAGAAAACGCTCGCGCCGCCATCGCCGCCCTCGCCGGCGTCCGGGGCCGTGCCCGTCCCCGAGCAATCCGCGCCGCCCTGCGCGCGCTGATCCGAGAACAGGCCGGCCTGGCCGGGCTGTGGCGTGTTCGAAGGACAGTATTGCCCCCAGGGCGTGTACTCGGTCCGGCCGCCGCCGCCGCCGCCACCGTTGGCCGCCAGCGTGCCCTGGACGTCGACCAGCGCCGCCTCGAGTAATATGCCCCCGCCCGCGCCGCCGCCGCCGCCGGCGCCGTAGTTGTTGGCCGAGCTGAGGCCGCCGCCGCCGCCACCCACCCAGATCCCGCCTTGCGGGCCGATGGTGATGGTGCTCTCGCAGCTCACCTGGACCGCGCCGCCCCCACCGCCGCCCGGAGCCGAGGTGGCGAAACTGCCGCCGCCCCCACCGCCGCTGCCTCCGAGCAACGGAATGAGCTCGGGGGTGCCGTTGGGCTGTCCCGCGCTGCCGCCGCTCAACCGATCGTCATTGTTGACGCCGTCGCCGCCCTTGCCCCCGGCCGCGCCGAACCCGCCGCCGCCGCCGCCGCTCTGGCGGTATGGATAGCTTCCCTCGCGTTGGCCCGCCCCACCGGCTCCTGATTCGTACCCCTGACCGGGGTTCACCGCCCCGGACGCCGCGGCCGCGCCCAGGAAACCGCCCGGCCCGGGCGTCCGTCCCGAGCCCGTGGCCCGGATCACGCCCTGGATGTCCACCGGCCCGCAAGAGAGGAGCACCAGCGCGCGCGAACCCTGCACCCGGACGGTCGCGGTGGCCGGGAGCGAAAACGAGTTGAAGGCAAACACACCCAGCTCCGGCGCCTCCGGATCGGATTGGGGCACGGCCACGAAGTTCGGCACGGCTTGCCCGTCAATCTGGCCCGTGCCGGTGTCGAAGGTCACCGTCGCGCCGGCCGTTCCCTGGAAACTGGGGAGGTTCACCTGACAGAGCGGGACCGGGCCCAGGTTGGAGACGTTCAGGTGGTTGCAACGGGCGGGCTGGATGGAAGTGTTGCACCCCAGCGGACAGGTGTCCGTACCCCCGACACAAACACCGGCCTGGCAGACGCCGCCGGTGGCGCAACGCGAAGGGTCATCGCAGACCGCTCCGTCGGAGGCGATCCTCACGTCACAGCCGCCGAGCGACTCGCTACAGAAAGTCTCCCGGCAGGGAATGTCCGACGGCGGACAAGTGCGCGGAATGCCGTGGGTGCACAACCCGTTGTCGCAAACCTCGGCCATGGTGCAGAACAACCCGTCCTGGCAGGCGTCGCCCTCGCGATCGGGTTGCTTGCGACACTCGCGCAAGGCCTCGTCGCAAACGCCCGCGTTGCAGTAGTCGGCGAGGGAAGAACAATCCCGCAGGGTTCCACCCTGGCACACGCCGCTCTGGCAGGTCTTGCCCTCGACGCAGAAGAGGCCCGGCTGGCAGGGGGTGCCGTCGGCGAGCGGTTCGACTTGGCACTCGCCGGTCGCGCCGTCGCAGGCCGCCGAGTGGCAATCATCGGCAAACACCGAGCAGTCGACCGGCGTGCCGGCGCAAACCCCGCCGCTGCAGGCGTCGTTTTTCGTGCAGCGGTCCTCGTCGTTGCACAACGCGCCGTCGGGAAGGGGGTCGCCCACGCACCTCCGTTGATCCTCGTCGCAGGAACCATCCACGCAGGCGCCTCCGGCGGCGCTGCAATCGCGCGGGGCGCCGCCCTGGCACTGGCCCTGCTGGCAGGTTTCGTCAACGGTGCAATACTTCCCGTCCTCGCAGGGAGCGCCTTCCTGCCGGGCGCGGGTGTCGCACGACTTCTGGTCCTCGTCGCAGAAGCCCTCCAGACAGGGGTTCATGCTCGCGCAGTCCCGCGCCTCCCCGGTACACACGCCGCTCATGCAGGCGTCGCGGACGGTGCAGAACAACCCGTCGTCGCAACCCGTACCGTCCTCGCGGTTCGCCACGCCGCAGCTTCCGGCGGGCTCGCGGCAGGCGCCCACCACGCAGGCGCCATCGAGCGAGGAGCAGTCCACCGGCGTCCCCGAGCGGCAGCGAAGATCCTCGCAGCGCTCGACGCCGTCGCATGCCAGGTGGTTGTCGCACTCCTCGTCGCTTTCGCAGCTCTGACCGGCCACCACGACCGCAACCGTGTCCAGGTTCGACCCGGCCCGGCCGTCGCTCACCCGCAACCCGACCAGCCACAGCCCCTCCCGTGTCGGCGTAAGCCGCGCCAGGCCCACCGGCAGGTCGCCCTCCGGCCCCGACACCAGGACGCCGCCGGTCAGCGCCCCCGGCGGGGCCGCCAGCAGGCGCCAGGAGAACGCGAGCGTATCCCCATCGGGATCGACGCTCCCGGTCCCGTTTAGCGTGGCCGTCTGACCCATGAGAATGCCGATGTCCGGCCCGGCCTCGGCGCGCGGCGGGCGGTTGGGACCGGTGATCGAATCGGCGCAGGCCGCGAAACCGGCGGCCAGCACACACAAGCCGAGGGGCAGATAGCGCATGGACGGCCTCCAGAGCTTCCCCATGATATCCCGATTGCCGCAAGAAAAAAACCGCCCCCCACCCCGAGCGGGCGACAATTGCCATCCCCTGAGAGGCGGCGGCCTAGAGCGTCACTTCGAGGATCCGGCCCGCCGGCGGGGAGATGGCGCCGACGCCGAGCTTCTCGGCGGCCAGCAGGTGTTTGACCTGGGTGGGTTTCACGTTGCGGCCGTAGAGCGGGGCGAGTTTTACGCCCAGGGCGTCCACCGCCACCGGATCGGTGCCGGCCACGATGGCGTTGCAGGTCACGAGCTCGCCGGGCCCGGCGGGGCCGTCGGTGGTCATGACCGAAAGGCCGTCCAGGATGACCAGGTTCGCGCGCAGGAGCGTGTTCAGGTCGGCGATGGCCTGGTTGATGTCGAAGCGCGAATGGAAGCTCTCCCGGTCCAGGATGAGCCCCATCATCCCCTTGAGGGTCCCCGAGTACCCGGTGGCCATGTGCGACTTGGCGATGGGCAGGGCGATGTGGACGTCCACCTCCAGCGCCTCGCGGAACACGTCGGTCTTCTTGAGCACCACGCCCCGCGGGATGCCCTTCTCGACGAAGAGCTTCTCGGAGGTGGGCAGGAAGGTCTTGACGCCCAGCGGATCGCAGGCCTGCTTGATGCCCACCAGCTCCAGGCAGGCCTCCGGGCGGCGCACCGGGTTGTCGATCACGGTGACGCGCTTGGCGCCGGCGTCGAGGGCCAAGCGGGCGACCGCCTTGACCAGCTCGGGCGAGGTGGTGGCGCGCTGGGCGGGTGGGGTGGGGAAGCCCATGTTCGGCTTGAGCATCACCGTCTGGCCCTTCTTCACGAAGGCGCCGATGCCCCCCAGCGGCTTGAGCGCGGCCTCGACGGCCGCCGCGAGGTCCCCGGGGACACCGGCGCCGGAGACCTTCACGGCGAGCGGAGTCTCGGCGGCCGTCGAAAGCGGCGTCCGGGCCAGCGCCAGACCCGCGCCGGCCAGGGCGCTCGAGGCCAGGAATTCACGGCGGGTCATGCGGCGGGCCATGAAAGCTCCTTTCGGACAATCCGACGCAGGAATCCTACCGGAGATTTCAGCCGAGCACAATCCGGTTTTGCGGCCGCATCGATTGTGCTATCCTCGCGGGCGGTTTTGCAAATGGGAGGCCTCATGGGACGCGAAGCGACGGTGGGAATGAGCAAGGGATTCTGGGTGGCGGCGATCGTCTTGCTTCTTGCGCTGATGGGCTCGATCGGGGTCGTCGGTTATCTTCTGGGCAAGCAGGCCAAGCCGGAGAGCGAGGCTCCCGTGGCGGGTCCGGTCATGGCGCCGTCCGGCGAACCCGGCGCGCCCGAGAAGCCCGCGCCCGTCGAGAAGCCGGCGCCCGCATCGGCGCCCGCACCGGCGGCCGCGGCGCCGCAAGGGGAGCTACGCATCGTGGATGGCCCGGACGGAGTCGTCATCACCGACGGCAATCGCGAGGGGACCATCGTCCGGAAAGGCCACCAGATCCTGCTCCTTCTGCACCAGGAGAAGGGCCCGCCGTCTGCTTCTCCCTCACCGCCTCCCCCCGCGGCGGCGCCGCCGGCGCCAGCCTCGCCAAAGAAGAGCGGGGCCAGCGAGGCGGACGCCGTCCGCGAGTATTTCCTGCGGCTCGCCACCCTGCAGCGGGGCCCGGTGGGCGTGGGGCCGCAGCAGTTCGCGGAGCGGCTGACCGGGAACCTGGCACAGGGCAACACCGCGGACTTCGACGAGCTGGTCTCGGATGCCGAGAAGGCCTATGACGAGGTCCGCAAGCTTACGGCGCCGGAGCCGTGCCGGGAGATCCACAAGACGACGCTGGGCGTGATGAAGGACAGCGTGGACATCCTGCGGGACCTGCGCGACGCGGTGGTGCAGAAGAACATCTCCGAGCTCCAGGCGCTCGAGGGCCGGGCCCGCCAGCTCATGAGCCGCGTCAAGGATCTCGATCGCCAGCAGGCCGTAGTGCGCGAGAAGTTCGGGATCTACTGAGCGCCGGCTCGAGCCGGTACTTCTTCATCTTCCTGTACAGGGTGACCCGGTCCATGCCCAGGGAGGCCGCGGCCCGGGTGCGGTTGCCGCCGGCGCGCTCGAGCGCCTCGCGGATGCGCGCCTCCTCGGTCTTTGGCGCCTCGTCCGCGATGCGGTAACGCCCGCGGGCGGCGGCCGTCTCCGGGGGGAGGTCCTCGGCGCGGATGCGCCGGCCGGGGCACAGGGCCACCGCGTATTCCAGGGCGTTGATGAGCTCTCGCACGTTGCCCGGCCAGTCGTGGCGCAGCAGGCGCTGCAAAGCCTGCGGCGTGAAGGTCATGCCGGGGCGCTTTCGCGAAGCGGCGATCTTCTCCAGCAGGCGGCCGGCCAGAAGCGGGATGTCCTCCGGACGTTCGCGCAGCGGCGGCAGGGTGATGGGGATGACCCGGATGCGGTAATAGAGGTCCTCGCGGAACCTCCCCTCCGCCACGTCTCGCGAGAGGTCCCGGTTGCTGGCCGCCAGGATGCGCACGTCGGCGGTCCGGGTGCGGCTCTCGCCCACCCGCTGGTACTCGCGCTCCTGCAAAAAGCGCAGCAGTTTCGCCTGCAGCGCCGGTTGCAGCTCGCCGATCTCGTCCAGAAACAACGTGCCACCCTCGGCCTCCTCGATCCGCCCGGCGCGATCCCGCACCGCGCCGGTGAAGGCGCCCCGCACGTGCCCGAACAGCTCGCTCTCCAGAAGGTTCTCCGGCAGCGCCGCGCAGTTCACCGCCACGAAGGGCCGGCGGCTCCGCGGCGAGCGTTCGTGAATGGCCCGGGCGGCCATCTCCTTGCCGGTGCCGCTCTCGCCCGCGATCAGCACGGTGACGTCCGTCGGGCCCACCTGCTCGATCATGTGGAAGACCCGCCGCATGGCGCTCGAGCGCCCGATCATCCCCTCGAAGGAGGTGCCGCTCCCGTCCGCCTCGCTGCCCAAAAACGGCCGGCGGTCTTCCAGGATGATCACCGTCCCGAGCGCCTGGCCCTGCTCGTCCTGGAGCGGCACCGCGATCTCCCCCACCGGGAGCAGGATCCCGTCGGGGAGGGCGATCTCGGTCTCGCGCGAGGCCTCGGGCTCGCCGGTGGCGTGGCAGTGGCGCGCCGGGCAATCCTCCTGGCACAGGCGCGAGCCGACCACCTCGTGGCAGAACCGCCCCAGCACCCGCTCGGCGCGGATCCCGGTGAGCGCCTCGGCGCGGCGCGAGAAGCTGGTGATGCGAAACTCCCGGTCGATGGTGATCACGCCCTCCCGGATGCTCCCCAACACCGCCGCCTGGAGGCGCTCCCGGGCGCGGATCTCTTCCTTCTGCGCGCAACACGTCGCCACCTGGGCCGAGAGCGCCGTCTCGTCGCGCAGGATCTCGAGCCCGCCCAGCACGTTCCCCTGCCCGTCCCGAAGAGCCATCCTGTCGCGGCGGATCTGAAGCGCCCGCCCGTCGCGCGCCACCAGGCGCACGCGCTCCTCGGCCTGCGCGCCGCCAGTCAACAACCCGCAGCCGGAGAGGCAGTTTTCGCAGCGGATACCCGACAGGCAGTGGCGGCCCAGGACCTCGGCGGCCGAAAAGCCGGTGAGCTTCTCGGCGCCCCGGCTCCAGAACACCACGTTCTGGTCGGCATCGACCGCGAAGACCGCGTCTCCGGCGCGCTCCAGGACCTCGGCGAGCCCGGACGGGTTGCTCGAAAGAAAATCGACAAGGGAGAATTCCTTTGGGGACATGTTCCACCTGCGTGATGCTTTTGTGTTGCATATTCAAAAATACGCAACACTGCAACAGTTTTTGTTTCGCGTTCGGCCGAAAAAGCCCGGAAGAAGCGCTCATTGTCTAGCTAACATATTGATATAAATGCGTTTTATGTGTTTTGCCGATGTTGGACTTGGCACGGGGATTGAATGTCTTTTTTCCTGGAACATTTTTTTGCAACGAGAGGAACGTCATGAACATCGGACTTCTCGGCATATTTGGAGCTGGATTCTTTTCGCTTTTTACGCCGTGCGTGCTTCCGCTCGTGCCGATCTATCTCGCCACCTTGATGGGAGGCTCCGTACCTGGCACCGCTCAGAAGTCGCGGCTCGTCATCCGCGCCCTCCTGTTCTCCCTGGGGTTCGTGCTGGTGTTTGTGGCCCTGGGCATGTCGGCGTCGTTCGCCGGCGGTTTCATCGCCGAAAACCGTTCCGTGTTCATGGGAATCGGCGCCGTGCTCATCCTGCTCTTCGGGCTCAAGTTCCTCCACGTCATCGAGATCCCCATCCTGGAGAGGTCGCTCTCGGCCAGGGGCCCGGACATGAGCCGTGGCGCCGTGGCCACAAAGTCGCTTCTCCTCGGCGCGGCCTTCGCGGCCGGCTGGTCGCCCTGCATCGGCCCCGTGCTGGGCGCGGTCCTCACCTACACCGCCCTGGAGACGTCGAATCCCTGGGAGGGAGCGCTCTACCTGGGCGTGTTCGGCCTCGGCCTCACCACTCCGCTCGTCGCCATCGCCGCCTTCGCCGACCGGATGCAGCGGCTCATCTCCCGCGCCGGAAAGTATTTTCGGCCGGTCGAGATCGCGCTCGGCTTGATACTGCTCGTCATCGCCGTCGGCATGGGCCAGAGCGCCTTGACGCCGGCAAGCAAGGCCGGCCCCTGCGAGCACTCCCTCGCGCAGGCGGCGCCGCCCGCGGCCGCCTCACCGGAGATGATCTTCTTCTCTTCTCCGGACTGCCCCGTCTGTCGCCGCATGAAGCCGCTCGTCGAGGACCTGGCGCGCCGTTGCGAACATCACTCCGTCTCGATGCGGACCGTCGACGTCAGCGCGCCGGAAAACTCGCACTACCGCGAGCGCTACCGCCTGCTGGGCGTGCCGACCTTCGTGTTCCTCGACGGCCAGGGCCGGGAGACCGCGCGCCTGGTCGGGGAACAGACCGAGCAGGCCCTGCTCCAGGCGGCCTCGGTGTTGGCGGGGCGCCCGTGCCCGGGGGTCACGGCCCTGGATGCGCAGGGGGCGCCGGCGCCGGGCGTCGCCTGCGATCTCGGCGCCGCCTCCTCGCAGAGCCCTCTCGACGCGCTGGCCGCGCCCCAGTGCTCCGGCGGCTAACACCCGCCCTGCGCTCTCGACGCTCGCTTGATCGCACCGAAGCCCTGTGTCTAGATTGCCCAGGCGGCCGTCGCGCCTTTCGCCAGGAGAACCCCATGAGCGTCCTGACCCTGAACTGCGGCTCGTCCTCGGTCAAGTACTCCCTGTACCAGCCCGAGAGCGCCTCCTTCCTGTGCCGGGGCATCGTGGAGCGGGTGGCGCAGGAGGGCGCGGTCCTCAAGCACCGGCAGGGCGGCCAGGAGTCGCGGGCCGAGCGGCCTTGTCCCGACCATGGCGCGGCGGTGGCCTGGGTGCTGGAGGTCCTCACCCAGGGAACCGGCGCGGCGCTCGCGGACCTTTCGGCGCTGCGCGCGGTGGGGCACCGGGTGGTGCACGGGGGCGAGCGGTTCGCCCGCTCGGCGCGCATCAGCCCGGAGATGCTGGCCGCGGTGGAGGAGCTGTCTTCGCTGGCCCCGCTGCACAACCCGCCCAACCTGGCCGGCATCCGCGCGGCGCTCTCCCTGCTGCCCGGGGTGCCGCAGGTGGCGGTGTTCGACACGGCCTTTCACCAGAGCCTGCCGCCGGAGGCCTATGTCTACCCGCTGCCCTACGACTGGTACCAGCGCCTGCACATCCGCCGCTACGGCTTCCACGGCACCAGCCACCTGTACGTGGCCCACCGCGCGGCTGCCCTGCTCGCTCGTCCGCTCTCCTCGTTGCGGCTGGTCACGCTGCACATCGGCAACGGCGCCTCGGCCGCGGCGGTCCAGGCCGGCGAGTCGGTGGATACCACCATGGGGTTCACGCCGCTCGAGGGGCTGGTCATGGGCACCCGCTGCGGCAGCATCGATCCGGCGGTGCCGCTCTACGTCATGGAGCGGGAGAAGCTCTCTCCGGAGGCGATGGACCGCATCCTCAACAAGAATAGCGGCCTGCTCGGCATCACCGGCCAGTTCTCCGATCGGCGCGACATCGAGAAGGCCGCGGCCGCCGGCGACGAGCGCTGCCGGCTGGCCCTGGACATCGAGATCCACAACCTCAAGAAGACCATCGGGGCCTACGCCGCCATCATGGAGGGCCTGGACGCGGTGGTGTTCACCGCGGGCGTGGGAGAGAACGCGCCCGCCATCCGGGAGCGGGTGCTGCGGGGCCTGGAGTTCCTCGGGCTGGAGATCGACCGGGCCCGCAACGCCGAGGCGGTGGGCGGCGAGTTCGAGGCGGACATCAGCCGCGAGGACAGCCTGGTGAAGGCGCTGGTCATCCCCACCAACGAGGAGCTGGTGATCGCCGAGGACACCCTGGCCATCATCGAGGAGCGCTTCGACCGGCAGGACTTCAAGTATTCCTTCTCGTGAAGCGCCGGCCCGCCGAGGGCGGCTTGCATCGGCGACATCACGCGAAGATTCACTTGCGCGGCGCAACCTGCAGTCGGGGGCTTCCGCATCGCTGACCGGGGGCGCGGGTTCGCCGTTTGCGTCTGGCCGCGCTCGCTCTCTTGGCATCGCGGCCCGCCTCCGCACATCGCAAAGCTTCGTCCCACGTGGGCGGGTGGTGGCGGGCGCGCGAGGAGCGGTCAGGGCTTCTTGAGCTTGAAGGCGTACAGCTTCATGTCCCCGGAGGTCACGAACATGGTGTCGCCGTCGATCACCGGGTCGCTCTCGATCTTGTAGCCGGTCTTGTAGGACCAGACCTTCTGGCAGTTGTGGTCGATGGCGTACACCGAGCCGTCGCCCTGCCCGGCGCCGAAGAAGATCCAGTCCTCCCAGAACACCCCGTAGGAGATGATCGGGCCGGCGGCGGTGAAGTGGCACTTCTCCTGGCCGGTGGCCGCGTCCAGCAGGTAGAAGTTGCCGTCGTTGCTGCCGATGGCCAGCAGGCCGTCGCGCACGCGGGGGGAGCTGAGCACGTCGCCGCCGGTCTTCTTCTTCCACTTGACCTGCACGCCGCTGGCAGCGTCCAGGGCGTACACGTTGTCGTCCTTGGAGCCGAAGTACACCACCCCGCCCTCGACAAAGGCGGTGGAGGTGATCCCCTCGCCGGCCTGGAAGCGCCACTTCAGCGTGCCGTCGGCGGTTTGAATGGCGTACAGGAACCCGTCCAGGTTGCCCACGTACAGCACGCCGTCGCGGATGACCGGCGCGGCGTAGGAGAACTCCGCCGGCTTGATGGCCGGCTCGACGGGCTTCGGCGGCGGCGGCACCAGCGGCGCCTGGAAGCTCTCCCCCTCCCGCAAGGCCAGCACCGCCACCGGGTCGAAGCCGGCCTTGGCGGCGGCGGCCTTCACCTTGGCGACCTCGGCGGCGGGCAAGCCGGGCTCGAGGTTGAGGGTGAGGGACTTGTCCTTGCGTCCCTTGATGGCCTCGGAGAGCTTGGCCTCCAGGTTCTTGGCCTCGAACGCCGCGGCGTTCAACCAGGCCCCGGCCTTGGCCACGGTCAGGATCAGGCTCTCTTCGGGGGGCGGGCCCGCATCGGCGGCCGGGAACTGCCAGCGCCGTTTGCCATTGTCGGCGTTCACCGCGTAGACGTGGCCGTCGTAGCTGGTGAAGTACGCCACGCCCTCGACCACCGCCGGATCCGACTTGATGCGCTCTCGGGCGGCCACCTGCCAGCGGAGCTGTCCCTTGAGGTCCACCGCGTAGAAGGTCTGGTTGGTGGTGCCGAAGAAGACGTACTTGCCGTCGCTCTGCGGGTGGGCGAAGATCTGGGCGCTGGGCGCCTGGAATTGCCAGCGCGCCTGGCCCTTCTTGTCCACCGCGTGGAGCACGCCGCTCTCCGATCCGAAGACCACCAGCTCGCCGATCACCAGCGGGGTCGAGTACAGCGGGGAGCTGGTGGGGAATTCCCACAGCTTGTCCACGGGCTTGCCGCAGGCGACGAGGAGCGGCAGGAAGACCAGCGGCGCAAACCGCGACGAAGGGTGCGACCGAACGGGAATCCTTGCTTTCATGATTCCCCCTCGTAGGAAAGGAGTTGCCCGGTGCATACCATCACCCCGGCGGTTGTGTCAAACTGGGCTCCTCTCGCTCCCAGGACGTGAGCGCGGTGCGGATCACCTCCCGCGTCCGTTCCATGAGCTCGTCGCGGGATTCCAGGGCGAAGCCTGCGACCGGGATCGGCGGGTGGATGGTGATATCGACCCGGCCCGGCAGCAGGCGCAGGGTGTGCCCGGGGAGCACCCGCCGCGAGCCCGAGATGGTCACGGGCAGGATGGGCAAGCCCATCTCCAGCGCCATCACGAAACCGCCCTTCTTGAAGGGCCGCATGCGCCCGTCCCGGCTGCGCGTCCCCTCCGGGAAGAACATCACCGACACGCCGCCTCGGAGCTTCTCGCGGGCCGCGTTGAGGCTGGCGATGGCGCGCTCGCGATCCGTTCGATCGATGAAGATGTGCCCGACCGCGGCGCAGCCCCAGCCGAGGCCGGGGACCTTGCGCAGCTCCTGCTTCATCACCCAGCGGAACTGCCGGCCGAAGAATCCGTAGAAGGCCAGGATGTCGAAGTGGCTCTGGTGGTTGCTCACGATGACGTAGCTCTGGCCCGGCACGAGGTGCTGCCGCCCCCGCACACGGACCCAGGTGAAGTTGACCAGGCACAGGCAGAAGGACCACACGGTGCCGCAGTGGAAGGCCAGGCGCTGACTCACCAGGCTGGTCAGCACGGCCATGGTGCCCCAGAAGATGGTGGTCACTGCCAGGAAGGGGATGAACACCAGCCAGGCGTAGGGGAGGTAGAGCCAGCGCAACACATTCCGCCGGGTTTCGCCGGGCTCGACCTGGCGCGGGCCGGGCGGACCGGGCGGAGCGGGATCGGGGCGCGCGGGGGCGGCGGCGCAGTCACGAATGGGCGAGTTCATTGGCGGAGTGTACCCCAGTCCGGCGTTTGCCGCATGCTATTTTCTTGCGGCGGCGGGGAAAGCGGGAATTCTTGACGGGCACGGTGGCGCGCCGATATTATCGGCCGGGAAGGACGCATGCACCGGCGGCTGCTCATCCTTTGGCTCATCCTCTCAGGGGCGGCTGTCCAGGCCGCCCCGCAGCAGAAGCCCAAGCTGAGCGTGATCCTGCTCCCGTCTCGCGACGTTGCCCTGGAGGACCAGGACCGGGTGCTGGCCACGCTGGCGCGCCAGATCCGCGGCAAGTACGAGGTGCAGGTGCTGTCGGGGCGTTGCGTGGGCCGGGCCGTGTTCGGCGCACGCGGCACGGGGCTGGAGGAGTGCGCCGCCGAGTTCGAGCGCAAGGTGGCCGAGGGGCGCAAGGCCTACCTGGGCCTGCAGATCAACCGCGCCCTGGACCGGCTGCGCGAGGCCTCGGCGCTGGAGGGATACTGCGGGGCCGAGGTGCGCTCCGCCGCGGCGCTACGCGACCTCCACCTCTTTTTGGGGCTCTCGTTGTACGCCCGCGGCGACCTGCGGGGAGCGGCCGAGCAGTTCCGCTGGCTGGCCGCGCACGATCCCAACTTCGCGCTCTCTCCCAAGGAGTACCCGCCCGACACGCTGGCCGCCTTCGACAAGGCCCGGCGCGAGATCCTCTCGGGGCGGCCGGTGCGGCTCCAGATCGTCTCGCGGCCCGAGGGCGCGGTGGCGTACCTGGACGGCGCGGCTGCGGGGCGCACGCCCGCCGCGGACATCCCGGTGTATCCGGGGCACCACTTCGTGCGGCTCGAGCTGGAAGGCTACGCCCCCTGGACGCTGCACATTCCCGATGGCATCGCCCCCGACACGGTACGCGCCCAGCTCGTGTCCGAGTGGAAGAAAAAGCCCTCGGCGGAGCTTCTGGAGATCATCGGGCCGGCCGAGACGCTGACACCGAGCCTGTGGCAGGAGCTTCGCGAGCTCGGGCGGCACCTCGCCAGCTCGGGCCTCTTGTTCGTCCAGCTCTCGCGCGAGGGCCCCAACCTGCTTTTGGGTATGCGGCTCGTCTCCATCGCGCCCGAAACGGTTGCGCGGGCGCGCATGTTCAACCTGGGCAACCGCCCCGACGGGTACGAGAAGAAGCTCGAGGCGCTGGTGAAGATCCTGGACGCGCTGCGTACGCTGCGCACCTTCGAGGGAGCGCCCGTGGCCGCGGCGGGGCCGGCCTCGCCCGCGGGACCGGTGGCCGTGCCGCCCCCGCGCAAGACGGGCGGCGACGACTTCATCCCCCTGCCGCCCTCGGGGATCGCCGGCCCGGCCGTGCCGAAGCCCGATGATGAGGCCAAGTCGCGCGCGGAGGATAGCGGTCCTTCGACGCCCTGGTACAAGAGCTGGTGGTTCTGGACCATCGCCGGCGCGGTGGTGGCCGGCGGCGCGACCGGGCTCACGGTGTGGCTGCTCCAGCCCAAGACCACCTGGACGTTGGTGATCCAGCCATGATGTACCCGCGCCTCGCATTCCTTACATTCATTGCCGCCGCGGGATTTCTCGGCGCCTGCGGTGCCAACCACCCCGAGGTGCGGCTGGAGATCACCGAGGACGGCTCGCGGCCCTGCCTGGGCGGCTCGCACCTCGAGTTCTTCGTGCAGCTTACGGGCCAGCGCAGGAAGTTCGACCAGTTCGGCCAGTTCTTCACCGACTCCGGCGGCAACGCCTGCGCCATCGGGCAGATCGCCTATCCCGACCTTCCCCCGGGCGACGGGATCACGGTGAGCGTGGTGATGTGGGACTCGTCCACAGACGTGAAGGGGATCCTGTCGCAGGCCACCAGCGCGCCCTTCTCCGTGGGAAAGAGCTCGCCCAACCAGCAGATCGAGCTTCGGCTCGTGCGCACTTCGAACCTCGCCCCTGGCACCATCATCGCCCGCAACGCCCCGGCCGACTGGGGCCGGGTGGGGGGCGTCACCCGCCTGGCCTTCTCCGTGCGTCGCGCGGCGGACTATCAGCTGGTGCGCTCGGGGTTCGTGGTGTACGAGCCGGATTTACACCCGGACCCGTTTCCCCTCACCATCAGCGGGCTACCCGAGGCGCAGAGCCCGGACACCATGATCGAGTACACGCTCGAGGTCCAGGGCCAGAACGATCAAGGCTCAGCGTTACGCACCTGGCGTGGTTCGGCCTGGCTGGTGCTTTCGAACGGGCCGGTAGCGGACGCGGCGCTCGCGTCGCAGTGAATGCAGTGAATGTCGCAGTGAACGACCCAGCGAACTGAAGATTTTTTATTTCGGTGGTATTGGGGTCTCTGGTGGTATTTTTCCGCCAGCTTGCGGTTCTAGCTTCGGGTTCAGCTTCGGGAGCTTCGGGTTCCACCCACCCCCAGCTTCGGGTTCCACCCACCCCGGTTTTGCCGTCCGGATTTCGGACAAGGTGTTCGAAATCC
>CAZLNM010000070.1:0-27742 GCA_964561025.1 uncultured Myxococcales bacterium
AAGGCCCGATATTGAGTCAGCGGAACGACTCCACTCCAGCAGGATTTTCCCGTCATCCGCAGCATGCTGGTCACGGTCGGCACCGGCGCCATGCAGCTCGTCAACGAGGGCAAGGTCTTCGTGCAGATGCCGGGCTCCAAGGAGCGGCGAGAGAGCATCGAGCAGATCGCGGCCGAGATGCGGACCCGCCTGGCTCGGGCCTTTCCCGGAGAGGACATCTCGGTCAGCCCGTCCTCCTTCATGGGCGGCGGCAGCGGGGACGACATCATGCGCAAGCCGCTGAACGTCCAGCTGCGCGGCGCCGACATCCGCGAGCTGGCCTCCGCGGCGCGGGCGCTGACGGCGCGGCTGCGCGAGGTTCCGGGCATCGTCGATCTGACCATCTCCGAGAAGGGCACCCGGCCCCAGCTCGGTTTCCGCCTGGACCGGGACAAGGTCTCGGCCGCCGGCCTCAGCCCGGCCCAGGTCGCGCTGGCGGTGCGCACCGCCATCCAGGGAAGCGAGGTCGGGCAATTCCGGGCGGGGACCCAACGCTACAAGGTGTTGCTCAAGGCCCCGGAGGCGGTGCGACAGTCGCGCCAGGCCGTGCTGGCCATACCGCTGCGGGGCGCCGCCGCCAACCCGCTGTCCCCCCCGGGGCTGGTGGAGCTGGGCGAGCTGGTGCGGCCGGTCGACGAGGGCGCCGCCGCCCAGATCAACCGCGAGGATCGCGCCCGCCAGGTGACGATCGCCGCCAACCTGGAGGGTATGGCCCTGGGGACGGCCCAGCAGCGCGTCCAGGAGATCGCGCCCTCGGTGTTGCCCGCCAACGTCTCGCTGCGCTTCTCCGGCCAGGGCCAGATGATGGCCGAGTCCTTCTCCTCCATCTCGCAGACGCTGATCCTGGCCGTGGTGCTGATCTTCATGGTGCTGGCCGCCCAGTTCGAGAGCTTCCTGCACCCGTTCACCATCATGCTGCCCTCGCTGCTCATGTCCTTCATCGGCGCCTTCGGCGCGCTGCTGGTCACGCGGCAGACCCTGTCGATGATCAGCGCCATCGGGCTGATCCTGCTCATGGGCCTGGTGACCAAGAACGCCATCCTGCTGGTGGACAACGCCAACCAGCGCCGCTGGAAGGGCGCACCCGTGCGCGAGGCGCTGATCGAGGCCGGCGCGGTGCGGCTGCGGCCCATCCTGATGACCACGCTGGCCATGATCTTCGGCATGCTGCCGGTGGCGCTGGGCCTCTCCGAGGGCTCGGAGTTCCGCTCCTCCATGGGCGTGGCCGTGATCGGCGGCTTGATCACCTCCACCCTGCTCACCTTGCTGGTGGTGCCGGCCCTCTACTCCTCGTTCGAGAGCGCCCGCGCCGCGCTGAAGCGCGCCTTCGGCGGCAAAAACAACCCCTCGGGTTCCGCCGCCGCCTAGCCGCGCGTTCGACCCCTTCCCCCGGATGCGACCATCGCCGCGCCCGGCGGTCCGACTCCCAGGCCGCTGGGCAGTCGTCGATCCCGTCCATGCCGCCTCACCTTCCGCGTCGCGCAGGGGGGAGTGGGTCGAGCGTGCGGCGGGAGGATTCAGTGGGAGAGCTGGTCCTGCCCCGGCAGGCGCGGCATGAGCCGGTTGAGCCGCCGCAGCGCCTCCTCGGCCTGGCGTGCCATCTCGGCCAGGATCTCGCGCATGGGCTGGATCCGGGTGCACAGGCCGATCCCCTGGCCGCAGGCCAGCAGCCCCCCGTCCGAGGCCTGCTGGAACTTCTCCTTGGTGACCATGCCGGAGATGAGCGGCAGGAGCTCTTCCAGCCCGGCGCCCTTGGCCTCGAGCTCGGCCACCTTGTCCGAGGTCTCGTTCTTCCACACCCGGTGCGTGTTCTCGAGCGGGCGCAGCACCAGCCGGGTGTCGAGTTCGGTGGCCTGGCACAGCCGTTTCTTGATCTCGGGGTGGAGCGGCGTCTCCTCGGCCACCAGCAGGCGGGTGCCGATGATGGCCCCCTCGGCGCCCAGGGCCAGCACCGCCGCCAGGCCCCGGCCGTCGGCCACCCCGCCCCCGGCGATCACCGGGATGCGCACGCTGTCGACCACCCGCGGCACCAAACACAGCGTGCCGATGTCCAGGTTGCCGGTGGCCCCGCCGTTCTCGTACCCCACCACCGTCACCGCGTCGGCGCCGATGCTCTCCGCCTTCTTGGCGTAGCGCACCCCCACGCACTTGTGGATGAGGATCATGCCGGCCTTCTTGATACGGCCCACCAGGTCCTCCGGGGCGCGGTGGCCGGAGCTCTCCACGATCTTCACGCCCTCGTCGATCATCACGTCCAGGTACTGGTTGTTGTCGATCTGGTTGAGGGCCGGGAAGAAGTTGAGGTTCACCGCGAAGGGTTTTTTCGTGAGCCGCCGGATCTGCCGTAACGCCTCGCGGAACTTCTCCATGTCCTTGTAGTTGGCCGAGGCCAGCACGCCCAGGCCGCCGGCCTCGGACACCGCCGCGGTGTACTCGGCCAGGGCCAGGTGCATCATGGTCCCGCCGACGATGGGGTACTCGATGCCGAGAAGTTCCGAAATCCGTGTCTTGAACATGGCGACTCCTTTGGGATTCGGTACCTCTAGAATGAATTGACTGGCGAGTCAAGCCGGCGCGCCATCCACGCCCTCCGGCGCAGCTTGTTGTTGAATCCGCCGGTCACGTGGGAGTATCCTGGCCCCGGCGAAGAAGGGAGCGCGGCTTGGATTCGGGCAGCCGGTTCGGCGACTACGTGATCCTCAAGCAACTGGCCTCGGGCGGAATGGCCCAGGTGTACCTGGCGCGAAAGACCGGGCAGCTCGGCTTCACCCGGCCGGTGGCCATGAAGGTCATCCTGCCGCAGTTCTCGGCCAACAAGGAATTCGTCAAGATGTTCCTGGACGAGGCGCGCCTGGCGGTGTGCCTCAACCACAACCACATCGCCCAGATCCTGGATCTGGGAGAGGTCGAGGGGCAGTACTTCATCGCCATGGAGTTCGCCCATGGCATGGACCTGCAGCAGATCTCCAAGAAGACCCGCAAGCTGGGGCGGCTGCTGCCGCTGCCCTACGCGGCCAAGATCGTCAGCCAGGTGGCCGAAGGCCTGTACTACGCCCACACCAAGGTGGACGACCGGGGGCAGGCGCTGAACATCGTCCACCGCGACGTCAGCCCCCACAACATCTTGCTCACCTTCGAGGGGCAGGCCAAGCTCATCGACTTCGGCATCGCCAAGGCCACCGTGACCTTCAAGGAGGAGGAGCGCGGGGTCCTCAAGGGAAAGTTCTCCTACATGTCCCCGGAGCAGATCCGCGGCCTGCCGCTCGACTCGCGCTCCGACATCTTCGCCCTGGGCATCGTGCTGTGGGAAGTGTGCACCGGCGCCAGCCTCTACCGGGAGTCCTCGGAGCTGCTCACCATGGAGGCCATCCTGCGCAAACCGGTCCCGAAACCGCGCGAGCTGCGCGGGGACATGCCGCCGGACCTCGAGGCCGTCATCCTCAAGGCCCTGGCCAAGCGCCCGGTGGACCGCTTCCAGACCGCCTACGAGATGCACCAGGCCCTGGAAGGGTACCTCAACCGCTCCGGCTGGAACGTGGGCACGCCGCACCTGGCCGAGTTCATGAAGAAGCTCTTCCCCGAGGAGCACCGGGAGATCCTGGACATCCTGGGCCGGGAGCGGGAGGCCGCCGAGTCGGCCGCGACCCAGGACACGGGGTACGTGCCCTGGGAGCCCTACGCCGGCGGCGAAGAGGAGGCGGTGGCGACGGTGAGCCCGGCGGCCGCGCCGCCGCCGCGCTCCACCCTGGAGGTGGAAGCGGTGGCGCCGCCCTCCCGGCGCACGGCCCCGCGCCGCTCCCGCTTCCTGGCCGTCTGGGTCACGCTGGTCATGCTGCTCTTGCTCGGCGGATTGGGTACGTTGTGGTACCTTTCCCAACACGGGAAGTCGTCCCAAGGAGCGGGGCCGAAGACCCCGGCCGCCTCGACTACCGGCAAGCTGCGCGTCGAGTCCGAACCCGCGGGGGCCGAGGTGTTCATCAACGGCAAGAGCGTGGGGCGCGCCCCGCTGGATGTCCCCGGTCTCCCGCTGGACGAGGACCTCACGGTGCGCATCGAGCTTTCCGGCCACGAGCCCTTCATGGCCCCGGTGCGGCTCTCCGCAGCGCGCAGCCAACAGAACGTCAAGGCCCGCCTGCAACGCCTGTGACGCCGCGTCCCCCTCCCCGCCCCCGTCCGCTTTCTGGAGGTCTCTGGGTCGCATTTTTCTGGCGTAGCCTTCGCCCGACCCGAGCTGTCAATGGCCTGCGGTCGCTTCGCGACTCGCTGCGCTCGCCATTGACAGCGGTCGGGCTACGGCTGAAATCGCTACCATGAGGAGCATGCCAGCATGCTCCTCGCTTTACGACGGCATTTCCGAGTGATTGGGGCGCCTGGCTGCGGGGCCAACCGAGCCAGCGCAGCCAGGCGCGATTTTACAGAAATTTGCGTATGAAAGGCAGCCGAAATCTGGAAAGCGGTGCGCGAGGATTCACACCGGGTTGGTGGGGCCGTCGCTGTAGGTGTCGGAGGAGAGGCCGCCCTCCTCGTTGACGGCGAGCAGCGCCCGCAGGCGATCGGTGAGCGCCAGGAAGATGCCGTGCAGCAGCTCCACCCGGTCGGCCACCAGGTCCATGAAGTCGGAGCGATCGATGATCAGGGTGTGGCACTCGCCGTCGGCCACGGCCGAGGCGGCGTGGGGCTTCTGATCCAGCAGCGACACCCCGCCCAGGCTGGCCTTCTCGCCCAGGGTGAGCAGGCGGCGGCCCTTCTTGACGATGTTCGCCTTGCCGGAGGTGATGATGTACAGGGCGTCGCCGGGCTCGCCCTCGCGCAGGATGTATTCGCCGTCGGTGAAGCTCCGCTCCTTGGCGATGGCCGCCAGGGCGGTGAGATCGTCCACGCTGTTCTGGCGGAAGATGTCCACCGACTCGAGGAACAGCACTCGCTCCATGACGTTCATGGTTGGTTCTCCCGCGCAGAACACCGGGAACTCCCCGGCGCAGTCCTCGCCGCGCTGGCAGCGGGCCTGCACCGCCGCCGCGCGCAACAGAAGATCCTTGGACTCGGAGAGCGTCCGCAGGGCGGCCTCCACCTCTCCCGGCGCGCCCTCCCAGGGCAGGGCCGGGGAGCTGGCCAGCAGGCGGACGTGCCCCTCCATCAACGGGAACAGCCGCTCGCGCACCTCGCGGTCCACCAGGTTCTCCAGAAGCTCCAGCGCGTCGGCGGCGCCCTCGGCGATGCGGCCACGCAACCTAAGGTAGATGCTCATGATGGTGCGGTACGGATAGATGAGCCCCAGCAGCCGGAACACCACCTCCAGGTTCTGCTCCAGGCGATCGCGCAGCACCCGGATGACCAAGAAGCCCGGCGGCAGCACTCGCGCCAACAGGTCGTACAGCGGCGCGTAGTAGCGGTAGCTCTCCAGCCGCCGCTCGATGGCCTCCAGGGTCCAGCGGCGATCGAACTCGATCTCGGGGTGTTGCAAGCGGATGCCGGAGAGCGCCAGCGCGATGCGGTAGCGCAGGTGGGCGTCGTCCTGGATGTTGGAGAACAGCAGCACCTGGCCGGCGCGCGGGGTGGCGATCATGCGCAGCAGGCGCGGGATGCGCAGGCGCACCGAGAGCGGCTTGTCGCGATCGTTCAGCCAGCGCTCCAGCTCGTCCACGATGCGGTCGCCGTACCCCGCCAGCGCCTGGCGCGCCTCGCCGCGGGTGTCGCGGCCGGTGAGCAGCTCGAGGAGCAGCGGCACGAAGGCCTCGCGGTACACCCTCGCGGCGCTCTGGGCCGCCAGCCGGCGCACCGAGGGCTCGGGATCGGTGAGGTAGTCGGCGATGCGGTCGGCGTAGGGGCCATCCCCCAGGCGCCCCAGCAGGCGCGCCAGCTCGCGCCGCTCGGCCGGTGTGGCGTCCACCCCACGGGAGAGCAGCTCCTCCAGCACCGGCAGCGCCGGGTTGCCCGGCTCGTAGCCGTGGGTGAGGATCAGCGCCTCGATGGAGGCCGCCACCAAGCCGGGGTCCACGGAGCGCAGGTAGGGCGCCAGGGCGCCGCCGGCGCGCAAGGGATCGATGTTCATGATGGCCCGGATGGCGGCCACCCGGCAGCGGCGCGTCCCCTGGTTGGCCACCGCCAAGAGATCCAGCAAGAAGTCCTGGTAGCCGCGGCGCCCCACGGTCTCGATGGCCAGCAGGCGCACCCGCTCGGAGGGGTGCGACAGCAGCCGGCCCAGCTGGGGCCGGATGTCGAGGGCCGGCAGCGCGGCCAGCAGGGAGAGGGCGGTGGCCACCGCCTCCTCGTCGGGGCGATCCAGGGAGGCGAGCAGCACCTCCCGGGTGGCCCCGTCCTCGAGGCGCAGCTCCGCCGGCCCCGAGCTGCCCACCCGGATCTTGGCGTCCAGGGCTCTCACGTAGTGCCGCCGCAGGAAGAACAGCAGCACGGCGAAGACCACCAGCATGCCCACGATCAAGAGCGGCAGCAGCAAGCGATCCAGCTCGGCGCCGAGCAGCAGCAGCAGGCCTCCGCCCACGGCGTACCCCAGCTTGCGGAAGAAGCCGTCGATCACCCCGCGCGCGGGAGTTCGCAGCAGGTTGGGCACCGGGTTGAACAGGAGCTGCAGCCCGGCCTGGTTGATGGAGAGGCTGCCCGAGTTCTCGATGATCTTGAGGGCGAACACCGCCAGGAAGGCGGGGGTCAGCATGGCGGTGAGGCACGACAGCAGCATGCCCGCCGGTACGATCAGCAGGTAGTTGAAGATGCCGAAGAAACGCAGGATACGGCCGGAGAGCAGGAACAGGAAGGCCACCGAGATCACGCCCACGTAGGAGTTGAGGTCGCCGAACAGCACCGCCAGCTGATCTTCGCCGAGGAAGGAGCGCGCCGAGGTGCGGAAGAAGAAGTCCACCACCACGGTGAGCACGGCCGAGAGCAGCATGAGCAGGGCGAAGATGCGCGGGTAGCTCTCGCCGACCACGTAGCCGAAGGCCTGGCGCAGGCTGGGTGTTCCGGGACGGGGACCGACGCCGGTCCGGCCGCCCAGCCGGGCCAGGGCGCCGGCCGCCGCCAGGCACAGGCCGAGCGCGCCGACGGCGGTGAGCAGCAGGTTCTCGGCGCCGATGAGGGGGCTGAGCTGGTGGACCAGTACCCCGCCGAAGATCGAGCCGGTCATGCCGCCGCCGGCCAGGATGCCGAACACCCGCTTGCCTTCCTGGGCGTTGAAGATGTCCCCGGCCACGCTCCAGAACTGGATGTTGAGCGCGGTGGCCGCGGCCTCGCCGAAGAGGTACAAGAAAGGGCTCACCGGCGCCCGGGCGAAACGCAGAGCGGCCCAGGTCGCGAGCAGCACCCCGGCGGTCCCGCCCAGAGAGAGCAGGCGCATGCGGTGGCGGCGCGGGTCGGCCAGCACCCGCGAGGCCAGCAGCACGATGATCCCCACCGCCAACGCCACCAGGATGTACAAAAAGGGCAGGTGCTTCGGATCGTGCCGGGACAAGAAGAGGGCGTTGCTGGCCGACTTCACCATCACCACGTGGCACACGAAGAAGAAGTAGAACACCGCGGCCAGGATGGTGCGCCGGCCCTCCTCGGGCCGTACGCCGAAGATGCGGGCCACCCAGGTGGTGACGGGGCTGTGCTTCATCGCGGAGGTCGATGGATTTTATGGGCCACCACGCCGGGTGTCAAATGGCCGGTTCGAGTTGACGCAAGAGCGAGCGCCGGGTAGCTTCAGCGAAGCATTGGGAGGCTCCATGCCATCGGTCAAGGTCAGTTTCTTCGGCCCGGTGCGCCGCCCCTGGCCCGAGACCAGCCGCACCCTCGAGGTGGCCGCGGGCGAACGAATCGGCGACCTCATGTCCCGGCTCGGCTACACCCCCGAGGAGGCCCGCCGCCTGGCGCTGGTGGTCGGCGGCCACCGCCGCGAGCCGGACTTTTTGCTCTCCGACGGCGACGAGGTGCGGGTGGTGCTGCTGGCCGGGGGAGGGTGAGGCCGCCATGAAGAAAAAAGGAATCGCGTCCCCCACCTCCTGCCAGGACCCCACGGCGCCGCTGCTCACGCCGGTGGTGGAGGCCCTGTGCCGCCAGAACGACGGGCTGATGCGCCGCGCGCCGCGCGCGCCGGGGTGCCGCTTCGCCCTGCCCTCGCCCAACGCGGTGGTGGAGATGGTGGAGGCGCTGCGCCAGGTGCTCTTTCCCGGGTACTTCGGGCCCTCGGATCTCACCGACGAGGCCATGCGTTTCCACGTGGGCGCCACCCTGGACGGGGTGCTCCAGACGCTCGAGGAGCAGATCCAGCGGGGGCTGTGCTTCACCTGCAACGAGGAGAGCCCCAACTGCCCGAGCTGCGCCGAGCGCGCCCGTGAGCTGGCCTGCCGCTTCATCTCGCGCTTGCCCGAGGTGCGCAGGCTGCTCGCGACCGACGTGCAGGCGGCCTACGAGGGCGACCCGGCCGCCACCTCGCCCGACGAGGCCATCTTCTGCTACCCCGGGGTGCTGGCCATCCTGTGCTACCGCCTGGCGCACGAGCTGCACCTCCTCGGGGTGCCCATCATCCCGCGCATGATCACCGAGCACGCCCACGGCGCGACCGGCATCGACATCCACCCGGGCGCGACCATCGGGGAGCGCTTCTTCATCGACCACGGGACGGGCGTGGTGATCGGCGAGACCACCGTCATCGGCAAGAACGTGCGCCTGTACCAGGGCGTGACCCTGGGGGCCAAGAGCTTTCCGCTGGACGAACACGGCAACCCCATCAAGGGCATCCCGCGCCATCCCATCGTGGAGGACGACGTCATCGTCTACTCCGGCGCCACCATCCTGGGCCGGGTCACCATCGGCAAGGGCTCGTCCATCGGCGGCAACGTCTGGCTCACCGAGTCGGTGCCGCCGGGTAGCCGCATCACCCAGACCCAGTCGCGCTAGGGCGGGCCCGAAAAGCCCTTTGCCCGCGCGGGGAATGTTGTTCTACAATGCCCCCGTCCTCGAACCGGGGAGGTCGCGATGAACATTCGGCTGCAGCTGTATCCCCTGACCCTGGCTCTGGCCCTGGCCTGCTGCAAGAAGTCCGAACCCCCGCCCGCGCCGCCCCCGCCCGCGGTGAGCGTGCCGAGCGAGGCGGAGCTTCCGGGCGCCTGGGAGGCCGACGTGCGCCAGAAGATCCTGGAGGTGGCGGCGGCGGCCCTGCGCGAGCGCAAGGCGGGCGATCCCGCGCCGGTGGCCGTCTTCGACTTCGACCACACCTCTGTCCGGGGCGACCTGGGCCGGGCCTTCTTCGACTGGATGATCTTGAAGGACCGCATCCGTTGGGGCGAGCCGATCTTCAACGCCCTGCCCGAGGACAAGCGCGCCGACATCCAGAAGGCGGTCGAGGCACTGTCCAAGGTGCCGCCCGAGAAGCGCGCCGGCTCGCGCGAGCAGGCGAGATTGCGCAAGCTCATGCACAAGTCCTACTGGGGGCTGTGCCGCTCGGAGAACTGGGAGCAGTGCTTCCCCTGGCAGGTGCGCTTCTACGCCGGCTATACGCCGCAGGAGATCACCGCCATGGCCCGCGAGGTGTGGGCCGCCGAGCTCACCCGCCCCCTGGGCTCCGAGCCCATCCGCGAGGGCCCCGACGACGAGCAGCCCGCCATCACCGGCACCGGCATCCGGGTGTACGCAGAGATGCGCGCCCTGATCGCCACGCTCTCGCGGTACGGGTTCGAGGTATGGATCGTGACCGCCGGCCCGCAGTGGGTGGTGCGGGCCGCCGCCTCGGACCTGGGCGTGCCCGAGGAGCGGGTGCTGGGCATGCGCACCACGCTCGAGGGCGGCAAGCTCACCGCGGTGATGGAGCCGCCCCCCACCTTCCGCACGGGAAAGCAACGGGCCGTGGAGAAGTTCATCGGCCGCAAGGCGACGCTCGCCTTCGGCGACTCCTGGAGCGACGCCGAGATGCTGGCCGGCGCGCGCCAGGCGGTGCTCATCGACCGGGGCTACGCCGACCTGCGCAAGCACGCTCAGGAGGCCGGCTGGCTGGTCCAACCCGAGTTCCCGGTGAAGTGAGTGCTGGCGCTGCTCTTCCTGGGGACATTGCTGTCCCCGCCCGCGGCCATCGATGAGGCCGGCGCCGAACCCGCCGCCGGCGGGGGCGCCTCGTGCCCCGACGCCTATGACGCCGAGGCGACCTTCCTGGCCAACCCCGACGAGACGCCCATCCTGGCGGCGGTGGCCGGCTGGTGCCGCACGCGCGGGCAGCGCCTGACCTGGGACACGCGCTACGCCCGGGTGGCACGCGCCTGGAGCCAGCATCTCTTGCAGAGCCGCGCCGAGGCCGATCGCCTGCAGCCCCTCGAACGGCTGCGTTTCGAGCTGCGCGTGGCCGGGGTCTCCGACGAGCGCATCATGCCCTACTCGGTCTCCGGGGAGCCCGAGGGCGTGCCGCCGGAGCTGCTCCAGTTCCTCACCCAGGAGGCCGCCCGCGGCGGTTTCACCCACTTCGGGGTGGGGGCCTGGCGCACCCCCGATCAGAAACGCACCCTGGTCACGCTGCTTTTGGGCCGCCGGCCCGCTTTCCTGGATCCGCTGCCCATGTGCCCCGCCGCCGGCAGCCGCCTGCCGCTGCGGGCCCGGCTGCTGCGCAGCTTCAACCACCCGCGCTGGCTGCTGCTCACGCCGCAGGGCAACGTGCTCTCCGACACGCTGCAGTACGAGGAGGGGGCCTGGCACGGCGAGGTGCCGCTGGACAACGGCCGCGGTGTGTACCGGCTCGAGATCACCGTCCAGGGGCAGAAGGGCCTCGAGGTGGCCGCGCTGTTCCCGCTGTACGTCGGGGTGGAGCGCCCGCGGCTGCCCACCGTCAAGGTGTACCCCGGCCCGGCGCGCTTCGCCACCCCCGAGGACGCGGCCCGCATGCTGCTCGAGCTGCTCAACACGGCCCGGGAGCGCGCCTCGTTGCCGCCGCTGAAGCCGGTGCCGCTCCTCGAGAAAGTCGCCTCCGAGCACAGCGACCAGCTCCTCGTCGATCGCCACGCGGTGCACCGCACCCCCGGCGGCGGCACGCTGTTCGACCGCCTGCGCGCGGCCAAGCACCCGTTCGTGCGCGCCCTGGAGTGCGTGTCCCTGGCGCGCAGCCCCCAGGCGGCCCACGATCGTTTCATGGAGAGCCCCGGCCACCGCCTGAACCTGCTGGATCCGGCCATCACCCAGGTCGGCATCGGCGTGGCCATGGAGCGCGGGCCCGAGGAGGACATCCTGGCGGTGACCGAGATCTTCGTCGAGCCGCCGGACGCCGAGGACACCGCCCGCCTGGCCCAGAAGCTGCACGAGCAGATCAACGAGCGCCGGCGGGCGGCGGGGCGTTTCGCCCTGGGGCTGGACGCGGAGCTCTCGCGCCTGGCGCTTCAGAGCGCGCGCCGCCTCAGCGACCGGGGGAGCCGCGCCGACCCCGAGGCCGAGCGCGAGGAGCTTCTGGAACATTTGCGGGAGGGGCCGATCGAGGTGAACGCCCCGCGGGTGCAGAGTTTCTCCACCCGCTCGCCCAAGACGGCGCTTTCGGCCAAGGAAATTTTAGCCGAGGACATCAACCGGGTGGGCATCGGCATCTCCCGCATCGCCGGGGGGGGCGGGCGACTGTGGATCGTGCTCGTCTTCGCCGGACGCTGACATGCCGGGTATCCAGCTCAGACATCCCCGTCTATCCGCCTTCGGCCAGCTGTTCTACCTGATGGACCGCCTGCCGCCGCGGGCGCCCTCCCCCTGGAGCGACTTCCTCGAGCGCTTGCCGCTTTTGCTCGGCGAGAGCGCCCTGGAGCGAGTGGCGCCCTACTCCTTCGCCGACGACGTGCGCGAGGCGCTGGAGGCGGGCCTGTCGGGCCTGCTGGATCTGCTGGCCCGGCGTCACGACCCGGCCCTGGAGCGGGAGCGGGCCCGTTCGCTGCTTCCCGACGAGCAGAAGCGGGTGGTGCTGTGGCCGCGCCGCTTCCGGCCGGTGACGCTCTCCTCGGAACCGGCGCTGCGCGCGCTCATCGAGCAGGCGCTGCTGGGCAGCGCCGACCTCGACGCCGGACTGCTCGAGAGCTGGCTCTCGCCACACGGCGGAGGGCGAGCCCTGTTCCACGCCACCCGCGGCCTGCTGTCGCGCTGCCTGGCGCTGTCCGTGACCCAGCCGTCCGCCTCGGGGATCGGCCTCTTGTGTTTCTTCGCGCTGCGCAGCGCGCTCATCGGGTCCAAGGAACGCCTCAAGTCCGTGAGCCTGCGGGCGCTGCCGTACGCGCGCCTGGAGCGCATGGTGGGGACGGTGTTGCACGCGCTGCTCTTGTGCGCCAGCGGCGAGGCCCTGGCCGCGCTTCCGCCGCTGCCGCAGGTCGGCGCCGAGAGCCAGGACCGGGCGGTGCTGCTGGCCTCGCTGGGGCCGGGCGGCTTCTTCTCCATCCGCGGCAACGATCTCGCCAGCATCAACCCCTTCCAGCTCGACGCCGAGACCGAGCAGGCGCTGCAGCCCCACTACCTCTCCTTGCTGGAGCAGGGCCGCGAGCCGGAGACGCTGGTGGGACGGCTGATGGCGCTGTGTACCGCCGAGCCGCTGGCGCCGGTGCGCCGCGCCGCCACCCGCGAGCACTTCCGGCGCCTGACCCTGGCGCACCTGATGGCCGCCGAGAACCCCGCCCGGGACGTCGATCGCTTCCTGGGGGCGGCCCTGGGCGACCGCAACGCGCTGCTCTCGCTGATCGAGAGCCCGTCCCACGCCTCCACCCTGATCGCCGGCCTGAGCCCCGGGGGCGAGCCGCAGCGCTCGTCCGAGACGGCGCCCGCCAGCTTGGCCCTGCTCGACTTTCTACGCCAGCTCGCCGAAGGCTGCGCCCTGGACGATCTGCCGCTGCTGGTGCCGGAGGTGTTGCAGGAGCTTCTGGAGTCTTTCGTGCTGCGCCAGCTCGACGCCTTCGCCGAGAACCAGATCGCCCGCGTGGCCGGCCACCTTTTGGACCGGCGCTCCAACCAGCCGGTGGCCCAGCTCATCCGCGAGTACCAGGAAGGGCGCCTGTACCGCTTCTCGCTGGATCCGCAACCCTTGCTCAGCCCGCGGCCGGTCCAGCAGGAGGCGCAGCTGTTCGTCGACCTCAAGGGCTACACGCGCCGCACCGCCCGGGTCAAAGAGCAGGTGATGGCCGATTTCCTGAAAAGCGAGTTCTACGAGCCCATCCTGCACGCGGCCAAGCGCTACCACCTCGATCCGGCGCTGCGGGTGGGCGGGCGCAGCCTGGACCTGGTGAACCTCCTGGGAGACGCGGCGGCCTTCTCGGGGGACATCCTGTGCCTGGTCGAGCTGACCCGCGACATCCAGGACATCTTTCGCGCCTACCGCGACAAGCTGCGCCGCCTGGGCGCGCTGCGCGCGGAAGCCGAGGGCGACGTGTCCGGGCGCGGCCGCGAACGCCGGGACATGCTGGAGATGGAGCGAAACCGGCTCCAGCGAGAGATGTCGGCGCTGGAGGCGGAGATCGCCAAACGCAGCGCCCTGGCCCCGCAGGAGCTGGTGCTGCGGGTCCAGCAGGATTTCCGCGATCAGTTCGCCAGTTTGCTGGAGCAGTACCAACGGCTGCAGCAGGAGCTGGCCGCGGAAAAGGAACCGGAGCGCCGCGAGGAACTCGCCCGCGCCGTGGAGCGCCTGCGCGACTCGCACCAGAACTTCCGCAAGCGCCACCAGGCCACGCTGGTCGAGCTCAAGGGCTTGCCGCCGGCCGCCCAGCGCGAGCGGCTGCTCTCGCTGGCCACGCACGCGCTGAATGAGCGCGCCCAGGCCATCCGCGAGCCGTTGCAGCTCCTCGAACGCGAGCTGCAGGGTCTTAGCGAGAGCGCCGCCCACGAGGAGGACCTGCTGGCCGGCGCCGGGCTGGACGCCGGACTGTACATCGCCTACGGCGGCGCCTCCCAGGTCATCCGCATCGAGGACGACGTGTGGGGCCTGCAGCGGGTGGCCATCAGCGAGCGATTGAACGAGGCGGCCCGCGGCACGGCCCGCAACGAATCGGTGCGCGCCGAACTTCAGCGCCGCATCGAGGAGCACCGGCGCACCCCCGGGCGAGAGGGCGCGGAGATCCCCTTTCGGGTGTGGGTGCTGCCCAGCGGCGCGGGCGGCAACGACCTGTACAACCTGGGCGAGGCGCTCAGCGCCGACGCCCTGCGGGCCTACCTGGAGCAGACGCGCCTGAGCCACCGCTTCGCCGCGCGCGAGGTGCCCGCCGGTGAGCTCCACCCCGAGATCCGGGCGCGCTTCTACCTGCCCGAAGAGCCCCTGCGCCTGGTGTTCGGCGCCCCTCGCGGCCGCGACGAGGAGATACGGGTCTTCCGCCTGGCGGGCGAGATCACCTTCCGCGGTTTCGAGGGCTGGCGCCCCACCCGGGTGTACGAGATGCTGCGGCCGGAGAGCGCCTTCAGCCGCATGCTGCAACGCCACCACCTCGCGCCCTGGCTGCGCGAACTCTCCCCCGAGGCGCCGCCGCCGCTGGATGGGTTGTGAGGGAGCGAATCCGCCTCAGAAGCGGCCCTCCAGGATCACCCCCGCGCCTCCCGGCCCCACGCGCGGCGCCACCGTCACTCCCTGGGCCGGCGGCTCTTCGCCCGTGATCAAGAACAGCACCAGCGAGCCGGCCGTGAGCGCGGCGCCACCGATCAAAAGCCCCAGCCCCGCCCGGTGCAGGGCGCGGCCGCGTTCGAGGTCGTCGTTCAACGCCTCCGGCGCGCCGGCATCGTAGCGGGTGTACTCGATTTTCCGCTCCACATCCTCGGACCACAACCACAGCACTCCCCCGCAGCCCAGCAGCAGGGCCCCGGCGATGACCCCGGACAGGGAGAGTTTCTTTCCCAGGCTCCAGGAGGGTTCTTCCTGGCGCACGACCCGCGGCGGCGGCGGGGGCGCGGGCACCGGCGCCGGCCGGGCCTCCTCCTTGAATTGCCCCACCACCGTGGCGTTGGCCAGATCCACCTCCAGGCGCATGGTCTTCCCGAAGGTGACGGTGACAAAGGTGGAGAAGTCGCGGAACCCCTCCTTGGTGATCATGACGATGTGCTTGCCCGGCACAAGGCGCGCGAGCGGCCCCGGCAACGGAGTGCTGCCCACCGTGGCGCCATCCAGCCAGACCTGGGCGCCCTGGATCCGCTGGCTCGGTGTCTGGCTGAACACCACCACCTCGAGCGCGCCGGTCCACTCCCGTGGCATCAGCAGCCGGACCAGGAGCTCGTCCAGCAGGGGAACCCGCTCGGCCGCGAGCGCGGGCAGGCTGACCACCGCTCGCTGGGCCTCCGCCCCCATCCGATCCAGCGCGCGCAGGTCGAGCGAGATCTCGTCCCCCAACCCCGCCGCGGTCCCGTTGAGCAGGTAGTCGACCTCCAGGGCCTCCATGACGCGCGGCAGCGGCGAGTCGGGGGGGACCTTGCGGCCGGAGAGGAGCTTGGCCACCTGGGCCGCGGACAAAAGCTCGATGTTCCGGCCACGCCCGGCGCCCTGCAGGGCCTCGACAAGCTCCCGCAAGGAATCCTGGGTGAGCCCCACCGCCCTGAGCTCCCAGATGGCCGCGCGGCGCATCGGGGGCGCGGGCGGCGCCGCCGGCGCCGGCTGGCGGGCAAGTGCCGAGCTGGCGGCAAAGACGGCGACCGCCAGGCTCAGGCTCGATGCGGCGGGGAAGCGGCGCATGAAATGTCCTTTTCTCCGGGCCCTGGGCATGATAGCAACCGGCCCGAAAGGGAGTCAAACGCTTGACCGGACAGGCGCTGCGGCTCGTACTGGTGACGCCCGAGATCCCGGCCAACACCGGCAACGTGATGCGCCTGTGCGCCGCCACGGGCGTGCCGCTGTACCTGATCGAGCCGTTGGGGTTCACCCTGGATCACAAGGAGCTGCGCCGGGCGGCCATGGACTACCGGCAGGGCTGCCGCTTCACCTGCCACCTCACCTTCGAGGAGCTGGAGCGGGCGCACCCCGAGGCGGGTTTCTGGTTCTTCAGCGCGCGCGCCGAGCGCAGCTTCTTTGCCCAGCGGGTGCGCGAGGGAGACTTCCTGGTGCTGGGGCCGGAGGCCCACGGCCTGGGGAAGCGGTTCTTGTCCGTCGGCCGGCGAGAGGAGCGCGCGGTGCGCTTGCCCATGCCGGCCGGCGGCCGCAGCCTGAACCTGGCCACCGCCGCCGGCATCGCGGTATACGAGGCGCTGCGCCAGCTCGGCCGGCTCGATGGCGGCGGCGCCGGGGAGAACTGACCATGCCCGAACTCTTGGTGGGCCCGGATGACGCCGGTTCGCGGCTCGACAAGTTCTTGCGGCGGCGGCTCCCCGGCATGCCGCTTTCGCACATCTACAAGCTGCTGCGCACGCGCAAGGTACGCCTCAACGGCAAGCGCGCCCGCGCCGAGAACGTCCTCGCCGCCGGCGACCGCCTGCTCCTGCACGTGGACCAGGCGCGCTTCTCCGAGGACAGCGCCATCCATCGGCCGCGGCGGCGCCCGACGCGATTGGATTTTTCGGTGGTCTTCGAGGACGAGCACCTGCTGGCGGTGATGAAGCCACCGTTCTTGCCGGCGCACCCGGGCGCCGGTCACCGGGAGGACTCGCTCATCGACCAGGTGCACGCCTACCTCGAGGTGCGGGAGGATGCGGCCTTCCGCCCGGCACTGGCGCACCGGCTGGATCGGGACACCTCGGGGCTGGTCCTGGTCGGAAAGACCGGCCCGGCCCTGCGCCAGCTCAACCGGCTGCTGCACCGGGGCGAGGTGCACAAGAGTTACCTGGGCCTGGTGCGCGGCGTGCCCCAGCCGGAGCAGGGCGCCTGGGACATGATGGTGGAGCGCCGCGACGTGCCCGGCTTCGTGGGGGACAACCGGCGCGGCCGGCCCGACAAGCCGGGACGCACCGAGTACCGGGTGGCGCTGCGCCGCGAACTTACGCTGGAGGGGCGGCGCGTGCCGGTGGCTCTGCTTGCGCTGCGCCTGCTCACCGGACGGACCCACCAGCTGCGCAGCCACCTGTTCCAGGCGGGCCACCCCTTGCTGGGCGACCCGCGTTACGGAGACGAGGCGCTGAACCAGGCGCTACGAAAGCGCTTCGGCCTCGCCCGCCAGTTCCTGCACGCCTACCGGCTGTCGCTCCCCCACCCCGTGACCCTCAAGCCCCTGCACCTGTCGTCGGGCTATCCTCCCGATCTGGAGCCGCTGGCGCAACATTTGCGGCTGGGGGTTCCGGAGTAGGCCGGCGCCGCCGCCACTCCCACAGGGCCCAGGCCAGCACACCCGCCAGCCACAGAGGCGCAAGGCGCAGCGGGCTGTGGGGCCACGCCGCGTCGGCCAAAAAAGCGAGCGGCGAGGCCGTCATCAGGGCGGCGAAGGCGAAGGCGGCGCGAGGCCGGCGGCGCAGGCCATCGTAGAGCAGCAGGCAGGGGAGCGCCGCCAAGGTAGCGTCGTGAACCTGGAGGTGGGGGGAGAAGAACAGGCCCAAGAGCGCCACCACCGCGAACCCCAGGTCGAAGCGCTCCCCGCCCGCCGGTCCCCAGCGGCGGGCCACGAGGAGGGTGCCCACCGCGGCCGCCGCGTATCCTAGCAGCGACAAGGCGATCAATCCGCTCGAGCCGCCGCCGCCGGTCACGCCCGCCAACAACCCGCGCAGGTTGACCATGTGTCGAGGCCAATACCCGAACTCGCCCTCCGCGGTCATTCCCTGCCCTAGCATCTCGAAGTACGACAAGAACACGCCCGGCCCCAGCCAGGCCACGGTCACGCCGAGCCAGATCCCGGCCACCGCCAGGGCGCCGGCCAGGAAACGCGGCCGGGCCACCGCCGCCCCCAGTCCGGTGAGCAGGGCAAGCTGCGGCTTGATGGTGCACAACGTCCACAGGGCGCCGGCCCGCAGGTCCTGGCCCCGGCGCAGGTGACGGTAGGCGGCCACCAGCGCCACCGACAACAGCAGGCTCCACTGACCGTACTGGACAGCGCGGAACACCGGCACCGCGCCCAGGACCGCCGCGAGCAAGAACACGCGCTCCGGCCACGTCCAGTGCCGGGTCAGGCCCAGCAACTGGAAGAGCAGCCAAACCAGCAAGGCCATCTGGAACAGCATCCAAAACCACAAAAAGGTCTCGAGCGGCAGGGCGCCCAACGGAGACCCCAGCACGGCCACATGAGGGGGGGTGTTGAACGGCAGGTAGCCATCGCGGTACTGCCGCCGCTCCCCGGGCGCCGACATCTCGAGCAGGCGCGTCTGGACCGAGCGCTGCAACGCGCTCTGGTAGAGCCGCCCGCGCTCCTCGCTGCGCGCCAGGAAGAAGCCGGTGTAGTGCACCGGGCCGTCGCCCTCCCACAGCCGATCGTGACGAACGATCTCCCACAGCGCGAAGACGCCGATCCCGACCAACGTAAGCTGCAACGCCATCGCCGCGCTCCAGGCGATCCGCGCATAATGCGTCGATGGCTCGCGACCGCGGGCGTCTTCAGGGCACGCCAAAGTATCCGTACCTCAAGATCTCCGCCCAGATGTTGCAGGCGGCGTGAAAGATCACCGCGCCTCCCACGGTGCCGGTGCGCGCGCGCAGCCAGCCGAACACCAGCCCGGGAAAGAACGTCCCCAATTTGTCCGGCCGCGGCTCGACCAGGTGGCCCACGGCGAAGAAGGCCGAGGCCACCAGAAGCGACCAGCCGACGTCCGCGCCGAGGACGCGGATCTTCTTCGGGAACACCGCGTCCAGCCGGGTCTGCAGGTAGCCGCGGTAGAACACCTCCTCGGGCAGGGCCACCAGGAACACGAAACCCACCACTTCCTTCCAGAAATCCACAGGCAGCGCGAAGTGGAACTCGCTGCGGCCGAACCACAGCCGGTAGGCCGGGATGTACAGGGGGAAGGTCAGCGCCATCCAGGCGAGCGCCCACAGCGCCCCCTGGCCGAGCTTCTTCCAGGAGATGCCGAAGGCCTCGGGGTCGGCGCGCTTGCGGTAGAGCCACTCGAGCGGGAGGAACAGAAAGATGATCCCGGCGATGCCCCACAGGTTCTCCTTGATGAAGGGCACGAAGGAGAAGATCTTGAACACCAGGATGCCGCCGATGGCCGCCAGCCAGACCAGCAGCACTTCGCGCAGCACCCGGCGCGGTTCCATGGTGAGTCCCATGCACACCTCGCTGGCCATCATGCCACCTTGACACCCGGTGTCAATCACCTCAAAATAAAAGCATTCCGACGGCTTATGCGGACGGAGGAACCTATGCCTTTCGTTTTTCGCCGGATGTCTCTCCTCTTTCCGGCGCTCGCTCTGGTCGTTTCCGGGTGTCCCAAGGACAAGCCGGCCGAGGAGTGCGGCCCGCCCTCGGCCTCGGCGGGTGAAGACCTCAGCGGAGTGACCGGGCAGCGGATCGTGCTGCGGGGCTCGTTCCGGCTTCCCCCGGACACGCCCCGCTGCCGCTCGGAGCTGTCCGCCGTGGTCTTTCACTGGGAACAACTCACCGGACCATCCGTGACCCTGGAGGGCGCAGACGAGGTCGAGGCCTCATTCGTGCCGACCGAGCCGGGGGATTATTCCTTCCGCTGCCGGGCCGAGTACCCCGAGGCCACCGATCCGGCCAAGCAGATGAGCCAGTGGGACACCGTCCAGGTGAGCGTGAGCCAGAAACTGTGCACGCCGCCGGTGGCCGCGGCCGGCGAGGATCAATCGCTCTCCACCAGCGCCGGCGTGGCGCGGACCGTCACCCTGGATGGGAGCGGCAGCCGCCCCGGCGCCGACTGCCCGGAGCTGACCCTGAAGGGGTTCCACTGGTCCGTGACCAGTCAACCGGCCGGGTCCAACGTGTCTTTCTCGCCCGACGCCGGCTCGGCCGTAGTCCAGGTGTCGCTCGAAGAGTTCGGCACCTACGAGTTCGATCTCGAGGTCCAGGACGACGGCGGGGCGGACGGCCGTAGCGACCGCGCCACCGACCGGGTGCGGGTGGAGCTTTTGGAGAAACCCGAGTGCCTGGCCACACTCTCGGTCACCGTGCAATCCGCGCACGATCGAAGACCCTTGAGTGGCGCGCACGTGGAGGTGATCGACGCCGCCGGGAATTCGCACACTGCCGACTGCGATGGGGCCGGGGTGGCCGCATTCAGCGGTCTTGCGCCGGGGCCCCGGCGCGCCATCACCGCCTGGAGCGACGAGCGGGTACCGGCGCTTCCGGTGAGCGGAGACGCGGGCCAGCGCCCGCGCTTCGAGACCACCACCGTGCTCTCGCACTGCAATTCCCATCTTTTACTACCGCTACGCCTCAGCGGAAGCGGCGCGGCCGCCCGGCCCACCGGACGCATGAAAGGAAAGGTCCCCCAGGCGCTCTTCGACACCCTCCCCCACTCCGAACGCTATGCCGGCGCCTGCCAGAGCGACGCCGACTGCCGCCCCGCCTACCGCTGTCTGGCCACCGCCCAGGGCGACAAGCAATGCACCCCGCGCTCGCTGCTCCCCTTCTTCTCGCTCACCGATCCCACCGTCTCCGGCCAGTTCCGCGCCGCGGTGCTGATCCCGGTGCTCCCGGACACCAGCCTGGCCGAGCTCGACGCGGCCTCGCTCTTCGCGCGGCCGTTGCTCGCGAGCGGGCTTCTGCCAGGGAACCTGGCCTCCGACGATGTGTTTCTCAACGGCATCTCCTCCACCCTGGGCATCCCGGTGTGGGGAGACATCTGCGTGTCGGTCACCGAGTGCCCGGACACGGTCAACTTCACCTGCGAGATGGACACCCACAGCGACTACCGCTGCAAGGACAACCGGCCGCTGCACGGCATCTCCGTGGAGGTGCCCGCCTCCCCGAACGCGCAGGCCATCCTGCTGCTCGGCATCATCGACGTGGCCATGTCCGACCTGCTGCCGGTCCTGATGGCCTTCCTCAACACCCCCGCCGGCGAGGAGGTGAACTACGACGTGGGCGCGGTGCTGGGCAGCTTCAAGATGAACACCCTGCGCGTGTGCCGGGTCACCGCCCCGGTCAACGCGGGTGCCGACACCGACATCTCCGCCCGGCTCGCCGCGCTCCAGGCGAGCGACTGCATCGACATGCCCTTCCGCCAGCAGGAGGTGATCGAGCCGGTGGTGGAGCTTTCCGCCCTGAAGCCCGCCAACGCCTGCACCTCGGACACCGCCTGCGGCTGGCCCGCCTCGGGCAAGAAGTGTCTGCCGGCCGACCCGGGCGCGCCAAACGATCGTTACTGCCTGATGCCGCTGTTCCGCGTGCGCTTGCTCCCGGATTTCACCCTGGCGGTGACCTTGTCGAGCGGGCCCTTCGACCCCATGGCGGCCCAGAACGATCCGCGTCTGTGCCGCTACCTCCCCGCCAGCGCCCGCTACGAGGAGCTGTGCCCGGGCACCGACGGGCCGGTGCCGTGCGACCCGCGGCGCTTCCACGATCTTCCGGTAAACCCCTCGACCACCGAGTGCCGCATTCCGTACGGCCTCGCCGTGACCACGCTGGATTTTCCCGCGGGCAGCGGCTTCTTGCCCGAGGGGGGGCGGGCGCTCATCGGTTTCAACTACAACTTCACCAGCGTCTCGCGAAACGCTTCGCCGGTGTTCCTGTTGCCCGATCCCCAGAACCCGGCCCTGGCGGGCTCCCAGATGTCGGCGGCCCAGGTCCTGGTGCGCTCCCTCAATCAACTGTCCGACGGGAGCTACACCCAGAGCCCGGGGTACCTCAGCGCGCGCGGCACGGCAGCCCTGGGCGCGGCGAGCCTTCCGCTCCCGCCGCTGCTGACCCTGCCGGCGCTCGACGCCTCGCTCGACGCCGGGCTTTCGGCCCTGGTCATGTTCGCGGTCACCGATCCGACCGTCTTCCCACCGGAGGTCCTGCGCGCCTACGCCCTGCTCTCCCGGCTCCTCGCCCCCACGGCCGCTCTGCCGTCTCAGATGGCTCCGACCTGGCCGGCGGGACACCACCTGGTTGGCGTCGTGTTTTCACGGGTGAACCGTCTGGGCCAGGGAGAGACCGAGGACGCGGTGCTCGATCCGCTATGGCGAGTCTACGCGCCCCCCGGAGCGGCCAGCTTGGCCCCGCCGGCCGCGCGCAGCCCCTTTACCCCTGGTGATGAGGTGTGGGCGGCGCCGTTCGCCGCGGTCTTCGCCGGCGATTTCGACTACGACATCTTCGACCCGGTGCGGCTGGGTCGCCTCATGCGCCAGCAGGCCAGCGAGGGATACGCCTTCACCGCTCCTTGAAACAGCGGATGCGCTCATCCACCAGATAGCCAGATCCTCCCGACCATCCCCCGTTTGGCCATCCAACCCTCGATAGAAAATGCCAAGCTGATGACCGGCGGACATGGCGCAGGAGCCCTGCTGACCATCTGTTCAAAAAAACGTCGATTGTAGCCACAGCTCCAGGCATCACCGAATAACTTACTGTTTATAAACAAGATTTCAATTTTTGTGGCAGATTTCTTGACGTATTACCATGTAGGATGAGATACTATATGTAGGCGGCAGGGCGCCGCGTAAAAAAGGAGGAGATCGATGGAAGGCTCGAACGAGAATCGCGAATTCCTCAGGGCTCCCCTCAACGTCCTGGTGAACGCCCAGGCTCGCGACGGGCTGCGCCTGGCCCGGATCGAGGACATCTGCGAGGGCGGCATGCGCTTTCTGCGCTCTTCGTCCGAATCTCCGCTCTACCCCGGCTACTTGAAACTCGAGTTCTCGATCCCCGACGAGGAGGTCCCGCTCAAGGCGCGCGCCAGGATCATTCGCGAGCGCTCGGACGAGAAGATGTGCGAGACCGCCGTGGTGTTCACGGAGATCCATCACCGTGACGCCGAGCGCATCCGGCGCTACGTGGTGCGCCGCAACCGCGCGGAGATCTTCGAGCAACTGAGCCGCCTCCACCTCGAGTCCCGGCCGAACTGACGGCGCTCATCGCCAGGGCGCGTCCGGCGCTCGCACATCCAAAATAAAATCATTTCATTCAAACATAATACTTGACGCGATAGCTTTTTCGTTACAGGATGCCTCATTGTTTGTATGTATAACTTCGAACAGGAGCGACCATGCCCAAGCCCCCGAACCTGCAGAAGAGCCTCGACCGCCTGGTGGCCTACCTCGGCGCCCAGATCGCCAAGGCCGTCGCCGAACGCGTCGGAAAAAAACTTTCGCAAAAGAAGGCCGCCGCCAGGAAGAAGCCCGGACGCAAGGCCAAGGCGGGCCCGGCCAAGGGCCGCAAGGCCAAACGGCGCCGTGGAAAACCCAAGAAGTGCTCGGTCCGCGGCTGCAAGAACCCGTCGCGCAGCAAGGGCCTGTGCTCGAAGCACTACCAGAAGGCGCGCTACGCCGCGCTGCACGGAAAGAAATCCGCCCGCAAGGCCCAGAAGGCCCAGAAGGCGAAGAAGGCCCGCAAGGCCGTCCGCCCGCGCAAGAAGGCCGCCGCGCCGGTGAGCGCGCCGAAGCCCGCCGACGCCTGAGCGGGGACGCGGCCGGGCTGCGAGTTTGCTTTTCTTTGGGCGGCCGGTATTTCTCTCTGAAAGCTCCGCCTCGCCAAGGTGACGCCGACCCGCCCCGTGTCGGCGATGAATGATTTTTACGCAAACGGTCGCACGAACGCCACACCACCCGGGATCATGCAAGGTGGCGTCGCCAGCGTCGGGCGCCACATGTCAATTCTTTGGCGCCCCTGCCGGCCACGAACCCCCTGGCACGACGGAGGAAATGGCATAAGTCACCGGCCGGAGATCGGTGTGGGAGCGGACCCGGCGCTCAAGCGAGGCTCATCCCGGGCGCCCGTTCACACCAGCGCGGTCTTGAGGCGGGCGCGGGTACGGAAGTACTCCTCCGACACGGCGAAGCGCAAGAGCTCGCAGATCGCCGGGTGCCGGCCCAGGGCGTTCGCCATCTCCTCGGTGGTGTTGAGGCGCAGGTCGCGCAGCTCCGGCACCAGGCGCTCGAGGTGCATGATCGCCTGGGCCAGGTCGTTGGACAAGACCAGGCCCACCCGGTTGGCGGTGTGCTCGGCCGCGCGCAGGTAGCCCTCGTAGTCCGGCAGGCGCATGAGCTCGGGCGCCTGATCGCGCGCCAGCGCCTCGAGCGCCCGGCGGCGCTTGCCCGAGAGGGCCTTGCGCACCTGATTGGCGAGCTCCCCGATGCCCTCGCCGGGATAGGTCACCAGGGGGCAACTCGGCTGGAAGGGATAGATGGCGGCGGCCACCAGCCGGGCCACCTCCTTGGCGCCGATGGTGAAGGCCAAAAACGTCCCCGCCCGCAGAAGCTGCAGGGCCCGGCCCAGGGCGAAACGCTGCTCGTGGACGTTGGTGCGCTTGATGAGGCCCTCGCCGACGATCAGCGCCACCGGCTCGGTGTTCTCCAGGGCCACCGAGAACACCGGCTGGTTGGAGATGTATAGCTCGTACTCGATCGCCGACGGCAGGGTGGCGGCCAGAGTGCCGATCAGGTTGCGCACCGGATCGTCCTTGCGCGCGCGGTTGCTCTTGCCCACGCCATGCCGCTCCAGGTTGGCCGGATACACCTTCGCAAGCTCGAAGGAAACGATGGACAGGATGTCGCGCACCACGCCCCGCTCCGCCGGATGGAGCAGCAGCCGCTCGAACTCCTCGGCCGGCAGGGACTCGCCGGGGCGATCCGGCACCTTGGCCCGGTTCTCGGCGTAGAAGAATTCCTCGTCCGGATCGGCCGCCCGCAAGAAGTGCAACACCGAGCAGACGCAGAAGACCTTGTCGAAGGCCCGCTGCTCCTGGAAGATGCGGCGAAGCTCGTGGTAGGACTCGATGCGGAAGGGGTTGATCTCCAGCAGCCGCCGGTGCTCCTCCACCGCGTTGGCATAGTACAGGCCGGAGCGGCCATACAGAGAGGCCAGCGCCTGGTGCGCCTCGGCGTGCCGGGGGTTGAGCTCCACCACCTGGCGGTACTCCAGGATGGCCTTCTCGGCGTTGTTGAACTTCTCCTGCTGCAATTTCCCCATGCGCAGGTGCAGCTCCAGCGCCTCCTGGGCCCGCTCCGGCGGCAGCAGGCGGATGAAGGCCTGGTAGGTGTCGATGAGATCCCCCCAGCGCTCCAGGCGCTCGTACAACTCCCCGAGCTTCTGGATCACGGAGACATCGTGGGGCTGCAAGGCGTGCAACGCCCGGTAGGTCTCCACCGCCTGGTCGGGGTTGCCGATCCCGGTCTCATAGATGCGCGCGAGCTCCGAGAGCGCCGCCGCCTTCTCCGCGGGCCCGGGGAGGACCTCGGCCATGCGCCGTAGCACCTCGGCGGCCTCGCTCCATTGCTGCCGGGCGATGAAGATCATCTTGAGGCGCTGCAGACTGCCGATATCGCCCGGCTCGAGCTCCAGCACCTTGCGGAAGGCGGCCACCGCCCGATCCAGCTCGGGTTTCTTCTCCTGGAAGATGACGCCCAGCTGGGAGTGCGCCCAGGCCAGCAGGCGGTTGTCTCCGCCCAGCTCGATGAGCCGGGAGAGGAGCTGGACGGCGTTGTCCCAGTCCTCCAGGGTGATGCACAGGCCCGCCAGCGAGGTCAGCGCCGGGACGTGGTTGGGGTTGAGCTGGAGCACCCGGCGATAAGCCTCGGCGGCGTCCTGCGGGCGCGAGAGGTGCTCGACGTACAGGCCACCGAGCTTGAGCAGCAGCTCGGCCTGCACCCGGCCGTCGTCGGTCACCGGCAGGCGGTTCTGGTAGAGCACCGCCAGGCGCTCGAAGTCGCTCTGGCCGACCAGCAACGCCTCCAGGGCCTGGAAGGCCTGCACCTCACGCGGCTCCCGCTCCAGCACCTTGAAGAAACACTCGCAAGCCCGCTGCGGATCGTTGAAGCGGTCCCGGTAGATTTGGCCCGCCTGCAGCAGGGTGGCGATGGCCTGGCGCGGATCGCGGGTCACCTGGCCCTCGCGGCCGAGCAGCCCGATCATCTCCTGCAGGTTCCCGCGCAGGGCGTGGACCCTCTTCAGCGCCTTGATGGCCGGCAGGTAGTCGGGCCGGATGCGCAGGGCCTCCTGGTAGTAGTGCTGCGCCAGCTGCGGATCCTGGAGGCGCCACTCGGCCAGGTCGCCCACGCGCAGGCACAGGTCCAGCTGCTCCTCGGCGGTCTTCGCCGACTTGAGCTCCCGCTCGTACAGCAGGCGCAGGCCGTTCCAGGTGCCGAACTTGTGGTACAGAAGATCCAGGGCGCGGATGGCGTCTGGGTGGTTCGGGTCGAGGGCCACCACCTTGAGGTGGTGCTCGCCGGTCTGCTGCGGCGGCTGCAGCCGGTTCTCCTTGAGGTCGGCCAGGAGCATGTGCAGCGACACCTGCCAGCGGGGATCGCTCACCCGGGCGGTCCAGGCCTCGTACACCCGCACCAGCGCCGGGATGTTGCGCAGGGTGAGGTAGATGCGCTCCAGCGCCTCCAGCGAGGGCAGGTGGCCGGGGCGGATCAGCAGGATCTTCTCGTAGCACTCGGCGGCCTTGGCCAGGTCGTTGAGCCGGTGGGCGTGGATGTCCGCCATCTGCCACAAGAGCTCGGCCTTCTGGCTCTCCAGCGCGGCGGCGGCGAGCTCGCGCTCGTGGACCGACAAGAGCTCGCGCCAGTTGCCGCCCTGGGTGTACAGCCGCACCAGCGAACGCAGCGCCGCCGGGTGATCGGGGCAGAGCTGCAAGATGCGCTGCAGCGTGTCGATCGCCTTGTCGGGGTGGTTGAGGTGCGCCTCCCAGATCTCGGCGGTGCGCAGCAGAGACATCGCCTTCTGCTGGGCGTCCTCCAGGGCCGCGGCTTCCTTCTCCAGGCACTCCAGCAGGTTCTCCCAGTCGCGCTTGTTGGTGAAGATGCGGATGAGGGCCTTGAGCGCCGGGAAGTTGCCGGGCTGGATGCGCAGCACCTCCTGGTAGGCCACGATGGCCTTGTCCTCCTGCACCAGCTTCTCCTCGTACAGCTCCCCGATCTTGTACAGCAGGGTGATCTGCTGCAGCTCGTTCTGGGTGACCTCGATCTCCTGGCGATACATGGAGATCAGGTCCTCCCAGCGGCCCTTGATGAAGTACAGCCGCCCCAGGCTCTGCAAGGCGGGCAGGTAGTTGGGCGCCAGGGCCAGCACCTTCTTATAGGTCTCGATGGCCTGGTCCTTGTCGTTGAGCTTCTCCTCGTAGATCTCGCCGTTGCGGTGCAGCAGGGAGATGACCTGCTTCTGGTCGTTGACCAGCTGGGCCTCCATCTCGTTGACGCGGATGGTGTCGGCCCAGCGGTCGGCCTTGATGTAGAGCTTGCTCAGGTTGCGGATGGCCGGCAGGTAGTTGGGGTTCTGGTCCAGGATGCGCTGGTAGATCTCCAGCGCCTTGTCCACGTTGTTGAGTTTCTCCTCCCACAGGCTGGCGATGCGATCCAGCAAGAACACCTGCTGATCCCGATCGGCGGTGACCAGGATCTCCTTCTCGTGCATCTGGATCAGCGACTCCCAGCGGTTGTAGCGGGTGTAGAGCTGGCCCAGGGACTTGAGCGCCGGCAGGTAGCCGGGGTTGAGCTCCAGGCACTGCTCGAGCGCCTGCATGGCGCCGGTGTCGTCGCCGAGGCGCTCCTCGAGCACCTCCGCCAGCTTGTACAGGCGCATGGCCTTGGTCTTGGGATCGGGGCTCTCGTTGATCTCGATCTGGTACATCCCCACCAGCTCTTTCCACAGCCCCTTGCGCGAGAACAGCTTGCCCAGCGCCTGCAGCGCCGGCAGGTAGTTGGGGTTGAGCTCCACCACCTTGCGGTAGTGGGGGATGGCCCGATCCTCGTTGAACAGCTTCTCCTCCCACAGGTTGCCCA
>CAZLNM010000071.1:0-27512 GCA_964561025.1 uncultured Myxococcales bacterium
CAGGTCTTCCCGGGCCGGGGCCGGCGGGCTCGGCGGAGCGGGACGTTCGGCGGGCGGTGGGCCGAACAAGGTGGCCTGGACGGCAGCGGCCGCCGGACCCACGGGCGCGGAATCTCTCTCCGGGGCGGGCGGCGGCGGGCGCGGGGCCGCACGAACCGCGGCGGCCTTCGCCCCGGGCGCGGGAGGCGCGGCCGGCCCGCCCTTGGCGCGGGCGAAGGTGGTGATGCCGGCGTCGGCCTGGAAGGCCAGCGCCGCGCGGGCGAGCCGCGCGATGGCGAGCAGTTCTTTTCGATCTTCGTCCATGCCAAGTCCCCGCGCGGGATCTCGCGCAGAGCGCAGCATATACCATGCGATCCCGGAAGGCACAAGCGCCAGATGGCGCCCGCCCGCGCGAGCGAAGAGATGCAGATGCCTTGAAATGATTCAGAACGAAGAGGCGCGCGGTGGAGCCAGCTCGAAGCCGTCGAGGACGAGGCCGGCCCGGCGCTCGGCGTCCTTCAGCAGCTCCTCGGCGTCGGCCGGAGGAGCGGAGAAGTCGATCGGGTACAGGGTGGCCGCGTCGTAGTCGGTGACCGCCAGCCATTTTCCATCGGGGCTGAAGACCGACTCGGTGACGCCCCCGGCGGCGCGCAGCACCAGGAGCGGCCGGCCGCTCTCGACCTCCCACACGAAGCACAACGAGTCGTCGCCGGCCGAGGTCAGGTAGCGTCCGTCCGGCGAGAAGGACACCCGGTTGATCCACTGCCGGTGGCCGAGGAGCGTCCGCAGCGGCCGCAGGCTCGGCCCATCCCACAGCACGATGCGGGCGTCCTTCCCCGCGGTGGCCAGGTGCTTCCCGTCCGGAGAGAAGGCCACGCCCGAGATCCAGTCCTGGTGGCCCTCGAGCTCGGCGACGAGTTTCTTCCGGGCAAGATCGTAGATGCGCGTCTTGCGGTCCTGGCTACCGCAGGCAAGCCGCTGGCTATCGGGCGAGAACGAGAGCTGGTGGATGGGCTGGGTGGGCTCGTCGAACGAGAACAGGTGATCTCCGCTCTGCCCGTCCCACAGGTGGACGACGTGATCCTTGCCGGCGGTGGCGATGAACTTCCCGTCCGGGGAGAAGCGGGCCGCGTACAAGGCGTCGCTGTGACGGTCGAACACCCGGATCTTTCGCCCGCTGCTCGCGTCCCACAGCCGCGCCGTCTTGTCGAACCCGGCGGTCAGTAGCCGCTTCCCGTCCGGAGAGATGTCGACCGAGTACAGGCCGTCGGCATGGCCGGAGAAGGTCCGAAGCAGGCGCAGCGACGGCCACTCCCACAGCCGCGCGGTCCGGTCCCAGCTGGCGGTGGCCACCCGTGTCCCGTCGCGGGAGAAGGCGATCCCGTACACCCATTCCGGGTGGCGCAGGCGCCGCAGGCCGTCGTCGCCGGAGAGGCCCCACAAGCGCACCTGCCGGTCGAACCCACCCGTGGCGAGACCCGTCCCGTCGGGGGACAGGGCCGCGCAGGACACCGAATGCCGGCTCACGTCCAGCCGGAAGATCAACTTGAAGGCGACCGCGTCCCACAACCCGGCGCTGCCGTCCATGGAGGCGGTGGCGATCAGACGGCCGTCGCGGGACCAGGCGGCCTGGTGCACCGCGTCGGCGTGGCCCTCGAGGACGCCCAGCAGCTTTCCGTCGGGGACGCTCCACACCCGCACCGTCTTGTCGTAGGCGGCCGAGGCCAGGCGCCGCCCGTCCGGCGCGAAGGCGATGCGATTCACCGAGTCGGTGTGGCCCGCGAGCGTGGCGCGCCGCGCGCCGGTTTGCGCGTCCCACAAGATCACGGCCTTGTCCCAGCTCCCGCTGGCCAGCAGGGTTCCGTCCGGGGAGAACTCCAGCCCCCAGACCTGGTTCTCGTGGGCGCCTTGCCAGAGCTCGCCGCCCGCGTCGAGATCGAAGACCCGGATGCGGCCACTCTCGGCCCCCGCGGCGACCCGGCGGCCGTCCGGGGAGAAGGCCAGGCTCATGAAACGCTCGTCGGCGCGCAGCACGCGCAAGGGCTCGCGGCGCCCGAGCGACCACAGCTTGACGGTCCCGTCGCGCCCGGCCGAGCCGATGATCGTCCCGCCCGGGGCGAACACCGCCGCGCCCACCTGACCCTCGTGGGCCTTGACGCGGAACTCCGCCTCCCCTCCCGCCGCCGGGTACACCCCGATCTCACCGCCCAGATCGGCGGTGAGCAGGCGCCGGCTGTCCGGGGAGAAAGCAACCGAGGTGGCGGACTCGCCGAGCAGGATGGTTTGCAGCAGGCCGGACACCTGCCGGTGATCGGTGCGGTAGACGAGCGAGAGGGCCTCGACCGCGGTGCGGTTGCTGTCCGGGACGCTCTCTTCGAAGCGCGCGTCGAAGACCCGGCCCTTGGGGTTGACCGGGTTCTCGCGCAGCGCGGCGGCGGCGAAGACGCGGGCCGACAGCAGCTTCTTCTCGTCCGCCAGGCGCGAGGCCTGCTGGGTGAAGGCCTGGGCCAGATGATAGTGCGCCCGCAGCCGCTCCAGATGTTCGCGCTCCCGCGCGCGCGATTCGTCCCGGTAGGCGAAGAAAATGAACACCAGCGCCGCGACCACGGCCAGCAGGGCGACGCCGGCCGCCGCCACCGCCGCCCGGTTGCGGGCGATGAAGCGGCGCAAGAGGTCCCAGGAGCTGTAGGCGTGCGCCCGCACCCGCCCGCCGGTCATGAAGGCCTTCACGTCCTCGGCCATGGAGGCGGCGTCGGGGTAGCGCAGGGCCGGATCCTTTTGCAGGGCCTTCTCGGCGATGGCCGCCAGCTCCGCCGGGGCCTCGCGGCAGCGCGCGCGCACCGGCGCGAGCTCCTCGCCCACGATCTTCTTGAGCGTCTCGCGGGCATTCGCGCCCTCGAAGGGCTTTCTGCCGGTCAAGATCTCGTAGAGCATCACCCCCAGCGCCCACACGTCCGAGCGCTCGTCGATCTCCTCCACCCGGCCGCGCGCCTGCTCCGGGCTCATGGCCACCGGGGTCCCCACCGCCACCCCGGCCGCGGTCTGCTCCTGCGCGCCGGTGTCGCCGAGCGCCTGGAGCACCCGCTCCAGATCGGCGGCGCGCGCGTCCGTCTGGCCCTTCACCTTGGCGATGCCCCAGTCCAGCACCACCGTCTCGCCGAACTCCCCCACCATCACGTTCTCGGGCTTGAGATCGCGGTGCACGACGCCGCGCCGGTGCGAGAAGGCCATGGCGTTGCAGATGTCCCAGAATGGGCCGAGCAGCTCCAGGCGCTCCGAGAGGTTCTTGCAGCGGGCCAGTTTCACGGCCAGCGTCTGGCCGTGGACCAGGCGCATGGTGTAGAAGAAGGTCCCGTCCTGCCGCCGGCCCACCTCGTGCACCGGCACGATGTTGGGGTGCTCGAGCGCACCGGTGAGCCGCGCCTCGCGCAAGAAACGCGACAGGCGCAGGCCGAGGGTGGACTTGGCTGGTCCGCCCTTCTCGGACTCTTCGACGGGGAGCATCTCCTTGAGGGCCACCTCCCGTCCCAGGCGGGAGTCGACGGCCACCAGCACCCGCGCCTGCCCTCCCATGCCCTTCAGCCCGCGGATGGTGTAGCGGCCGGTCTGCTCGACGGGGATGGTCCCGCCCGCGTCGGCGCAAGGCTCCTCGCCGGGGCGGGCGAGATCGCTCACCGCGGTGGCCAGGAGGTCCTGGGGGATCTGCCAGCCTGGATTCTCTTTGCTGTCGCCCACGGCCCGTGAGAATGCCAGGCCGCGCCGGCGAGGGCAAGCATCAATTCGATGAAGATCCGTCCGCCTCGCCCCACGCGCCCATCTCGGCTCGAATAGTCAGGCTTCCGAGAGCAGACTCGGGGACAGGCCAAGCTCCTTACCTGGAATGCTTGTTCAATCGCCAGCCCGGCCTACGAGTGTGCTCCAGAGATCCTGCTGCAGCAGTGGATTGAGCACCCGCACACCATGAATCGACAGGGATTGTTTCCCGTTGTAGAGGACAAAACCGGAAGCCAGATTCCGAAGACCGACACTGGCGAGGCTTTCTATTCCCTTCAGCATGTCCGGCGAAAAAGTTTCGGCAGATTTTATCTCCACCGGAGTCAGCACTCCGTTTTCGCGGATCAGCAAATCCACCTCGTTTCCGTGAGAGTCGCGGTAGAAGAAGATTTCCGGGCGCAGGCCGCGGTTCAAGGCCCCCTTGATCACCTCGGCGATGACCAGGTTTTCGTACAGGCCGCCCCGCAAGGGATCCCGGGCCGCCTGCTCGGGGCTGTGGATGCCGAGCAGAAAAGCCGCCAGGCCCACATCGGCAAAATAAATCTTGGGCGACCGAATCACCCGTTTTCGGATGTTTTCGAAAAACGGCGGCAGCTCGAACAGCACGAAAGAGGCCTCCAGGACAGATAGCCAGCTTCTGATGGTCGTGCCGGAAACGCCGACATCGCTTCCCAGTGAAGCCAGGTTGATCACTTGCCCCACCCGGCCGGCCAGCAGGGTAAGAAACTTCTGGAACTGTGAAAGATTGCGCAGCTGAACCAGCGCCCGCACGTCGCGCTCTACGTAGGTCTGAAGATAGGAATTGAAGAACCGGCGCGGCTCCAGACGCTCTTCATGGAGGCGGGGGAAAAAGCCGCGGGTTACCAAATCAAACGCATTATGTGGCCTGCTGTAGGCGCGAAGCTCGTGCAGAGAAAACGGCCACAGGGTGAGCACGGCGCTGCGTCCCGCTAGCGACTGGCTGACGGCCTGATGAAGCTTGGGCTGGTGGCTCCCGGTAAGGATAAAAAGACCGCGCTCCTTTGTACTGTCGACGATCCCCTGCAGGTAGGAAAGGAGCACAGGAAGCCGCTGTATCTCGTCCAGTATGCCGCCATTTTCCATCTGCCCCAGAAACCCCCGCGGATCGGCTTCGGCCGCCAGGCGCACATCCGGGTCTTCCAACGAAAAATACGGCTTTTGCGGAAAGGTCATCCGTACCAGCGTGGTCTTTCCCGACTGTCTCGGACCGATGACCGTGACCACCGGGTATTCCATCGCACCCCGGCGCAATTCCTCGGAAATGTCCCTTACTATCATGCCTGGAATCATAAACCATATTGTGCAAATCACAAGTTTTAGTTTCATTTTTCACACAAACTGGCGGCGCATGGATAGGGTAAAAAACCGCAACTTACAGGCCAGAACCTTCGCCCGGAAACTCAAGGACATGAAACGACCTCTTGTAAGATCCGGTCATTTCCGCAAGCAATGGCTATAAATCTTATGTAGCCAAAATTCAGCCTTTACCCGGCCCGGCGCATTGGGTACAGTGCGCCGCATGTCTGGACCCTTCCATCGCTTCCAGGTCATCATCCACGGCCACTTCTACCAGCCTCCGCGCGAGAACCCCTGGACCGGGGTGATCGAGCGCCAGGACTCGGCCGCGCCGTTCCACGACTGGAACGAGCGCATCACCGCCGAGTGCTACCGGCCCAACTCGCGCAGCCGGGTGCTGGACGCCCGCGGGCGGGTGCTGGAGCTGGCCAACAACTACCGCCACCTGTCCTTCAACTTCGGGCCCACCCTGCTCTCCTACCTGGAGGAGCACGACCCCGACACGCTGCGCCGCATCGTGGAGGCGGACGCCCAAAGCCGCGCCGAACGCGGTCACGGCAACGCCATGGCCCAGGCCTACAACCACATGATCCTGCCGCTGGCGACGCCGCGGGACCGCTGGACCCAGATCCAGTGGGGGCTCTCGGACTTCCGCTCGCGCTTCGGCCGGGAGGCCGAGGCCATGTGGCTGCCCGAGACGGCCGCAAACCTGGATGTGCTCTCGGATCTCGCCCGGGCGGGGATGAAGTTCGTGCTGCTGGCGCCTTCCCAGGCGGCGCGCGTGCGCGACCTGGGCGGGGATCGCTGGCGAGACGTGAGCGGCGGCGACATCCCCACCCACCGCCCCTACCTGTGCCGCACCCCGGCCGGCGACATCGGCGTGTTCTTCTACCACGCCGGGCTCAGCCGGGCGGTGGCCTTCGAGCACCTGCTGCGCAACGCCTCGCTGTTCGCCGACCGTCTCCAGGCGGCGGCCGAGGAGGCGCCGCCGGGGCCGGACCGGCTGGTATTCTGCTGCACCGACGGCGAGAGCTACGGCCACCACGAGCCCTTCGGGGACATGTGCCTGGCCTACCTCGCCACCCGGGAAGCCCCGGCGCGCGGGATCTCCTTCACCAACCCCGGCCGCTTCCTCGCGGATCACCCGCCCGATCACGAGGTGGAGCTGAAGGGCGGCGAGGGCACGGCCTGGAGCTGCGCCCACGGGGTGGGCCGCTGGAAGGAAGACTGCGGCTGCACCACCGGCGGGCCGGCGGGCTGGAACCAGGCCTGGCGCGCTCCGCTGCGCCGGGCGCTGGACCGGCTGCGGGACGAGCTGGACGCGCTGTTCGAGTCCGAAGCGCGCGGGCTGCTCAAGGACCCGTGGGGCGCCCGCGACGATTTTCTGCCGGTGGTGCTGAACCGGCCGCTGGGCGCTTCGGACCGCTTCCTCAAGCTCCACGCCACGCGCGCCCTGAACGACGCGGAGCGGGCCCAGGTCTTCCGCCTGATGCACATGCAGCGCTACGGCATGCTGATGTACACCTCCTGCGGCTGGTTCTTCTCCGACATCTCGGGCATCGAGACCATCGCCAACCTGCGCTACGCCCTGCGCGCCCTGCAGCTCGCCGAGCGGGTGACCGAGCGGCCCATGGGCGAGGCCTTCCGCAGGGAGCTCTCCACCGCCCGCAGCAACATCGGCAGCGAGGGCACCGGCCTGGACATCCTGGAGCGGCGCGTCCGGCCCCAGATGCTGTCGCGCGAGAAGATCGCCGCCCACCACATGTTCGAGGGGCTCATCGCGCCGCTGCCCGCGGTGCGCACGGTGTACCGCTACCGGATCCAGGTGCACGAGAGCGGTAGCGAGCAACGCGGCGAGATGCAGGCGCGCTCCTGCCGGCTCACCGTGACCAGCCGGCTCACCGGCGGCAGCGGGACGTTCGACACGGTGCTGATCGTGGCCGGGGCGCTGCGCCTGCGGGCCTTCGTGCGGCCCTACCACCCCCAGGACGCGCCGCCCGATCTCGGCCGCCTGCTCTCGGAGGTGGAACGGGACGGCTTCGGCGAGGCCTGCCGCCTGGAGCGCACCAACTTCGCCTTCGGCTTCGGGCTGCACGAGATGGATCTCGAGCTGCGCGACCGGGTCATCGAGGCCCGGCTGCAACCGCTGCTCAGCGAGCTTTCGGACCTGTACGAGCAGGCCTTCTCGCGCCACGAGGGCCTGATCCGCACCCTGTCGGTGTTCGGGGTGCAGCTCCCCCGCGAGCTTCGCCTGCTCGCCTCCTACGCCGGCGGGCGGCGTTTCGACCGGGCGGTGGAGCGGGCCATCGGCGGGGAGGAGCTGGACGCCGCGGTGGAGATGGCCGCCCTGCTCACCTCGCTGGGCGCGCCGCCGGACAAGCGCTTCGCCAGCACACGCATGGGCGGGCGGCTGCGGGAGCTGCTCAAGTCGCTGATCGCGCACCCGCAGCCCGAGGAGGGCGAGCGCTTCATCCGGCTGCTCCAGAGCGCCCGCGCGGCCCAGCTCGACGTGGACGAGGCGGGGCTACAGGACCTGCTGGCCGACGCGCTGCCGCGGCTCTTGGACCGGCTGCTACAGAACGGCGTCGGCGGCCGGGCCAACGCCGAGGTGCTGCTGAACATCGCCGGCTACCTCAACCTGAACACCGACGCCCAGCGCGAGCGCCTGGCCCCGGCCAAGAAGTGAGCGCGGGCGGATCTGCTGCCGGGTTGCGGCGAAGGTCTCAATCCAATCATGCATTCTTTCCGGCTTCGATGAAAATCAACATCGAATGGCCTCTCGCGCGAACGCGGGCCGCCAGAGCCAGCGCGTTCGCGCGAAAATCACGCTCTGACCGCCGCCCCCCGCCCTAGCGCTCCCAGCGCGAAAGGATGCGCAGGGCGTTGCCGCCCAGGATGCGCGCGAGATCCTCCTCGGAGAACCCGCGCTCGAGGAGCAGGGCGACCAGCCGTGGAAAATCCGCCGCGTCCCGGAACCCCCGCGGCATCCAGGTCCAGCCGTCCATGTCGGAGCCGACCACCAGGTGCTCGGTGCCCACCATCTCCGCGAGCCTGGCGTAGGCGTCGGCCACCAGCTCGAGCCGGCCGAACACGCTGCGCGGCTTGAGGTACCACGGCCAGAAGATCACCCCGATGGCGCCGCCCTTCTGGGCCAGGGCCTGTACCTGATCTTGCGAGAGCTGGCGCTTGCCCATCCCCGGCAGGCGCAGGCCGGTGTGGGTGACCAGCGGCGGCAGCTCGAGGCGCTCCAGCGCGGCGAAGAAGGCGGCCTCCGAGGCGTGGGTGAGATCCACCACGATCCCCAGGCGCTGGCAGGCCGCGATCACCTCACGCCCGAACGAACTGAGGCCTCCGTGGACGGCGGGGCCCCAGGCGGCGTCGCAGATACGGTTGGCGATGAAGTGGGTGAGGGTGAGCAGGCGCACGCCCCGCCGGCGCAGCGTCTCCAGGCGCTCCAGGCGTTTCCCCAGCACGTGACCGCCTTCGACCGCCGGGAGCAGGGCGAGCCGCCCCGCCGCATGCGCGGCCCGGATCGTCTGCGCGGACTCCACCTTGACCACCTCCGGCGCGTGTTTCTCGACCAGATGGTCCAGGGTGTCGAGCATGCGCAGGCAGGCGCTGTAGGCAGACAGGCGCAGCGGCGGGATGGGGACATACACGGTGGCCGCGGCGCAGGCGATGCCGCCGTCTTGCAAGCGGGGCAGATCGGTGGTGTTGCGCAGCGGGTTCCACAGCCAGGGCGGCCGGTGCCGCTTGCCGAAGTCCTTGCCCAGGTAGTGGCCGTTCAGCAAGAAGTGGCTGTGGGTGTCCACCACCGGGTGCCGCCGCTGGAGCTCGCGCGCCTTCTCCATCGTGTCCATGCAGGCCTCCCGATGCAATGCTAGGCCGAAGTTTGCCATCCTGTCACGCTCCGGCTACCATTCCTTCACGGTTCAGAAGGTATGGTTCGCGGCCAGGAGTTGACATGTCCAAGCTCATCCTGATCGTGGACGACGAACCCGACCTCGCACGCACCCTCGACTACCGCCTGCGCAAGGAGGGGTTCGCCACCGCCCTGGCCCAGACCGGCCGTGAGGCCCTCAAGCGGGCGGCCAAAACGCCGCGGCCGGATCTGGTCCTGCTCGACCTCATGCTCCCGGACATTCAAGGAACCGAGGTGTGCCGCACCTTGCGCGCCCAACCGGCGACGCAGGACGTGCCCGTGATCATGCTCACCGCCAAGGGAGAAGAGATGGACCGGGTGGTGGGCTTCGAGCTGGGCGCCGACGACTACGTGGTGAAACCCTTCAGCATGCGCGAGCTTCTGCTGCGCATCCAGGCGGTGTTGCGCCGCCGGCAGGCGGCGGCGAGCGGCGCGGCCGAGGAGCTTTCGGCCGGCAACCTGCGGGTGGACGTGCCGGGGCACCGGGTCTTCGTCTCGGAGCGGGAGGTCCAGCTCACCGCCATGGAGTTTCGCCTGCTCACCACCCTGCTGCTTCGCCGGGGGGCGGGTGCAGACGCGGGAGATGCTGCTCTCCGACGTCTGGGAGATGAACCCGGAGATCGACACCCGCACGGTGGACACCCACATCAAGAGGCTGCGGGAGAAGCTCGGCGAGGCGGCGCCCCTCATCGAGACGGTGCGCGGGGTGGGGTACCGCTTCCGCGCCGGAGAGGAGCCGGCGTGAACCTGGGGGCGCGGGGACGGCTCTTCTGGGTGTCGGCGGCCATCATCCTGGTCGCGCTGCTCCTCGGCGGCATCCTGATCGAAACCGAGATCCGCGACTGGTACCAATCGCACGCCGAGGAGGAGCTGGCGGCGCTGGCCACCGCCGCCCGGGCCGCCGTGGAACGGGCCGCGGGCGCGGAGGGAATCGCGGACGCCGACGGGCTGGCCGACCGCCTGGCCGGGGAGGGCGAGGTGCGCTTTACCATCATCGCCGCGTCCGGCGAGGTGCTCGGGGACTCCACCGTCGCGCCAGACGAGCTGGCCACGCTGGAGAACCATTCCCATCGCCCCGAGATCGAAGCCGCGGCCGCCGCGGGCCGCGGCATCGCCCGCCGCTACAGTGTGACGCGCGGGACGGAGATGCTCTACCTGGCCGTACCGTTCGAGAGCGCCTCCACGAAGGGTTTCGTGCGGGTGAGCCGGCCGCTGGACCGGGTGGACCGGGTGGTGAGCCGCCTGCGCCTGTACCTCGTCGCCGGCGGCCTGGCGGCGCTGCTCTTCGCGTTGCTCATGTCCGCCTTCGCCTCGCACCTTTTGTCCCGCACCCTGCGCCGCCTGGTGGCGCGGGCGCGCGAGCTGGCCGCGGGCGAGCGGCGCAGCATCGCCGTCGAATCGCACGACGAGTTCGGCGGGCTGGCCGACTCGCTGAATCGCCTCTCCCAGGACATCGAGGGCAGGTTGCACGAGCTGGCCTCCGAGCGGGACCGCCTGGCGTCTCTACTCGAGAGCATGGAAGAAGGCGTGCTGGCCATCGATCGCGACTCGACCGTGACCCTGATCAACACCGCCGCCGCCGCCATGCTGGGCGTGGCCCAGAACCCCGCCGGCCGGCTGCTGCTCGAGGTGGCGCGCGCGCCGGCGCTCAGCGCGCTGGTCGAGCGCGGGCGGCGGGAGGGACAGGCCAGCGCCGAATTCGACCTTGGCCCCTCACGGCCGCGGCGCATCCTGGCCCGGGCGAGCTCGCTGCGCTACGCCGGCGGTATGGTCCTGGTGCTGCACGACGTCACCGAGCTGCGCCGGCTCGAGACGGTGCGCCGGGACTTCGTGGCCAACGCCTCGCACGAGCTGCGCACGCCGGTGAGCGTGGTGCTGGCCAACGCCGAGACCCTGCTCGACGGCGCCCTGGAGGACGCCGGGCAGGCGCGAGCGTTCGTCGAGGCCATCCGGCACAACGCTGAGCGGCTCTCGCGGCTGATCGCCGATCTGCTCGATCTGTCGCGCATCGAGTCCGGCGCGCTCCATCTCGATCGGCGGACGATCCGTTGCCAGGCGGTCGGGCAGCGGATCGCGGACCTCTTGCGCGCGGCGGCGCAGCGAAAGAGCCAGACCCTGTCGTGCGAGATCCCGCCCGAGCTTCCGGTGGGGGCCGACGAGCGCGCCCTGGAGCAGATCCTGCAAAACCTGCTCGACAACGCCATCCAGTACACCCCCGAGGGCGGCCGCATCCGGCTGAGCGCGCGGCCGGAGGGCGACTTCGTCCGCCTGGAGGTCGAGGACGACGGGCCCGGCATCGCCCCCGAGCACCGGGACCGGATCTTCGAGCGTTTCTACCGGGTGGACCCGGGCCGCTCGCGGGCGCTGGGGGGCACGGGGTTGGGCCTGGCCATCGTGAAACGCCTGGCCGAGGCCATGGGGGGAAGTGTGGGGATGGAGCCCGTCGAGCCCCGCGGCTCGCGTTTCTGGGTGCGCTTGCCGCGGGCGGAGGCCGCCTGAGCCGGCCACGCTCGAGTTTTCGCTAAATTCCGCTCATCGCAACGGAAACGTCACACGCGGGAGGCATCTTGCCCGCGGCTCGAGAGAGACAACCTTCATTAAGGAGGAGCCATGATGACTCGAAGGAACGCGACGTTGTGGGTCTCGGCGCTGCTGTGGGTTCTTTCGCTGGTCGTCCTGCCGGCGCGCGCCGACGAGGCGAAACCGGAGGGCGGCGCCAGCGATCCGGCGCTGAGCGAGAAGGCGCCGGATTTGCTTCCCACCGCCGGCTACGACAAGGGGCTCTTCCTCCGCTCCGCGGACGGGAAGTTCGAGCTCAAGCTCAAGCTGCGCGTGCACGCGCTGTACGCCTTCGCCTCCAAGGACGAGGGCGCGGGCGAGGATCGCTCACAGGAGATGAACTTCTCGGCCTCGGTGGCGCGGCTCACCATGGGCGGCAAGGCCTTCACCCCGGCGCTCGAGTACATGTTCGAGGCGGAGTTCGGCAAGGGGTTCGTGAAACTCCTCGACGCCTACGCCGACTACGCCTTCGTTCCTAAGACCCTGCACCTGCGCGCGGGCATGTGGAAGCGCCCCTTCGCCCGGCAGTTCATCCTGTCCTCCGGCAGGAACGAGATGGTCGAGCGCTCGTTCGTCAATGGATATTTCGGCGAGGGCTACGACCTCGGCCTGGCCATCCACAACAACTACACCAAGTCCCCGCCGTTCGAGTACGCCGTGGGGGTGTTCAACGGCGACTACCAGAACAAGTACCCCGGCGACAAACCCTGGTTCTCGGGGAACGGCACCCTCGATCCCGACACCGGGGCGGTGAGCGTCGGCAGCGGATCGTTTTCCAACGTCCCCAAGAAGTTCCACCCCGCGCTGGTGGCCCGCGCCGGCCTCAACCTGGGCGGCATCGACGGCTACAGCGAGGCCGATCTGGAGGGCGGCGGCTTCCGCCTCTCGCTCGCCGCCAACCTGCTCGCCGACTTCGACTACGACGACGACAACAAGTCCGGCGTGCGGGCCGGCGTGGACTTCATGATGAAGTTCGAGGGCCTGTCGTTCTCCGGCGCCGTCTTCGCCGCCACCGCCCAGAAGGCGCCCGAGGCCGGCGCGGACACCGGGTTCTTCGACCAGAAGTACGCGGCCGCGGGGTTCTACCTCCAGGCGGGCTACCTGATCGCCAAGCAGTTCCAGCCGGTGGTGCGCTACTCGCTGGCTTCGCCCAAGGATCAGAAGAGCGCCCAGGAGGTATCGGCTGGACTTTCTTGGTACTTTGAAAAACACAACCTCAAGTGGCAGATCCTGGGCGGGGCGCTCATCAACCAGGGGGCGCTCGCGGGCAAGAGCACCGGCGACGACCGGGTGGACTACCGGGTGCTCACCCACCTCGTCTTCTCCCTGTAGTTGCGGTTTTTTCACTCTCACTTCACCGAAATGTCACAAACCGGAGGCACCATGACACCGGGTTTCGAGCCGATCCTCGGTTCCGTTCCCGGAGCGCCTCCCTGGAGGGTTTCCATGAAAACCAAGCTCTCGACGAAAGTTGCCCTGATCCTGTGCCTGACGATCGCCGGTGGCTGGCTTGGCGGGGGCAGCGCGATCGCCGCCGACCCGGTCCGCATCGACGGCGCCGGCGCCAGCTTCCCCTACCCCATCTACGCCCGCTGGGCCGACGACTACCACAAGCAGACGGGCGTGCAGCTCAACTACCAGTCCATCGGCTCCGGCGGCGGCATCCAGCAGATCAAGCAAAAGACGGTGGACTTCGGGGCCTCGGACGCCCCCCTCAAGAAAGAAGAGCTCGACCAGGCCGGCCTGGTGCAGTTCCCCATGATCATGGGCGGGGTGGTGGTGGTGGTGAACCTGCCCGGCATCGGCGCCAACCAGCTCCAGCTCGACGGGGCCACGCTCGCCGACATCTTCCTGGGCAAGGTGAAGAAGTGGAACGACCCCGCCATCGCCGCCCTCAACCCCGGGCAGAAGCTCCCCGCGCTGCCCATCTCGGTGGTGCACCGCGCCGACGGCTCCGGCACCACCTGGCTGTTCACCAACTACCTGGACAAGGTGTCGGCGGACTGGCACGCCAAGGTCGGCTGCAACAAGGAAGTGGCCTGGCCGGTGGGCATGGGCGGCAAGGGCAACGAGGGCGTCACCGCCTACACGCAGAAGGTGAAGGGCGGCATCGGCTACGTGGAGTACGCCTACGCGGTCCAGAACAAGCTCGCCACCGTAAAGCTCAAGAACCGCGCCGGGAAGATCGTCGCCCCCACCATGGAGGCCTTCCAGGAGGCCTCGGCCAGCGCCGACTGGCAGAACGCCCCTGGCTTCTACGTGGTGCTCACCGACCAGCCGGGCGAGAAGAGCTGGCCCATCACCGGCGCCTCCTTCATCCTGATGCACCGCGAGCAGGCGAACGCCGCCAAGGCCCGCGAGGTGCTCAAGTTCTTCGACTGGTGTTTTGCGAACGGCGAGGCGGCGGCGAAAAAGCTCGACTACGTGCCCATGCCGAAGATTGTCTCCGAGCTGGTGCGCGGCATGTGGCGCGCCGACATCCGCGCCGCGGGCGCGCCGGTGTTCAACTGATCTTCCCCGAGGAGCACGGATGAGCCAGGCGCGGCCGGCAGGACGCTTGGGAGATCGACTCTTCGGCGCCCTCTCGGTCGGCTGCGCCGCGCTGGCCCTGCTCTTGATGGCGGGGCTGTTCTTCGAGATCGCCTCCGGCTCGGCCCAGGCGCTGTCGCGCTTCGGCTTGGGGTTCGTGTCCTCGGCGGCCTGGGATCCGGTGCGGCAGGACTTCGGCGCGCTCTCCTCCATCTTCGGCACGCTGGTCTCGACCTTCATCGCCCTGCTGATCGCGGTGCCGCTCAGCCTGGTGATCGCCCTGTTCCTGGTCGAGCTGGCGCCGCCCTTCATCGCCCGGCCCGTGGGCCTGGCCATCGAGCTCTTGGCGGCCATCCCCAGCATCATCTACGGCATGTGGGGGCTGTTCGTGTTCGCCCCCTGGCTGTCCGAACACCTCCAGCCCTTCCTGCAAGAGCTCCTGGGCGAGGAGTGCTTCCTGGTGAGCGGGCCTCCCATCGGCATCGGCATGCTGCCGGCCGGCATCATCCTGGCCTTCATGGTGCTGCCGTACACCTCGTCGGTGATGCGCGACGTGTTCCAGATGGTGCCGCCGGTGGTCAAGGAGGCGGCGCACGGCATGGGCTCCACCACCTGGGAGGCCACCCGCCGGGTCACCATGCGCTACGGCATCCAGGGGCTGGTGGGTGCCATCTTCCTGGGGCTGGGGCGGGCGGTGGGCGAGACCATGGCGGTCACCTTCGTGATCGGCAACGAGCACCGCCTGTCGGGGTCGCTCTTCGCCCCGGGCAACACCATCGCCTCGACGCTGGCCAACGAGTTCAACGAGGCCTCCGAGCCGCTGTACCGCAGCTCGCTGTTCGCGCTGGGGCTCACCCTGCTGGTGATGACGCTGCTCATCCAGGTGGCCACCCACCTGTGGCTGCGGCGCATCAAGCGCAAGATGGGGGCGGGCCTGTGAAGAAGAAGAACCCCCACCTACGCAAGGCGCTGGACCTCGCCGTCAAGGTGCTCTCCTCTCTCGGCTCGGGCATCGGCATCGCCGTGCTCTTCTGGATCCTGTTCGAGGTGGTGCGCCGTGGCGCCGCGGCCTTCAGCCCGGCGTTCTTCACCGAGCTCCCCGCGCCGCCGGGCGTCGAGGGCGGCGGGCTGGCCAACGCCATGCTGGGCACGCTCATGATCACCTCTCTCGCCGCGCTGTTCGGCGTCCCGGTGGGCATGCTGGGCGGGGTGTACCTCTCCGAGTACGGCCGCGGCAAGCGCTTCGGCGACGTGGTGCGCTTCGTGATGAGCGCCATGATGGGCGTCCCCTCCATCCTGGTGGGCCTGTTCGCCTACGGGCTGCTGGTGGTCACCAGCGGGCACTTCTCGGGCTGGGCCGCGGTGTTTGCGCTCGCCATGATCATGATCCCCATCGTCTCGCGCACCACCGAGGAGATGCTGCTGCTGGTCCCCAACGCGCTGCGCGAGGCGGCGCTGGCGGTGGGCTCGCCGCGCTGGAAGGTGACGCTCTCGGTGCTGTTCCGGGCCGCCCGCGGCGGGCTCGTCACCGGGGTGCTGCTGGCGGTGGCCCGGGTGACCGGCGAGACCGCGCCGTTGCTTTTTACCGCGCTGAACAGCCCCTACTGGCCGGACAAGCTCTCGGAGCCCACCGCCAACCTGACCGTAACCATCTTCAACTACGCCATGTCCCCCTACGAGAACTGGCAGCGCGCCGCCTGGGGAGGCTCGCTGCTCATCGTGGCCTCGGTGCTGGCGCTCACCCTCGGCGCCCGTATCCTGTCCCGGGAGAAGAAGACATGAACCTGGCCTCCGCCGTGCGCGTCATCACCCGCCCCGAAGCCTGCGAGACGAGCCCCGCGGCCCCGCCGCCGAGCATCCAGGTGCGGCACCTGGACTTCTATTACGGCGCCACCCGCGCCCTCAAGGACAACAACCTGGACATCGAGGCCGGCAAGGTCACCGCCATCATCGGGCCCTCCGGCTGCGGCAAGTCCACCCACATCCGGGTGTACAACCGCATCTACCAGCTCTATCGCGAGCAGCGCGCCACCGGCGAGGTGATCATCGACGGCAAGAACGTGCTGGATCCCAGGACCGACCTCATCGAGCTGCGCCGGCAGGTGGGCATGATCTTCCAGAAGCCCACCCCCTTCCCCATGAGCATCTTCGACAACGTGGCCTACGGCCTCCGCCTCCACTACCGCCTCTCGACCGAGGACATCGCCGAGCGGGTGCAGGGGGCGCTGTGCGCCGCGGCCCTGTGGGACGAGGTGAAGGACATCCTCCACCGGCCGGGCACGGCGCTCTCCGGCGGGCAGCAGCAGCGCCTGTGCATCGCCCGGGCGCTGGCGGTCGAGCCGCGGGTGCTGCTCATGGACGAGCCCTGCTCCGCCCTCGATCCCATCGCCACCGCCCGCATCGAAGGATTGATCCAGGAGCTGCGCGGCCGCTATACCATCGTCATCGTCACCCACAACCTGCAACAGGCGGCGCGGGTGGCCGACTTCACCGCCTTCTTCTTGATGGGCGAGCTGGTCGAGTACGGCGCCACCGAGCAGATCTTCACCGCCCCCAGGGATCCGCGCACCGAAGATTACATTACCGGCAAATTCGGCTAGGGTGAACCCATGCCCCACTCAAAGACACACACGGATCGCGAGTACGAGAACCAGCTCACCGCGCTGCGCGAGCGGCTGCTCCTCATGACCGGGCGGGTGGAGGAGATGATCGCGAACTCGGTGCGGGCGCTGGTGCGCCGGGACGAGCCACTCGCCCGCGAGACCATCGACAAGGATCACCAGGTCAACCGCGACGAGATGGAGTGCGACCAGATGTGCCTGACGTTGCTCGCCCGGCGCCAGCCCATGGGCTCGGACCTGCGCTTCATCACCCTGGCGCTCAAGATGGTGACCGATCTCGAGCGCATCGGCGACCTGGCGGTGAACATCTGCGAGCGGGTCATCGATCTCATGGCCTTTTCGCAGCTCAAGCCCTACCAAGACATCCCGCTCATGGCCGATCGGGTGCAGAAGATGATCCGCGAGGCCTCCGACGCCTTCGTGAACGGCAACGAGAGCCTGGCCGAGCAGGTCATCGCCCAGGACGACGAGGTGGACCGGCTGTACGACCAGGTCTTCTCGGAGATCCTGGACATCATGCGGCGCGAACCGGCCGCGCTGGAGCCGGCCATCCACGTCCAGTCGGTGATCAAGTACTTGGAGCGCATCGCCGATCACGCCACCAACCTGGCCGAGGAAGTGATCTACATGCTCCGCGGCCGCGACGTGCGCCACGCCGGCAAGCTCAATTGAAGTCCATGGTCACCGGCACCCAGCCGGAAACGTACGGGTAGGGCTCGGCCAGGTGGATGACCGCCCCGGCCTTGTCTTCCAGGCAGGGGTCCCCGGAGGAGGCGCGCAGCCGCTTGTAGGCCGGATAGCCGTTCTTCTGGATCTGAAACTCGATCCGCACGAACCCCTTCGTTCCCGGGCAATCCTTGCGCGCCGTGCGCAGCATGGCCACCACCGAGTCGATGCGCTTCTGGATGAGCAAGAGCCGGGGCGAGACGTCTCCCCCGCCGTCTCCCACCGTGACCGTCACCGTTCCGACGTCACCGCCGACGCCGAAGACGCCTTCGCCGGGGCGCCCGGGCCGGACGGCGCCCGGGTCCGCCTCGCGCAAGGGGACAGGGAGGCCCAGGGTAAAATCCAGCCCCGCCTCGAGATGCGGCGCGGGCGGCGCTTCCTTCGGGGACTCGGAGCGGTCGATGCGGGTGAGGCGGGCCAGTACGGTGGCACCGCTGGAGTCGGAGAGGACCCGGGTCCGCGTCGCCGGCGGGGTGTGCCGCTGTGCCTTCTCCGGCTTGCGAACGGCCTTCACCGGGCGCGCATGCGCTGGCGGCGGTGCCGATTTCGCAACCGTCGCAGGCGGCCGTTCGGAGCGGGCCTCCGGCGGCCGGTGCCGGGGGCCAGCGCCGTCCCGAAGCGCCTCCGGGCGGTCTTCGCCCGTCGTGCCGCGCCGGTGCGACGGTGAGGCAACGGCCTTCTGAGCCGCCGGCGCCTCGGGCGGCGGGAGTTTTACCAGCTGGACCTCGCGGGGCTTCTTTCGCTCCTGGCGCGCGGGCGGCTCCCGCGCGGGGAGCGCCAGGATCCCCGCATGCACGGCCGCCGAGAGCAGGCTTGCCTGCCAGAGATGCATACCCCTCCTCAATCCGCCTCCTGGCCCGTGGCGCAGGCCAGGGAAAGCGCAGAGAGCACCTCGGCGTTCACCTCGGAGACCACCTGCCCCACGAAGGGCTCCGGCATGTAATCGTTGTAATGAGCGAAGCCGCCCGCGCGCAGCATGGTGGATTTCAACCAGCGCAGGCCCGCAAGGCCCGCGCGCCGCTCGCGCTCGGTGAGGCCGGCCAACAGGCTCAGGGTGGCGTAGGCACTGGGTTGGGTCTCGTTCTCGCTGAAGGCGCCGTTCGGCTGCTGCGTGGCCAAGAGGTCGGCGCGCAGCCGATCGATGACCTTGCGGTAGTGGCCGCCGTCGAGGCGTTCGAGCGCCAGGCTCAAGGCCCCGGCCGAAACCTGCGAGAAACGCGCGCTCTCCTTTGCGCGATACCAGCGCTGCTGGTCGGCCAGCACCGAATCGGCAAGCTGGTAGGCATAGGCGCGCTCGCCGACCGCCTGGGCGGCGCGGATGGCCAGCGCCACGTCGAAGCCGAGCAGGGCCGGTTCGCTGGCGCGCCCGAGCCGGATGCGCTGCACCTCCGCCTGACCATCGGGGGAGCGCGCGCGCAGCACCGCGAAAAGCGCGCTGGCGGCTTTGGCGTAGCGTTCACCCTGCGGCATCCCGCCGAGACGGGCCAGGAGTTCCACATCGGCCTTGAAAGGAAGCCGCTCGGTCGAGAAGCGGGCCGCGCGCTCGACCAGGCCATCGGCGTAGCGGTGCGCGGTGGCGAGGTACTTCTCCTCCCCGGTGGCGGCGTAGGCGTCGAGGAGCGAGAGCGCGATGAGCCCCGCCACGTTGTCCGGTGTCGAGCCATCCCCCAGCACCCAGTTCCAGCCCACGCTCCCGTCCTTCGACGGTATCTGCGCCATCACCAAGAAATCGGCGGCGCGCCTGGTGCTCTCGCACACCTTGCGCTCGATGTTGGGCTTGTATTGTGACGCCATTTCCTCGGCAAAAGACAGGGGAGATAAACCGATGGCGAGAGCCAGGAACGAGAGCGGGATTTTTTTCATGCCAGCCTCCTCTAAAATCGGCCAACCATTGTCCCATATTAGCCACTTTGGGCTGCGCGCGCTAGAGGGGGATGCAAAATGTTTTTTGACGCACCGCATAAAAAAGTCTTGACGGCTATAACGCGATGCGTTATTTTCCCCGGCAACCAGGATCCCGATTGAGGGGTTCAAGCAAGGAGAAAGAAAATGACGAAGCGCGAAATGACCCAGAAGATGCCGAAATTCCTGAACAATGCCATCGGCGAGATCCAGAAGCGCCTCACCATGCTCGAGGGACAGGCCCGGGGCATGATGTCGCTCATGGACAGCACCATGATGAAGATGAAGAACGATCCCCGCATCCAGAAGATGAACGCCAAGATGTCCGAGTACCAGAAGACCGTGAACCAGAAGATCGACCCTCTGCGCAAGAAGCTCGACAAGGCGCGCGCCAGCATGGGCCAGAAGGCGGCCTCGGCCATCGGCATCGCCACCAGCGCCGACATCGCCTCGATCAGGAACCGCGTGAACAAGCTCGCCGACGAGCTCAAGAAGTTCGCCCGCGGCAACCGCGCAGACAAGCAAGCATAATCAAGCAGTTACGGCAAATCTGCGGCAGGTTTTCCGTGCCGGTTTTCGGGGTGCCACCCACCCCGGTTCCCCCCCCCGGTTTCCACGGTGCCGGTCCTCAAAATCCTTGTATTGCGTTGAGGGCAACGCCTCTCATTTAGGATTCCGTGTCCTGCTGGCGGCGAGCTGTTGTTCGAGCGGCACCTCCTCGTAGAATCCATGGATTCGCGCGGCGATCTTTCCGTCCGCGGAGATCAGGAAACTGTACGGAAGGACAAAATGAGGGTCGGGCCCGAAGAAGATCTTGACGATCTTCATGTCGGGGTCCTCGATGACAGGGATCTGCCCTTTCGAATCCCCGAGCAGATTGGCGACAACCTCTTTCAGATCTTTTGAAGGCTCCGCGACGACCATCACTTGCACGCCCGGGTTGCGCCGCTGATACGCCGCGATCTGCGGCAGCTCGCGCCGACATGAGGGGCACCAGGTGGCGAAGAAATTGACCAGAACTTCCTTGGGTTGCTCGGGCTCCTCCTCCCCGGTTCGCACGTATTTCCCGAGCCAGACGATCTCTCCGTTGATGTCGTTCGCCGTGAAATCCGCCACCGGCGCGCCGACTTTGAGCGCCCGGATGCTCTTTCTTTCTCCCTGCCGCGAATCCCCGTACCGCACCATGCAGGCGGGGGCAGACAGGCCGACGAGAAGACCGAGGACGGTCATGACCGAAAGCGTTGGGTGGCAGAGCCGGTACCGCCGGGACCGGTTCTGCAACTCCACCGACCGGGCCTGGCCGACATTTGCTTGCCGCATGTCGAACTCTCCTTCGGGACATCGCGATCTCGCTCGAATTATAGCACTCAGAAATCACGAACTGCCAAGGCCGAGATGCCTGCGGCCCCGTCGTGCAATCTGCCCACGAAAGGAGTCTTCTGATAGAATCTTTGGCGTGATCCTTGCGAACCTGCGATTCGGCCTCGCCTTCGCGTTACCAGCGTTTATGTTTCTCTTCGCCTGCACCTTCGACCCCTGGGGCAAGGCTTGCGACGAACAGGGCCGCTGTCTTCCAGGTTACGTCTGCGACCCGGCCACGAATCGCTGTGTGTTTCCGGCCGACCTCTCGGAGGATGGCCAACAGGATTCCGGCGGCGAGGATGCCGGGTTGGACGGTGGGGACGAAGCGACCGGCGACGACGGGGGCGTCGAGAGCGACATCGAGAGCGACGGGGACGGCAGCGACGGCGGTTCCGGCTGTGCAAGCCCCGTGGCCTGCGAGGCCTGCCAACCCGACCAGTGCTGCGCGGTGAACTGTCCCGCCACCTGCCCCACCTGCCTCTCCGGCTGCGCCTGCGCCCTGGCCTGCGATGGGCTCCACGACTGCGATGCGAGTTGCCTCGCCGGATCGCGTTGCTCGCTCTCGGTCTCCAACAACCATGACGGCAACCTGACCTGCGCCGGTGGCGAATGCGACGTCTCGTGCCGCCAGGCCCACCAGTGCCAATTGAGCTGCCAGGACGGATCCCGCTGCGACTTGCACTGCGATGGGTGCCAGTTCTGCCAGCTGGATTGCGCGGACGACTCCGCCTGCCTCATCGAGTGCCAGAACGTGCAGCACTGCAACTTCACCTGCGCGGACGCCGTCGATTGCGCCGCCGGCGTCAGGGTCTGCCACCGGGCCTGCCCCTGAATAGCGTTCTTCGCGAGTACGAAACAGCCCTCAGTCGGACTCGGAGAGCACGATGACGCGGTCCTCGGCGGTGAGCGTAAAGCGCGCGGACTTGTCCGGGTTGGTGATGACCCCGTTGCCCTTCTCGGGGTTGTTGGCCCAGGCCCGCACCGAGTAGCCGATGGCGATCTCGTTCCGCCGGCGGGCGGCCTCGAGCACGGTGTAGAAGTTCACCTCCCGGCCGAGCTCGACGTAGTCGGCCGCGGGCTTGAGGTAGATCTCCGAGCCCTCGGGATCGAACAGATCCTGGAACACGAGCTCCAGCTCCTTGTTTTCGGAAAGCTGCGTGAGCATCAGGCTCACCAAGGAGTCGCTCACGATGAAGTCATCGGCCCGGGTCACCAGCGCCAGCTCCCGGTTGCGCACGTCCTGCATCTCGCTGGTGATGGAGAAGGGGTGATGGGCCTTCTCGCCGATCTCCCGCAGGTAGAGCAAGGTGACCAGCGTGCGCGAGTCGGCCTCCTGCGGATCCAGGGTGTCGAAGGCGCTCAGGGTGATGACGTGGTTGAAGGCCGTCGGCTGCAGGCCCTCCAGGATCTTGCGGTCGGTGGTGTCCCCTTGCAGGAAGGAGAGCTTCTGGTTCTTGAGGCCCTTGCACTTCTCGAGCAGCTCCTCGCGCACCTCGGCGCGCTCGGCCACCACCGTCACCTGCGAGCCGGGGGCCACGTAGCTGTCGAGCTCGCGGATCATGGCCACGCCGCGGCGGTTCCAGCCGAGGATCAAGGTCCGCTCGGGCTGTTTCTGCCGGGGCGGCGGCTCGCGGATGGCGGATTCGTCGATGCCGAAGTCGGTCTTCCCCGAGGGCACCACCGTGTCGTCGTCCTCGGAGATGGCGATGATCTTGTCGCCGGATGCGATGCGGGTAGTGAGCGGCGGGTTGAGGGCGATGCGGCCGTCGGCGAAACACAGGCCGATGAGGCACGAGTCCTCGTACATGAACAGCGCCTCGCCCAGCGTCTTACCGACCAGCCGGGGTTCCTCCTGGAAGTAGATCTCGTCGCCGCCGAAGTTGAGGAGCTCGGTGTACACCAGCGACAGCCCGGCCTGGCGGCAGGTCTGCACCATGATGCGCGAGATCAGGTCCTCGACCAGCACCAGCTGCGCCTCGCCCTTGCCGACCAGGCGCGCCAGCGGAGCGTTGTCCAGGGAGCGGATCTCGGCCACCACGTGGTAGGGCTCGGGGCGGCGGTGGGGGTTGTTGGTGATGGCCAGGATGGTCTTGATGACCTTCGAGTCGGGGTTTTCCCCCTCGGGCGAAAGGATGATGATGGACTTGGCCTGGTGGGGGTTGACGATCTCGAGGTCGGTGAGATCCGTCGGGCTGCCGCAGCGGCACACCACCCGGGTGTTCTTGGTGTCGGGCACCTTGGCGCGGATCTCGTCCTCCATCTCCACCTTGTCCTTGTCGGCCAGGATGGCGATGCAACCGCGGCGCTGGTTCTCGTTGGCGGCGACAAGCTCAGAGACGATGGTGAAGACCTGCGGGGACCAGCCCAGCACCACGGTGTGATCCTTCTCCACCACCAGCGAGCGGCCCTTGCGCAGCTCCTCCATCTTGGCCTCGATGCCCGAGGTGAGCACGCCGATGAGGGTGCTCACGATGAAGATGCCGCCCAGCGTGACCGTGAACATGGCGATGAGGAACCACCAACTGCCGGTGTCGCCGCCCATGGTGCCCGCGTCCAGGGTGCGCATCAGGCTCATCCAGGCCACCTCGGCGAAACCCTTGGGCCGTCCCTCCTCCTCGGGGGCGATGCCGGATACCACCACGATGGCGGCCACGACCAGGATCATGATGAGCGAGATCAGGAACAGGTACCCGATCAACGCCACCGTCCCCTTGGACATGGAGTTGTCGAACCGATAGCGCAGCTTCTGGCGCAGCGTGATCCGGGGCATGGGCTCTCCTTGCGCTGGGACGCCGCAGGCTATCCAACACCGCGCAAGCCTGTCAATCGGCGCGCGCCAAAACCATCTGGCCCGCGGCGCGTCGGTAGCGTATGCTCGTTCCGTTCCAAGAATCGCAAAGGAGCTTGCCATGGTCTCCATGCTCGGCTGTGTGACGCTGTCTTTGATCCTCGCGGCCCCGCCCCCGAAGGCGGCGGATTCGCTACTCGCGCGGGTGGAGCTGGCCGCCGGCGAGGTCCGGGTGGACAGCGGCCGCGGGGCGCGTCCCGCCATCTCCGGCGCGGCGCTGGCCCCGGGAACGCGGCTCCGGACCGGCCCGGGCGCCCGGGCCCTGGTGCGCCTGTCGGACGGCTCGGCGGTCTTTTTGCGCGACAAGAGCGAGATCGTCGTGTCGCCGGACGCGCTGACCCTGCACCAGGGCGAGGCCTGGCTGGACACCCCTCCGGCCGAGCGCGGCGGGCTCCTCGTCCAGGCCGGCGCGGCGCGCATCTTCGCCTCGGACGCCGGGCTGTCCGTCTCGGCGCAGGCCGGCGGCGCCCAGGTGTACGTGGCCCGCGGCCTGGCCACCGTCAGCGCCCCGGGCGGCCGGGTGGACGTGCACGCCGGGGAGCAAGCCCAGGCCCCGGGCAACGGCGCGCCCAAGGTGACGCCGGTGGCGTATTGGGAGGACTGGACCGGAGGGCTGGCCGACCATCCCCTGGTCGGCGCGGGCGCCGGGGCGGGGCAGATCTTCGGGGTGGATCCGCAGGCGGCGCCGGGGACTCCGGCGGCCCGGCTGGAGGTCGCCCGCCAGGCGGTGCGGGTGGTGATCCGCGCCGGGCTGGCCGAGACCGAGGTGGATCAGACCTTCTTCAACCCATCCGAGCGGCCCCTGGAGGGCTGGTACTGGTTCACCCTGCCGGCGGGGGCCAGCGTGACCGGTTTCGCGCTGGAGCAGAACGGAGCGCTGATCGAGGGCGAGTTCATCGAGCGGCGCGAGGCCGCCGCCCGGTATGCCCAGGCCGCGTCCTCGGGTCACGCGCCCGCGTTGCTGGAGTGGCTCGACGGGCGCAGCTACCGCTCCCGCATCTTCCCGGTGCCGGCCGGCGGCAGCCGCCGGGTGGTGTTGCGCTACCTGGAGGTGTTGCCCGACGGCGGCGGTGAGCTGCGCTACCTGTACCCGATGCAGTCGGCCGATCCGGCCCGCATCGGGGAGTTCTCGCTCAGCGTGGACCTGGGCGACGACGGCCGCGCCATGGACATCGCCACCCTGGCCGAGGCGCGGGTGGAGGACGGCGGCCGCCGGGTCACGCTGCGCCGCTCCGGCTACCTGCCCCGCAGCGACTTCGTGCTGGAGGCGCGCCTCACCCGCAAGGTCGCGCCGCTGCGGCTGTTCCGCTTCTCTCCCGGCGAGGACGCGGCGGACTACGTCCTCTTGCGCTACGTGCCCGACGTGGACTGGCCGAAGATCGCCCAACCCCGCGGCGAGGTGGTGCTGGTGGTGGACACCTCGGCCGGCGGGGACGACGCCGCCCGCTCGCTGCAGGCCGCCACCGCCCGGGCCATTTTGCGCTCGCTCTCCGAGGGAGACCGCTTCGCGCTGATGGCGCTGGACGTGCGCCCGGTGGTGCTGTTCCCCGCGGAAGGGCTCGCTCCGGCCAGCGAGGAGAACATCTCGGCGGCGCTGAAACGCCTGGCCGAGCACCCCGAGGGCGGGGCCACCGATCTGTCGGCCATGTTCGACACGGCGCTCTCCCGCCTGTACGCCGCCGAGCAGCCGGCGGTGATCTACATCGGCGACGGCCAACCCACCTCGGGGCAGATGTCCGGCGCGCGGCTGGTCGAGCAGCTGGAGCGCGCCATGGCCACCTCGCGAGCCCGCTTCTTCGCGGTGGGGGTCGGTCCGCGCGCCAACGGCCGGCTGCTCTCCGCCCTGGCCGCGGCCGGCGGCGGCGCGGCCTTCGACGTCGGCGAGCCGTCCCAGGTCGCCGGTCAGGCGCTCGCCCTGGTGTCGCAGCTCAAGACCCCGGCCATCACCGAGTTCTCCGTGGACCTCGGCGCGGGCCTGGACGAGGTGTTCGAGAGTTCCGGGGGCAAGGTCAAGTGCGGCGACGAGGTGCTGCTGCTGGCCCGCACCCACTCGCGCCTCCCCGAGCGCATCCGCGTGCGCGGCCGGCTGGCGGGCCAGCCCTTCGCGCGGGAGTACCCCACCGTCTGGGAGCGGGGCGTGGTGGCGGCCTTCGTGCCGCGCCTGTGGGCGGCCGAGTACATCCGGCGCCTGCTGGGCTCGGCCCGCGATCCCGAGGAGATCCGGGGCAAGGTGATGCAGCTGGGCATCGGCTACGGCCTGATGACCCCGTTCACCAGCATCCTGGCCCTGGAGTCCGAGGCGGCCTACGCCGCCATGGGCATCGGCCGGCGCTGGTACCCCCTGCGCGGCCTGCGCCTGGCCATGGCCGATCGGCGGCCCGAGGTGCGTCCGTCGCCGCTGGCCACCGCCGCGGCCCCGGCCGTCCCGGCCGAGCCGGCGCCGCCTCCCGTCCGGCGCGCGCCGGTCCGCGCGGAGCGAATCAAATCCGCGCCCGTGGACGACCGCCTGGTGGAAGCCGAGATGGCCCCACCCAGCACCGATGCCATCGCGGCGGCACCGGCCTCCGCGCCTCCGCCTCCCGCGCCCCGCGCAGGCCTCGCGGGACCGGCCGTGGCTTCAGCGCCGGCACCGGTGCAAGCGGCGCCGGATCCGCGCCTGGCCAAGGAGCTCTCGGCGTGCTCGGACATCGCCCGCCGTCCGCTTTCGGAGCGCGTGATCGTCTGGCAACAGCGCCTGCGCACCGCCCGCAACGTCTCCGAGCTTCTGGGCCGCTACATCTCCGCGCGCCAGAGCTGCGAGCTGTCGGACTGGGCCAGCGAGGCCACCTTCCTGTACTTTTTGCAGCAGTTCGTGCAGGACGAGGGCAGCGCCCGCGAGGTGCTGGCCTTCTTCAGGGACGATCCCGAGACCCTGCGGCACCTGGCCCGCCTCATCCTGCGCCGCACCCTCGATCCCCGCATCACGGCCGTGGCGGAGAAGGCGCTGTTCGGCGGCGAGGTCAACTGGGCGGTGGTGGACGGAGAGCTTGCCAAGCTCGCCGACCCCGAGAAACGCCTGCAACGCTTGCGCGAGGTGCTGACCCGCTCGGGAGAGGATCCCAACGGGCTGATCCGCCTGGCCCAGCTCCTGGCGCAGACCCGCCGTCTGGACGAGGCGGCGCTGCAGCTGCGCCGGATCCGGGACGCGGGCCTGGCCACGCCGTTCCTCTCTCGCGAGCTGGGGTCGGTGCTGGCCTCCCAGGAACGGGTCGAGGAGGCGGTGCGCAGCTACTCCGAGATCGTGGAGTTCGATCCGCAGAACCAGCAGGCCCGCCGGTTGTTGGGAGACATCCTGCTGGCCCACGGCTGGTACGATCCGGCCTACCGGCAGTTTCGCACCTTGACCGAGGACAACCCCGGGGACGCCCTGGGCTGGCTGCGCCTGGCCTCGGCCGCGGCGGGCGCCGGACGGGTGGACGAGGCGCTGCGCCTCGAGCGCCAGGTGGCCGCGGGCGCCGGACGGCCCGGAACGCAGGATCCGCGCCTGTGGGCGCGTATGCTCTCGGCGGCCCGGCTGGCCCGCCTGCTCGCTGCGCCGGCGACGGGGCCGGAGGCCGCGCGGGCGGCGGAGGGGCAGAAGACCCGGCTGAAGGAGCTGAAGCTGTTCCGCGGGACCGGCACGCTGGTGCTGATCACCTGGGAGGACGCCGGGGTGGACCTGCGGCTGGGGACGATGAAGGGCGCCGCCGAGGCGGCCGCCGGACAGCCGATCGACGGCGCCGCCGTGGGGCTGACCGGGCTCATGCTCTCCCCGGGCGAGAAGGCGGAGATGTCGCTGCGGCTCTTCGTGCGCTCGCCCGCGCGCGGCCGGCCGATCGCTTTGCAGCGCCAGGACATCACCTGGGACGGGCGCGACATTCAGGTGGCGGTGCGTGAGCTGACTCTTCCCGCCGGGGCGAGCTTCCTCAACCTGTAGCTCCCCCAAGGTCCCAGG
>CAZLNM010000072.1:0-26640 GCA_964561025.1 uncultured Myxococcales bacterium
ACGGCGGCCGAGCTCCGGCTGAAATCACCGACAAGGAGGGAATGCAGGCATTCCCTCCCTCTTCGATGGATGCTTCACTTCAGTCTCACCTGTCGATAACGACGCGAGACAGCTCTCGCAAACGAGTGCACGATTCCAGATAGCGCTCACGCCCCGCCGGCGCTCAGTTGAGGAAGGCCTCCCAGGGGCCGGCCACGGTGATCTTGCCGCCGGCCTCGCGCGCCCACACCTGGGGGTTGTACATGGCCTCGGCCTCCACCGGGGGCAGGGTGAAGCGCCCGGAGGTCACCGCGCGCAGCGCGTACACCAGGGTTCGCTTCTCGCCCTTGGCCAGGCTGCCGAAGGCGGTCAGCCGGTCGTCGCGGATGTCGAGGTAGTCGAGGTTCCACTGCGCCTCGGCGTCGATCCAGTCCACCACCCCGCCGCGGTTGAGCCGCGGGTTTTCGATCTCCAGCCCGGCCGGGAAACGGTCGGTGAGCGCGATGTTGGTGATGGTCTCCCCGGTCTTGTTGGTGATCGACAGCTCCACGTAGGCCACATCACCGAGGGAGGGGCCGCCGGTGGACAGGTCGATCTCGCTGCCATCGGCCAAGAGGTAGCGCCGGGAGAGCTGGAGCCCCTCGCCGCCGGTGCGGAAGTCCGGCTTCTCCAGCACGCCGGTGCTGCTCAGGATGAGGTACAGCTTGCCCTCCGGGGAGCCGGGGAGGCGGAGCATCAGCTCGCGGTATTCCGAGGCCCGGGCCAGCGCGAAGCTCTGATCGGCGCTCTTGCTGCCGGCGGGTTTCGGCTGCTCGCGCACCGGCTTTCCGTTGGCGATAAGCTGCGCCGGCTCGCGCTTCTTGGCCGCGCCCTGCAGGCGCTTGCCCAGCCCGGTGATGCTCCACACCAGCTCTTGCGTCGTGTACCAGGAGCTGGGCCGGCCGCGCAGGCCCTCGGCCACCAGGTTGGCGAGCGGCTCCCCGGCGGGGTCGGCCCCGAACAGGTCGCCGAAGACGCTGAGCATGAGGCCCCGGGCCCGCCGCTCGGAGTAGAACGACCAGCCGTAGCGCCGCTTCTCCTGGATGGGCGTGAGCGTGGGGTTCTTGAGATCGCGCTCGTAGCGCCGATCGCCGGCCAGGTACAGGCCGGCCTTGAGCAGGTAGGCGCCCTCGCTGTCGTCGGCGCGAGTCTCGGCGAGCAATTTCTCCATGCGCGCCTTGTGGGGCTTGCCGGCCACGGCCAGCACGTACTGCAGGTAGGGCTCGGCGTCCGGGTCGTATTCCCAGTAGGAGCCGTAGCGGCCACGCACGGAGGTGGCGCGGTTCTCGTACTGGTTCGAAAGCAGATTCTCGAGGAACTTCACTGCGTCGTCCAGGCGCTCCTTGCCGACGGAGAAGCCCAGCTTCTTCGCGTCCAGCAGCATGTGGGTGGCGTAGGCGCTGCCCCAGTGGGTCGCCTCGGTCCCACCGGGCCAGAAGGCGAAGCCGCCCGAGGGCGTCTGCATGGACAACGCCCGGTCGATGCCGCGCTGGGCCATCTCCTCGATCTTGCCCGAGGCCGACATCTCGGGATCGACGCCGGACAGCACCTCGGCCAGGAACAAGAGCGGCCGGGTGCTGGAGGTGGTCTGCTCGATGCAACCGTACGGGTAGTGCACCAGGTAGCGCAGGTGATCGAAGGCCTCGCCGTAGATGTTGCTGGTGACCCAGAAGGTGCTCTGCTCGCTCATGGGCACCCAGCCGGCGAGGTACGGCAGGAGATTGACCTCGCCGCCGGCGAGCTCGATCTTCTGCACCCGGTGGCTGCGCGGCCCGGCCGGGAGCAGCGGCACCTCCTGGTCGGCGCGCACCGAGATGTCGCCCGCTTCGGCGTGCACGGTAAAGCGCGCCGCGCCGAACGAGCGCCGCGCCCGCGCCGCGAACACCGCCACCCCGTTGGCCTCGTTGGCCAGCGACAGCGACTTCTCGGTCTTGCCGCGCACCTCCACCGGCGCGCCGGGGTTCTCCTCGACCAGGCCGGGCACGGGCAGGGCCTCGACCGTGAGCCGCACCTTGACGTCGCGTTTCTGGCCCGACAGGTTGGTGACGAACACCGGGATCTCGAACTCGTCTCCCTCGGAGAGGAAGCGCGGCACGGTGACCTGGAGCACCAACGGGTCGCGCACCAGCACCCTGGCGTCGGCGCGCCCCATGCGCTTGGGCGAGGCGGTCACCGCCATGACCCGCAGCTGGCCGCGGTACTGCGGCACGTCGAAGGAGAGCTTGAGCTTGCCATCGGCGGGCACCGGCACCAGGCCCGACCACAGGGCCACCGGCTTCACCGGCTGCACCCGCCCCGGCGCGCCCGCCTCCCCGCCTTCGGCGTCGTCGCCACCGGTGGCCGACGAAGGTGAGAGGGGGGGCAACAGCAGCGTCCAGCCCACCGTCTCAAAGGTCTGCACCGCCAGGGCCCGCGCCGCGAAGATCACCTTATGCGGGTCGGGCGAGGCGAACTTGGTGAGCGACAGGATTCCCTCGTCCACCACTGCCACCGTGGCGAAGGTGCCCTCCTCGGGGCGGCCCAGGTTGAGCGTCAATTCGAGCTTGGCCTGGCTGCGGATCTCCTTGGGGACATCCAGCCGGATCTCCTGGGTGAACTCCTCCGGCGCCACGGCGAAGCTCTTGATGCCGAAGGCGCGATCGGGCAGGAAGGCCTGCTTCGACTCCAGGCGCGGATCCTTGATGAGCAGCAGGCCCAGGTACACGTTGGGCGAGAACTCGGAGAGTTTCACCTCGAAGGCGCCCTCGCCGGCCTCCACCCGCTTCCACTGGGAGCTCTTCACCTGGTTGGTCTCGACGGTGAGCAGGGCCACTCCGCGGTAGGGGGCCTTGAAGGTCACCTGCGCCGGCGCGCCCACCCGGAACGCCTCGGGTCCCTTGAGGTCGATCCAGGCGGCCTTGGCCGGCCGGGGCGTCTGGTCCACCCGGCTCTCGCCGCCCTCCCACCAGTAGTAGCCGCCGCGCCCGGCGATCTCGAGATCGGTGCGGGCGTTGCCGGCGCGGGCGCGCACCAGGAAGGCCGAGGCGTCCTGGCTGGGAGTGAAACTGACGCTGAAGCGGCCGGCGTCGACCTTGACCTTCTGGCGCCCCTCCATCACCGGCCGGCGATAGCGCCGGTAGCCGCCGCCGCCCTCCTCGTCGTAGTAGCTCCAGTCGTACTCCTCCTCCATGCGGAAGAACTGCAGCTCGATCTCGGGCACGCTCTTTACCGGCTGGCCGTTCCAGTCCACCACCACCCCGTTCACCGCCACCGCCTGGCCCGCCTCGGCGGTGGCCGTCCCCGAGCTCAGGCCCAGGTAGTAGCGCTCGGGGTGCCACAGCACCGTCGCCTGCTCCTGGGTGGTCCGGCCGGAGCCCGCCTCGAACACCGCCACCCGGGCGGTGAGGCGCAGGCTGCCGGGGATCTCGACCGGCGAGGTCGGCGCGGGGCACAACAGGCGCGCGGCCCCCTTGTCGTCCAGGCTGCCGGTCACCGAACCCAGCGAGAGCGGGCGCGGCGCCTTCTCCTCGAGCGACAGCACACCGTAGGTGAAGGCGGCGTCGTCCCCGGGGCGGAAAGCGGCCGGCGCCAGGTCGCACGACATCTCCACCCGCGCCCCGGAGGGCACGCCGCCGAACAGGTAGCGCGCCGCGATGTCCACCGCCACCGCCTCTTGGGCCAGGTAGGCCGGCCGCTCGCCCTTGGCGGTGACCTTCATGCGCTCGGGCACGAACTCCTCCACCTGGAAGCCGTACTCGCCGAGCTGCCGCTTGGCCGCCTGCGCCTGCACCAGGTAGCGGCCGGTGCCGGCGAAGGCGTCGAAGCGCACGTCCCAGGCGATCATCCCGGCCGGGTTGGTGGTGATGGTCGTCTGGCGCACCGTCTTGCCGCGGGGATCCTTCAGCTCCAGCAAGACGGGCATGCCGGCGGCCGGGGCCAGGTTGCGCTCGTCGCGCAGCACGGCGGCCAGGTGCGCGGTGTCCCCCGGCCGGTACACGCCGCGGTCCGAGTAGATGGCGGCGCGCACCACGGCCTCGCCCTCGAACGGCTCGCCCGACACGCGGGCCTCGGCCACCGAGTCCTCCACGTCGGCGAACTTGAGGTAGGTGACGTCGGAGCCCTTCTGGGCCACGATGGCGAACGGCTCGGACTTGTCCACGTCCGGCGGCTCCACCTTGAGCCGGCACCCGCCGCTCCCGTCCGTGACACACCGCCCTACCGTCTGGCCGCTCTTGCGGATGAGCCGAAGCTCGACTCCCGAGACCGGCTCCAGCGTCTCGGAGTGCAACGTCCAGGCCCACACGGCCCGGTTTCCACCTTCCTCGGGCAGCTCGCCCGAGCGCTTGGCCACGATGTGCATGTCGGTGAGCAGCACGCGCACGCGCGAGCGGGCGGACCCGGACTGGACCTCGACCTGGAACACCCCCTTACCCCCGGCCGGCAGAAGCTCCCCCAGGTCCAGGAAGGTGTTGGCGAACTCGTCCGGGCGTCCGCGCAGGGCGATCTTCTTCTCCAGGATGAGGTTCGAGTTGCGCTCGGTGGCGGCGTCGCTCTGGTCGTCGCTCATCCAGAAGACGAGGTTCTCGCTCGGGACGTGGCGCACGGAGAGGGCCGCCTGATCGACGTTGAGGTGGCGCAGGGCCAGGCTGCGCACGGCCGTGCGCGGCAGGTAACGGCCCTGGGCGGCGAAGGCCAGCTGGGGGCTCCGTGCCGGGAAGGTGAAGGTCTCCCGGTAGGTGCTCGGCAGCACGCCGCCGTCCTGGGTGCGCAGCCCGGCCGGGATGGTGATGGTGTAGGTGCCGCGCCGAAAGTCGCCGAGCAGGCGGAAGCCGCCGTCGGAGGGCGCCAGCGAGAACTTCACCGCGGGCTCGAAGCGGATGCTCTCCAGCGCGTCGGCCTCCAGCGGCAGGCAGCGCCGCGAGATCTGGTAGTCCTGGTGGCGCATGCGATCCCAGTACCAGCGCTTCGGCTGCTTGCCGCCCGAGTCGTCGCACACGAAGTCCAGGTAGTGGCCGGTCGGGGCCTCGCCCCGGTCCGCCGAGAGGATCTGCCAGGGATCGCCGGAGATCTGGATGGTCTCGCGGGCGGCCTCGGCCCGCACCTTCTCGTCCCCCGCCATGGGGAGCCCAGCGCGCAGCGAAAACTCGACCGTCAGCGACTGCTGCCAGGCGACGTTGAGCAGCCGGGCGGTGAAGCGGTTCTGCTCCTCCAGGCGGTCGACCAGCACCTTGGCCACCGGCTTGCCGTTCACCCGGAAGGAGGAGAACTCGGCGAGCTGTTTCGCCTCGGCGGGGGCCGACAGGACGATCTCTACCGTCAGGATGCCCTTCTTGGGGTCCGTCGAGCGCAGCGCGGCGGACACGAAGCCGAAGCGCGGGGTGCGGAAGGCGTGGACCCAGGGGCTCGGAGTGGGCGCGCTCACCAGCCCCGACCAGGTGTCCACCGCCGAGAGCGCGGCGGTGTAGGTGGTGTCGGGCGCGAAGGGCTTGTCGGGAACGAACTCCAACGTGTCCGCCGAGGAGTAGCGCAGCTTGCCCGGCACGCCGACGGTGAAGACGGTCTTCTCGGACACGGGTTTGCGGACATCCTCCTCCTTGATCACCGATCGAGCGAAGCGCACCACCACCTTTCCGGGGATGGTGCCCTGGGCGCCCTCCTCCCGGATGAGAGGTTGCAGATCCTCCACCGCGAGCGCACGAACGATCTCCTCCGGCGCGCCGGCGTCAACGGCGGCGACGGGGATCTTGGGCGCTTCCTCCTTCTTGCCGCAGTTCTGGCAACCCGAGAGCAGAAAGAACGTCGCCAGCCAGCCTCCCCAACGGATCGCGCGCGCCATGGGTTCCTCCTGGATGCCCGGAGCCGGCTCCGGGCGAAATGTTGTAGGCCGGGCCGAGCATGGCAAAAGCAGATAAAAAAAGCAAAGCCGGAGGCCGCAAAATCCATGCGTGCGAATTCACTCGCGCCAGGGACACCGCGGCAGACGAACCCGAAACACCCCCATTCAGCCTCATGGCCTCAGACACACTGCACCGAGGAGTAATGAATCAACAGAAGCGGGGGTCGGGGGGGGAACCGAGGGGTACTAGCGATCGTCCTCGGGGCGTTTTCGCGCGTTGAGCGCCGGGGAGAGGCGTTTCTGGACGAGGCGGACCGAGCCCTCGGCGATGCCGTAGGCCGACCAGAACACCCAGGCGAAGAAGAGCACGTGGCTGAAGGAGAAGAGCACGCCGCCCACGGTGACCGCGGCGGCGATCGCTCCCAGAATGACGAAGGTGCGGGCGCTGGCCTTGGCCTTCTTGAAGGTACGGTAGGGCACGCGGCTCACCATGAGCCAGGAGAGCGCGGCCACGAAGAGCGCCACCAGCGGCTGGTGCGAGGATATGCCGCCAGCGAGTTTTCGATGGAGGAGCACGAGCGATACGATGCCGAGGGCGGCGAGCGGGATGGGCATCCCCACGAAGAACCCGGCGCAGCCCTTGCCCTTGGCGCACTGCACGTTGAAGCGCGCGAGGCGCAGCGCGCCGCAAGCGGCGAAACCGAACGCGACGAGCAGGCCGAAGAACCCCAGCCCGGAAAGCCCCCACTGGTACACCAGCATGGCCGGCGCAGCGCCGAAGGAGATCACGTCGGCCAGCGAGTCGAGCTGGACGCCGAACTCGCTCTCGGTCTTGGTCATGCGAGCCACCCGACCGTCCATGGTGTCGAAGATGGCCGCGAACATGATGGCGACGGCGGCCTTGAGAAACCGCTCGGGGTCGGCGGCGTTCGTCGCCATGAGAATGGCGTAGAACCCGCAGAAGATGCTAGAGACGGTGAACAGGTTCGGAAGCAAGGCGTATAGCCTTCGGCTTTTCATACTCGCCTCCGAGCAGGACTCCCGCAAGTGTCGTGCCAATAATTGCAAAAACGCAAATAATTTTCCACAACATATTGATTGAAAAAGAAAATAAAAATACCAGCGAGAATTTTTATGTTCTCCAATTCCCCCAAAAAAGAGAATGTTTTTACGCAGCACGTCAACCGGCTGCGAAAAGGAATTCGCACCGGGCCCTCGAGTGTGTATTTCGGCGCAGACCGAATTTTGGAAAAGCGTCACGACTTCTGCTAGATTTCGCCCCATGTCGGACGGCCCCGAACTCAGCGTGGTGATCCCGGTGCACAACGAATCGGCCATCATGGCCGACTCCGTGGCCGGCCTGCTCGAGCGTCTGCCGCAGGTGGCCGAGTCCTTCGAGATCCTCCTGTGCGAGAACGGCAGCCGCGATTCGACGCTGGAGATCGCCAAGGAGCTCGAGCGCCGCCACGCCCAGGTCGGCTACCTCCACCGCGACGAGCCGGATTACGGTCAGGCCCTGCGCGAGGGCATCCTGCTCGCCCGCGGCAAGTACGTGGTGTGCGACGAGATCGATCTGTGCGACACCGGCTTTTACCGGGAGGCGCTCTCGCTGCTTCGCTCGAACCAGGCCGAGCTGGTGGTGGGCTCCAAGGTCCTGGCCGGCGCCCGCGACCAGCGGCCCTGGGTGCGGCACCTGGCCACCCAGGTGTTCAACACCTTGCTGCGCGCGGCGGCGGGCTTTCGCGGCACCGACACCCATGGCCTCAAGGCCTTCGTGCGCAAGCCCCTGCTCCCGGTGGTGCTGGAGTGCGTGCTGGGGCAGAACCTCTTCGCCTCCGAGTTCGTCATCCGCGCCGAGCGCAACGGCCGGCGCATCCGCGAGATCCCGCTCGACGTGCGCGAGAAGCGCCGCCCCACCATCAACCTCGTAAGCCGCGTCCCCCGCGCCCTGTGGCAGATCGGCCAGCTCGCCTGGCTGCTTCGCGTGAAGGATCGCGCGCGCCGGGCCCGCGACGCGTGATCTTCTGCGTCTCCATCGACCTGGATCCGCTGCGCTGCTACCGGGAGATCTTCGGGTTGCCCGCGCGGGGAGGCCCCGACCCGGTGGTCGAGCGCGCGCTGCCTCGCTTCTGCGATACGCTCGCTGCTCTCGGCGTGCCGGGCACCGCCTTCGTGGTGGGAGAGTGCGTGGCCGGGCGGCGCGCCGTCTCCGCCCGGCGCGCGGTGAAGGCGGCGGCGGATGCGGGGTTCGAGATCGCCAACCACACCTTCTCGCACCCCTACCGTCTATCGGCGATGAGCGAGCGAATGATCGTCGAGGAGATCCAAAACAGTGATCGCCTGCTGCGGCGGCTCACCGGCGCGCGCGCGCCCCTGGGTTTCCGGGCGCCGGGGTACAACCTGGGGCCACGCGTTCTGCCGGCAGCCATCCGGGTCGGGGTGCCTTACGATTCATCCATCCTGCCCAGCTTGAGCTACCGGGCGGTGAAGGCCGCGGCCATCGTCGCTCTTTTAGCCCGCGGCCGGCGGAGTCTGTCGCTGCTCGGGGACCTCGGCGAGGCCCTGGCCCCCGGCATGCCCTACCGGCCGGACCCGGCGCGCCCCGCCCGGCGTGGCGACGCCCCCCTGGTCGAGCTGCCGATAGGAACCGTGATGGACCTGCCGCTTGTAGGCGGGATGCTGGCCATGCTGGGCGAACGCGCGGCGCCCTGGCTCGCCCGGTCGCTGAGAAAGAAGAAATTCGTCAACCTGGAGCTCCACGGCGTCGATTTTTTGGACGCCAAGACGGACGCAATCGAGCCGGCGCTCGCGCGAGCGCAACTTGACCTGCGAATTTCCTGGGAGAAGAAGGCCTCGGCGTTCGCCGCCTTCATCAGCGAGATGAAGAAAAGCCACCAGTGCCTGACACTCTCGGAGGCGTCCCGGCTCGCCTGGTGACGCGCCTTGTGCTCGTCTTCCGGGGCCGATACCGAAGCACGAATCCTTCTATCAATACTCGGTGTGGTACACCGCGCGCAGCAGCTTCGGGTGCGGGCCGTCGAAGACCACCCCGAATCCCTTGAACCGGCTCTGCTCGTGCCGCACCACGGTCCCCTGGAGGTTGTAATCCTCCAAGGGCGGCTCGCGGAAGCGCACGTCCAGGATAGAGCCCACCGGCGGCGGGTTGGGGCTGAGGAACAGCGCTCCATTCAGGGACACGTCGCGCAACACGCACACGGTCCGCTCGGGCGGGATCACCTGACACAGAATGGGCTCCACCCGGAATCGCCGGAAGATACGCCGTTCCATCGAGCTCATCGATCGACCCCCGTGCATCGACCCGGCCCCGTCCGGCACAGGCCCGGACAGAAGCCAGCTCAACCACTGCAGCATGTATCCCCCAAAACCCGTTGTCAAGAAAAGAAAAAGGCGGAGGACCCCAAAGGATCCCCCGCCTCGTGAGCAGGAAGCTCGATTGCGCTACTTGCGGCGGCCCTTCCTGGGAGCGGCCTTGGCCGTGGTCTCGCCCTCGGTCACCACCACGGGCCGCAGCTTCTCGACGAGCTTGGGCCCGATGCCCTTCACCTTCTGCAGATCCTCGATGCGGGTGAAAGGCTGCTTGGCGCGGTGCTCGATGATGGCGCGCGCCTTGCTCTGACCGATGCCCGGCAGCAGGCAGAGCTGCTCGGCGCTCGCGGTGTTGACGTTCACCACCCCCGACGCGACCTTGGCCGAGGCGGCCTGGGCATCGGCGGCAGCGAAGACAGCGCACAGGAAAAACAAGGCACCCAGCGTGGAAAGAATCGTACGGTTCATGATCATTCTCCTTTGTTTGAGTTTCATCTCACCCATCACCCGTCCCGGGAACGGTCCGGCTCTCGATCGCTCTTTCGGATGTGGAGCTTGCCATTCCTGGGAAGGGCGTCCAGCAGCACGTTGAACGACCCGTCGCGGTTGGGAAAGCAGGTCCCGATGCGAAGCCACAGAGGTTTTTCTTTGCCTTCTCGTTCGATGATGGAATACACGCTCAGACGGTTGTTCTCGAATTTCGCTTCGCCGTTCATCATGATGGCCCTCCAGTCGTATGTAAAAGGGCATCCGGCATCCCGGGATTGCCTTCCGCCCTGACGCCATGACACTGTAGCAACTACCATGCCAATGTAGTACATTGGTACACTCATCGTATAAAAGCCATATAAATCAACAAACTATCAGAGGCTTTTCTTTTTACGAAAAGAGAGGATGTTTGTTTTTTTGCCGCCCGTGAAAAAATCCGGACTTCCAGGACAAAAACTATCCGCAATCTGGCTCGCCGGGTGCGCGAAATTCAGCCATCTGACAATCCAGATCGCCCAGGAGATCGGACCCTGTCGCCATGCTCCCCGCCTCTTCCATCCCGCTGCCTTCGGAAGCTAGCGCCCGCCCGCGCTGGCTTCGTGGGCCCCGCGGTCGGTCGCGCCCAGGAACATCTGCTGAAATGCGTGCTTCGTTCGCGAAGAGAATCAATATGATCGTACGACGGGCGCCTCGCTCCGCCCCACGCGGTCACGAAATCCGCACTCTCACAAAAAGCTTGGTGGTTGCTTCCGCGAAAGCCCGGCCGGAGCCTTACTTCGACGGGACAGCGGACGGCGGTGGCGGGCCCGGCTGGACCCGGATGGGCGGGCGCTGGATGCCCGGCTTGAGCGGCATGGGATGCAGCAGCGGCCGATTGGTCTTCATGTCCGGCGCGATGGGCTCGATGACGCGGGGCATGTTGGGGTTCTGCGGCCCGCCGATCGGCTGGGGATGAATGACCCCGGTGCGGGCGCTGTACGACACCTCCAGCACCTCCTGGTCCTTGCGATCGGTACGGATCAGGACCTTGCCCTGGGGCGGGTTCGCGTCCTTGGTGAGGGTCAGGAGGACCACCACGTCCTTGTCCTTCTTGTCCGCCTTGCCGGTGACGAAACCCTGCGGATCCTCGACCTTGGTGACCTTGAACGGCTTGCCGCCGAGGCTGCTCACCCGGATCTCGAAGGTCGGGGGGTTCTTCTCGTCATAGTTGGGAAAGTAGGCGTACTTCTTGTCGAGCACGAGGTCCCCGGTCACCGCGCCGAAGATGAGCAGATCGATGGTGGGCATCTTCTCGAGCCCCGTCTGGAGCGTGACCCGGGCGGAGAAGCTGCGTTCCCGGTCGCCGGCCATCAGGGTGACCTTGAGGTCCGGCAGCGGCCCGGTGCCCTTCACCAGCTCGGCCTTCACCGAGTTGGGGTCGGAGACGGTGATCTCGCCGAGCTTCACCTTGTCCGGCTCCTTCGCCACCAGTTTCACCGTCTCGGTGCGGGTGGTGCCTTTGAGGAAGTTGCCCAGGCTCAGGCGCGGCGGATCGAAGTCCAGGAAGCGCTCCACCGTCCCGCCGATCTTGAGCGTGAGCCGCGGTTTCTCGGGATCGTTGGAGAAGACCTCGATGAGCTTCTCCAGCTTGCCGACCCGGCCCTTGGTGTTCAGCGTCACGTCGATCTTGCCTTCCCCACCCGGGGGAATGTCGGCCGTCGTGACCACGGCCGCCGCGCAGCCTCAACCACCCTGGGCGCGCAGCAGCTTGAGCGCGCCCTGCCCGGTGTTCTTCACCGTGAAGGTGTGCTTGACCGTCTCGCCGTCGGGGACGGTGCCGAAGTCGTAGTTGGGCGCGTCGCAGGCGATGGCCGGCGGCGGGCCGGACGGGGCGTTGGCCGGGGCGACCGCGCCGTCGGCGGCCGCGGCCTCCGGCGCCTTGTTGCAGCCGGCCGAGAGCGGCAGCACCGCCAGGGCCGGGAGCAGGAGCAAGCAGAGCGCAATTCTCATCGTGTCCTCCGTCTCCGTCCCGCCGAAGCGGGAGCGATGGTCCGGGCGGGATGCTATGGCAAAGCGGCGCCGGACGCAAGCGCTTCTACGCTCGCCTTGACAGCCGAGAGCGGGTGATTATCTATTTTGCGTGGCCGGCCGGCCGCAACAGAAAAAAACGCGAAGAAGAGGAGGTGCAGTCATGGCACTCATTCGCTGGCTGGGTGAAGAAAATTCGTTGTTCCGCGAGCTGGATCGCATGCAGCGCGAGTTCGATCGGCTCCTTTCCTGGAACCGGCCCTCGCTGTTCGGAGGAACCGCTCCCTCGGTGTACCCACCGATGAACATCTACGATGACGGCGAGAGCTTCATCGTGCGCGCCGAGGTCCCTGGTGTCGATCCCAAGGATCTGGATGTGTCGGTGGTCAACGACACCCTGACCATCAAGGGGAAGCGGGTCATCCCCGAGTGCTCCGAGAACGCCTGCTACCATCGCCAGGAGCGGGCCGAGGGCGAGTTCCGTCGGGCCTTCACCCTCTCCGACCGGGTGGATTCGTCGAAGGTGATGGCCGAGGTGAAGAACGGCATCCTCGAGGTGCGCCTGCCGCGGGCCGAGTCCGCCAAGGCGCGGCGCATCCAGGTCAAGGCGAGCTGAGAGGAGGTGTACCATGAGCGAGAAGAAAGAACTTCAGGTGACCCCCAAGAAGAGCATCGAGAAGTCCGCGGGCGAGCCCACCCGGGAGAATGTGAGCTTCATGCCCGATGTGGACATCGTCGAGGACAACGAGAGCATCACCTTGTACGCCGACATGCCGGGGGTGACGAAGGACAACCTTTCCATCGACGTCCAGGACAGCGTGCTCACGCTCACCGCCACCGTGAACCCGCTGCCCGAACATCACCGGCTGGTGTACCGCGAGTACGACGTCGGCGGGTTCTCCCGCCGCTTCACCCTGGGCGAGCGCATCGATCAGTCGAAGATCACCGCCAAGCTCGAGAATGGCGTTCTCACGCTGAACCTCCCCAAGGCGGAGGAGGCGAAGCCCCGAAAGATCGAGATCGTCTCGAAGTGATTGCCGGGGCGCACACGGGCCGTCGATCATCGTGGGAACATCAAGACCTGTGTCGGCGCGACCGACCGCGGAGCCGAAAGAGCTAGCGCGGTCGGTCGCACGTTGGAACGCAATAGGTTGCCGTACCGGGCGGAACCTTCCTGGGCGTCGGGGTTGCTGCGAAGAGAGTCAGCGCCAGGCCTGGGCCAGGCGGGTGAGGGCGTCCTTCAAGCCGTCGTGCAGCGAGCGCACCTTGTCGGCGGGCCAGGACTTCGGATCGCCGCGCACGAACGAGGTGCGATCCACCCGGTTGTCGAAGCGCGCCACCGGGAGGTCGAAGTGGCGACCGCGCGCCTCCACCGGGACGGTCCCCGGACGGCGCGCGTTCTGCTCCAGCCAGTCCATGTCGTCACAGCCGTAGTCCTTGAGCATGACCTCGATCGGAACGCCGTGGTGCAGGATGGAGCCCGGGTCGTTGGGATCGGTGCGCTCGTGGTTCTTGCGGCGCGACTCCTCGGGCGTCACCCACACGTACAGGATCGAGGCCCGCTCCAGGATGGCGGGGTCAAGCAACGAGAGCGAGTAGCGGTACCCCAGCGGCGCCGGTAGCGGCATGGAGGCCTTGTCCGGCCCGCCGCGGGCGAACTCCATCACCAGGGTGCGGCCCTCGAGCGAGTCCGGGATGTTGTCGTTCTTCTCGCGCAGGAGATCGGCGGCCTCCGCCTCCAGCTTCTGCGCCAGCGTCTTTCGCGTCTTTCCATCGAGCCGGGAGAGCCGCGGCGCCAACCCGGCCAGCCCCGCCGCGTGCTCGATGCGATCGAGCAGCAGCCAGCCGGCCGATGCTGTCTGGATGCGCTTGTGGCACACCAGGTCCCAGTAGTCCTCGTTGACGAGCTCGATCAGGGTGCCCCAGTCGCGCCCGTCCACGAAGGGTTTGTCGGGCGCCTGGAAGAACACGCGCGCCTGCTTCAAGGCGGCCAGCTCGTCGTCGATCCGGCGCATGAGGTGCACGTAGGGAAAGTCGTCGAGCTGCACCGTGTCGCCCAGGTGGAAGTCCTTGCGGCAAGAAGCGGGCGGCAGGCTCTTGAGGTAGCGGCGCACCTCGGATTTGCCCGAGGCCGGCAGCGCCAGCAGCAGCACGCAGTCCAGGGTCCGGTCCATGGTCGTCTCCTTTCGAAAGCCTCCCGACGGTAGCCGAATCCCGATCCTGCCGCAAGCGAAACCGGCGGCGTTGCCAGCGGCACGAAGACCTGCTACACCTGCGCCATGAAGACCCAGACACTGACGTGCGGGCTGTTGGCGGCGGCTCTCTTCTCATACCCGGCCGGGGCGGACCAGCTCCAGTGCAACGATCAGCGCACCGCCGAGCGGGCGGTGCAACTGCTCGCCCCGGGCAGCCTGATGATCGACTTCTGCTCGCTGTGCACCGACAGCGTCAAGGTGGTGCTGGTGCGCTCGGCCCGCGCGGTGCAGGACTGCAACTACGAGGTGCAGGTCGAGGGCACCGTGGTGCTGCAGAGCGAGCAGACCTTCTCCGGCCGCCTGCCGGAGAAGGTGCGCTACCGCATCACCGAGCAGGCCTACCAGAAGCGCGTGGACCTGGCCTACGCCTACGTGGAGAAGGCCCCCAACGACTTCCGCTGGCTGGGCGGGGTGCTGGGCCTGCGCGCGGAGGTCAAGGTCCCCGCCCTCCGGCTTCCCGACGACCTCTACGGCCGGTTGGGGCGAAAGGCCAGCCCGGCGGTGGCCATGACGCCGGAGATCACTCCGCCTTCGAAAAAACTCTCCGAGTGCCGCTTCACGGGCTTTTCCGAGCCGCGCCTGCGGGAGATCGTGGCCGCCTACGACGCCGGCAAGACGGAGGAAGCCATCCGCCTCGGCGAGCGCCTGCTCGACGACATGATCGCGCGTACGCTCTCCGAAGCCGGCCTGCGCGGCGCCAGCGCCAAGGCCGCCCGGGAGGTGGTGACCGCCGCGCTCCAGGAGCGGCTGGACTTCGGCGGGGAACCGTTGCGGGGCATCCAGGCCGGGCGGGATCTATTGGTGCTCGAGCGCCTGCCGCTGCCGCGCCTCGAGCGGGCCGTGCTGTACCTCGCGGTGTACGGCGCCAGCGCGGCCGAGGCGGCCAATCGCATCGGGGACGTCGAGGCGTCGGCGCATTCGCTGCTCTCGGACCCGACCACGCTGGCCGACCTCTACCGCCGCCCGCCGCGCGCCGCGGCGCTGGCCCAGTTCTACGCGGCGCTGTACCTCGGCTGCGTCCAGGACGTCGCGCTCAGCCCGGACGAGATCATCGTGGCGCGCCGGCTGCGCCAGTACTTCCTCGACGAGCGCGCCGCCTTCTCCTTCAACTACGCCGACGTCCTCGGCCGTATCCTCCAGCAGTCCGCCGCGGGCCGCTAGGCCCCGCCGCCAGACGGGCAGACGCTCAAAAAACGTCTGGCCGCGATGCCGAAGAGCAAGCGCGGCCAGACGCAAATACGAGTCTTTCTGCTCGGCCTCATTCCGACTTGAATTGCTGATCCGCTGCGCCCGGTGTGAATCCGCGCCACAACCGTTGCTGCATCGCGCCATGTTTCGGCATGGAGCGAGGTGGCGCCGATCGCTGAATCGCTCCTCCTCCAAGTACAGAGCAAAAACTTCGCACGCCGAAGCCGCGTGACGCTGGCATGTCGCTTGCAAAGTTTGCTCTTCGGCAAAGTCGCGGGCGCTCGCCATCGACGGTCGACGGCAACCGAAACGACCGGGAGGATCTCGCTTTGCGCGAGAAAGGAGAGGTCATGCGAAAACACACCTGCCTATGGTGGATGGCCGCGGGCATCCTGGCCGCGCTGCCGGCACGTGCGGCGGACAAGCGCGTGTGCGTGGAGATCGTGCTCCAGGACGAGAGCGCGAAGGACAATGAAGAAAAGCCCGCTCCCCAGACGAAGCCCGAGGAGGCGCCGGCCGCACCGGCGCAGGGTCCGGAGACTGGCGAGAAGAAATCCTCGCAGCCCTGGGATCCGCCCAAGCGCGCGCCGAAGAAGCCCGCTTCCGTCGATGCCGCGCCGCCGGCGGCCAAGCAGGCCCCGGGGCTTCTGCCCATCGGCCAGACGCCGGTGATGTACCTCAAGCGCCTGGTCGAGCACTTCGTCACCCACGAGCCGGGGTTCGAGTCGGTGGACGATCGCTGCGAGGAGACCTTGCGGGTGGAGCTCTACCCGCTCCTCGACGGCTGGACCGTGTTCGCCCGCTACAGCGGCACCCGGCGTGAGGAGCGGGTGGATCAGCTCCACGCCGACGAGCTGGCGCTGTTCGCCGAGCGCGCCACGCTGGCGCTGCTCTACGACCAGCCCATCTCCACCACCATCAACCGCGAAAACGTCCTGCGCGCCGACTCCAAGAAGTCCGCCCAGCGCATCAAGGGCCAGCACCACTTCGGCCTGAGCGTCGGCACCGACGTGCGCAGCGGCCAGTTCGACACCGCCGGCGGACAGAACGGCGACACCTCCGAGACGCTGCGCTTCTTCAGCCCCATGACGCTGGGCCTGGGCTACCGCGGCCGCTTCGAGAGCTGGGGCGTCGAGGCGCTGGCGGCGCTGGGGCTCGGCCAGAGCCGCACCGGGCTCGCCGAAAACAGCCTGGGCGGGCACATCGACTTCGGCGGCAACGTCGGCCTGACGCTCAACTTCCTGCGCTACTTCAACCCGCGCGGGCTGAGCTCGTTCTACATGGGCGGCGGGGCCACCTTCGAGCTTCTGTGGTTCTCGGCCATCATCCCGGCCGCGGAGCGGGCCAGCGGCAAGCGCAACACGCTCTTTTCCGGCGGGCTCGACGCCGAGCTGGTGCTGGGGATGGAGTTCATGCGCGCGAGCTCGGTGCAGTTCTACCTGCAGCTGGAGGCCAAACTCCCGGCCTACGTGATCGAGACCGAGGACGAGCACGCCTCGCGCATCAAGACCTGGTTCCCCGGCCTGGGGCTGAAACTGGGCGTGCTGTTCTAGCCGGGGGCGGCGACGAGGAGACCCATGACCCCGTTCGAATCAACCGCGCGCACGGCATCGCTCTTGCTCTCGCTGCTCGGCGCGCTGGTCCCGCGCTCCGCCTCGGCCCAGGTGCCGCTGTGCCTCTCGGTGGAGGCTCCGCCGGCGCAACGGGAGAGCTTCGAGAAGCTGGTGCGCGCCGAGGTGGCGCGCCACCCCACCCACACTCTGGTCGAGGCCGACTGCCGGGCCACGCTGGAGGTGGAGCTGATCGAGGTCGCCCGCGCCCTGGTGCTCACCGCGCGCGCCGGCCGGGAGGTGCCGGTGCGCTACAGCGTCTCGGATCCGAGAGACCTCGCCGAGCGCCTGGGCACGGCCATCTCGCTGGTGCTGGGCAACGAGCCGGTGTACCTCAGCGAGGACATCACACACTACAACGCCTTCCAGCGGGCGGCGCACAGCATCCTGCGCCGCGGCCAGAACAGCTACCGCCTGGCGCTGTTCGAGGTGGTGGGCCGCTCCGGCGAGGGAGCGGCCTTCGCCTCCGGGGGCGCGATCGAGTTCGCGCGCGGCTCCGGCCACTGGCAGGTGTTCGCGCGCATCTACTGTGCCGGGATGGCGGGGGATCCGGTGGGCCGCGCCATGCGCCTGCGCCTCGCCGCCGGCGGCGACGTGGGGCTGATCTTCGAGTTCTCGGCCCTGTCGGACGCCACCTTCTACCTGGGCGCCGGCCTGGGGCTCGCCTACCTGCGCTACGATGGGCTCACCGATCCCGGCGATCCCCAGACGCTCGATCACCGCAACGACCTCGGGCTGGCCTTCCACCTGCGGGCCGGGGCGCGGCTGCTGCGGCTCAACGACTTCACCCTCGACCTGTTCGCCATCGGCTACCTGCCGGCCTTCGGCGCCGATCCCGACACCTCGCTTTCACGCTTCTACCCGCTGCTGGGCCAGGCGGGGGTGGCGGTGGGGTTCTAGGGAGCACACGGCGCTTTGCGTTTTTTCTCGCGGCGAGGCATACCAGTTCCATGAGCGAACGACTTTCCGGAGCCGAGTTGCTGCGCCTGCTGCGCGGGGTGTTCGCCCCGAAGCCGGAGGAAGGCAGCGTGGCCTTTCTGGTCGACGTTCCGCCCGAGCCGGCGCGGGACCGGGACGCCTGGCGCGTGCGCCGTGCCCTCGCGCACGAGTGGGTCCGGTCGCTGGCCGAGAACCGCTCCCCCGAGCGCCTGGAGCCGTTCCTCTTCCTCTACCCCGCGGTGGGGCAGAACAACGCCGATCTGCCGGAGCGCCTCTTCCCATGGAGCAAGGATCGTCTTCCCGCCAGCGGGCGCGAGCTCGCCGGGCAGCCCGCGCAGGCGCTCGAAGAGATCCTGGCGCGGCACCGGCTGGTGGTGGCGCCCACCGAGTACTCGGCCACCGCCCCGCTCAAGAACCTGGCCCGGCGTCTCGGGTTCCGCGCGGCCACCATGCCGGGCTTCTCCCCGGCCATGATCCCGGCGCTGCGCCTCGACATCCCCACCATTCACCAGCGCGTCTTGCGCCTGGCCGAGCTGCTGACAGCGGCCGAGTGGGCCGAGTTCGTCTTTGCCGTCGACGGGGCGCGCGAGGAGCGGCTCACGCTGGATCTGCGACACCGCGCGGCGCACCTCTCCAGCGGACGGCTGGTGGAGCCCGGCACCGCCGGAAACCTGCCCTCGGGCGAGGCCTACATCGTGCCCTACGAGGGCGAGCGCCCGGGCGATCCCAGCCGCAGCCGCGGCCGCCTGCCGGTGCAGCTCGGCGACGAGATCGCCACCTACCTCATCGCCGAGAACCGCGCCCGCTCGGTCGAGGGAGATGGCCCGGCGACGCGGCAGGAGGCCGAGCGCCTGGCGCGCGATCCGGCCTACGGCAACCTGGCCGAGCTGGGCCTGGGGGTGCTCGGCCCGCTCGGGGTGAAGCCCGTCGGCGAGGTGTTGCTCGACGAAAAGCTCGCACCGCACCTGGCCTTCGGCCGCAGCGATCACTTCGGCGGCCAGGTGGGCCCGGCGGATTTCTCGGCGCCGGAGCGGGCGGTGCACATCGATCGGGTGTACAACCGGACGCTTCAGCCTCGCGTGCATCTGCGCGCGCTCGACCTGGTCTTGCCCGATCGACGCGTCGAGCTCGTGCGCGACGGCGAGTACGTCATCGACTTCGGCGAACCGTCCGGGCCGTCCCGCGGTTGACATCCGGCGCGCTCTGGGACCATGCTGCCACCCAGGCGCGGGGAGGTGAGACGTGTCCAGCTTCAAGAAGTCCTGGTGGGTGCGCTCCTACCCCGAGGCGGTGGCCCGGGTGCTGAAGAGCATGCCGCGTATCTACACCCAGGGGTGCGAGGACGGCGTGCTGGCCTGGGTGGGCCGGACCTTCGCGCACCAGCGCAAGGACTTCCGCCCCAAGCCGCCGGCCCTCAAGGTCGAGAAGCCCGAGCGGCTGGTGTTCCAGCATGACCTGGTCAACCCCGCCACCTACACCATCGACATGGCGCCGGAGAACCAGGGCACGCGCGTGACCGTGGAGGTGCGCCTGGCGGGCATCGTCAAGGAGAACCCCGCCGACGCCATCCTGCCGTTGCTGTACGCCCTGACCCGCGCGCTGGAGCCGGAGGAGCCGCCCCCCTCCGCGACCTGGGACGACGAGACCGTCATGGATCAGCGCTAGCGGCCGGATGCGATCTCGACTCGGCGGATAACAAATACCGCCGCATGTCGCGTCCGAACACGCTGGCCGTCTCGGCTCCACGACCGTTCCACGCACCGGCAGGCCAGTTCGACCGGGTGCAAGTCCAGGCACAGATCTCGGCCTGGGGGGATCTTCGATCTTTTTCCGCACGCCACGCTAGGAGGTGATGCGCCGGCCGCGCCCTCCGGCCGGGGTCTTCTCGCGCCCGCCCTCCAAGAACTCTCGCAACAGCTCGGCCAGGCTCGCCGCGTCCGCGAGCGGCCGGTAGACGACCTTGGAGGCGCCGCTGCGCAGCGCCTCCAGCGCACCATCCAGCTCGTGCCGGGAGGAGACGGCCACCACCTTGAGGGCGCTGGCCAGGATCACGGCGGAGCGCAAGAAACAGGCGGTGGCGTTGTCGCGGCTCAGCTCGCCAATGTCGCACAACAGAAGGTCCGCCCGGCCCTGGCGGATCTCCGAGAGCGCCTGCGACAGCGTGACGACATACGCCGGGCCGTGCCCCAGGATCTCCAGCGCCTCCGAGAGCAGGCGGCGCTCTCCGTCGTCCGGCGCGCACACCAGCGCGCGCAACCGGCGCGCTTGCGCGTTCGGCCGCGCCGGTCGCTGGATCCGCTCCAGCCGCCGCAGCAGCGCCTGATCCACCTTGGCCATCAGATCCTGGATGGCGAAGGGCTTGACGATGTAGTCGTCGACCCCGATGGCCATGGCCTCCTCGACCGACTCGCGCGAGGCGTAGGCGGTGATGAGCAGCGCCGCCACTTCCGGGTCCTGGGCGCGCGCCCGGCGGATGACGTCGAGCCCGGTGATGCCGGGCAGGTTCTTGTCCACGATGAGGAGATCGAAGCGCTCGCGCAGCAGCAGGTTGATGGCCTTCTCACCGTCCAGGGCCTCCACCAAAAACATCCCCGGCCGCTCCAGCACGTTGCGGATGACCTCCTGGACCACCGGCTCGTCGTCCACCACCAGGATCCGGACCGCGCGTTGTTGGGGGCTCGCCATGCGGGGTTGTCACTCCCAGAAAACGATGGCCCGAGTGTATCCCGCTCCCTGGCCGGGCGCAACCCAAGCCCTTGGCGAATTCGCCCTGACACCGGATTGATCGCCGCCACGCCTGCGGGTACACTCCCGCCCGGCGAAAGGGAGCCGACATGGCCGAACATGCCTCGATGATGTCCGCGGCGCGGCGAGAACTCCAGGCCCTGGGCGCGCTGCTGCGCCGCCCGGAGAGCCTGGCGCTGCTCATGGGCGCGGCGGTCTTTTTACCCATGCTGGGGGCCTCGGGGCTGTGGGATCCATGGGAGACCCACTACGCCGAGGTGGCCCGGCGCATCGTGGTGGACGGCGACTGGATCACCCCGCGCTGGCAGGGCGAGCTGTTCTTCTCGAAGCCCATCCTCAACTTCTGGCTCATGGCCGGAAGTTTCCACCTGTTCGGCGTCTCGGCCTTGAGCGCCCGGCTGCCCTTCGCGCTGGTCGGCATCCTGGGCGTGTTCCTCGCCTTCCGCTTCGTCTCCCGCGTCACCGACTCCCGGCGCGGGCTGTGGGCGGCCTTCGCCCTCTGCACCACGCCCTTCTACTTCTTCATCTCGCGCCAGGCCATCACCGACATCACCTTCTGCGTCTTCGTGCTGGGCGCGCTGGGCTCGTTCGCCCTGGTGGCGCTGCGCCCGGACACCCCGCGGCGGGAGGCGCTGTACATCTACGTCTTCGCCGGGCTGGCGGCGCTGGCCAAGACGCCGGTCGGCCTGGCCATCCCGGCCGCGGTGGTCCTGGTGTACCTGCTGCTCAGCGGCGAGTGGTCGCTGCTGCGGCGGCTGCGGCTGCCGCTCGGCATCTTGCTTTTCTTGCTCATCGCGGCGCCCTGGTACGTGTCGGTGCTGGCCCTGCACGGGCGAAAGTTCTCCGACGAGTTCTTCATGCACCACAACCTGCAGCGGGCCTTCACCGGGGTGCACGGCGAGCGCGGCACCTTCGAGTACTTCATCAAGCAGGCGGGCTACGGCTTCTTCCCGTGGGTGGGCCTGCTCCCCCTGGTGCTGGGCCGGGTGCTGGGCCGGCTGCGCCAGCGCGAGGACACCGAGGCGCTGCGGCTGCAGGTGCCCTCCCCCGAGGGCCAGACGTTGCGCCTCGAGCTCTTCTTGCTGGTGTGGTTCGGGGTGACCTTCGTGACGTTTACCCTCATCGTGACCAAGTTCCACCACTACGTGTTCCCGGCCATCCCGCCGCTGGCGATTTTGGCCGGGGTGTGCCTGGCCGCGGAGGAAGGTGCCGGGCTTCGCCTGCTCTTGCCGCTCGGGGTGCTGCCCCTGCTCATGGTGGGCAACGACATCGTCTCCTCGGACGCGCACCTGGCCAACCTGTACACCTACGCCTACGAGCGCCCGCTGCCCGGCGAGATCTACCCGCGGCTCGCGCTCGGGCTCATCACCGGCCTGTTCGGCCTGTGCCTGCTGCTTTCGCGCTTCTTCGCCCGGCCGCGCCTGCTTCGCTCGGCGCTGGCCGTGCTGGCGGCCGCCTCGACCATCACCCTGGCCTGGTACTACCAACCGCGGCTCGGGCACACCATGTCGCAGCAGGACGTCTTCGACACCTACCGGCGCCTGGCCCAGCCCGGCGAAAAACTATACCAGTACCAGATGAACTGGCGCGGCGAGGTGTTCTACTCCAACGACAAGATCGTAAAGATCGGCGACGAGGCCGGCTTTCGCAACATCTTCACCAAACCCGAGCGGGTCTTCCTGGTGGCGGTGCGCGAGAGCCTGGGCCCGCTGGACCGGGCCATGCGGCAGGCCACCGGCCGCCACCTCCACGTGCTGCCGGGCAGCGGGCTGCGCTACTTGCTGATCTCCAACCAGCTCAAACCCGGCGAGGAGGATCTGAACCCGCTGGCGCAACACCTGCTCGCCGAAGTGCCCACCATCGCTCACCCGGTGCGGGCCGAGCTGGCCGACCCGGCGCAGCTCGCGGGCGGGGCGCAGCTGGCCTTGCTGGGCTACGAGCTTCGGCCCGAGGTCCCCTCCACCGGGGACGGGCTGGAGATCACCCTGTACTTCCAGTGCCTGCGGCGCATCGACAAGAGCTGGCAGATCTTCATCCACATCGACGGCTTCGGGCACGAGTTCCACCGCATCAACGGCGACCACTACCCGGTGGAGGGCTTGCTGACCACCGACCAGTGGATGCCGGGGGACATCGTGCGCGACGTGGTGCGCCTCAAGGTCCCCCGCGAGTTCACCGCCAAGAACTACACACTCTATCTCGGCTTCTACATCGGGGACACCCGTATGCGGGTGCTGCCCGGCTTCCCGCAGGATGGCTCCGATCGCGTCCGCGCCGGCACCTTCTCCATGGATTGAGCCGGGCGCGGTGGAGGGCAGGGTGCTCGAATTCAAGCTGGAGAGCCTGCGCGCGCGGGGGGAGCTCAGCGCCGACGAGCGCGACCGGCTGATGGCGGCGCTGAAACAGAACCCCGCGCCCGCGCCCGCGCGCCGGCGGCTGCTCACGCCGCTCCGGGCCTTCCTGCTCGGGGTGATCGCCGGGGTGGCCCTGTGCTACGTGCTGTGGTGGCGCCTCGCCTGACCCGGCGCGCGCCCGGCGGGGCTCAGGGCTGACTCACGGTGAGGCGGTACTGGTCGCGGGTGTTGCTCTCGTTGGCGGGCAGGCCTTTTACCAGGATCAGGTACTTGCCCGGCATGAGCTCTTTCTGGAGCTGCTCGCGCGCCTCGCCCCTCTGGGCGTTGGCGAAGGCGATCTCCCGGTGATGATCGCGCTCGTCCTTCTCGAGCGAGAGCAGCGCCAGGGTGACGTCCAGCTTGGGGATGCCGCTGGCCTCGACCACCGTCTGGCGCGGGCCCTCCTGGCTCGATATATCCAGCAGGTAGTAGTCGGCGTCCCCGGGCGGGTGCAGGAATCCTTGCAGCGTCTGATCCACCGCGATGGGGGTGGCGCGCTCGGCCGTGTCGTTGGGCTCGCGTTCCTCGCGCCCCTCGTCCGTGCGCAGGCTGACCGAGAGCGAGTAGGTGTCGTCCAGGTTCTCCACGTCGCGCACCCACACGCCGTCCACCTTCTTCCAGGCGGCCTCCACCCGCAAGAAGTTCTCGCCCGGCTGCAGGGCGCAGCCGGTGACGACCTCGGCCTCGTTCACCGCCGCGGCGTTTGCCTTGCACAGCTCGAACCCCTTGGCGGCGTCCTTCTTCTCGGGATCCACCACGGTGAGCACCAGGTCGATCCGCGGCAGCGCCGAGAGCTCGGCGGTCAGGATGCCCGGACGCTCCACCTGCAGACGGTACCAGTCGACGTCGTTCGGCGCGCCCAGGTAGCCGCGCACCCGCCCTCCGTCCAGCACGGGCATGGCGTGGGCCGCGTCGTCGTTCGGCTCGCGCTCCATGTCCTCGCCCCCCAGCTCCGAGCTGACGCTCAGGGTGTAGGCGGCCTCCGGGTGGAAGACCCGCACCGGCGCCCCCTTGCCCTCCAGCGCGCGCGCGGCGCGGACCACCAGGTACAGCTCCTGCTCGTCACGCGGCGCGCCCAGGTTGCGGATGGCCACCCCCTTGCCGGCCTCGCTGGAGCGCACCGTAAGCATCGGCGCGCGCTGCCCGGCGTCGGCCGCCTGGAGCTCCAGGCGCAGCCCCTCCACCGGCTGGAGGTCGATGCGCAAAACCGAGAACGGCGTAAGGTCAGAAAGCGACAGCCGGTACCAGTCCTCGTCGCGCGCCCAGCCGACGAAGCCCCGCATCGGCTTTCCCACCAAAAGCGGCGTGGCGCTCGAGTAGCGATCGTTCGGCTCGCTCTCCTCGTCCGGGCCGCGTTCGCGCAGCGCAACCGCCAGGCGGTAGGCGCCGCCCGTTCCCCCCTCGCCACCCTGCACCTGGAGGTAGGCGCCGCGTAAAAGCGCCAGGTTGGGCACGATCTCGCCCTCGCCCTTGCCGCCCGAGTTGATCGTGAGCAGCCGGTTGCGGTCATCGTCGAAGAGGGTGAGCTTGAGGTCCTCGCCCTCGACGCCGCTCACCGACACGCGACAAGTTTTTCCCGGCGCGGCGGCCAGGTGGAAACTGTCGGAGGCCACGGCCTTCGGCCCGCCGGCCGGCTCCAGCGTGGCCGCCACCACCCCCTCCCCCACCTCCATGGCCTGGGCCAATTTGTCGTTGGGCTCGGCCTCCTCACGGGCCGGCGCCTCCTTAGGGGTCGCGACCGGGCCGGGTTCTCCCGCGGACACCGTGGCGTCGGGGGCCGGGCCCTCGCTCTTCTTGCTGCACGCGGCGGCGATCAGCACCAGACACAACCACCAATAATTTTGGAATCGCATGGCGTTCCTCCTCGCGCGGCCTTCGGCCGCGGCTCAGCTCGAGCGCGAACGCGCAGGCAACGTGGGCCCCCGGCCGGTCGCGAAAGAGAACATCCGCACCAGATGCGTGAATGTTCGGGACATTCCCTCGACCCGCCTCGTGCGCGCCTCGGCGCCTCGCTCACGATCCCAGCGACATGGCGGCGATCTGCAGAAGCTGCGGGGTGGGCGTCTTGATGTCCCGCGCCGGGGGCAGGCAGCTGGGATCGAACTGGTAGACACACTCGGTCCAGCTGGCCAGCTCCAGGAAGGCCTCCTCGCCGTCGAGATCCGCCAGGCTGGCCTGGAACAGCAGGCCGCCCTGGACGAAGATCTCTCCCTTCTGGGCGCCCGAGCGCAGCGACAGCTTGCCGGTGCGCTTCTTTCCCACCAGGGCCTTGACCAGCATCAAGACGGTACGGCCTTCGCTCAGGGCGCCGGAGAGCATACCGCGGGTGCCGCCCGAGCCGGAGAACGAGCCGCCCGAACCGCTGCCGGTGCCGTCCCGCCGGCCGGTGTCGGTGGTCACCTCGGGCGCGGGCGTCTGGCCGGAAGCGCCGCCGTCCGCGCCCTCCACCTGGATCACCACCCCCGCCGCGGCGCCGTCGTCCTCCTCGACCTTGACCGCCAGCGCCGGCATGGGGCGCGTCGGGGGCGGACGCCGCTCGATCTCCTTCTGCAACTTGGCCACCAGCACCTCGGGCACGTAGGGCCGGGTGATGAGATCCACCACCCCCAGCTTGAAGGCCCGGTTCACCATCACCGAGGTGGGATCGCTGGCCAGCATGAACACCGGCAGCTCCCGGCGCACCTCCGTGATCTTTTCCACCACCGAGAAGCCGTCGTCCGGCTGCAGGCGCAGATCCACCACCGCCGCGGCGACGTTCTCCTCCAGCACGGCGTTGATGGCGGCCGTGCTGTCGCGGGCCACCCGCACCCGGAACCCCTGCTTGACCAGCTTCAGCTCCAGCACCGACGTCGAGCCCGTGTCCGGATCGGCCAGCAGCACCAGCGGGCTGTGCGCGCTCAGCGAGGCGCGCGCCGACTCGCCCCCGAAGGCCTCCTCCAGGTGCTCGAGCACCTTGGCGTCGAACAACGCTCCGGCCTTCTGCCGCAGCCGCTCGAAGGCCGCCTCCGGGGCCAGGATCTCCCCGAAAACGTTGCCGGGGTTGCTGATGAGATCCTCCAGCGCGTCCACCGCCGCCAGGATGCGCGACCCCAGCGGGATGCCCTCGCCCGAGAGCTGCTCCGGGATGCCGGAGCCGTCGAAGTTCTCGTACAGGTGGCCCAGCACGTGGTTGACCTGGATGGGCAGATGCACGCTGTCGAAGAGCCGCGACGGGGTGAGGTAGTAGCGCTGGGCGCGCCTCTTGTACTCCTCGGAGTGCTGGATGGAGAGCAGCGTGAGGTGGGTGGAGGCGCGCTTGCCCAGATCGTGCAGGTAGGCGGCGATGATGTGATGGTGCACCTCGCGCTCCGCCAGGCCGAAGCGCTCGGACACCGCCTTGACCAGCCGGGCCACGCGCGCGGAGTGCCCCTGGAACTGGGAGCGCTGCAGCTCGAGCAACCCCACCAGGATGTTCAGCGACTCGATGAAGTCGTTGTCCGACACCAGCGAGCCGCTGCGCACCGCCTCGATCTGCCGCGTCCAGGAGGACGAGCCCTCCCGCCGGGAGGGCTCCGGCGCCTCCTCCTCGACCGCCGGCCCGCTGGAGCGCGGGCGGGCCTGCTCCTGCGCCGGCACCGTCTCGTCCCCCAGGCGCCGGTCCGCGTACAGGTCGGTGGTGGGCTGGACCGCGGCGTCGTCGCGCGCCAGCAGCGCGGTGAAGGCGTTGAGGTCGCCCCGGTAGTGCTTCTTGATCAGGGCCAGGATGGCCTCGCGGCAGGCCACGTACACCTCGACCGCCGGCGCCTCGCTCACGATGCGCGCCTCGTCGATCACTTCCTTGTCCTGGGGCCGGCTGGAGAGCAGCCCCAGGGTCT
>CAZLNM010000073.1:0-26159 GCA_964561025.1 uncultured Myxococcales bacterium
CGTCAAGGGAGCCATCGCCGAGTTCCGAAAGTACCTGCAGCTGCGCCCGGACGCCCCGGACGCCGAAGAGGTCAAGGACGAGATCGATTATTTGAGGAATGAGTGACGCCATGCTCGATCTGCGCCTGGTCACAGACAAATTAGAGGACGTCAAACGCCGCCTGTCCCTGCGCGGCCCGGTCAAGGACGCCGAGCGCCTGGCCGAGCTGGGCGCGCGCCGCCGCACCCTCATCCGGGACAGCGAGAGCCTGCGCCACGAGCAGAAGCTCGCCGGCGAGCGGATGAAGGACCTGCTCAAGTCCGACCCCGCGGGCGCGCAGACGCTGCGCCTCGAGCTCAAGGAGAAATCCGCCCGGCAAAAACAGCTCGACGATGAGATCAAGCAGATCGAGACCGAGCTCGAGGAGCTGCTGCTGTTCATCCCCAACCTGCCCCACGAGACGGTGCCGCCCGGAGCGGGCGCCGAGCAGAACCCGGTGGTGCGCTCGGTGGGCCAGGCGCCGGCGTTCTCCTTCACCGCGCGGCCGCACTGGGACCTCGGGGCCGAGCTCGGCATCCTCGACTTCGAGCGCGGGGCCAAGCTCTCGGGCTCGCGCTTCACGGTGCTGTGGGGAACCGGGGCGCGACTCGAGCGCGCGCTGATCCAGTTCATGCTGGACCTGCACACCCGCGAACACGGCTACACCGAGGTGCTGCCGCCCTTCCTGGTGCAGCGCGAGGCCATGGCCGGCACCGGGCAGCTGCCGAAGTTCGAGGAGGAGGCCTTCAAGACCACCGCGCCCGAGTACTTCCTCATCCCCACCGCCGAGGTGCCGGTCACCAACCTGCACCGCGACGAGATCCTGGACGGGGCGCGCCTGCCGCTGCGCTACGTGGCCTACACGCCGTGCTTCCGCCGCGAGGCGGGGGCGGCCGGGCGCGACACCCGCGGCCTCACCCGGCAGCACCAGTTCGACAAGGTCGAGCTGGTGAAGTTCGCCGATCCCCGCACCTCCTACGACGAGCTGGAGCGGCTCACCGCGGACGCCGAGGACGTGCTGCGGCGCCTCGGGCTCTCCTACCGGGTGGTGGCGCTGTGCGGCGGCGATCTCGGCTTCTCCGCGGCCAAGACCTACGACCTCGAGGTGTGGATGCCGGGGCAGGGGCGCTTCGTGGAGATCTCCTCCTGCTCCAACTTCGAGGACTTCCAGGCGCGGCGCGCCCGCATCCGCTTTCGGCGCGAGAGCGGCGCCAAGCCGGAGCTGGTGCACACCTTGAACGGCTCGGGCCTGGCGGTGGGCCGCACCCTGGCCGCCATCCTGGAGAACTTCCAGCAGGCCGACGGCTCGGTGACGATCCCTGAGGCGCTGCGCCCCTACACCGGCTTCGAGCGCATCGGAAAGTGACACGCCCGGGCCGCCGCCGCGTCGTGGGGGAAGGTGGAAAATCTGGAGTCACTTGGGGGCGAGGCAGATCTCGCGATGATCAGGGCGCAAGCTCGACCCGGTCGCCCAGGCGCGTGCCGCTCTTTTCGATGACGCCGGCGGGAAGCTCCAGCACCCCCTCCGCGTCCAGCACCATGCGCGAGAAACGCCACGGGCGCATGCGCGAGATGAGGTGGCACACCCGGCCATCCTTGCCGAGAAACACCGCGTCGAAGACGAAGCGCATGAAGCAACTGTGGATGGAGGTGCAGGGCCGGATGAACAGCCCCTCCCCCTCGGCGAGGCCGTCCCGGCCCAGCAGGCCGCGCAGGCGAGCAGTCCAGCGCTCAGCCCGCTCCACCCGTTCGGCGAGCAGGGTGTTGCGATCGAGGTTGCGCGCCCGCAGGGGTTCGCCCGCGCCCATCAGGAGGCGTGGACCAGCTTGCGCCGCCCGTCCTGGAACAGGACTTCGATGCGCTTGCCGTCCACCGCGGTGACGATGCCCTTGCCGAAGACGGGGTGCAAGAGCAGCGCGGACTCATTGAAGGCGGTCTTGGCCGAGTAGGCGGTGAAGGCCGTGTCCGGCTGGCCACCCACCTGTTGCGCCCAATCCCACTGCTTCTCCACGGCCTTCGGCCGCAGGGAGAACATGCTCTCCGGCTCGTCGCTGTCGCGTTCGCGCGGGACTCGGGAATAATGTTTGGTTCGTTTGATCGACATGGCCCGATCATAATGGGCGGCGCGCCCGCGTCAAGTGTCGCGTGAGCGCGAGCAAAAGACCGAAGAGGCCAAGCCCACCGGCGGAGGTCGGAGCGCCCCCACAACCGCAGCCGCCTCCGCCGCCAGGATCCGTCCCGCCGTCGGGCACACCGCCGTCCGGCTGCGCCCGCAACCAGAAGGTCCGGTGTTCGGAAAGGCCCAGCAGGCCCTTCGGGTCGCGCGCCTGGACCTGCCAGGTGTAGTGCACGTTGCGCGCGAGCGCTGTCGTGGGGCGGAACGAGACCTGTCCCTCCCACACCTCGCCGAGCCCGCTCTCGATCTCTTGCCCATCGGAGCCGCTCACGCGGAAGAGGTACTCGAGCGGATCTCCGTCGGGGTCGGATACCGTCCGGCAGACCAGAAACGGCACCTTGTCCAGCTCGGCCCCGTCCGCCGGCGAGACCAGCTCGGGCCCGGGCGGGGCGTGGTTCTCCCCGGCGACCGCGCAGCCCTTGGCCGGCGTGCCGTAGCGGCCGCCCGCGTCGTAGCTGAACACGCTGTAGCAGTAGCGCTGGCCGTTCTGCAATCCCCGATCGAGGTAGGCGATGGCCATGCCCTGGAACACGGTGTCGCCGGTGGCGGCCCCGGTCGGGGCGACGTCCAGGGCGCGCTGGATTCGGACCCCGCTCGCCAAGGGATCGTCCGGCATGGACCAGGAGAGCGTAAGGTTTCCGTCCCCGGGCTGGATTCTCAAATCGGTCGCCGGCGGCACCGGGCGGGCCGACTCCAGCAGCGCCTCCACCTCGATTCGTCCCGGCTCGCCCTCGGCTTGAGGATCGCTGATGACGATGGCGCCGGTCTGGCTGCCCATGGCGAGCGAGGCCACCTTCACCCGCAGTCTGACCTCGAGGGCGCCGCCGGGGCCCACCAGGCCCGAAGGCGGTTCCAGCGAAAGGAAGGCATCCCCGCTCGAAGTGTACGAGAGCGCCCGCCCGCCCAGGTTGGAGATGGTCACGGGCAGCAGCGGATCGGGCGTGTCCTGGGCCACCGCCAGCGAAAACCGGCCCGGCTCCACCTTGAGGCGCGCCGGGACCGGCTGGACCTCCAGCTCCACGCGCACGCGGTGGGGGCTGTTCCAGGCGCCATCCGCCGCGATGCTCACCACCGCCTGGTAGGTCCTGGGAACGAGCCCCGTCGGGTCCACGCGCACGCGGAGCGAAAGCGGCGTCTCGCCCCCGGCGGGCTCGACCGAGAGCCAGCTCGCCGACGAAGATGCCGTGATGGCCAGGGGCAGATCGTCCTTTTCGGTCACCTGGATGTCCTGCGGCTCGGGCGCGCCGCGGGTAAAGACGCAGGAGAAGAGGAGCGGCTCGGGCGTGACGCGGATCTCGGCGCCCTCGATGGCCAGGTCCAGCACGCCGAAGAAGCGTTGGTCGTCCAGCGACGGAACGTCTTCGGGCCAACGCGAGGTGACGCGAGTCCCGTCGGAGGTCCGCCCGCGGCTCTGGATGTAGGCCCCGAACCGTCCCTCGGGGCCCACGTCGAGATGGCTGGCCGTAAGATCCACCGCCATCTCGAACATGCGGTGGTCGGTGAAGCCGAAGGCCGCCAGGAAGCCCGTCGGGTCCATCTCCGGGGAGTCCGGCCCGGTGACCCCCTGCCCCGCGTTGAACAACGGAAAGTAGTAGGTGCCTCCGGGCGAACCGATGAACTCGCCGTCCTCGGCGGGTTGAGTGGGCCAGATCCCGTCGAGGTTGCGATCGAAGTACAGCCGGAACTGATCGTAGTCGCCACCGCCGGTGGCGGCCCGGTCGTCCATGGCGGCGTAGAACTTGCCGCCGCCGGCCACCAGGTACAGCGTGGCCGTCCCGGGCGCCGGGCCGAGCGTCAGGGCCACCGCCCGCTCGTATTCCTCGGCCGAGACGAACCCGTCCACGCGCGGCAGCTCCTCGGTGTGGGGCACGCGCACCCGGGGCACGCTGACCACGCGAAGCCCCACCGGAAAAACCACCGCGCCGTTCTCGGCCTCGGGGCTTGCGAAGGTCAACTGTCCCTGGTACTCGCCTGGCGAGAGCCCGGCCACGTGCACCAGGACGTCCACGTTCTGGGGCGCTGTGCCGCTTACGGGGATCGCCTCGAGCCACGGCTGATCGGAGCTGGCCGAGAAGGTGAGGCTGCCCACGCCGTCGTTCTGGATCAGGATGGTCCGTGGTGCCGGATCGGCACCCTCGCTGGCGAAGAACGAGGCCTCGGCCGGGTAGACCGCGATGAGCGGGCGATCGGTGCCCAGGTTCTTCTTGAGCACCAGGGTGGGGTCGCCGAAGTAATTGAGCTCGTAGCCCACCCAGCGAAACGAGTCGTCCCAGGATATCCAGCTGGCGTTGTCATGCTTGCTGTCGTTGAAGGCCTCGCCGAAGGTGCGCATGCCCTCGCCGAAGAAGGCGTCCCAGAACTGCCGGTTGAAGCGCTGGCTGGGAGAGTCGGTGGTGCCGTACGAGCCCAGGCCGTAGCGGGCGTTCATCACCACCGCAAACGCCGCGTGCGGCGCCAGCAGGAAGTGCTCGGCGATGCAATCCACCGGGTAGACCTGGCCGCCGATGTCCGGCGGATCCTGGTTGTCGAAGGCCCCGGCGATGCACCCCTGGGAGTAGGCCAGGAAAGGAGCGGGGTTGGTGAGCCGGTCCACGTCGGAGGTCATGAGTTTCATGTTGTAGTACTCGTTGGAGTGGCCCAGGTGGTTCACGATGTGCGGCGCGGACTCCAGCACGGCGATGAGATCGGTGGGGCTCCACTCGGAATTCAGGGAGTCGTAGAGCGTGTGCGGGGTGAAGAAGGGCTGGGCGTCGAACCCCACGGTGGTATAGCCACCCACGTTGGAGCCATGCCACAGCTCGTCCATCGATGTCCCGCCGAACTCGGGCCCGTTCGGGCCATCCCACAGGTACTCGCCGAGCAGCCACACCTCCTTGAGGCGCTGACCGGCGGCCGCGGAGTAGGCGAGCGTCTTCTCCACGAAACGCTCGACCTCGGTGGCGCTGTCTGCCGGCGCGCGGCCGACGGCCACCTCGGCGTAGAGATCCACCTCGCCGCCGCCTGGCCCGTCGCTGGGTTCGCCGTAGATGCCGTTCCGGTTCTCGTCGAAGCTCCCGTCCAGGCAGGCGTAGTAGAGATCCGCCGGGATGTCGTCCGGCACCTCGCCCGACTCCAGGTAGATGCTGGCGCGCAGCTTCCGCGCCGGAAGCAACTCGTCGCCGCTCTCCCCGCCCACGTCCGCCGCGTCGGCGTCGCCCACCAGGATGACGTAGCGGGTGTTCCAGTCGCGGTAGGCGTCGCTGATGAACTCGCGCACCCTCGTCGCGTCGTCGCTGCCGCCCGAGGGCCGCAGGCCCGCGTAATTCTGCCGGATCCACTCCAGCGTCACGATGGTCGCGCCGACGCCGCCGGCGATGCGAGCGTCGCGCAGCGCCTCCAGCGAGTTCGGGCTGGCCAGCCCGGTGAAGGCCTCGGGCGTCACGATCACGAGCGGGAAGTCGGCCGGATCGAGCTTTGCGCCGCTGCGCGCCGGGCCCGCAGGGTACCGGCCCAGCGCGCTGGACTCGTCGAGCAACGAGAGCACGCGCGCGCGGTCGCGGGCGCTCGGGAGGCCCGGACGGGCCGGCGGCGCCTTCGGCGCGGTGAGCACGACCAGCCGGGCGGAGACGAGCCGGGTGATCCGGCCGGTCGTGGGCTCGAAGCGCAAAGGATGAACCAGGACCTCCTGGATGGCGAACCCGTGCCAGAGCTGGACCGGGAGTAGCCGCGTCCACTCTTTCGGAAATACCCCGGCGGCCTGGTAGATGTCCGCTCGCGCTACCGGTGGGCGCATGAGCTCGGGCCGGGAGTACGGGAAGGACCGCGGCGCGGGGGCGAGACGGTGGCTGCCGGGCACGGGTTCTAGGCGAACGTCCTCGAGCCACGCCTCCAGGGCCGCGTGGCCTGGCGGCAGAAGGACGCGGACGGTGCGGACCGGCAGGAGCGGCTCGCCCGGAAGCCCGTGCGGCTCGGCGCGCTCGACGCGGGCGACCTCGCCGTACGGCCCCGGCTCGAAGGTCGGAGCCCCGAACTTGAGCGGCAGCGAGATCTCCTCTGCTCCGGCTGGCGTCAGAGAACCGAGAATCGAAAGAACGCTAAGCACGAACACCGATCGCATCGGGACCTCCGCGCTTCCCCCAGAGAAGCACGCTAACCCAATCGGCCCCCGTTGCCAACAGGCGGGGTCGCGCGCTCACTGTGCGAAATACGCCTTTCGTGTGAATCCACACCACACCGAGAGCGCCGGCCGCCATGCCCTCCCAGCGCATCTTCGCCCAGGCAAGAAGCACCGTCTTTCCAGGCAGATACGCCCGCGGCGCCCCCGGTCATGCGAGACCCGGCGATCCTGGCATCATGTTTGCTCTTATGCTCCGGTATGAACACGCTGGCTCAAAAAACGAGTTGTCTGCCTCCGTGCGAGGCATCCGGCGCAACTGTCCGCGGCGACGAAAAGCCCGCCGCCAGTTCGAAGCAAGGCGTCCTCGCCTTCATCCTCGGGGCGGTGCGTTTCGCAAAAAACCAGACCATGAAGCTCTCCGCGCCCGAGGGCGCCGTCCGCCTGCGGGCGGTGGTGTGGCCCAAGGTGGCGCTCGGCGCCATCGTGGGGCGCGTCTATCACGCGCTGAAGATCCCCTTCGAGTGGACGCCGCTCTTCGCCCTGCCCTGGGCGTTCGCCGGGGCCTGGTTGCTGCTCGCGGGGCACCTGTGGGCGGGCGTCTTGTGCTCGTTTTTGGTGGTGGTCTTCGACATCGCCGACGGGGTGGCCACGGGCTTCGCGGTCGAGCCCCTCCCCGCGCACCTGCGCCCGCGCGAGCGCATGCAGCTTCGGCGCTTCCTCGACTCCTACGTGGTCGACATGCTCTCGCACCTTTTGCTGTACCTGGTGTTCGTGCTGCGGCTCCTGGAGGAGGGCCTGGTGGCCGTCCCCTGGCTGGGCGCGCTCCTCACCATCGAGGTGCTGAACACCCTCCACGCCAACCATGACGAGGCGGTATCGCGGAAGGACGAGTTCTTCTACGAGTTCGTCATGGACCGCGAGGCGAGAAAGCGCTTCGAGCCCCTCTACCCGGCGCGGGTCTTCCTCTCGCACCTCACCGCCTACCACGGGTATTCGTTGCTGCCGCTCCTCGGCTACCTGGCCCCGCTCGCCGCCTGGGGACAAGTGGCCTTCTGGCTGGTGTTCGGCTACCGGGCCGCCGCCCTGACCGCCCGCGCCCTGCGGGCGTTCTTCCGGAGTCGGCAAGCCGTCGGTTCCCGCCTGCGTTAGCCGGCTGTAGATCGATACTCGTCAGATCATGTAGATCCGGCGGCCTTTCTGTACGTACGAATTTCACCGTGGAGCGGCCCGGCGGTTGGTGTATGATGCGGGCGTTCCCACAAGGAGGGTGGCCGTGAAAAGCAGCTTTCGAAAACTTCCGATGGGGTGTGTCGCCGCCTTCGCCGCGGCCCTGATCCTCTCGCCGCTGGCGCGGGCCCAGGAGGACGAGGCGCTGCCGCCGGAGGCGCGGGCGGTGCTGGAGGAGCTGTTGCAGAAGGAGCGCGAGGCCCAGGAGCGCCTGGAGCAGAAGCTCCGCCCCCTGCGCGAGGCCTCCGAGCGGGAGCTGCTCCCGGCGCGGCAGGCGGCGGCCCACAAGCTGCGCGCGCTCCAGGACAAGCTCACCCGGGCCGGCGCCCTGGACGAGGCGGTGGCCGTGCGCGAGGCGGCGCGGCGGGCGCTGGGCATCCTTCCCGATCCGGGCGTGCTCCACCTCACCGAGGAGGACATCGGCAAGACCATGGTCTTCGAGGTGCGCGGCTCGACCCGGGGTTCGGTGTGGGGCAGCGAGGTGTACACCGCCGACTCCCACCTGGGCACGGCCGCGGTCCACGCCGGGTTGCTCGCGCCGGGCCAGAAGGGCCTGGTGCGGGTGCGCGTGCTCGGCGCACAGCAGAAGTTCGCCGGCAGCACCCAACGCGGCGTCACCTCCCAACCCTACGGCCCCTGGCCGGTGAGCTTCGTGATGGAACCGGTCAAGGTCGAACAGTGATATCGACGCCGCCTAAAAAGGAGTATCGGATGCTTTGCGCAAAAACCGGGCCGTGGTCCGTCTGCGCGGGAGGGATCATGCTGCTCTTTTTGGCCAGCGCCACCCAGGGCCAGGAGCTGAAAAAGAACAAGCCGGGCAAACAGATCACCGAGCTTCTGGGCGGCCGGCTCCAGATCCGCATGCCGGAGAAGGCGCGGGTGGAGGGAAGGCCGCACGGCATCATGGCGGCGCCGGAGGCGGTGGCCGAAGAGACCCGGGTGGTGCTGGACGCCGGCGACGAACGCCTGGTGCTCATGGCGTGGGAGTTGTTCGCGACGTCCGGCGGCGACCTGGCCAAGGCCGTCACGGCCGAAGTGGCCAAGTGGGGCGACCTGGCCCAGGGAGCGAAAGTGGAGCCGCTGCCGGTCCCAAAACCGCTCAAGGCCGCCTGGCTGGCCGTCCCCGGAAAACACAATCTCTCGCGCGAGGCGATCCTGGTGCTGGCCGCCTACGTCGAGAGCGCCGACGGCACGGTCCAGATGCTGGCCTTCTACGTCAACCCGGCCGGGGCCAAGGACCTGCCTGGTTGCACCGCGCTGGCGCAAAGCGTGGCGCAAACGGTCGGCGCGGGAGCCAAGAGATTGGATCTGGCGGCGGGAAGGAAGCGTTTTCCGGGGGCCGGCAACAAGGACTTCTTGGCCCTGGACGTCCCGGCGGGTTTCGTGGCCACCACGCAACAGGGGCCGGACTTCTCCGTGTATCGGCTGCGGCGGGTGAGCGCCCTGGGAGAGCCCGGCGCCTCGATCGGCATCTACCTGGGCGGACACCCCAGCTATCAGCACAAGCAGGCGAGAGACGAAAACATCAAGTTCTCTACCGCCAAGGGCAAACTCCTGGGCCAGGATGTCGAGTGGCACACCTGGAACCAGGGACCGATCACCACCACCGAGGCCATCCTACCGCACCCTGGATCTCAGGGGCTGTTTTTGCACCTGTTCCTGTCCGCTGCCGGCGAGGTCGCCCTGGCCCCGTTGCGCACGGTCGTCGAAACGCTCAAGGTCGAACACGAGTAACGGATGATGATCGAGCTGTCGAGTGATGTCGCCGCAGTGCGCTGAGCGCGAGCATAGGAAGCAGTAGCCAGCCCACCGCGCCGTCGCCCGGCTCCGCGCCCGCGCAGCCGCAGCCGCCCACGATGGTGATCGTTGCGCCGCCGTCGCCGCCGTCCGCGCCGTCGCCTCCGTCTCCCGCGCCGCCATCGGCCTGGGCCGGTTCTTCCTCCGCGCACCCCTCGTCCGTCTCGCCGTCGCAGTCCTGGTCGCGCCCGTCGCAGCGCTCGTCGGCGCCGGGGTGGATCTCGGCATCGTTGTCGTCGCAGTCCACGTCGGCCCGGTAGCTGTCTCCGTCCGCGTCCGGGTATTCGTCCACCACCACATCCAGGTACACCCGCGTACCGAAGCGGTGAACACCGTAACGGTCCATGCGGAAGTAGCCGCGGTAGTTCCCCGGCGCGGCGGGCGCCGTCATGGGGACTTCGAACTCCCAGGTCTGGCCCGGGGCCACGCTGACGCCTTCGGGGAGCAAAATCTGTTCCGGGGCCGAGTAGCGCTCCTCGCCGTCGTAGGTGAGGAGGTAGTTGCCGGCGCGGGTCCAGGTGGTGGTGCCGGAGTTTCGCAACGTCCAGCGCTGCGCAAACGTCGCGTTGGGCAAGAAGTGGGTCCCGTCGGCGACGCTCTGGGCGACGAACGCGGCGTCGTCGCTCTCGATGGCCCCGTCGCCGTAGACGGTGATGAACCACTTCGAGCCCACCTGGGCCCAGGTGTAGATCGCGCCCTCGCCGCGGTAGTTCATGTACCCCTGGTTCTTGTCGCCGTAGGGGTCGTTGGTGATGAGCCGGCCGTCCGCGGTGTAGCCCTTCACGGTGATGATGTGGCCGGCGCTGGTGAGCTGCGTCGAGAGGGGCACCACCTTGCCCGCGTCGAGAGCCGCCTGCACCTCGGCGAAGGTGGCCGAGCCGTCGAAGTCCGAGCTCAGATTGTGGCGCTTGGCGTAGTCCTGCATGCGCCAGGCCCAGGCCGCGCCGTCCTCGGTGCACCAGCCGTAGGCGCCGGTGGCCGGCCGGCCGGAGGCGTCGTTCTGCACCCGGTCGAAGGTCGAGCCGAAGGCGGTGTAGGTGCGGGAGACGTAGGCGCCATAGTCCGAGGTGTGGGGCGTCGGGACGTCGACCGTGACCGGCCAGGCCGGCAGGCGGCCGAAGTGCTGGATGGCCATCAGGGTCGAGGTCGGGCCGCAGGCCCAGTTGCCGTTGAACTCGTTGGGGGTGTCGTACACCTGGTGGATGTAGGGCATGGCCAGCGGCTGGTCGGGCGCCGCTTGCGGCAGATCGCGCGGCAACACGGGCGGAGGATAAGGCTCGGGGGCAGAGAGCGAGTCGGGTGACCCGGGCGAGAGACTTCGCCGCGTACGGCCGGTCGCGAGATCGAGCCACACGGGCTCGAGCGAGATGAGATCGCCGGGCAAGATGCGCGCGACCCGCAGGTCGCCGTCCGTCCCGAACTCCACCGGGCGCCACAGCTCGTCGTCCACTCCGAGCCGGGCACAGGGCCACTCGCCAAGGCGCGCCCTGCGGCACAGCCACAAGCCGCCGCCCTGGCGCAGCGCGCGCTCGCCGGGAAGTCTCCGGGCCGGACCGCGGAGCACCACGGCCACCATCGAGCCATCTTCATTCCAGACCGGATCGGAAAGCGACTCGTCCGCGCTGGTCTCGAGCAGGATCCGCGGTGGCTGGCCGGCCTCGAGGAGAAACAGCGAAGCCCCCCCGAAGCGGCCGTGCTGCACGCTGACGGCGGCCTCCCTGCCGCCGGGGGCCAGCGCCGCCTCCACCCGGTCGATGATGGCGCTCTCGACGGGCACGGCGCCGAGCCTGGTCCCGTCCGGGCCGGGGATAACCACCTCGGCCGCTTTCGCGCCACCCCAACCAAACATCGAAAGCCCGATGAGCGTGCATGCCGCCGGATGGAACCCGCGCCGCCACATGGGCGTATTCTACCACTCTCGTATGCGTTCCAAAACCAGTTTTGAAGCCTTGACGGGACCGGCGCGGGTGCGGGAATCTTTCATCCAACCGCAAGGGAGGCGCAAGATGTGGGAGTACCTTCGCCTGCACGAGTCCTTCATCCGCGCGCTGCTCGCCGGGCAGCACGGCGAGCACCCGCCCGAGCGCTGGGAGGCGCTGCTCGCGTTCCACGAGACCCAGATGCGACGCATGCAGAACGAGCGGCTCATCCACCTCCTGGTGACCCTTTTTGTCGCCACGTTCTTTCTCCTGGTCCTGGGCTTCTCGCTCGTCCGGCCCACCTGGCCGGGCCTCCTGCTCTCGCTGCTCTTTATCGGACTGCTCTCGGCCTACCTGGTCCACTACTTCCGGCTGGAGAACGGCGTGCAACGCTGGTACCACCTGGCCAACGAGATGCACCAGCGCGCCGGCGGCTGCGGCGCCCGCTACGAGGGCGGAAAGGTCACGGCGGTGCTGCCGCCGCCAAGGAACTGATGACGCCCGGCCGCGTCCCTCAGGCCGGAGCGGCGGGCGGGGGAAGATCGCGCACCTGGCCCGGGGGCGGGAGCGCGGCGCGCCGATCCAGCAGGCGCAGGTCGGCCTTGAGCACCGCCTGGGAGGCGGCTCGCGCCTGGCTGGGGCGGGCGGCGGACACGGCGTAGTACCCGTCGCGCTTTCGCCGCAGCACGTTCAGCATGAAGATCTCGAGCCGCGAGAGCGTGTTGGGCGGGTAGAGCAGGCCGTCGTTCTCGAGCGTGATGTACGGGACGGCGTGCCTGCGAAAGTGCGGCTCCAGGATGGCCCGGATGAGACGCCCCGGCAGGCAGGCGAACGGGGCGATGGCGGCCACGCCGTCGTACCCTTCGGCGATGGCCACCCGGCTCACCAGCGAGGAGATGGTGGCCTCGGTCTCGAACTCCACGTGGGTCACCCCATCCACCCCGGCCATGATGCGCTCCATGTCGTGGGGCACGTGGGGGAGCAACCCGCTGGGCTCGAGGATGCCCCGCAGCCGCTCCTCGATGGCGGCGCTGATGCGCCGGGTGACCTTCAGGCCCAGCCACTCGCCGAGGCCCTTGGCCAACGGCCAGCGGTAGAAGGGCCGTCTGGCCCACCGGCGCCGCAGTTCCTTGTCCCGCAGGTAGTTGCAGTAGTTGATCCACTCGGCGATGCCGGTGACCTTGCCCAGGATGCCGTTCTCGGCCAGGTGAGTCACGAGCTCCCGCACCGAGTAGTCGTCCCGGCGCACGTAGATCTCCCCGACCACCAGCACCTTGGGGAGATCCTCGAGCCGCCCGCGGCGGGGGATGGCGGCGAGCCGCGGCACCTGGGATTCGAGGTAGGGGTATAGCCGGTCGATGTCGTGGCCCAGGATGTCGAGCGCGCCGTTCCACACCGAGCGCAGCACCTCGAGCGCCGCCGCCCGGTCCTTGGCCAGGATGGTGAGCGCCGTCTCCATGTCCTTGAAGAAGTCCGACAGCACCAGCGCGTACCAGGCCAGCAAGGTGAACCCCTCCCCCAGCTCGGAGTAGGCGTTGTCCGAGGAGAGGTACAGGATGGCCACGTTGTCGATCCCCAGGTCGCGCAGGATGCCCTCGTAGAAAGGCCCGTACTGCCCGGTGCGGCACGGCCCGGTGGTCTTGGGGACCACCACCGCCAGGATCTCGTCGGGAGCCGGCGGCCGGTCCATCAGCCGCCGCAGCATCTGCCCCAGCACCAGCAGGGTGGGGATGCACTCCTTGCCGGAGGCCACGTTGCGGGCGAGCTGGGTGGTCTGCACGTCCGGCTCGGGCAGCGCCTCGGAGCGGATGCCCTGCGCGCGGGTGATGGCGGCGCAGGCCGCGCTGGCCATGTTACCCATCGAGGGGTAGATCACCGTCACCCTCGGATCGGCAAGCGGGATGCGCTCGCCGGTCCGCCGGTCCACGATGCGCGTGTTCGCGCCGCACAGATCGACGGTGTAGCGCAGTGGCTCCCTCTCCGCGCGCGCGCCGCCCGCCTGGCGCCGGTAGCCGTCGATGATGTCCAGGAAGGCCTCGATGCGGGTGTCGATGCCGGCGTCGGCGGTGTGGCTGTCGAACTCGAGCACCAGGTAGGGCTTCGCCCCCATGAACCAGCGGATGAAGTGCAGCATGAAGCTGTCCGGCGCGCAGCCGAAGTTGGAGATGTAGCACAGAAAGAGGTTGGGGTGCTGCTTCACCCGGCGGGCGGCCTTGAGGTTGAGCTGCCCGTAGTACCAGTACATGTTGTAGGTGATGGCCTCGTCCCCGACGGGGAAGAAATCGAAGGGCAGCACCCGGTACCCGCGGGTGGCGAACTTGCGCGGCACGCCCATGTTCGCCTCGGGGTTGAAGGCGTTGTAGGGGCGGCCGAACAGGGCGATGACCGGCCGGTCGCCGTCTCGGGCCTGGGCGAGCACCTCCTCCCCGATCTGCCGCAAGCGCGCCCAGAAGTCGCGCTGCCGGGCGAGCCCCACCTGGAAGGCCGCCCGCCCCTCGGCGCGTGAAAAGCCGAGCCGCGCGGCGAGATCCTCGAAGGCCCCCACGCCCGCCTCCATGCCGCCGGAGAAGTCGAGCACGGGCCGAAGCAGCCGCTCGTCGGCGATCTCGAAGGCGGGGCGCAGGTAGTACGGCAGCCCCTGGGTGATGGGGCACAGCGTGGCCACGAGATCCGGCTCCAGGCTGGGCAAGTTCTTGAGGTGGGGGACGAACAGGTAGTCCACCCCGCGTTGCAGAAGATCCGCGGTCATGCCGTGGGCCAGCTCGCCGGGCAGGCAGTAGGCCGCCTCGGCGCGCTGCACGCCCTCCTTGCGGCTCGCCTCGGAAAGCACCACGCGCACTCCCAGTTCGTGGAAGAACCACGAGTACAGCGGCCACAGGGTGTGCACGGTGAAGGCCCGCGGCACGCCGACCGTCTTTGTGCAGCGCGGCCGCAGGGTCATGGGGTCGGGAGCGTACTCCGAGAACAGCAGCCGCTCCCGCAGGGCCACGAAGTCGTCCACCGCGCCCACCTCGACGGCCTTGCGCAGGTTGGCGTACTTGTTGCAGCGCCCGCCGAAGAAGGTGCGATGCCCGCTCACGATGAGAGTGCGGATGGGGCAGCGGTTCTCGCAGGCCTGGCACAGGAAGGTCTTGCCGTTTTCGATCTTACGCGCGATCAATTCGTCGAGCGAATAGTCGCCGGCCGAGAGCTCGCCCGCGGCGTGCTTCTGCTGCGAAAGCAGCGCCACCCCGAAGGCGCCCAGCAGCTCGGGCTCGGGCGGGACGGTGATGGATTTTCCCAGCACGGTGGCGAAGGCGGCCGGCACGGCCGGGTTCTTGGCCACACCCCCCTGGAGCACGATGGACTGGCCCACGGTGCGGTTGCCCACCACCCGGTTGAGGTAGTTGGAGACGATGGAGAAGATGATCCCGGCGGTGATGTCGGCGCGCTCCGCCCCCTGCTGGATGGCGGCGCGGATGTCCGAGTTGATGAAGGCCGAGCAGTGCTCGCCGAACTTGAGCGGGGCGCGGCTGTGGAGCGCGATGGGGCCGATCTCCGGGGCGCTGGCGATGTTCAGATCACCGCGGGCGGACTCCTCGATGAAGGAGCCGGTGCCGGCGCTGCAGGCCTCGTTCATGGCGTAGTCGATGGGCACGCCGTTCTGCACCAGCACGTACTTGGCGTCCTGGCCGCCGATCTCGAAGATGGTGTCGATGGCCGGCTGGAAGTGGGTGGTGCCCACGGTATGGGCGATGATCTCGTTGTACACCCCGCGGGTCTTTGTGAACACGCCCAGCACCTCGCGGGAGGAGCCGGTGGTGGCGGCCAACGGGATGCGGATGGGGGCATCGCCGATCTGCTCGCGCACCTGCGCGCGAATCTCGCGCAGCACCTGCCGCAGCGCCTCGACCGGATCGCCGTGGGTGCGGCCGTAGAAGGCGGCGCAGATCTCGCGGGTGCGCGCGTCCACCAGCACGGCCTTGGTGGTGGTGGAGCCGCCGTCGATGCCCAGGATGTACTCTCCCTCCGGCCGCACCCGGCCGCGATGCGCCTCGATGCGGCGCACCCTGGGCAACGCCTCGGAGAGCGGCGGGTAGTGCTCGAACCCCACCACGCCGCCGGCGAACAACGACGAACGCGGCGGGAGTTTCTCGCCGTGCTCGGTGGCCAGGTGCGCGGCGCCGAAGGCCTCGAAGTAGGGGGCCTGCGCCGGGACCACCAGCTCGAGCTGCGGCAGCTTCTGCTTGAGCAGGCGGAGCAGGAAGCGGTTCTGGGTGACGCCGCCGATGAGCAAGACCCGGCCGCTCTCGATGCGGGCCCGGGTGAGGAACTCGGCGGCCTTGCTAGCCATGACGTCGGCCAGCGAGACCACGATCTCCTCCTTGGTGGCCTCTTTCTTGTTCAGCTTGTGGGTGCAGTCGCTCTTCATGAACACCGAGCAGCGCGCCGACAGGGGATGGCAGCGGGTCTCGTCGGGGATGCCGGACAGGCAGTCCATTCCCAGGTCCATGCGCCGAAGCTGCTGGCGGAAGAACTCTCCGGTGCCGGCGGCGCACTTGTCGCCGGTGAGCGTGTTCTGGATGCGGCCGTCGGCGGAGAGCATGTACACGCACAGCGACTCGCCGCCCAGCGACACCACCGCCCGGGCCCGCTCCCCGATGGCGGCCAGCGCGGACTCGATGGCGAGCGGCAGGATGGCCTGAGCGCAGCGCACCTGCTGTCGGCCGGCGTTGCCGGTGACCACCGCGGCGAGGTCCCCGTCCACCCCCCGGCGCCGCAAGATCTCCAGCAGGGTCTCGGGGATGGCGCCCTCGTGGGCGACGATGTCATGCCAGGACTCGCTGAGGCCGTCGAGCAGGACGGCTTTCACGCTGGTGGATCCGATGTCGATTCCCAAGAAACGCATGGTTCACTCCGGATGGGCAGAGAGGGGAACAGCGGTCGCGGCGGAGATCGGCACCAGGGCCCCGTGGAGGAACACCTCGACCGCGTCCTCGATCCGCAGGCCGGCCAACGAAGCCGGCAACTCGTCCTTGAAAAGGGTGTCCGTAAAAAACCAGGCCGACAGCAGGCCCAGGAAGGTCCGCATGAGCAAGAGCGGCGGCAGCGGGCGCAGGCTCGCACCTCCCGTCAAGTGCAGCCGTTCTAGAAACTGCGACACCGCCTCCGCGTTGCGGGCGATGGTGGCCGGGATGTGCCGGCCGTTGAACTCCAGAAGCTCGATGAATACGAGGCGCAGAAGGTCGCGGCGCTGTTGCAGCCTGTGGCTCAAGCGGATGGCCACGTCTCGCAAAGTTTCCTCGACGGTGGCGCCCTGGGCGCTTGCGAGGACGTCGGGAAGCAAGCCAAACGGGTTGTTTTCCACAAACACCCGATCGAAGAGAGCCTCCTTGCCCGAGAAATGGTTGTAGACCGCGCCGACGGTGAGCCCGGCGGCGGCGGCCACCTCGCGGATGCCGGTGCCGTGGTACCCTTGCGAGATGAACAGTTCCCGCGCGGAATCCAGGATCGCTCGCACGGTCCGCTCGCCGCGGCTCCCGGCGTCAGTGACCCTCGGTGAACCTAAAAAGATGTCCCCGCCGGGTTCGAGCCCTTTCGTCCGTCCCGCACTCCTGGTCTGCATAGATAGTTCCTTTCGCCTCCGAAAGAGGGCGCAAGCCATATCACGTCCGTAAGATTAGTCAAGAATAATAACGAACGTTCATTTTTACTCCTTAGCCTTGTTCTCCTTGAGAATCCTTGGGGACAGCCCCGCGACTAAGCCCTTGGAAAACAACAACAAACAATGGGGACAGGCCCCGGCGTTTCAACAATGGGGACAGGCCCCGGCGTTTCCGGCGTTTTGTTCATGCCGTTTGCGGTAGTTTACCCCCGGACAGTTCATCTGGTAGACTGCAACCGGGAATTTTTTCAAGGGGTGTTCCATGATCCATCGCGAAGTTCTCCGCTATCGCGCCATGCTGGTCGCAATCCTGTTGACCGGCTCGCCGCTAGCCGGATGCTCGAAATCATCCGACGGTCCGGCGAACGAGCCCCCCACGGCGGTGTTGCGCGCCGACCGGGCATCCGGAGAGGCTCCCCTCTCGGTTACGTTCGACTCGTCGGGTTCGTACGATTTCGACGGCACCATCGTGACCCGCAGCTATGTGTTCGGGGATGGCGCCAGCGGAGAGGGGGTCACGGCCCAGCACACCTTTGCCGCGGCGGGGAACTTTGCGGTCGTGCTGACCGTGCTGGACGACGATGGAGCCCAGGGACAGGCCTCCACGGTGATCCGCGTGACGGCTCCCAACAACACGCCTCCCAGCGCGATAGCGGACGCCACGCCGCGGTCCGGGGACGCGCCCCTGACGGTCCAGTTCTCCGGTGCCCGCTCCAGCGATCCCGATGGCTCGATCGTCTCGTACGCCTGGTCCTTCGGCGACGGCGAAAACGGCAGCGGGGCCGAGGTCAGCCACGTCTACCCCCAGGCCGGGCACTTCAGGGCCACCTTGACGGTGACCGACGACGGCAACGCCCAGGACACCGCCGAGGTCGCCATCGCGGTGTCCAGTCAGGGAAACTTTCCCCCGCAGGCGGTGATCTCGGCCCTGCCCTCCTCGGGTCCGCCTCCGCTCGTGGTTGCGCTGGACGGCAGCGCGTCCTCCGATCCCGACGGTACCATCGCATCGTTCGACTGGGACTTCGGTGACGGACACACGGGAAGCGGCGCGCGCGTCGAGCACACCTTCACCGCCGACGGCATCTACTCGGTCACGCTCACGGTGCGCGACGAACAGGGGGCCACCGGCGCCGCCGGGACCCTCATCCGCGTCCAGACGGTGAACGCGGGGAGCATCATCGTCGATCATACCTCGCTTGCGCTCTTCGGTCAGCTCCCGCCATCTGCCATCGAGTCGGCAAAACGGCTACGTTCGTTGTTCTTGCACGCCTCGGTGGGGGGCACCATCCTCACCGCCCTGCGCTGTCTGGCCGGGGAGATGGACAACCGCGCCTACTGCGCCGCCCTGTCCGATCCGCGTTACGACTACCAGAACTGGGTGTGGCAACCGCACGCCAGCGGCGGCTGCGAGGGCAAGCTGCAGGACCTGGTCGATGCGGTCGCGGCCCAACCCGACTTCGACGTGTATCATCAAAAGTACTGCTATTTCGAGGGGCTGGACGCCATCGGCTGTTGCGGCAACATCGACGCCTGCCTCCAGGCGTGCCCCGGACAGCCCGATCCCACGGCCTGCGAGCAGCGCTGCGAGCAGACGTTCCAGACGAAGCTCGATGACTTTGTGGATCTATACGTTTCCACCATGAACCAGCTCGAGGCCGACCACCCGGACAAGCGGTTCGTGTGGTGGACCATCCCCTATGCCATCGGCGACGAACGCTGCGCGCACGAGTTCAACCAGCGTCTGCGCCAGTACGCCAACGAGCACGAAAAGGCCCTCTTCGACATCGGCGACATCGAGGCCCACGACCATCTGGACCGCCTGGTGACCACCGGCGGCCACGAGTCCGTGCACCCTTACTACTGCGGCGAGTTCAAGAGCAACGCCCAGGCCGCCTCCTGCCACCCCGACTTCCCCTACGACGTGATTTGGGACTCCGACGACCTCATCGAGCCCGAGTGCGGCGAGGGCGGCAACATTCGCCTGGCCAAGGCCTACTGGGTGCTGATGGCGCGCCTGGCCGGCTGGCAGCCGTAGGCGCCTTCACGACGGGTCACAACACATCGTCCGAGCCCACCCCCCCCAGCGCCGCCGCCACCACCGCCGCGGTGTCGGCCCGCAGCACCCGTGGCCCGAGCGAAGCGGCGCGAAAGCCGCGCGCCAGCGCCCGCTCGAATTCTTCCGGGGAGAAGCCGCCCTCCGGCCCGACCAGCAAGAGCAGCCGGCCCGGAGGAAGCCGTGCAGCCAGGGAAGTGAGCGGCTCGGCGACGACGTTCTCCTGCAAGATGACGCGGTGCTCCGCGGAAAGCGCCAGGATCTCGTCGAGTGTCACAGGCGCGTGAACCTCAGGCACCGTGGCCCGCCCGCACTGGCGGGCCGCCTCGGCCGCGATGTGGCGCTCGCGCTCGAGCCGTCCGCTCCCGCCACCCGCCCGGACCACACAGCGCTCGCAGATAAACGGCCGGAATTCGGCCACGCCCAGCTCCACCGCCATGCGAAGCGCGACCTCCCGGCTGCGCGCCTTGATGAGCGCCAGCGCCAGCACCACCTGCCGCCCGCTGGCCGGCTCCTCCGTCACGGACAGCAGGCGTAGCCGAAAACCCTCCCCGTCACGAACGAGCCGTGCCCGCGCGCGCCGGCCCCTGCCATCGAAGAGCTCCAGCTCGTCGCCATCGCCAAGCCGGAGCACGTCGCACAGGTAGTGCCGCTCCGCCTGACGCAGTAAGACCTCGTCTTCAAATCGCTCCACCGGAATGTGTAGCCGGACCCGGCTCATTTCTCGGTCCTGAGCATACACAGGGCGGCCCACTCGTCCTCGTGCTGTTCGTACTCCGGGAAAAAACCCACGGCGCGGTAGGCGCTGGTGACCTCCGGCGCCTCTTCTTGCAGGATGCCGGAGAGCAACACACGGCCGCCAGCCGGGCTCCGGCCGGCCAGGCGCTCCGCCATGGCGACGAGCGGGCCGGAAAGGATGTTCGCCAGTACCAGGTCGAATTCACCCGGGGCCGCGTCGACATCCCCCTCCCGGATGTGCAACACTTCTTGCAGGCCGTTACGCTCGGCGTTCTCGGCCGTGACGCGGCAGGCCTCCGGGTCGTTGTCCACCGCCCACACCTCCGGCACGCCGGCCCGGGCCGCCGCCAGCGCCAACACTCCGGAGCCGCAGCCGAGATCCAGCACCCGCCGCGCCGGCAAGGCCCGGTCCAGGCCCAGCAGGCACATGCGCGTGGTGGGGTGCAAGCCGGTGCCGAAGGCCATGCCGGGATCGATGAGGACCGGGTAGCCTTCCCCCGCGGCCGAGACCCACTCGGGATGGATGAAGAACCGCCCCGCCCGCACCGCGCGATGGTGCGCCCGCCAGGCGGTGGCCCAGTCGGCCGGGTCGAGCTCGACCTTGCGCACCCGGCGGACGCGCGAGTCCGAGGCGACCAGCCGTTCGCAATCCCGCAGATCCGTCTGCCCGTTCCCGCCTGGGCCAAATGAAAAGCGCAGCTCGACCTCGCCCGGCAAAAGATCGGCGGGCCGGTCCAGGCAGGTCTCGTCCACCCATTCCACACCACCGGCCCCGAAGCCGAGCAGGCGTTCGCAGATCTCCTCGGCGCAATCGAGCGGCGCGCGAAGGCGAAGCTGCAGGTGCCGATCCGTCCGGATCTCTGTCATGAGCGGGGTGGCTCCGGCGGCTTTGCCCGGGCGGCGGTCAGGTGCTGGATGATGTGGCGCAGGCGCTCGAAGCTGAAGGGTTTGATGACGTATTCGTTCGCCCCCAGGGACATGGCGCGCTCGCGGCTCTCGGCGTCGGCGCGGGCGGTCACCACCACCACCGGCACGTCGCGGGTGAGCGGATCCTGGCGCAGCTCGGCCAGCACCCCGAAGCCGTCGAGGCCCGGCATCATGATGTCCAGCAGCACGCAGTCGAAACGGCCGCTCTTCGCCGCCGCCAGACCCTTCTCGCCCTCCCAGACCGCGTCCACCTGCATTCCCTGGACCTCGAGGGCCCGCTTCAGCAGCACCCGGGTCTCGGCGTCATCCTCGATGCACAGGATACGCAGCGGCACGCTGTCCCTCCGTACCTCGAATCTAGATTCCCGGCCTACCCCGGTCAAGGGTTGATTCTAGCATTCGCCGGGAACTCCCTCGGCGTCACCCTTTGCGTAGAAATCCGTCGCGGAATCAGTGGGGCGAAATTTTTCTGGGGAGCGGGGAAGAAAAACACCACACACGAAATACTCGCTAGGGCGTGGTCGAATCGCAGCCCTTGCAAGCGGGTTTTACGTCCTGGATGCCGCCGCAGTACGGGAAGTAATCGTCCGTGAGCGACGGCGTGTCCTGGCAGCACATGTAGACCGGCACGTTGCCGTTCCGGTCCGCGGCCAGGCACCCGTAACAGAACTCGAGCGGGAAGATGAACTCGTTGGAGATGATGTTCTGGCCACCGGTAGTGGTGCCCTCCACCTGGATGTGCAAGCCCAGCACGAGGTTCGAGGCGTATATCGCGTTGTCGGGATTGGCGAAGAGGTCCATGAGCCTCAGGCCAGGGGAGTTGTTGTCGCCATCCACCGAATCGATCAGTTTCATCGGCACCCAGGCCGTGCCGGCCTTACCCTCGTTGCCGCTGTCGATCATACCCGAAAGCGGGAACGACTGCTCCGGGGTGGCGACGACGAGGTTCATGTCGCTCTGGAGATTGGGATCCGCGATGTTCTTCCCCCGCAACCACTCCAATCGGACCCGGACCCACTCCAGCATCACCTTGTTCGAGTCCAGCGACTCGCCGCTGGTACTGTACAGGAAGTTCTGAATCTTGAAGGTGTTGTAGTACACCAGGGGGAAATTGGGCCCGTAGGCCGGCGCGACGTCCAAAACCCCGGTGACGAGGAAACTCGTCTCCGATGTGTTGGCGGTGCAGTCTTCCTTGAAGCCCGTCGCCCCGTTGATGAGCAGCGAGCGATCGTTGGAGATGCAGCCCGCCGCGATGCAGACGCCGATGGCCAGAACGAGGTATGTACGCATGGCTCCGTCCTCCATGAGCAATCTCGGCGGTCGCTACTTCTGCGTGACCGTCGACTGCAGCCGGTTGACGATCCGCGGGGTGATGAAGATGAGCAGTTCGGTGCGATCGTCGTTGTACTTGGTATTGCGGAAGAAGAATCCCAGGATGGGGATCCGAGACAGGATGGGCACCCCGATGAAGGTGTCGGAGGTTTTCCGGGTGTAGATGCCGCCGATGACGGTGGTGTCGCCGTCCCGCACCATGACCTGGGTCTCGGCCTCCTTCTTGAGGATGGTGGGATCTCCCTTGGCGCCGGTGCGCGAGAAGTCGGGCTCGTTCTTGGTGACCTTGATGGCCATCAGGATGCTGCCTTCCTGGGTGATGTGCGGGGTGACCTCGAGCTCCAGCTTGGCCTCGACGAAGATGGTGTTGACGCCGGCGGCCGAGGTCACGCTGATGGGGATGGACACGCCCTGGCCGATCTTGGCCTTGTGGTTGTCCAGGGTGGCGATCTTGGGGGCGCTGATGATCTTGACCTCGCCCTTGTTCTCGGCCGCGGTGAGGCGGAGGTTCAGGGCGGCCGAACCGCCCGCCGAGCCGAACACGAAACCGATGGCGCCGCCGGACCCGGCACCCACCGCCGCCGGCAGGTTCACCGCGAACCGGCCCGGGTTGGCGGTCCCCGACAGATCGGTGTTGGTGGTGGAGTCGTCCGCACCGCCGCGGATCCGCATGTCGCTGGGGAACGGCAGGCCGGTGGGATTGCCATGGGCCGCGTCGAAGCGGAGATCCGGTCCCCACTGGATGCCTACCTCACGCAGGTAGAAGGCGTTGGCCTCCACGATGCGCGCCTCGATCAAGACCTGGGGCGTCTCGGTGTCGAGGCTGCGAACCAGGCCCTCGGCCTTGACCAGGTTCTCGAGGACATCCTTGATGATCAGCACGTTGGTGCGGGAATCCACGGTGACCTCACCGCGATCGCTCAGCACGCCCTTGACCTGCTTCTCGATGTCGCCGGCCTGCGCGTAATTGATCGAGATGATGCGCACCCGCAACGGCTCCAGAGGCTTCATCTTCTCCTGGATCTCGGCGGCGTCCTTCTGCTCCTTGATGAGGTCGTCCTGCTTGGCGATGCGGATGATGTTGCCGTGCCGCACCTTGCCCAGGTGCTTGGTCTTGAGGATGATGTCCAGGGCTTGATCCCAGGGCACGTTGCGCAGGGTGATGGTGACCTTGCCGGACACGTCGTCGGAGGTGATGATGTTGAGCTTGGCCACCTCGGAGATCATGCGCAGCACGTTGTGGATATCGGCGTCCTTGAAATCCATCGAGATGCGCCGGCCCGTGTACTTGGCCTTTTTGGCGCCCCCCCCGCCGCCCTCCGCCATGGCGGGCTCACGCACGCTGTAGCCTGCCACCTCGTCGGGCGCGTACACGTACTCGGTGGGCTCGGCTCCGCCCTCCCGAGGCGCGTCCGCCGCTGCGGTCACGCTCGAGATCTCGAACACCCAGTGCAGGGCGCCCTCGCGCCGCTCCAGGCGGCTGGTGAGCACGCCGGTGGTGGCGGCCACGATCTTGACCTTGCCCTCGGCCGGCACCCGGTAGGCGCTCACCGAGCGCAGCGGGGTGCCGAACTCGGACACGTCCAGGGTGCGTTCCAGGGTGACCGGCAGGGTGCAGCTCGGGATCTCGAGCACCACGGAGCGGTCATCCGTGTGCACGATCTGCGGTTGGGTATCGCCCTTCACGTCCAGGATCACCCGCGCCTCGTTCCCTTCCTGCTGGAAGGTCAGATCCCGCAGGCTTCCCTGCGGCGCGGCGGCGCTCTCCTGAGGCTTCGGCGCCGGGGCGGGCGTCGGCGGAACGGCAGGCGGCGGTGGGGGGATGGGCGCCTTGGGCGCCTCGGCCAGGCGCGCCGGCTCCGACGCGGCGACCTTCGGCGCGGGAGCGGTCTCGGCCTTGGGGAAGGCGATGCGCAGGCCCTGGCGCGTCTTCTCCACCGCGAAGGGCCTCGACTTGCCGTCCGTAAAATCCAGCACCACGCGCACCTTGTCGGGGTGCCGGGCCAGCCGCGCCCGGTTGACGGCCGAGGCCGAAAGCGAACTCTCGCTGACCTTGTTCTTCATGGTGCCGCCGTAGATATCCAGCACTAACCGATCGGGCCCGAACACCTCCAGCACCTCATAGGCCTTGACCTCGCCGCGGGTGATCACCGCCACGGAGTTCTTCTGCGCCTCCACCCGCTGCACCGTCACGTTGCCGGCCTTGGCGCGATCGCCGACGGACTCCACCACCCGGAAATCCGAGGGCGTCGGGGGTGGAGGAGGCACCTCGGCCTGGGAGGCGGCCACCGGCGGCTCGCTGGCCACCGGAACGGCAGGCGCCTCCGCCGCGGCCGGCGCCGGGGTCGCGGCGGGAGCCGCGCCGGCGAGGCGGCCGGCGCCCGGCCCGCCGACGGTGATGACGATGTTCGTCCCGTCGGCGCGGGCGTCGAAGCGCGCCCCCGGCTTGAGGCCGATGGAGACACGGGAAACACGGTTCCCCGCCTGGGTGAACTCCGAAGTGGAGATCTCGCCGATGCGGGGATCGTCCACCGCGCGGCGTTCCTCCACCCCCGAAATGCGGGTGGCCGGCAGGTCGACGACCAGCCGGTCGGGCTGGATCAGCTTGAAGACATTGAAGGTGGGCACCTCGCGCCCCGCCAGGATCACCCGGGTGTCTTGCTCCCCGGATTGCACCGTGACGCCGGTGATGACGTTTCCCGCCTTCTCCGGCTCGCCTCCCCGGCTCATGGACAGCGGGGCCAGGCAGAGAGCCAGGACCAGCAACGGGATGGTTTCGGGTTTACGCGATGCCATGGATCTTCTCCTTCACCAGGTACCCGGTTGCCCCGGGAGCGCCCACGTTAGTCCTGCTTCTCCTCGGCCTTCTTGAGGAAGATGCTGATGTAGTTGGTCACCGGCCGCTGGTTGTAGTCCCGATAATCCTCCGCGATCACCACCTCGTCCGGCTTGATGCGGAACACCCGCCCGGCGTTCTTGCCGATGCGGGTGCCGATGCGGATCACCCAGCCCTTCCCGGTGGGGTCCTCCACCATGGCGCTCGGCTGCGCCATGCCGGAGATGATGGCCACCAGCTTGAGCTGGTCGAGCTCGAACTTGCACAGCGGACAGGTCGCGCTCAACTCCGTGGTCTTCGCCTTCTCCGGGGTGAGCGTCTTGTACTGCGAGCGGAACGGGTCGCGCTTTCCGACCGGGGTATAGATGTAGGTGACCACCGGCGTGCTCTCCTCGGGCAGATCCAGGTCCAGCTTGACCTGCGAGGGGTCCACCGCCGGTGCGGGACCCGCGGCCGAAGGTACCGGCCCCGCCACGGGGCCCGCCCCCGGAGGAGGGGGAGTCGAGCCGCCGCCGCACGCCCACAGCCCGGCGTACAGCAGGCACGCCCAGAACAGACGATCCGCGCCGCAACCGACTCTCTTGGAATTTGCGCGCATTGAAGTCACGGCAAAACCTTCCTTTGGCTAGCGTCCCGGAGCCGGCGCCACAGCCGTCGGGGCCGCGCCCGGCGCCGCTTGCGCCACGGTCCGGAACGTCTTGGCCAGGCAGGAGGCCTTCAAGATCACCTTGCCGTTCCTTATCTTGGGATCGGACATGGAGATGTCGGTCACGTTGATGATGCGGTCCTCCTTGGAAAGCTTGTCGAAGAAGGTGGCGATCTCGCTGTAGTTGCCCTCGATGTCCATCTTCACCGGGATCTCCGCGTAGAACGCCTGCGCGACCTCGGCCTGGGGCACGAACTGGATGATGCGCATGTCGGACTTCTCGGAGAGTTCGTTGAGGGTCTTGAGGAGCTGATCCATGTTGGCGTCCTCGGGCAGGTTCTTCTTCTTCTCCTCGAGACGCTGCTGGAGGTACTCCACCTTCTTTCGGAACTTGGAGATGTTGTTGGCGATCTCCATCTTCTCCTGGAGTTCCTCTTCGAGCTTGTGGTTGCGCGCGTCCAGGGCCTTGAGCTTGTCCACCAGCTCCTGGTGCACGATGAAGTAGTACCCCACGCCCATCATGACGAGGACCACGGCCAGCAGGGCGACCTTCTGCACCGTCGGCGTCTTCTGGATCAGGCTGTAAAACTTGTCCATGTTCGCCTCGCTCCTTGCCGGCCCGTCACATCGAGTAGCTGACGTTCATGGTCAACTTGAACTGCACGAACGTCTGGTGGTAGGTGGCATCGTCCACCGACTTGGTCTCGACGAGCTGGATGTTGCTGAAGAAGCGGTGCTGGGTCTTGGCC
>CAZLNM010000074.1:0-26033 GCA_964561025.1 uncultured Myxococcales bacterium
CTTGAAGTACAGCGACACCAGCTCCTGGCGATCGCCGATCACCTGGGCCAGGCGCTCGTACACCTCCACCAGCTCCTGCCAGCGCATCAGGCTCTCGTACAGGCTGGCCAGCTCGGAGAGCAGCAAGCGATCGTCGGCCAGGATGGCCAGCGCGGCGCGCAGGGCCTCGATGGCGCCCTCGGGATCGTTCTGCTGCTCGCGCAGGATGCGGGCGCGCTGGTAGTGCAGCATGGCCACCTGCACCGGCTCGCCGGGGATCTGCGCCTCCTGGGCCAGGACCTGCAGCAGCCGGTCGTACTGGCGCTTCTCCCCGTACAGGCGCCGCAGCGCCGATAGCGCGATGGCGTTGCCGGGCTCGATGGCCAGCGCCTTCTGGTACAAATCTTCCGCGCCGGCCAGGTCGGACAGGGTGGTCTCGCGCAGGCGCGCCGCCGAGATCATCAGCTGCACCCGCAGCACCGGGTCCTGGGTGAGCTCGATCTCGCGCTCGCGCAGATCGAGCACGCGCGCGAAGTCACTCGCGGCGAGCGACAGGCGCTCGAGCTGGCGCAAAAGCTCTACGTTGTCGGGCTGGAGGCGCGCGGCGGCCTCGAAGGCCTGCCGCGCCTCGTCCTGGCGGCCGAGCTTCTCCTCCAGGATGAGCGCCTTGCGTTGCAGCAGGTAGGCCTGGCGCACCGGGTCTTGGGTGGCGGCGATCTCCGAGTCGATGATGTTGACCGTGGCGTTCCAGTTGCCGACCTGGCTGGCCAGGCGCCGGGCGGCGTGGATGTTGGGGATGAGGCGGGGGTCGAGCTGGAAGGCCCGGTTGTAGGCGTTCCAGGCGTTGCGCGGCTGGGCCAGCTTCTCTTCCCAGATGCGGCCGGACTCGTAGTGCAGCGCGGCCGCGGCGGGGACGTTGCCGATGACCGCGATCTCGCTCTCGTACTCGGCCAGCAACGCCTGCCACAGGGGCGCCTGCTTGGGGTCGTAGGGGGCCGGCTGGCTGCCCGGAGCGCCCGGGGGCGGCAACGGCTGGGCGGTTTGGTCCGCGGCCAGGCGCACCGCCCCGGCCTCGGCGGAGGGGACCGGAGCCTCGGAGGGTGGAGCCGAGATGTCGATGGGGATATCGAAGCCTTTGTCGTCCGTGTTCATCGAGACGCCCTCCGTTCAAGTGGCGGGACCGCCGCTCCACTGCTACAGAGGGATCGAGTAGCACACCCCGGCGACGCGATTCAAGCGCGCCGCGAACGGCTCCCAGCCATGACCTCTTGCCTCATCCCTCCGTGAACGGCTATCATTCGACGAAGACCTGTCAATACCAGGAGGCGGCCCATGAAGAGACTCACCAGACCGGTTCTTTTTGTTTCCGTCATTATGCTGGTCGGGGGGGGGGGGATGCCCGTACCTGGACGACGAAGCGACCTTTCATGAAGGCCCCTGGGTGTCCGGCCAAGGGCACATGTATCCGTACGGTGCCGTCACCATGGGCGCGGGGTATTTCTTGAGTGACCCTGAACAACAAGGTCCGTTCGAGCTCTTCAATAACTACTTCTCGCCGCGTTGTCTCGAAGGCAGGTACTTCCACCAGTACGAATCGCTGTTGGTCGGCGCCCCACCCGAATGCTTGCCGTTGCTGTGGCCATGTTCTGGCGATTGTCCCCTCAACGAACCGATCGGGGTCATCCGAACGATGATGGACCTCGGCATCCGGGAACAGCTTCTCTCCGCCATCATCCCATTGCGTATCGATCCCGTCGAACCTCTGAAGATCGATCGAGCCAGGGTCGGTTGGGAAATCGATCCGGATCATCCAGAGGCCACCCCTGAAATCTCGGCGTGGGTCGATTTCGACAAGTTCACCATGCTGCTCCCACCGGAGGAGCAAGGCGGCGTCACCCGGATCTACTTTCCCCGCTTTTCGCTGAATATCCGTATGAAACCCGTTGGCCTGAGGGAGAGGAGCTTCTCCATCACCCAGGTGCGCGCCGAGCCGTACCAGGCTTGGTCGAATCCCATCCCGGCCTGTAGGCCAAGGGCGACAGGGGAGTGCGCGGGAAGGTGCGACTGGGAGATATTCGTGCCTCCCCCGTGCCCGCATTCGAATGGACTGAACGGACTCGCGCCCGTTCGCACCTGGTGCAACTGGACGGATGAACACGACAACGCACGCAGGACATGGTGCCTCGATTGCTCAGAGCAGCAATTTTTCGAGGACTATATGGGCCGCTTTTACGACTTCATGTGCATCTCGGTGGACTCCGACATCCCGGACTACGCCGGCCTTTTCTTCAACGCGGAGAAAATCTGGGATCTGATAATGAACGGGGATGGGAAGACAGCGGGTCTGGCAGTACGGCTGCGGCAGATGCTCGAGCCCGTGCTCTCGCCAGTTGCCGAGCAGATGATGTTCGATCCCGTTACGCTGTCCATGCTGAGCAACGGACGGTTTCGTGCAGACCAGATGATCCTCTCCGTGGACCAGGATCCGACGAGCCATGGCCAGGAGGTGGTGTTCGCGCTGACGCCGGACGCCGACAACGATCGCGTCCGGGATGACCGAGACAACTGCCCCGACGTGCCCAACTGGCTACAGACCGACATGGACGGTGACGGGCTCGGAGATGCCTGCGATCCGACACTTTTTGTACACGACATTCGCTGGGACTCCGTGATCCGCAAGGTGCACACCCCCATAGAGGCCACCCTGATCAACCCCGAGGTGAAGCTGTCGTTCTCGACCGGGGGCGCCAACCGGGGCGTCCCCGGCAACCCGGAGCAGCTTCGCAGGGCCGATATGGCCTGGTGCGACTGCGTGAATATGCGTGCAGATGGAGAATGCAGAAGAAACCTTTGTTTTGAAGATGGCCTGGACCACCAGGGCTCCAACCATACCGGCTGGTGGCCGGTGAACTGGTCGGCGAGCGGTTCGCCAAAGGACTGCTTCTCGGACCAGTCATGCGGGCCGATCGAGGAGGTTCCCTTCATCAGCCTGTCCGACACTGAAATCGCCGCGGGTAGAACCACCGGGAGCAAGACCGTCTTCTGGCACTGGCGGGATCAGAAGTTCCCGTACGACGGCGCGGGTGTGACCGATACCGGCACAAAATACCTCAAGCTGAGGGCCCACCCCGCCGATAACTCGCAACCCGATCCCGGGCACCCCATGCCGGACGCCGTCTTCAGCTACACCCCGGTTTCTTCCATCGACTACATCGTGGATCCAATCGCCATCTCCGGCGGCGTGGTCGCGACCGGCGATCTGCGCGCTCGCACCTGGCTGCCGGTCCTCCCGTGGGGACCTTCGTACGAGATCCTGATGGACGTGTTCATGAAGACCTTCCCCTGGCTCTTCGACAACGAGGCGATCGTCACCATGACACTGTCCCGCGACGGCCAATCGGCGCTGCCGGGCGCTGTGAGCTTGAGCGGAGATGGTCAGCTCCGGTCCATCGGTCTGCAGGCTCTCCACGCGGAAGAGACTGCGACCTGCGCGGCCGAGAACTTCTCCGCGGCGGCGGTTCTCGACGGCCTTCAGACAACGCGCTTCGTCTTCGGTGGCAGGAACCCGGACGGCAGCCTCTCGAACGACCTCTGGACCGGGACCGGGGACAGTCCGGTGCTCTGGCGCCGGGTCACTGCGACGGCGGACGCTCCGCGTGTCCGGGAGACACCGGTAGGAATACTCCCGGAAGACATCAATATTCATCCCTTCATCGTCTCGTACCCGGACCGGCTGGCGTACGTGTCGAACCTCGGCTCCGACTCCGTCAGCATCATCGACCTCAACGCCGGACGGGTGATCCACGAGATTGGTGGATTCCATGGGCCGTCCGGTCTCGCCGCGCGGTACGGCGCGAAGGAGCTGTGGGTCGCGAACTCTGGCAGCAACAGCCTGGCGATACTGGACGTGGCAACGTGGACGGTCCAGCGGGAGATCCCGCTCGGCGACCTCAGCCCCACCGTCGTGATCTTCGATCCACGTGGTACACACGCATTCCTTCGCGGTCGCTTTGCCGTCGGTGGCAGGTGGTGGTGGGCCATCGCCAAGGTGGATCCGCAGACCCTGCAGGTAGAAGCTGTCGTTCCCTACGAGTATCACGATCTCAAGACCGAGGATGCGCTCGCGGTGCATCCGGACGGGACGCGGCTATACGTCGCCCGCGACAACTACCGCGCGATCGACATCTACGACACCGAGACGCTCTCGTTGCAGAGATCCGTGGAGATCGGTCGTTCGGCTTCGGGGATCACCTTGAGCCCGGACGGCGGCAAAATGTTCGTTGTCAGTACCTCGGAAGACTCCGCCATGGTCCTGGACACTGCCACCTGGAGAGAGGTTGGCTCGATCGAGGGGCTCGGCAGACCCATCGCCCTGAGCCACTCCCCGCTGGCGGGGATCCTCGCCGTGACCTGCTTGGGCCACGGCTCGGGTGAGAGCCGCCTGGCCGTCATCGACGCGGAGCGCCTCCAGGTCGTCACATCGGTGCCGCTCGGCGGTCGGCCAACCTCGGTGGAGATCTCCCTGGCCGGCGACGAGGCACACTTGGTCGACTCCAGCGGCGGGTCGGTGGTCACGGTTTCTCACCTTGCGCTGGATTATTCCACGCCCTCCCCCCGGGAAGGCGCCATCCTGGTCTCGGCGGGAGACGGCAGGCGGCTCGTCCTCTATGGAGGAGTCACCGACGCCGGCATCTCGGACGAACTGTGGGAGTTCGACATCCTGGAGCGAACCTGGCGCAGGAGGCCGAACAGCGACTCGATGGGGCCCCTGGCCTTTTCGGCGATCGGCATATCGGACATCCCCGGAGAGCTGTTCTTGTTCGGGGGCGTGACTCCCGAAGGTCTTTCCCGGCGGCTCTACGCCTTTTCAGCGGCAACAGGGACATTCAAAGAGTTGTCCGAAGGAAAAGGCCCATCTCCATCCGGAAGGCAGCGGGCTTCCTTGGTGCACCTTTCAAATAAAAACGCGCTGTATCTCTTCGGCGGTCGGGCGGAGCGGGCGCTCTCCGATAGCTTCCTTTACGACCTGACGGACAACTCCTGGCGGCCGCTGACCCCGGACTGCGCGGCATCTGCCTGCCCCACTCCGCGCCGCGATGCCATCGCCGCGGCGACCCGCGCCGAAGATCGAGTCGTGCTCTTCGGCGGGGTGGGTGACGACGGGCGGAGCGATTTCTCCCTGTGGAGCCAGGAGCTGGCCACCGGCGCGTGGACCGTCGCCGAGTCGCCCACGGAGCAGCCGGGAGAGATGCCCGGGGGCCTGTGGCGCATCGACTATCTCGGCAAGCGTCTCGAACATCGGATCGCAGAACGGTTCGACGACAGCCCCTTCTCGCAGCGGTTCGGGCCTGGAGAGGATCGGTCCTATCGATGGATCGGGCAGCTCGAGATCGCGGAGGATGCGTCATATTCGTTCCACTTCCGGAACCGCGGCGGAGTGCGGATGTTCCTGGACGGTGAAAAGCTCGATATGATCCACGCTCCCGACGACACGCTGGGTTCGTGTCGCAGTATGGATATCAATACACGGTCGGTTTTCCTGCGAAGAGGTTTTCATGATTTGGTCCTGGACGTCACCATCTGTCACCACGGTGGTTCCCTCGATGTGACGTACTCCCGAGGTTCGCAAGAGGCGCAGGCCATTCCTCTTGACCGCGTCCGTTACCAGGGCTTGGGCGGCTTGACCCGGAAGGGGTACATGCCATTTCTCTGGTGGCTCCTCGAAACCGGCGAGGATTTCGACACGACGCCGGCGTGGGACGACTTCGGATACGGTATGCCAGAGGTGCTGGGCCTGCGCTGGCCGAACTACTTCGCGGTTGGATGGGATGGATTTTTCCGAGCCGAGAAGGTAGGTAAATACACTTTCGTCGCCGAGACGGACGACGGGGTCCGGCTGACGGTCGCTGGCCAGCGGGTCATCGACGAACTCCTCGGTGGCCCCGGAAGGAGGACCTCCACCGGTGTCTGGCTCGAGCAGGGCTGGCACCGGATTGAATTCCTGGTACGGGAGAATACCGGTCGGGCGTTCGCCAGACTGGCGATCGGCGAGGGCAGCCCCGAGTTGAGCGGAAAGCCCCTCCCGCCGGAACGATGTGCCTCCGGAAAGCAATTCTGAGGTATCACCGACATGTCCGCGACATCCAATCGTGTCGGGCCAGTGCTGGCTGTGTTTCTTGCAACAACGCTTTTCGGTTGCAGCTGGACTACGAATGGCGGCAGCGACGCCTCGGTCGATGACGGGAACAACGACTGTGTTTTTCTCGGAGAGCCGGTACATCAAGGGCTCAACCAATCGAACGACAAAGGCGCGCTGAGGCTCTCCTATGGCGCGATCCCTTTCTTGGGATTCGATTTCAGCGGAGATGATGCTGTTTACGCAGATGTCAATGCACAGTTGTTTTATATTGACATAAAGTCAGAGCTCGAATGGAGGCTCTGTACTTCAATCCCCAAGGATGGTGGTGGAAGCGGTTCCCGAATTTATCCCGCGGTCTCCAACGGTATCATCATCGCAAGAGGATACAATAAATTGTCTGAACCGGTTGCATTGTTTCTTTATGACCTACAAAAAGGGAAACAGTACAAGCCCAATCTGCCATTTTTTGAACCTAATTACCCCCGTGCCGATGGCAATCGTGTCGTGTATTTAGACAGAAGGTACTGGAACGAGCTTGGTGGGCAGAACACGGAGATCTTTCTTTACGACCTCGAGACGGGGGTCGAGACGCGCCTCACCACCCAGCCCATGATCCAGACCTTCCCCGCCATCTCCGGCGACCGCGTCGTCTGGGAGGACTACCGAAAGGGACACTTCTGCGAGGAGATCGTCCTGCACGATCTTGCGACCCGGGAGTACCGCAACCTCACCGACGACCTCATCCGCCAGTTCAGCCCCAACATCGACGGCGACCTCATCGTCTGGACGGACCTGCGCAACGGGGAATCCCGCAGCGACGGGAGCTACACGAACGCCGACGTCTACCTCTACCGGATCTCGACGGGCGAACTCACCCAGATCACCACGGACCCGAGCGATCAGGAGTACCCCTTCATCAACGGAAAGTACATCGGCTGGACCGACCTGCGCCACGGCAAGCGAACGAGTAGCGGCATGTACGAGGTGAGCAACGTCTTCGTCTACAACCTCGAGACCGGAGAAGAGAAACAGGTGACCTTCTCCACGACGCACTCCGAGTGCTGCCCCGTCATCCGCAAAGACAAGCTGGTGTACCAGAGCTACGACATCAACACCGGCAAGGGGGCCTTGTGGCTACTGGATCTGAAGAAGTACTGGCCGTGAAGACATGGGAACAGGGATTGCTTACCGCATCCTGATTTCCCACCTCAAGAACTCACCAGGTGTCGAAAAGCCGCGAGACCTGAAGAAGTCTCGCGGCTTCAGAAGGGCATCTCAGGCGACGGCGTCGGGGCCTTGCAGGTTCTGCACCAGCACCTCGCGCGGGCGGGCGCCGTCGGCCGGGCCCACGATGCCCTCGCGCTCCATGCGCTCGATGAGGCGGGCGGCCCGGTTGTAGCCGATGCGCAATTTCCGCTGCACCATGGAGGTCGAGGCCTGGCCCATCTCGGCCACCACCGCCACCGCCTGGTCGTACAGCTCGTCGTCCTCGTCGTCCTCCGCCGCGCCCTCGCCCTCGGGCGGGTCGGCGTTCTCGGTGGAGGCCAGGATGCTCTCGTCGTAGATCGGCTGGGCCTGGGTCTTGAGGTGATGCACCAGGCGTGAAATCTCCTCCTCGGTGATGAGCGCGCCGTGGATGCGCAGGATCTCGGAAGTGGTGGGCGGGTGGAACAGCATGTCGCCGTTGCCGAGCAGCGTCTCGGCACCGTTCTGATCCAGAATGGTGCGCGAGTCGATTTTAGAGGCCACCCGGAACGAGATGCGCGCCGGCAGGTTGGCCTTGATGAGGCCGGTGATGACGTTCACCGAGGGGCGCTGGGTGGCCACGATGAGGTGGATGCCGGCGGCCCGGGCCTTCTGGGCGATGCGGGCGATGCTGGTCTCCACCTCGCGGCCCACCGTCATCATGAGGTCGGCCAGCTCGTCGATGACGATCACGATGTGCGGGAGCTTCTGGCGCGGGCCCTCGGCCGGCGACTTCTCGGGGCACTCCGGACACGAGTCGGCGGTCGCGGGCGTCTCGGCGGGGGCGCAGGCGCCATCGCTGGGCGCCGGCCCGGCCGGCGGCTCACCCTCGACGCTCGCCGGCGAGAGCGCGGGCGGGTTCTCGGGAGCGGGGACCGGCGCGGGGGCGGCGGGCGCGGTCTTGTCGATGACGATGATCTTGCGTTTCGCGGCGGGGGCCGGCTGCGGCGCCGGAGCCTCTTCGATCTTCGGCGCCGTGGGCTTCTCCTCGGCCGGAGGCGGGGGTGGCGCCGACGCTTCCGGGGCGCCCGGCGAGGAAGCGTCCGCTTCGCCGTCCTGCGCCAGCGTCTTCTCCACCTTGCGGTTGTAGCTGTCGAGATCGCGCACCCCGGCTCCGTGCAGCACCTGGATGCGGCGCTCCATCTCGCGCACCGCCCAGTTGAGGGCGGCGTTCGCCTTGCGCGGATCGGTGACCACCGGGAGCAAGAGGTGCGGGATGCCGTCGTAGAGCGACAGCTCCAGCACCTTGGGATCCACCATGATGAAGCGCACGTCCTCGGGGGTATTGCGAAACAGGATAGAGGAGATCATCAGGTTGAGCGCCACGCTCTTGCCGGTGCCGGTGGCGCCGGCGACCAGGAGGTGCGGCATCTTGTTGAGGTCGGTGACGTAGGGCTGGCCCTCGATGTTCTTGCCCAGGGCGATGGTGAGCTTGGAGCGGGCCCGGGTGAAACTCCCGTGCCCGATGATGTCGCGGGCGTACACCGTCAGCCGCTCCCGGTTGGCCACCTCGATGCCCACCACCGCCCGGCCGGGGATGGGGGCCACGATGCGCACGCTCATGGCCTCGAGCGCCAGGGCGAGATCGTTCGACAGGCCCGCGATGCGGCTCACCTTGATGCCGGGGCCGGGGGCGTACTCGTACATGGTCACCACCGGGCCGGGCATGATCTTGGTGACCTGGCCGGCGATGCCGTAGTCGGCGAGTTTCGCCTCGAGCTTGCGGGCGTACTCGCGCAGGCGGTCCTGCTCGATCACCGTCTCCTTCTGCTCGCCCACCTGGAGCAACGAGATGTCGGGCAAGCGGTAGTTCTTGTAATCCGGCGCCGGGGTCTCCGTCCGCGGCGGCGGCTCGTTGGCCTCCTCGGGATCGACCTTGTCGGCCACCTTGGGGATCACGATCTCCGGCTCGCGCAGCCTGCGGATCTCGGCAAACGACTTCTTGGCCGGCTTCTCCTCCGGCGGCGGCGCCGGCTCCTCCTCGGGGGGTGGCGGGATCTCGCCGGTCACCACCACCGGCTCGGGGCGCGAAAGCAGCGGCGGCAGAGACACCGGCGGGGCCAGGAACCAGCTCCCCGCGGGCGCGGCCATCACCGGCTGCCCCACCACCACCGGCGCGGCCTCGGAGGGTTCTTCAGTCCGCGCCGCAGGCTCGGCGGCAGCCTCGGCGAGCCTCGCCCGCGCCGAGGCGTCCTTGAGGCCCGCCGCGAAGTCCTTCGCCTCGCGGGCCAGCGCCCGGCCGGCCAGGCACAGCCCCTTCCAGGCGACCCGCCCCAAAAAGGCGGCGGCGGCCGAGAAGCCCCGCGCAACGTGCCGGCCGACGAAGCGGCTGGCGATCGCGACCGCCCGCGCGGTCTGGACCAGCGAGAACGGCGTCACCAGGATGAGGCCCACCACCAGTCCGGCCGCGAGGAAGATGCCCGCGCCGACGCTGGAGAGCAGCGAGATGAGCACCCCGCCCAGCACCTCGCCGACCAGCCCGCCGGGCGCGTGACCCATCAGGTTGTGCTCGCGCAGGATGACCTGCAGAAAGGCCGTGCCGAGAAAGAGCAGCATGCCGTACCCCGTGACCTTGTGCGTACGAAGCGGCACGCCGCCCCGGGTGAAGGCCACCGCCGATGCGTATCCCAACGCCGCCACCAGCACGAACGCGGCGCAGCCCATGGCATACAACAACCCGTGGGCGAGATAAGCGCCCACCAGGCCCATCCAGTTGGCGGCCTGCTTGGCGGCACTCTCCAGCGCCGGATCGTCCGGCCGGTAGGAGACCAGAGAGAGCAGCGTCAGGATCCCGCCCAGCGTAAAGACCGTTCCGACGATCTCGTGCCGCCGCTCGCCCGCCGGGCCGCTCGCCGCCGGGAGCTTGGGCTTTTCGATCTTCTTGCGGATATTGCGGTGCATGGCGTCACCTCGGAATGTGTGACCACTCGCCGAAGGGTTCGCGCTTATCTTTTGCAAGCCTCGTGAGCATCCTGTTGGTATCCTAAAGTCCTACATGTATGGTGTCAAGAAAACGACCACCATGTACTACACAGGGTTTCTCTGTGCTATTCCGGCCAGGCGGGGAAGGCAAAATAGAACAAGAATTTGTTACAAAAGCATATTTTCTTTTAGATTCGAGATTGTCTCTGGATCTATCTTGATGAGGATCGACTTCATTTTTGCGACGGACACCGTCCCAGCAGGCGCCTTGGGGAGGCGGTGGACGTGTTTTACCCTGGTATAGCCGACCTCCACCCGGTCCGACTTTGAAAGCGAGCTGCTCGCGGCGGCCAGCATGGCGGCCTCGCGCAGCGTCCGCTCGTCGATGACCTCGTCCCGACCGAGGCGGACCACCACGTGGGAGCCCGATCCGTCGCGCACGTGGAGCCACAGATCCTCGCCGCGGGCGTGATGGAAGGTCAGCGTGTCGTTGTCCTTCGCCGAACGGCCGACCAGGATGGCTTTGCCACTGCTCGAGCGGTACTCGTGGTACGGGAGGCGCTCGCCTCGCCGGGGCACGGGCACCTCGCGGGCGCGGATCTCGCCCGGTAGAAGCTCTGCCAGCTCGCCGAGCGTCTGCGCCTGTTCGGCCTTCTCCTTCTTGCGCGCGAGCGCAGAGAGCCTCTCCTCACACTCTTTCACGCGCCGTTCGATCGCCCCCAGCGCGGCCACGAGCCGCTTTCCCCGGGAAAACAGCCGCTGCATGTTCTCGACCGGAGTGCGCGCCGGATCCAGCCGGACGACGGCGGGCGCCGAATCGGGTGCCGTAAGATCGGAGAGGCGCGCCTCGCTTGCACCCGCGGGTATTTGGCCCAGGTGCGCCTTTATGAGTTCGCCGTGGCGGATGAGCTCGGCGCCGCCCCGGGCGCGCTCTCGATCTTCGAGCAGCCGCGAGAGCCTACGCGAGTGGCGCCGGATCTCCTCGGTGAGCTTCTTTTTCGCCGCGGTGCGGGCAGATTCGAGGCGCCGGTTCTCGGCGAGGCGAAAGAACGCCGCCTCGGCTGCGCGGTTGCATGCGAGCGTGGCGGGATCGGGCGGAGGGAAGCGAGAGACATCATCCGGCCGACGGCCGCGGGGCTCCGGCGGGCGGTAGGGCTCGCCCGGCGTGGTGCGGCCCAGGCAGGCGTAAAGGACGATCCCGGCCTCGTCGAGGAGCAGCAGCCGCGAAAAGCGGCCGAACAGCTCTGCGGCAAGCGAACGTCCCGGCCGCTTGGGGCCGGGAGAGAAGACGAGCCGCACGGCGCGCTCGCCCTCCGCGGCCTGGAGCTCGGAAAGATGCAGCCCGCCGATCTCGGCGCGCAGCTTCATCACGAACGCTGGCGGGTGCGACGGCGCCGGCAGGCGGCGTTCGGTCAAAAACATCCAGACGAGATCCGGCGAAAGCGCAAGGTGCAGCGCCCGCTCGCCGAACCAGAGCTGGAGGGTGTGCCCGTCGACGGCGGCGACCTTGTCGAGCCGGCGCCGCCACAAGACGGACGCGGCCTCGGCGGAAAGCGCGCCGATCTCGGCGGCGGTGAGTTCGCCATATTTCTTTGCATCGCCCATCAAGTACACCTTACGGCCAACGTTATCCGGCACGACCCGGAACAAGGTCCCCTGTTCCCGGTTCTCATGCAAATAATGGCATCCTGGGGGGATGATGCGCGTCCGCGGAACCTACTGGGTGATGCACATGAAGACCCAGCAGAAGAGCCCCGGGCAGCAGGGGTGGCTCGGATCGCACGAGCCGCCGGCCTGGCTGCACGAGGACACGCAGGCGCAGGTGGACTCGTTGCACACCGTGCCGGAGGTGCAGGCCGGGCTGCAGCACGAGACGTGCTCGCACTGGCGGTAGGTCAGGTTGCAGGTGGAGTCGATGGGGCAGTCGGCGTTGGTGCGGCAGTCGAGGTTGCGCTCGCACTTCTCCGAGCTTGTGCAGTGGTATCCGGGGCAGCAGCCGCCGCGGGAGTAGGGGTCGCTGGGGTTGTAGGTGCAGCGGCAGGGCTGGCTCTGGTCGTCGTAGCAGCCGGTGAAGGTGGCCATGGGCTTGCACAAGCCGGTGCCCGAGTCGCAGAAGTAGCAGGGGTCGATCTCCTGACACTTCTGGTTCGGGGTGGGGTTGGTGGTGTACTCGTAGCAGGGCTTGTTCTTGCACACGAAGGTGAGCGGGTCGCACACCTTGTCGGCCGGGCAGTGGCTGGTCTGGGTGCACACCACGCAGGTGTACTTGGGCGGGTTGGCCGGCGAGGCGGCCAGCTTGCAGTGCGGCGTGGTGGGGGTGTCGGCGCAGTCGGTGTCGGAGACGCACTGGGCGTAGAAGCAGCTCCCGTTGCCGTCGCAGTGGTAGTCGGCGCCGTTCTTCTCCACGCACTCGGGATCGGTCAGGCAGCCCGCCTGGCAGGAGAAGTTGCGGCACCAGGCGTACTGGCCGCAGTCGCTCGACTGCAAACACTGCACGCAGTCGCCGGTCGCGGTGTTGCAGAAGGGCCGGCCCGGCTCGTTCTGGCAATCGTTGGCGCTCTGGCAGGTGACGGAGGTGCAGCTCCCGGTCGAGGTGTTGCAGTGCAACCCGCCGGAGCAGTCGTTGTCGGACACGCACTGGACACAGGTGTTGGTGGCCGTGTTGCACTTGGGCGTCGGGCTGAAACAATGGATGTCCTGCACGCACTGGACGCAGATCTTGTTGATGGGGTGGCAGGCGCCACCGGGGCAGTGGCTGTCGTCCCAGCAGCCGTAGCACTTGCCGTCGTGGCAGTGCCGCTTGGTGGGCTCGGTGCAGTCGGCGTCGGTTGTGCAGGCCGGGCCGATGGGCTTGCAGGTGTAGCTGGTCAGGTCGCAGGTCATGTCCACGCCGCAGTGACCGTTCTCGGTGCAGGCCACGCACAGCTGGCTCGACACCAGGCAGTGTGGCGTGAGGGGCTTGTTTTTACAGTCGTTGTCGCTCGCGCACGGCTCGGGCTCGCACACGTCGCGCATGATGTTGCAGACGGTGCCCGCAGGGCAGTCGGAGGGCTTGGAGCAGGGGGTTCCCTCGGTGCAGTAGCCCGCCATGCAGATCATGCCGCTGGGACAGGCGGCATGGGAGGCGCAGGGCTTGGGCCCGGGATCGCCTCCGCCGTCGCCGTCGTCGGCGTCCACCCCGGCGTCGCCACCGGAACTGCCTGCACAGGATGCCACGAACCCCACCGGCGCGACCAGAATCAGGCCCAGGGCGATCCGAAACAACCAGCTCATCACCCCGCCCGCGCGACCCCCATCGCGCGGCGGTCGGCCTTTCGGAGACTTCCACACACGAAGCCGGTTCCGCAAAGACATGCGAGATCCTCCAGAATCGAGTCGCAACCCGATACCCACCTCAGAAGCTGCGCTCAGAACGGCGCCTGGCACATGCCCTTGGGATCGAGCGCGCCGGACGTGCCGTAGAACCGCGACAGCGTGCACTTCCGATCGGGGACGGGGCAGGTGCCGCCTCCGAGCACCGAGCACTCGTAGCGGCAGGCGAAGTCGGGGTTGAAGTCCGTAGAGAAGATCATGCAGATGATGCAAAAGATGGAGTTGTTGCAAAGCAGTCCCGCCGAACAGTCGGCGTCGCTCATACAGGGGTCGCCGTCCTGCCCGGTGCCCCCCGGGATGCACTGGCCGTTCACGCAGTTGTAGCCGGCCTCGCAGGGCGGGTTGCAGGTGGTGCCACCCTCGCACTGCCCGGTCCCGGTATTGCAGGTCATGCCGTTCGGGCACTGGGTCTGGGCCGTGCACCAGCAGCGCCCGGTGTCCGTGTGGCACACGTAGGTGTCGGGGCACACCAGACACTTCTTGAGGGTGCTGTCGCAGGTGCCGGTCGAACAAGGCATCAGCACGCAGCTGATGCTGGTCACGCACGAATCGGCGCAGGTGCAGGTGGCGGTGTCGCAGTACTGCTCGGGGCTGCAGGCCCCGCCGCAGCAATCGGTCTGGCCGCACTGGTGGGTGGAGTAGTTGCAGGTGTACGGCGGGGTGCAGTCGGCGTTCTCGTCGCAGCCCGGCTTGCACTGGCCGTCGCCGGCATCGCACCACTGGCCCTGCGGGCAGCTGGCCGGGGTGCAACCCGGGGTGACGCAGTGGCTGTCCACGCACTTCTGGCCCGGGAGCTTGCAGTCGATGTCCGAGGCGCACTCGGGCTGGCAAGCGCCGGTGTCGGTGTTGCAGCGCGGGTAGGCGGTGTCCTGGCAGTCGGGGTCGTTCTGGCAGGCGCTCTGGTCGCTGCACTGGTTGGCGGTTGCAAAGCCGCAGCGCAGGCAGTCGGAGTCGGAGCGGCAACCGGTCTGGTCCGGCAGGCAGGTGCCGAAGTTGCAGTGGAAGCCCACGCAGCAGTCGTTGAGGCCCTGGCACACCGGCGGGGGCGCGGTGCACTCGTTGTTCTTGCACACCAGGCAGGTGGCGCCGGCGCAGTCCTCGCGGGTGCTGCACGACTTGGGCACGCAGCGGTTGTTGCGGCAAGTCTGGTGCGCCGGGTCGGGGCAGTCGGAGTCTTGCTGGCAGGTCTGCTGGTCGCCGCCGCTCGGCACACAGGTGGTCCCGCTGCAGGTCTCGTTGGTGTAGCAATCACAGTCGTTCGAACACTGGCTGGGCGGCGAGCCGATCTCGCACTTGCCGTTGCCGCGGTTGCACACCTCGTTACGGGCCTTGTCGCAGTCGTAGTTGCACGAGCAGTTCCCGACCTGCTTGCACACGCCGTCGATGCAATCCTCGCCTTGCAAGCATTGATCCTTGTTGGCGCAGAGCCGAGGACCGTCGGTGTTGGGGGTGCCGTCGTCCCCGTCGCCGCCGTCTCCGATCGTCTGGTTGCTGGAGCAACCCAGGGCCCACAGACCCAGCAGTACCACAAAGAATCCCCTGATACCTCGACGGATCATCGCGTCGTCTCCTTGCGTGCGGGTTGATGACATCCAACGCATGCCATTTCTCATCTCGGGCAGAAACCTACCCGATACTAGGAGCCTCGTCCAGTCTGCGTCAAGAGGAGCCGGGAAATCAACCCGTCAGTAGAAAAATACGACCCCGCCGGTCTGAAAACCCGTGTTGACGTCGCCCTCCAGGTGCTCCGGGATGCCGACCCAGAAGTCCGAAGACCCATCCCCGGTGATGTCTCCGAGCGGGACCAGCGCCGCGCCGAACCCGTCCCCCGCGCGAGGGTTCGGATGGGAGAGCCAACGGGGGACGTCGGAAAACGATCCACCGTCCGGGTGGAGCGGGTAGGCGGCCACGAAGCCGGCCCAGGCCTCGCCGGCCGGCGGGTCGCCGTACTTCGCCCCGACCAGCAACGCGCCCCGTTCTCGCCCGAAGAAGTCCGGGACGTAGAGCAGGGCCGAGGGGAAGCCGGTGTCGGCGGCCTGGGGCGAGGCGATCACCTGTAGGGGCCCGTTCGACCAGAAGTCCGGCCCGGTGGCATACACGAACACCGCGCCGCGCGAATCCGTCCCGAAGTCCGGCGCCCCGACCAGGAGTAGCCGCGCGCGTCCGGTGTCGGCGACGGCCAGCGGGAGGCCGAAGTGGATCTCGGCGTCCCCCGGCGGGAACAGGCACCCGGCCGGCCCCGCGCCCAGGTCCGCGCCGTTCGGGTAGACGCACACCCCGCCCGTGTGCGGCCCGCTGGCTTCCGCCCCCTTGATCAGGCCCCACCCGGCCACCGCCAGATCGTCCTTGCCGTCGCCGGTGAGGTCTTGCCACAAGAGGCCGGCGCCGTAGTACTGGCGGTTGGCGAGGTGGGGCGGCTCCAGGATGCGCTCGGCGGTCGCGGAAAGCCCCGCGCTCTTGCCGAAGAACACGCCCGCCACGCCCGTGTCCGAGAGCCCGGCGTTCTGGCCCCCGGCGACGAGGTCGGAAAGGCCGTCGCCGTCGAGATCGGCGCACAGCACGGTCTGGCCGAACGAGTCCGAGCGGCGCACCACGTCCGCCGGCAGCGTGTGCAACGTCGCGCGCGCGACCGAGAGCGGAGCACCCGCCTCGCCCCAGAACACGACCACCCGTCCCGAGTTGGGGGCCTGCGCGGTCGAGTACAGGTGGTTGCCGGCGGCCAGATCGGCCGCGCTGTCGCCGTTCAGATCGCACGAGCCCGAGAGCGCCCAGCCGAACCCCCCACCCGGCGCGGCGTCGGGCGGCTCCAGCACGAGCGCGGCCTCCCCGACGGCGGCGGGGAGGCGGGCGCGCGAGAAGAGGTACATCCGGCCGGCGGGGTTCTCGGGCCCGCCGGAGGCGATGTTGGCGTAGTGGGCCGACACGGCGAACGCGTCCGTCCCCGCACCGAGCACGCCGCGCGCCTCCGCCCCCGACACCCCGAAGAACCCGCCCGCGCCGAGCACCACCGCGGCCCGGAGCTCTCGCGCGGGTGGGCCGCCGTCGCCATCAGCGCCGTCGGGAAACCCCGCATCCGCGCCGTCCGCATCCGGCCCCGGCTCGAGCGCGGCGTCCGGGGCACCGTCGTCGGAGATCGATCCGTCACTGTTGCCCTCGGAAAAGGAGCAGCCCGCGGCGATCAGGCAGGTCCACAGCGTGAACATTACCGGGAACGAGCGCATGCATCGAGTGTCGTTCGATCGGCGCGCCTCTGTCAAACGCGCTTTGACTTCGGTCCGGCGCCGGCGGTAAGGTCTTCAGGCGACTCCTTCAAGACCCGAGGACACCCGCATGGAAGCCCCAGCGCCCCAACGCGAACCCGCCATCAAGGGCGCCATGGTGCGCGAGTTTTTGATCTGGCACGCCAAGAAGTTCGGGCGCGAGCCCACCGTCGACCTCCTCGGCAGCATTCCCCGCAAGGACTACCTGGGCCTGGACACGGGGCGGGAGGTGTTCGGCTTCCTCGCCAACGAGTGGTACCCGGTGGTGGTGGTGCACGCCATGCTCGACCGGATGGAGGCCATCCACGGCAAAGAGGCCATGCCGGGGCTCATCCGCGAGGGGACCGCCCGGATGGTGGACGCGACGCTGCGGGGCATCTACCGCTTCCTGTTCCGCATCATGGCGAACCCGGCCACCTACTCCCGGCACATCCAGAAAGCCTGGCGCTCGCTCCACACCACGGGCGAGCGCGAGGTCACCCTGGTCGGCGAGGGGCGCGCCGAGTCCACCACCCGCAACTGGGCCGGGCACCACCGCTGGCTGTGCCGGACCACCAGCGAGACCATGCGCCGCATCTTCGAGGTCATGGGCTATACGCGCGTCGAGCTGGACATCCAGCAGTGCGTCTCGGACGGTGATGCGCTGTGCCGGACGGTGCTGACGTATTCCAAGTGAGGAAACCGGGCCAGCCTCTGCGAACACGAGACGCTCGCATTTGCGACAGTCGTATCTGCGCGTGAGCGACCACGGAGCTTGCGAAGCCCGCGCGAGCCGTCGCGCGTCCGGGTCGCGGCCGGAGCCGCGCTAGGGCGTGGCCGACGGGGGCGGGGCCTTCTCGGGCTTCGGCTTGTCCGGCGTTTCGTTGTCCTTGATGAGCGCGCGGGTCTTGTCGGTGATGACCGAGGCGGCGTCCTGGGCCACCTCCTTGGTCTTCTCCACCACCCCGCTCACCGCCCCCTGGACCGCCTTGCGCTCCTTGGGGTTGAGGTTGTTCCACACCAGATAACCGACGTAGCCGGCCCCCGCCAGGATGGCGAGAATGATGATTTTCTTGATCATGGCCCTCTCCTACAAGATGCCCGAACTTACCCTGGCGGGTCCCCCGCGCGCAACTCTGCGAGCGCGAGAACGGGCCGGCCATCGGCCGAAAAGTTGTCTTGCGCCGAGCGCTCTGGCAAAATTCCCCGGATGAACGTCGTCCTCTCCGTCATCGCCGGGGCGTTGCGGGGCCGCCGCTACCCCCTGGATCCGGAGCACACCTTCTCCATCGGCCGCAGCCCGAGCGCCGACCTGCAGGTGGACGACCCCAACGTGAGCCGGGTGCACTGCCGGCTGCAGTTCCGCGAGCGCCACTGGGAGATCCTGGACCTGCAGAGCTCGAACGGCACCTTCGTCAACGGAAACAGGGTGCAGCGCCAGCCGCTCGCGCCGGGCGACCGCATTCGCCTGGGCGATCTGGAGCTCGAGCTGGTGACCGCGAGCGAGGAGTGGGACAGCCCGGACGTCACCGCCCCCGGGGCGCAGCTGCGCATGGTGGCCGAGCTGCCCCGGCCGGAGAGCCGCACCCTGCGGGTGCGCATCGACGATCGCGACTCGGGCCTGCTGCCGCGCGCCCCGGCCACCTCGCCCAATGAGCGCGCGGTGCTCAGGCTGCAGGAGCAGCTCGAGGCGGTGTACCAGCTCTCCAACCTGATCCACGCCGAGCGGGATCTGGACACCATCTTCACCCTGGCCACCGAGACCATCTTGCACGTCACGGGGGCCTCGCGCGCCGCGGTGCTGATGGCGGACGGGGACGGCGCCCCCCAGCCGCGCTCGGTGCGGGTGCGGCGCGGCGCGAACATCCGCGGCGAGTTCGCGGTGTCGCGCACCATCGTGGAGGAGACGCTGCGCCAGGGGGTGAGCCTGCTCAGCACCGACGCCGGCAGCGACGAGCGCTTCCGCTCGGGAGAAAGCATCAGCCTGCAGGGGATCAAGTCGGTCATGTGCGTGCCGGTGCGCGCCGGCGGCCGGAACACCGGCGTGATCTACGTGGATCACACCGCGGTGCTGGACTCGTTCGGCGAGGCCGACCTGCGCCTGCTGGCGGCCATCGGCAAGCAGGTGGGCGTGGCCATCGAGCGCGCCCGTCTGGTCGCCGACCTGCAGGGGCTGTTTGTGGGCGTGATCCACACCCTGGTGGCCACCATCGAGGCCAAGGACTTGTACACCAAGGGCCACAGCCAGCGGGTGACCGCCTACGCCCTGGTCCTGTGCCGCGAGATGGGCCTGGACCGCGAGCAGCGCCAGGCGGTGGAGCTGGCCGGCCTGCTCCACGACGTGGGGAAGATCGGCATCCCCGAGGCCATCCTCAACAAGCCCGACAAGCTGACCGCGGAGGAGGCCGCCGTCATCCGCACCCATCCCGCCAAGGGCGCCGACATCATCCGCAACATCGCCAACATCGAGCGGCTGGTGAGCATGGACCGCATCGTGTCCGCGGTGCGCCACCATCACGAGACGTTCGACGGGCGCGGTTACCCCGACGGCCTGGCGGGCGCCGACATCCCGCTGGAGGCCCGCCTGCTGGCGGTGACCGACACCTACGACGCCATCACCTCCGATCGGCCCTACCGCAAGGGCGGCCGGCCGGAGCGCGCCATCTCCGAGATCCTGGGCAACCGGGGGACCCAGTTCGATCCGGAGTGCGTGGACGCCTTCGAGGCGGCGCTGGCCGCCGGCCGCTTCACCGAGGCCGGCCAGGGCCTGGACGCCTTCCGCCTGCGGCGGGAAGACTGAGCCGCTTCCCCAGTGGACCCCTGCGATAAAGAACTTGGAATGGCCGCATTAATAATGCGTAGCCTCCGCTCGGCCTATGCCGTCAAGGGCCTTCGCGGGCAAGCCCGCTCCGGTCCCTGCGGGATTCGCTTCGCTCACCCTTGACGGCAGCCGAGCTTCGGCAGAATCCGCTGATATGAAGAGCAAGCAAGCATGCTCTTCCTGTTCCAGAAAAATCTTTCTTACATGTTCGCACGCCTGGTCGCGACGCTTCCGAGTGCTGCACGCTTTCTGGCAACATCCGCTTGCAACACAAGCCCGGCCGATCTAGATTGCCACCATGAAAACAGCGATTTTACTGGGCGTCGCCGTGCTGTGCTGCGCCAATCCGTCCGTGGCCGGGGAAGCCGCCGCCGCGGCCTCTCCCCTGCAGGGACGCAAGGTGGCGGTGCTGGACCTTCAGCCGCAGGGCGTGCCCGAGGGCACGGCCTCCACGCTCACCGGGGTGTTCTTGTCGGGGTTGGCCGAGGGCGGACAGATCGAGCTCGTCGGCAAGTCGGACCTGGCCCGCATCCTGAACCTCGAGGAGATGCAGGCCCTGCTGGGCTGCCCGCCCGAGGATCCGCGCTGCGTGGCCGATCACGCCCGCGCCTTGACCGGCGGCATCCTGGTGTGGGGCAGCGTGGGCCGGGTGGGCGACCGGGTCGTGGTGAGCGCCGCGGCGGTGGACGTGGAGCGCGCCGCCACCATCGGGCGCGCCAGCCGCAGCGCCGGGATCGACAAGGGCGAGGATCAGATCCAGGCGGTGCTGGACGTGGCGGCCGAGATCCGCGCGGCGCTGGGGCTCTCCTCGCGGACCACCTTCTCGCCGATCATGGCCGCCCTGGTGCTGGCCGGGGTCAGCGCCAGCGACTACTCGGAGGGCGCGGGGGACCTGGAGAGCTTCAACTTCATGCTCCAGGCCGAGCTGAACGTGTTCCTCCGCGAGTGGCTGCTTCTGTTCCTCCAGGTCGGGACGCGCCTGGGCTTCAACGGCCGCACCCCGGGCTCGCAGACGGAGGAAGGCAAGGCCTTCGAGGCCTGGTTCTTGCCCGTCACCGCCGGGGTCAAGATCCGCTTCGTGCGCCCCTGGCTCACTCCCTTCTTGGGCCTGGGCGTCGGGGTGTCGCTCTTGCAACTCGAGGAGCTGGCCGGCGCGTTCAACGTGAACCTGGTGGCCGGCCTGGAGCTCAACCCCTGGCAGCGTTTCGGCTTCGTCATCCAGGGCGCCATGGTGTTCTCCCAGTTCTTCGCCGCAGGCAATCAGAATTTCCTGCAGCTCGGCGGCGAGATCGGCCTGGGGGCGGTGTACCGCTTCTGAGCCGCGCGGCCTCCGCACCTCGCTGAAAAACCCACTACCTATGCAAAAGAACAAGCGCGGTCGGCCACAAACGCGAAATTGGCGCCCGGCCGAGGTCCCCCCAAAGCGATCGCGGTCAAACGTAAAAATAGCGCCTGGGCGCGGGGCCGCCGGAGCCAGCGCGACCAGGCGCGTTCGAATGGAATGTCGCGCGCAGGTGTGGGATGCGGCCGCGGCGCGGGTCTTTTCCTTCCGCTTGACCGCGTACCTTGCGCGCCGGCTGCCGCTCGAGGATCCCGCCCATCCTATGTGCCGGCAGTTCTTGCCCGACCGCGCCGAGCTCGACGGCGCGGGGCCGCCCGATCCGCTGGACGAGGAGCGTTTCCGGGTGGGCCCGGGGCTCCTCCGGCGCTTTCCCGACCGGTTGCTTGCGCTGGTGGCCGCGGATTGCCCCATCCACTGCCGCCACTGCAACCGCAAGCGCCGCTGGGGCGCATCCCCCGACGTCGCCACCCCGGCCGGTCTGGCCCGGGCCGTGCGCCGCCTGCCCGACGTGCGCGAGGTGATATTGAGCGGGGGCGAGCCGCTGTCGCTCTCGGACGCGCGCCTTGCAAAGTTTCTTTGCGCCGCGCGCGCCCGGCCGGGGATCGCGATCGTCCGCGTCCACACCCGCATGCCGCTCGCTTCCCCCGCGCGGATCACGCCCGCGCTGGTGCGGCTGCTGGGCCGCCACCGGCCGTTGTGGCTGGTCACCCACTTCAACCACGAGTGCGAGCTCTTTCCCGAGGTGCGCCTGGCCCTGCGGCGCCTTCTCGAAGGCGGCATCCCGCTGCTCAACCAGGCGGTGCTGCTCCGCGGGGTGAACGATTCGGTCGAGGCGCTGCGCTCTTTGGGAGAGACGCTGGTGGAATGCGGCGTCAAGCCCTACTACCTGTTCTCGCTCGACCGCGCCCGCGGGACGACGCACTTCCAGGTGCCGCTCGAGCGCGCGCGCCGCATCGTCCGGAAACTACGCGCCACCGCCTCGGGGCTGTGCCTGCCGCAGTTCGTCGCCGATCTCCCCGGCGCGGGGGGAAAGGTGCCGCTCGAGCCGGACGCGCTGGTGCGCCGCACCCGGCGGGGCGCTTTGCTGCGCGGCCGGGACGGCCGGCCGCGGCTCTACCTCGATCCCGCCTGAGCGGACGACCCGCAAACACAATAATATTTTCAATCTATTGAATGTCGCGTTGGGCGAATGAGAAGTTGATGATCAGGCATCAATGCGTCATCGAAAAAATTTTAAGTTGGTTATTTATCATGATAAAAAGAACCCATGGTGAAGATTATCAGGAGATTGCTGGATCTCGAATTGCCAAGGAACCGTTCTGCTTTTCTTTGGGGGCCGAGGAAGACGGGCAAGACCTTCTTCATTCGAAACACATTTTCCCGGCCAGGAGTCTTCGCGCTTACGTCGCCGATTACCTGAAGGAAGAGATCGCCGCGGAGGGAGCCACCCGGAACCTGCCCGCCTTTTCCGAATTTCTCCGAGTCGCCGCGCTGACCAACGCCGAACTGATCAACTACACGAACGTGGCTCGCGAGACGGGGAATTCGGTAAAGGCGGTGAAGGGCTACTTCGAGGTCCTCGAAGACACCCTGCTCGGTTTTCGTCTGCGCCCGTGGACCCGGGCGCGGCGGCGGCGACTGATCCAGACCGAGAAGTTCTACTTGTTCGATGTGGGCGTGGCCAACTACCTGGCCGGGCGCCGACCGGTTCCGGGAAGCGCCGACTTTGGAAAGAGCTTCGAGCACTACCTGCTCATGGAGATTTTGAACTTTTGCCGCTACCGGCATCCGGATCTGCCAGTGTCCTTCTGGCGCACCGCCTCCGGGTTCGAGGTCGATTTCATTCTCGGCGAGATGCGAGCGGCCATCGAAGTCAAGGCCGGAGCGCGAGTCCACGAGGGTGACCTGCGGGGCCTGAAAGCGCTCCATGAGGAGCAATCGGTCCGGCATCGGCTGGTCGTCTGCCAGGAACGCCAGCCTCGCCGGCTGGAAGGGATCGAGATCGCTCCCTGGCGCGAGTTCGTGGAGCGACTCTACGCTGGAGACATCCTCTAGCCCATCCGCTGCGGCCGCTCGCGCCAGGGGACCCTGCTCGACCCCGCTCGGAAAGGCCCCCCTCCCAATTCGTCACGGTGGGACGGGCGGCGGCGGGTTGGGCGGCGGCTCGGCGACCGGCGAGGCGAAGAAGGCCCTCGCCGCAGCCTCGCCTCAGGCGTCTTTCTTGGTGGAGATGAGCGAACGCAGGAAGTCCACCGGCACCGGGAACACGATGGTCGAGCTGTTCTCGGTGGAGATCTCGGTGAGCGTCTGCAGGTAGCGGAGCTGGATGGCGGCCGGCTCCTTCTGGATGATCTGGGCCGCCTCGGCCAGCTTCTGCGAGGCCTGGTACTCGCCGTCGGCGTGGATCACCTTGGCCCGGCGCTCGCGCTCGGCCTCGGCCTGCTTGGCCATGGCCCGCTGCATCTCCTGCGGCAGATCGACGTGCTTGATCTCCACCTTGGAGACCTTGACGCCCCAGGGGTCGGTGTCGGCGTCCAGGATCATCTGCAACTTCTCGTTGAGCTCCTCGCGCTTGGTGAGCAGGTCGTCGAGCACCACCTGCCCCAGCACCGAGCGCAGGGTGGTCTGGGCCAGCTGGCTGGTGTTGTACATGTAGTTGTCGACCTCCAGCACCGCCTTCTCGGCGCTCACCACGCGCATGAACACCACCGCGTTCACCTGCACCGTGACGTTGTCCTTGGTGATGAGGTCCTGGGGCGGCACGTCGCGGGCCATGGTGCGCAGGTCCACCTTCACCATCTGATCGATGAAGGGGATGATGAACTGCAGGCCCGGGTTGCGCATGCCCACGTACTTGCCCAGGCGGAAGATCACCCCGCGCTGGTACTCGTACAGGGTGCGCAGGCCCATCAGGATGAACAGGACGATGATTCCCACCGGGATCAGCCAGCCGTACATGACCACCTCCTTGATTGGCAGATAGAAACTCGTGCGGACCGTTCAGTCCGCCCTTTTCACGTGAAGGAGCAGCCCCTCGATCTTGACCACCTGGATCTTGCTGCCCGCCGGGATGGGCTCCGCGGCGCGCGCCATCCAGATCTCGCCGCGCACGAAGACCCGGCCCTCGCGCGAATTCACCTCCGAGCGGGCCTCGCCGGTAAGCCCGATCATGCCCTCCTCGCCGGTGACGATGCGGCGCCGCTGGGCCCGGATGACGTAGTAGCCGATGTAGAAGAAGATGGCCGCCACCGCGATGGTGAGCGGCAAGATCACCGACAGATCGACCGCGAACCCCGGCTCGATGTAGTAGGGGTTCTTCTGCGAGGCGGGATCGACCAGCAGCACCCCGCCCAGCGCGAACAGCACCGCCCCCGCGATTCCCAGGAGTCCATAGGCGCTCACGTACACCTCCGCGACGAAGAGGCCGATGCCGACCAGCATCAGCAGGATGCCGCCCGCCCGGATGGGGATCACCTGCATGGAGGTGAAGGCGAGCAGCAGACAGATGGCGCCCACCGCGCCGGGGAAGATGGTCCCGGGGTGGTAGAACTCCATCAGGATCCCCAGGCCGCCCAGGGCGAACAGCACCATCAGGATGTTGGGGTCGGCCAGGAAGTTGAGCAGCTTTTGCTTGAGGCTCATCTCGATGCGGCGGATGTTCGCGCCGCGGGTCTTCAGCGTGACCGTGTGGTCCTTGTCGAGCCGGACCTCGCGCCCGTCGATCTTCTCGAGGAGGTCGGGCAGATCCTCGGCGATGAGGTCGATGACCTTCTCGGCCAGCGCCACGTCGGCGGTGATGGAGAAGGACTTTCTCACCGCATCCTCGGCCCACTTCTCGTTGCGGCCGCGCTCCTTGGCGATGCCCACGATGAGGGAGACGGTGTCGTTCTCCACCTTCTCCATCATGATGTCCTTCTGCTCTCCCTCGGCCGGCTTCTTGTTCTGATCCTTGCCGTCCTGGCCGGGGAACAGCGGCAAGGCCACGGGGTGGGCCGCCCCGATGCGGGTGCCGGGGGCCATGACGGCCACGTGGGCGGCCATGGTGATGAAGGTGCCGGCCGAGGCCGCCTGGGCCGCCTTGGGCCACACGTACACCACCACCGGCACCTTGGCCGACAGCATGCGCTTCACCATGTCCTCGGTGTCGTTCAGCGCCCCGCCGGGGGTGTCCAGCTCCACCACCAGGCACTCGGCGCCGTCGGCCTCGGCCTGCTCGATGGCCGAGAGCAGGTAACCCGCCGAGCCCGAGTTGATGGTGCCGTCGATGGTGATGACGTCCACGCCGCCGCCGCCCTCGCCGGACACGGCCGCCAGGCCGAAGAGCACGAGCCAGGATGCGGCCAGGATTGCGAAGGCCCCTTGGAACCAGCGCCGCCGTCTTCGCAGCCAGAGCATGATCACTCCCTCATCTCGGCCATGACCTTCTGCAGGTCTTCCCACACCTGTTTCTTGGCCGAGGGGTTTCTGAGCAGGTACGCCGGGTGGTAGGTGGGCATCACCCGGTCACCGTCGGGGGTGGTGAAGAAGCGCCCCCGCAGCCGCCCCATGGGTTGATCGGTGGAGAGCAAGTACTTGGCCGCGGTGGCGCCCAGGCACACGATGTGGCGCGGGGCGATGATCCGGATCTGCCGCGCCAAGAATTGCCCGCAGGTGCGCATCTCGTCGTTCTCGGGGGTACGGTTGCCGGGCGGCCGGCACTTGACCACGTTGCAGATGTAGACCTCTTCGCGGCGCAGCCCCATGGCGGCGATCATCTTGTCGAGGAGCTGCCCGGCCCGGCCCACGAACGGCCGCCCGGTCTTGTCCTCTTCCTCTCCTGGGCCCTCGCCGGCGAAGAGCAGTCTGGCCCGCGAGGCCCCCTCGCCGAACACCAGGTTGCGCCGGCGCTCGTGCAGCCGGCAACGCTTACAGTCGCCGATCTCGGCGCGCAGGGCCTCGAGCCGGGCCTGCGCCTCGGCCGGGGACAGGTCTTCC
>CAZLNM010000075.1:0-25723 GCA_964561025.1 uncultured Myxococcales bacterium
AAAGTTGATGAGCTCCAGGTTGTACGAGGCGCGGAAACCCTCGGGGATGGTCAGGCGCAGATCGAACTCCACCATCTCGCGCTCGGGATCGTACGCCGGCGGCGGAGCGCTGCGCCGGCGGAAGGCGCCGCTGCTCTGGGGCACCAGCGACACGGACTGACGGAACTCCCCCTCGTTGACCCGCAGCGCGCCCCCGAGCTGCAGGCGCTTGCCGGCGATGCCGGAGAGGGACAGCGTCCCCGAGCAGCGCCCCCACAGGCCGCTCATGACGTCGTAGCGCACGCCGTCCACCCCGAGGTTCAAGGCCAGCCGCGGGCCGTCCGCGAAGGTGATCCGCCCCCCGACCCAGAACGTCCCCCCCGCGGCGCGGCCGCCGACCTCGAGGAACTGCAAGGCCTCGGGGGTGAAGCGCAGCCGGCCGCGCGCCTCCTCCAGCGCGAAGGGCAAGAACGAGAACTGCAGCCGCGGCGAGGCGAACGAGGCCACGCCCATCACCACCGGCTGGCGGAAGGGGCCGCTGATGTCGAGTTTCACCTCGGCCCGGCCGTCGGCGCGGCTCAACAAGTCGGTCAGTTGGCGCAGCAGGCCCAGCTCGAAACGACCTTCCAGGGAGAGGGCCAGCCCTTTCTCGAGCCCCGCGCTCCCGCTCAGTCGCAGCGAGGTCTGCCCGCCCCCGATCTCGCAGCGCTGGCAGGACACGCCGAGGTTCTCCAGGCGGACCTCCCAGGGCGCCGTGGGCTTGAGGCGGAGCGGATCGGCCTCGAGATCCAGGCGATCGAGCCGAAGCCAGCCGCTCCATGACGAGGGGCGGAGGGCCTCCCCGGCCGCCTCCAGCCGTCCCCGCAGCGCCAGCGACCCCACGGCGCGCGAGCCGGAGGCCCACAGAAAGCGCTCCGCCCGCGGCACATCGAGCTGCGCCGAGAGCTCGAAGGGGAGCCCGGTGTCCAGCCGGCTCTCCCCCGAGAACACCAGCAGGTTGCCCGCGCCGCGACCGCGGAAGGTCACCCGGTCCCCGGCGAGCTCGGCGGAGAAGAACGAGTCCGCCAGCGCCTCGCCCCGCAGGCGGGCATCGTACACCTTGAGCCATCCCTCCAGCGCGGGAGAACGGGGCTCGCCGCGGATGGTGACGTGCGTGTCCAGGCGGAAATCGAGCGGCAGCTCGAGGCCGGCCAGGACATCGAATGAGCTGGCCCGAAGCCCGGTGGAGTACAGCGACACATCCATCGGCCCCGCAGCCGGCAGCCGGCCCTCGGCATAGACCCAGCCGCTGCCCAGGCGAGCCTCGAGGATGTCGAGGCGCAGCCCGTCCGCGTCGTAGCCGCCCGCCAGGCCACCCTCGGGAACTCTCTGGCCGGCGATCTCGACACCGTAGAAACTCAGCCGAAAGGCCGCGATGGGCCGGGCCAGGGTCCCGGACAGCTCCAGCTCGCCGGAAGCGAACCCCGACTCCAGGATCGGCACGGGGTGGCCCAGCGCCGTCACGGCGGCCTGCGGCAGCGATAGATTGTCGAAGCTCGCCTTGGCGTGGATCTCCTGGTTCGAGCGATCCAGGGTCCCGGCGAGCTGCACCGACCCCGTCCCCGGCTGGATCAGCAAACGGTCCAGCGTCAGGCGGTCGGGGGAGAGCAGCGCGCGCCCGGAGAGCGTCCCCAGCCGGCGGTCGGCGATGACGATGTCGCGCCCGTCCAGCCGGGCGTCCACGGTCCAGCGCGGGAGCTGTCCGCCCGCCACCAGCGCGGCCGAGAAGCGGCCGGCCAGCGCCACCGGGGCGAACGACGGCAGTTCGTCCAGGGCGACGTCGGAGAGGGCCGCCTGCAAGGAGAGCTCGCCGGTGTCGAGCTGGAAGAAGCCCTGGGCGGCCAGGCTGCCCTCGGGGAGTTCCAGCCGGCACGAGGCCAGGCGCAAGCGGCGCCGGGTGGCGGCCAGCTGAAAGGCCAGGCTGGCCGAGGAAGCGCCGTAACGGACCGCGCCTTCCGGGCCGCGCCACTGCGCGTTCTCCAGGGAGAGCCGCCCATCCACGATGGCGGAGAGCCCGTTCTTGCCGGCCAGCTTCCCGGTGAAACTGAGCCGGGCGCCGAGCCGTCCGGTGACGCCGGCCTCCAGGTTGGCCGACCTCAGGATGGTCGCGAGATCTCCGTTGCGAAGCCAGAGCTGCCCGCTGAAGGGCCCCTCGCCGGCCCAGGCGACCTTCCCCTTGCCCCCGAGCGCGAGCGCCCCGCCCGCGAGCTCGACGTCGTCCAGGGTGAGCGTTTCTTCGTTCAGGACAAAGGCCACCCGGCCCGACACCGGCGCCGCCCCGGCCACCACCGCCCCGGCCAGGGACAAGGTCCCCGCCAGCGCCGGCGAACCGGCGCCATCCAGCGTCAGGCTCCCCTCGAAGGCCGCCTGTCCGTCGAGAGCGGGGGCCTCGGCGGAGAGCGCCGAGAGCAGGGAGAGCGGAGCGCCGGCCTTCAGCGAGAGCCCGGCCGGCCCCGCCGCCCCTGCGGACAGCGGTACGGTGCCGTCCGCCTGGAGCGTGGCGCCGCCCAGGCCGGCCTCGAGACGCAGCAGTTGAAACTTGTCGCCCCGCAAGCTACCGCGCAACAAGAGTTTCTCCAGCGGGATCGAGCGGGCGGCGCCGCCGGCGAGGTCCACCCCCCCGCCGCGGGCTTGCAGCGACACGCGCACCTCGTCCGCGCCGGTGCGCCGCATGGCCACGCTCAGCCCGCGAATCCCGAGCAGCGCGTTCGGGGCGGCCACCAGATCGATTCGCCCATCCTTGGCGTCGATCCCGCGCGGGAGCCAGTCGGGGAGCGCAAAGGCCGTCCCCGCCTCGGCGGACGGCTCCGATTTCTCGGACAGCGCGGCCAGGTTGAGGTGGACACGCGGAGCCTCGAGCTCCACGGCGTCGACCTGGATGCGGCCCGCAAGCAAGGGCAGCGTCTCCAGCTCCACCCGGGCCCGCGCCACCGCAAACGGCGTGCCCCCGTTCGCGTCCCGCAGCGAAAGCTCCTCGACCTCGATGGCCGGCGGAAGCAGGCCGATGCCGCAGCGCTCGGTGTGCATGGAAAGCCCGGTCTTGTCGCGCACCAGTTCGCTCAAGCGCTGGCACAAGAGGCGCGCGGCGGAGTCGGAGCGGAGGTAGATGACCCCTCCCACCAGGAGGGCGAGGAGCACAAGCACCGTCACCGCCAGCAGGATTCCGGCCGTGCGCCGCACGCGGCATCTCCTAACCGGTCGTGGAAGAAGCCCACCCGCGGGCTTTCTCCACTGGCGCAGCTCGCGCCACGTTCATGTCTCGCATGGTAGACCGCTTTTCGACGGCCGGCCAAAAAAAATCCTCAACCGCGCGAGCGCCGGTCGAGGATCGGGGGAACGACTAAGCGGGTGATGGGAGTCGAACCCACAACGTCAAGCTTGGGAAGCTTGCATTCTACCGCTGAATTACACCCGCACAAGGGGAGGTTTTCGCCCGAAACTCGGCGCCTTGTCAAGAAAAAGCGGCGAAGGCGGACCCCACCCCACCAAGAGCGCTCCCCCGCACACCCGTTATCGTGATCCTCAATCCACCTGCCGGAACTTGTCCTTCTTGGCCCCGCACACCGGGCACTCGTCGGGGGCCGCGCCGTCCTGCACGTAGCCGCACACCTGGCACACGAAGTAGGGCGACTCCTTCTCCGCCACCATGTGATCGATGGCGTTCTTGTAGAGCTTGGCGTGGAAGCCTTCCGCGTCGCGCGCGTGCGAGAAGCCGATGGCCGCGGCGCGCTGCCCTTCCTCCTCGGCGGCCTGGATCATGGGCGGGTAGGCGTTCTCGGAGACGCTGCTCTCGCTCTCGAAGGCGGCCTTGAGGTTCTCCTCGGTGGAGCGGATGACGTCGAGCTGGCGCAGGTGGCGCAGCCCGTGCACCCGCTCGGCCTCGGCGATGGCGCGGAACAGCCGCGCCATCTGGGGGTAGCCCTCGCGCTCGGCCTGCTCGGCGTACCCCAGCAGGCGCAGGTGGGCCTTGGCCTCGCCCACGAAGGCCGCCTTGAGGTTCTCGCGAGTGCGCTCGGCATTGGCCATGATCGACGCCCTACTGCGCCTGCGCCGGGGCGGCGTCCTTGCGCTGCGGCGGCTTCACCGCCAGCATGATGGCCGCGCCCAACAGGCAGGCGATGCCGGCCGGCACGAAGGCCCACAGCCAGGCGTTGGCGTCGCCCATGAGGCCGCCCAGGATGGGGCCCACCACGCCGCCCACGCCGTAGGACATGAACACCCAGGGGTAGTTGGTGCCCACGTTCTTGTTGCCGAAGAAGTCGGCGGTGGCCGCGGGGAACAGCGCGAAGTTGCCGCCGAAGTTGAAGCCGATGATGGTGGCGCCGATGTACAGCCCCACCTCGCTGCCGCCGATGAAGTAGAACACGATCATCATCACGCCCTGCAAGGTGCTCATGGCCACGATGGCCGCCTTGCGCCCGGTGCGATCCGAGATCCAGCCCCAGATGATGCGGCCCAGGCCGTTGAACAGGGCATAGAACAACCCCATGGCGGTGCCGGTGATGATGGAGGCCTGATCCGCGGCCACGCCGCCCTGCTTGAGCGCGTCCATGCCGAAGAGCTTGATGATGCCGATCACCATCAGCCCCGAGGTGGCGCCGAACATGAAGGTGAGGAACAACGACCAGAACTGCCGCGTGCGCACCATCTCGGAGGCGGTGAAGTCCACCCCGCCGCTGGCGGTGGCGCTGCCCGGCGCGGGAGGGTTCCAGCCGGCCGGCTTGTACCCTGCGGGCGGGTTCACCAGCACCAGCGAGGCGATCAGCACCAGCGCCGCGAACAGGATGCCGTACAGCAGGAACACGTCCGCCACGCTCCAGCCGGCGCCCCACAGCCCCGCCCAGCCCGGAGACAGGTTGATGGGGCCGAACTTGAAGCCCTCGGTGAGCTTCACCCAGATCAGCGCGCCGAAGCCGAAGCCGGCCACCGCCAGGCCGGTGATCAGGCCCTTCTTGTCGGGGAACCACTTGACGCAGGTGGCGATGGGGCACACGTAGGCCAGGCCGATGCCGGCGCCGCCCAAAAAGCCCACGCCGATCAGGATGCCCCAGAAGTTGTTCACCAGCGCGGCCAGCACGTAACCGAGCCCCATCACGATGCCGCCGGTGATGGCCACGATGCGCGGCCCCACCTTGGCCTGCCACTTGCCGGCGATCAGCGCCATGATCACGGCGAACGAGAGCAGGCCGATCGAGAAGATGATCTGGGTCTCGGTCTTGGTGAAGTGGAACGGCCCGTCGGCGGCGGTGAGTTTCCCGGTGAAGGCCGACCAGGCGTAGATGGCGCCCAGACACAGCTGCACCACGATGGCGCCGATGACCACGATCCAGCGGTTCATGACCTTGGCCGGAGCGGCGGGACTTGCGGATTCCATGGGTTTTTCCTCCTGAGGCGGGAGCTTGAAAACCGTTTTGACGCGCAGCGATATCACCGGCGGCGGGGGGAGTCAAGCGCGGGATCGATCGCGCGTTTCGTGGTATGCTGCGGCCGGACGATGCGGGAGGTTCCCATGCACGCTCGAAGCAGGGATGCACGTTTGGTGGTTCTGCTGCTGGTGTTGGCCTGCCTTTGCCCATCGCCGGCCGGGGCCGCCGAGGTGGCGCTGGTGGAGGACGCCGACGGCAGCATCAACAACGCCATCGTCACCCCCAACATCTACCTGTCCAAGGCGGCCTGCGCCTTCTACCAGAGCCACCCCGACCGTTACGACGCCTTGTTCGTGTTCACCTCCATCCCGCAGAACTTCATGACCAACGTGCAGCAGGGCTGGACAGTGAAGCAGTACCAGCAGGGCATCGGCCGCGTCGCCTTCGATCAGACCGCGGCCTTCTGCTCGAGCACCGGGCGGCTGCGCATGACCGTCAAGATGGGCGATCTCAACATTTTGCCGGCCGACCCCGACGACCGCTACACCGGCATCCCCTTCTACGCCCTGAGCGGCATCCAGCTTGTGGCCCACGAGTTCGGCCACCACTGGCTGGCGGCGGTGACCTTCAAGAAGGAGGACGGGATCCGCCACTGCCTGCTGCGCGGCTTCGAGCCCACCGGCGAGCCGCAGCCCGGCGACTGTGACGGCTACCAGCCGGGGGGGTTCAACCAGCACTGGTCGTACTACTTCAACTCCGGCTCCCTCATGTACGGCAGCATGATCGAGGACCAGGGCGGCGGCAACTTCCGCCTCACCTACGAAAACCCCAGGTACAGCCCACTCGATCAATACCTCATGGGGCTGCGCGCGCCGGAGGAGGTGGGGCCGCTCTTTCTGGTGGACACGGGCGACCTTGGCGGCTCCGCCTCCATGCCCATCCAGCCGGGGCAGAGCGCCACCGTGCAGGGCGTTCGGGTGGACTTTACGGTGCAGGACATCATCCGGGCCGAGGGCCCGCGCGTGCCGGAGCGCGAGCCGTGCCACTGGAAGGCGGCCTTCCTCATCGTGCACGCGGCCGGCACGCCGCCCAGCATCGCCGACATCGAGCGGGTGGAGCGCTACCGCCTGCGCTGGGAGCGGTTCTACGACGAGGCCACCGACCAGCGCGGCTCGTTCGACACCACGCTCGCGGGAACCGGTGCCGGCACGCCCACCTGCCCCGCGGGCGAGACGCCGGACGGCGGGCTCGATGACGGCTACGACGGCGGCGCGGATGCCGGAGATGATGCGGGCGCCGACGCGGCGGACGGTGGAGCCGACGCCGGTGCCGACCCGGGGAGCGACGCCAGCGTGGACGGCGGGGCGGACGCCGGCCGGGACGCCGGGGAAGACGCGGGCCTCGATGCCGGCCTCGACGCGGGCGCGGACGCGGGCGGAGACGGCGGCGGCGGCTCGGGGTGCGGTTGCGGGATTGGCGGCGGTCCGGCGGGGCTTTTCCTGCTCGGCCTGCTGCTCGGGCTCAGGAGGCGGCGATGAGACGACAACGGGTTGCCGCTCTTCTACTGTGCGCGGCGCTTTCGGCGTGCCGGAGGGAGGAGAAGCCGGCGCCGCAGGCTCCGCCTCCCGCCCCTTCGACGGTCCCCGCCTCACCCAACCCCGACCTGGGCATCAAGATCATCAAGACCGGCGACAACCCGGCGCGCGCCCCCGGCCCCAAGGGGATCATGGTGGACATGGGCATGACCGAGGTGCGCGTCCTCCTGGTGAACCCTGGGGGGGCGGCGGCCGAGGCGGGGTTCGCGCCCGGGGACGTCATCCTGGCCGCGGACGGCAAGGACGTCGACTCCGAGGAGGCGTTGCAGCGCGTCCTGCAAGACGCCGCCGGCCGCGAGCTGGTGTACGAGGTGCGCCACGGGGAGGAGCTCCTCACCCTGCGCATGGCCACGCGCGACCCCGGCTGGCTGGTGCTCTCCGGCGACACCTTCCGCGGGTTCCTCATCTCGCGGCTCCAGCAGAAGTCGATGGACGCCGAGCTGCCGCCGGGGAAACACGCCCCCGAGCTCGAGCTGCCGGGCTTCGATCACGATGTCTTCCGCCTGAGCGCGCTGCGCGAGCGCCCGGCCGCGCTCATCTTCTTCGGCACCTTCTCCGAGCCCTGCTACGCCCACTTGCAGGAGCTCTCCAAGGTGTGCCGCGCCCGGCCCGAGCTCGCCTGCGCCGCGGTGGACACGATGGAGATCTTCACCGCGGTGGGCAAGACCGCGGCCTTCGCCAAGGAGCTTTTCCGGGTGCGAAAAGAAATGTGGCCCGAGCTCCCGCTCGGCGTTGACCTGTTTTCGGAGGGCGAACGGCGCTTCGGGGTGCGGCGACTACCGACGATTCTACTGCTGCGCGCCGGCGGGCAGGTAGCCGAACGGTTCGACGGGCCGCTCGCCGATCCTCCGGCGCAGCTCCGCGCCGCCGTCGAGCGGCTGCTCGAAAAGAAGGACTAGCGCGCCATCAAGAAGCTATCCGCAGATTGCGTCTGACCGCGCTTGCTCTGGCGGCATCGCGGTCAGACGCTCCAATTCCAATTCTACAGGAGCACCTTCCGGCGCAGCTCATCGGCCCCCCCTCGCTGTTGCCGGCGTGCCCGCGGGACATCGGGGGCTTCGCCTGCGTGCGCCGCTCGCATCGTCCGTTGCCAGATGCAATGGTCAGCCAGCAGGCGTCCGCGTCTTCTGAGGTCACTTCCCGGCGGGGTGGATGTCGGCCTCGAGCTCGAAGTCGGTGGCGACGTTCTGGGTCTGTCCGCCCGCCTTGACGGTCATGGCCATGGAGGTCTTCATGCTCATCTTGGAGGTCGGCACCAGCTGGTCGAGGTCGATGCCCATGGTCCCGCTGCCCGCGCTCTTGAGGTGGCTCAGGTTGACCTCGGCCTCGGCGGGCAGGTTGGGGGCTCGCATGGCCTGGGCCGGGGCGTTCTGGGTGATGGACACCTCCATGGAGAGCTTGTCGCCCTGGCGCTGCTTGAGGGTGTAGGTGGCCACCTGGGACATGGAGATGGCGGTGGTGCGCACCGGCATGGTCACCTCCCAGCGCGCGCCCAGGCCCACCGGCTCCTCGGGGAACGGCGCGCACATCTGGCGCACCTGCTGGCGCACGTCCTCGACCATCTGGGAGACCTGCGCGGGCGCGCCGGGGGGCATCTGGACGTCGGCGTCCAGCACCATGCCGCGCGGGTCCACCACCGCGAACCCGTGCATGCCCACCACCTTGTTGATCTCCTGGGTCACGGAGCTCTCCACTTGCGGCAGCACGTTGGCGGTGGGCAGGGTCTTTGCATTCTCCAGCTTGAACTCGTAGCGCAGCGCGCCGTTCTCCTGGATGCTCTTGTGGTCGATGCTCATGGTCATGGAGATGCCGGGGAGCTTGATCTGCGGGGTGGCGGTGTCGCCCATGGTCATGTTCATGGCCATGCGCATGATCATCTCGAGGTCCGAGCGCTTGCCGGAGACGAAACGGTAGCGCAGTTTCTCACGGGGCTCGGCGCCCGGATCCAGCACCTTGACCGTCACCGCCGCCGGTTGCGGCTCCGGCGTGGCTTTGTCCAGCATGGCCTTCTCCGGGGCGGCCGGCTGGGTGGCCGCGGCGGGAGGCGGCTGGATGGAAACCGGCTCCTTCTCCTTGCACGAGCAGGCCAGGGCCAACGAAAGCGCCATCAGGATGGAAAGAGAGAGCGACTTTTTCATCAAGGTCTCCTTGAAGGGATTTCCCGAGTACGTCCGCTCCGTACCATGCCTTACGACGGAAGACAAACTCTGTTTTCAGGTTTGCTCGGTCCCCGAAGGTCGAATACACTGGCCCCGGTGAAACCCGCCTCACGCCACCGTGCGCTCCTTGCGTTGCTCATGCTGAGCCTGGCCGGTTGCACGGCGGATTTCGCGCTCGGGCCACCGTACATACCCTGCGCCCCGGACGGGAGCTGCCGAAATGGCTGCGCCTGCCTGGACGGCAAGGTGTGCGTGCCGCAGGATCCCTTCGCCGGCCCCGAGGCCTGCGCCGACCCCAATCGTCTCCGTTGCCAGGAGAACCGGGATTGTCTCGCTGTCGGCTGCACCTGCCGCGGCGGGTTCTGCGAGCCGGGCGCGGTCGGGGCCGATCCGGTGCTGTGCGAGCCGGGAAAGCCGCCTTTCTCCTGCGTCGAACCCGGCGAGATCATCGTGGTGGACAGCGCGCTGGATGGCGCGCAGGCGGGGAACGCCACCACCCTGCGCCGCGCCCTGGAGATCGCCGCGGCCCGCCCTGGCCCGCGCCGGATCGCCTTCGCCCAGACGGTGCAGGAGATCCGTGTGAACTCGGCGCTGCCGCCCGTGCCCTCCCTGTGCGTGCTCGACGGCTACACCGGCCACCCGGCCACCCCGGTGGTCATCCGCCCGTCCCCGATGCCGGTGGCCGACTTCGACGGCCTGACCATCGACGGCGCCGGGGTCATCGTCCTCAACCTGCGCGTCCAGGGCTTCAACGGCGCGGGCGTGCGCGTGCGGCCGGGGAGCGACGGCGTGCACCTGTACCGGCTGGACCTGCGCGAAAACGGCCTGGGCCTCTCGGTGGGTGGGCCCGAGGCCAAGACCACGCGCCTCTATTTCTCTCGTCTGCTCGAGATCCCGCCGGGCTCGTGCCTGCCCGAGGAGACCCACGACGGTGGCGAGGCGGCTGCGCTCTACGACGTCCACCGGGTGGTGGCGAACCGCCAGGGCGGCGTGCGGATCGAAAACGCCGAGGATGTCCTCCTCGAGGGCGCCTGGGTGGGGTTTTCAAACTTGCCGGAAGACTACGATGCCCACGGCAACACCGCCCTCGGCAACGGCGGCGACGGGATCCTCCTCGACGGCGTCCACCGGGCCCACCTGGGCGCGTTCCACCTGCCCGAGCAGGCGGCGCAGAGTTACCTGTGGGATGGGCCCTCGTCACTGGCGGCGGGGCGCGCGGGCGAGGCAGCCATCCACATCGTCCGCGGCGGAGACATCCACCTGCAAGGCGTGCAAGTCAACGACACCCCCGTCCTAAACCCGTACGACCAGTCGGGCGGGCCTGGGCTGGTCATCGAGGAGAACGACGGCCCGGTGTGGTACGGCGCGACCGCCGCCGAGCGCGGCGCCGCCGGCTGGCAGCTCAACATCGTCCACACCGAGACCACCACCGGGATCCTGGTGAGAAATCCCGGGGCGCCGGTGTGGCTGCGGGGCATCCAGGTCCAGTGCTTCTGGGGGTTCTGCAACATGCCCGCGCTCGATATCGTGGCACCGCAAGGGCAGGTCACGCTGGCGCACCTTTCCGTGGTGGGGGAGTTCCGGGTGCCGCCGCTGAGGGTCATCGGCCCGGGTGGGATGACGGCGGCAAACTGCCTTTTCAAGAACGCCCTCGCCGCGCCCGAGGCGAGCGACACGTTGGTCCAGGCAGAGGGCGACGTCCAGGTGGCGTTTCGCAGCCTGGTACGCTGGAATTTTCCCCTCTTGTGTACAGGCTCTGCCTGCGGCGAGGTCACCAGCCCGAACGACATCATTGTCATCGGTGAAATCGCCGGCTGTAAAACCGTCAACAACAGCGCCGCCTGGCCTGATACGCCCCAGTGTCCAGGCGTGGACAGGGGCGAGGACCTGGGGCTGGACCTCAACGGTATCGGCGACGGCGGCTACGTGTGTGCGCCCGACATCGGCTGCTTCGAATGCCAGAGCACCGCCTGCCGGGCGGCCTGCCCCTGAACACGCGACCCGCGGTCGAAGAAAATGCGCTCGACCCCACATACAGCCGCTGGCTTTGGGAGGTTTTCATCATGACGAGGAACTTGTTGTTGCTGTCGTCCCTTGTCCTCGGATTCCTGGTCGGATTTTTCGCCGGTCGAGCGTTCGAGAGTCGGGAGAGTCAGCATCAACGGCAGGTCTTGGAGGAGGACGGCTGGAATCGGATCCCGATTGTGGTTGTCAACCGGGACGTGGAACGGGGACAGGAGCTCGAGGTGGAGATGCTGGCCCAGTACGAGGTCCCTGAGCGATTCCTCACCGAGAACGTCATCACCTCGGATCAGGTTACGGAATTCGTCGGCCGACGCCTCAGGGGTTCGTTACGCCGCGGAGACTTCCTGCGCGAGAGCGACCTCGAACCGGCGGAGAAAGCGCCACAGGCATCGCCTGGCGCGCCATGAGCGGCATGCCCGCAGAGTGGCGCGAGGCGGGTGCGCTCGAGCCCGGTTGATTGTCCGGCGCCCAGACCGTATCCTGATGGTGGATGGAGGAAGCCATGCGCAGGAACTGCCTTTGTGTCTTCGTGTGTCTGGCGCTCGTGTCGGCCTGTGGCGGCGGCGGGACCTCGCCGGACAAGTGCCAGAACATTAAATGCGACACCCCGCCGGGTGCCACCTGCGACGGCAAGCAGCGGCTGACCTACGCCCCGACCGGCACCTGCGTCGACGGCGGCTGCGTGTACGATCCCCGGCCCGAGCTGTGCGCGGTCGCCTGCCGCGACGGGGAGTGCGTGAGCAATCTGTGCGCGGGCGTGAGCTGCGATGTCCCCCCCAAGCCCTCCTGCGAGGGCGACACCCTGGTGAGCTACGCCAAGCCGGGGACCTGCGATCCCGCCACGGGTTTTTGCAGCTACAGCGCCTCGCGCGAGGCTTGCCCGGCCGCCTGCCAGGACGGCGCCTGCACCGGCTGCACCCGCGACGACGACTGCCCCGCCGACCCGCCGCGCTGCCTGGACAGCACCCTGCTCGAGACCAGCACTCCCCGCTGCCAGGCGGGCGTCTGCTCCCAGGTGACGCAAAAGACCGACTGCGCAGATTCGAACCGGCTGTGCCAGAACGGCGCCTGCGCCGGGAGCTCGCTGCGCGCGCCGGGGGCCGGCGAGGTGATCGTGAGCGAATTTTTGGCCAACCCGCAGGCGGTGGCCGACAACCTGGGCGAGTGGTTCGAGATCCGCTCGCTGGCCGCGGTCACCTTGGAGATGTCCGGGGTGCGGGTCGGCGACGAGGGCACCTCCGGCTTCACCGTCTCGCCGGAGGCCAGCCTGCCGCTCGCCCCGGGCGGGATCCTGGTGCTGGGCATCAACGGCGACCCGGCCACCAACGGCGGGGTGCGGGTGGACTACGACTACGCCTCTTTCGCGCTCGCGAACGGGAGCGACAGCGTCCGCCTCATCGCCCCCGACGGCACGCTCATCGACGCCGTGCGCTACGACACGGCCGCCGGCTGGAGCATCCCCGCCGGCCGCTCGCTCCGCCTGGACGAGGAGTTGCTGGACGATACTCTCAACGACGATCCGGCGGCCTGGTGCCCGGTGCTCGAGAGCTACGGCCTCGGCGACGGGGGCACGCCCGGCGCGCCCGGCGGCACCTGCCTGGAGTGCCAGACCGCCGCCGACTGCGAGAGCGTCTCGCCCCAGTGTCAGGACAGCCTGCACCTGCTGCAGTTTACGGCCCGCTGCGACGCCGGGGCGTGCCGCCAGGACGTGACGACGGTGGATTGCAGCGAGAGCGGGCGGGTGTGTCAGGGCGGCGCCTGCGTCAGTCCCTACCGGCCGCCGGCGGCCGGAGAACTTGTGGTGAGCGAGTTCATGGCCGATCCCTCGAAGGTGAACGACGCGGTGGGAGAGTGGTTCGAGCTCGCCAACCTCACCGACGAGCGGCTCGCCCTGGCGGGCCTCTCCGTCCACGACGATGGCTCGAACCGCTTCAGCGTGCCGGCCGACTCGCAGCTCACCATCGGCCCGCACGCGCGGCTGGTCTTCGCCGTCAACGGCGACTTCGCGCAGAACGGCGGGCTCAAGCCGGACTACGTGTACTCGAGCTTCACCCTGGCCAACAGCGCCGACGCCATCGTGCTCGAGCTCCCCAATGTCGGCGTGATCGATGCCGTGCGCTACAGCGTCTCCGGCGGCTGGGCCATCGCGGCGGGGAAGTCGCTCCAGCTTCGCGAGAACTTCCTCGACGCGAATGCCAACGACGACCCGACGCACTGGTGCCAGACCACCGTCAGCTACGGCGCCGGCGACTTCGGCACCCCGGGCGCGCTGAACACGAGCTGCGCCAACTGACCCAAAGTGCATGTCGGTATGCTGGGGGGGTTCGGAAAGGTCCTTTTCACTTCTGGCACGCCTGGTCGCGGGCCGGAAGAGCCAGCGCGACCAGGCGAATGTGCGTTCTGGGAGTGGCTTCTCGCGATGTCGAAAGAGCAAGCGTGGCCTGGCGCCGATGCCATCCCGGCACGTTTAGCCGAGAAGCCCCATGTACCCAGCGCACCACATGCGCCGTGGAGAGGGTGTCCGCCTACTTGATGCCCAGGACGGCCCTAAGCTCCTTGACCTTCTCGAAGTACTCGTCGCGCGTGTACGGCTGGTTGAGGATGCAGAAGTCGCGGCGGCCCAGCCCCACGCAGCCGAAGCAGTAGGTGCAGTCGATGCAGTTCTCGCACAGCTCGAGGTAGGAGCTGCCGCTGCAGTTTACGCACTCCCGGCAATAGGCGCAGTGGTGGCAGTGGCGGCAGTTCTTCGAGTGCGTCACGTGCGAGCACTCCTGGCAGGCCTTGGCGTGGGTGCAGCGGTAGCAACGCTCGCAGTCCTCGCAGAACATGCAGCTCGAGCACTGCACGCAGCGCTTGCTCTCGAACGAGCCGGGGTTGGAGGCCTCCTGCGAGAACTCCTTGCGCAAGCGGTCCAGCGCCCGCTGGAAATCCTGCCGGTTCATGCCGTCTCCCTTCCTGTGCCGTCGTTGCCCGGCGGCTCAACCCTCCGGGTTGACCACCTCGGATATGCAGCAGTCCGGATAGCGCTTGCCAGGATACACGCTCAGGATCTGGATGGCCAGAAACGTCGCGGCCGTCCCCTCGGGCAGCTCGAACTTGGGCAAGGCCAGCTCCTGAAAGCCGTTCTGGTCGGCGAGCTCGATCTCGCCCCGGGCCAGCACCCGGAGGCCGGAAAAACCGGTGCCGTACTGGTGGGCCAGCGCCTTCTCGGCCGAGAGCACCCACAGCGCCACCTGGCGCGGCCGGGTGTTGGCGGCGAACAAGGCCGGAGATTTTCCGAGCCCTGCCCAGATCGAGACCGGGCGGGACACGTCCACCTTCACCACCACCACCTCGCCGGCGCCCGTGCCTTTGACGCCCTCGCACCAGGCGGTCTCGACCTTGCCGTCGAAGGCCTTGTCCGCGGCGTACATGCAGCTCCACTCGTCGCGGCGCCAGGCGGCCTCGTTGAGCTCATCGTCCTCGCCGGGCGCGGGCGTCGCCGCCGGCATCTTTCCGCTGGCCGCCAGCGTGGAGGTGGCCCAGGCGGAGAAGGCCCCGGTGAGCGACTGATCCAGCGAGCCGAGGTCCTGGCCGACCTTGAGCCTGGCGAGCGCGGGGTTGCCCTTTGTGGTGCAGGGCTTTCCCTCGTAGGCCTGGCTCCAAGCAGTTGCAGAGGTGCCAAGAAAAAACAACGCGGGAAAAGAGGCCATCAAACGGGCGATGAGGCCTCGCACGTTCGGCCGCGCTTGCTCCTTCGGCATCGCGGCCGGCTTCGCTCGCGAGCTACTCGCAAACGAGGGGTGGCATCGCACCATGAACGCGGCCCTCCTGGCTCAAGCCTTGTCGATAGCTGAAAGCAACCGGCCCTCGATCTCGGAGAGGAGCGCCGCGGCGCGGGCCCGCATCTCCTCGATGCGGCGCTTGGCCTCGGCCCGGATGCGCGCTTTCTCTTCGGCGTCGGGGAGCGAGGGCAGGTTGATGAGCACGTTCTGATAGGCCCCCTCGGCCGCGGCCCGGGCGCAGGCCACCGCGGTGCCCGCGTCGGAGAGCGAATTCTGGTTGCCCGCCGCGGCCCGCCGGGCGAGCTCGAGCGCCTCCCCGGCCAGCGCCAGCACCCGGCGCGGGACCTCCAGCGCGCCGCGGGCGGCCTCGGCCATGGCGCGTTCGCGCGCGGCCTTCTGCTCCAAGGTGCCCTTGGGCAGCTTGGCGGCCGCCATCACCGCGTTGAAGGCCGCGGTGTCCTCGTCCACCGCGTAGAGCAGCCGGTCCTTGAGCGGCTGCGCCTCCTCGGCGAGCCGCTTCATCTCGTCCTGGACGGCCTCGTAACCCTTCTTGCCCACCGTGAGCTGGGCCACCATGGCGGCGAGCGCCGCCGCCAGCGAGCCGGCCAGCGCGGCGACGCTTCCCCCGCCCGGCGCCGGCGAGTCCGAGGAGAGCTCGTCGGCGAAGTCGCGCACGTTCATGGAGATGAGCGGGCGCGCATCGGGGATGCGGTAGTCGATGATCTTCTTCTGCGGGTCGAAGGGCCCCAGCTCGGCCAGCCCCAGCGACTGCACCGCCACGCGGATGAGCTCCTTCTCGGGCACCCCGGCGCTCTTGCCCGCCTTGCGCAAAAAGTGCCGCCCCGCCTCGAGCAGGCAGGCCTTGGGGGCCAGCCCCACCAGCTCCGAGCCGGTGCAGCGCACCCCGCGCGCCTCCGCCAGGCGGCACACCTCGTCGAACACCGGCCCCAGCGGCGTCTGCTTGTAGTCGGTGAGGTTCATGGAGATCTGGGCGCAGCTGTAGTCGGGGATGTACCAGCCCACCGCCTTGACGTGCCGGAACTTGCCCGGGCGCATGACGGTCTTGCCGCTCTCGTCCTTCAGTGTCTCGCCACGCTCGTTCTTGGCCGCCCGGCCGGCCTCGCGGATCTCCAGGGCGATGTCGTGGGCGATCTTCTGATCGCGGGTGTTCAGGTTGAAGTTGTAGGCGATGAGGAACTCGCGCGCCCCGATCACGGTGGCCCCGCTCTTCTCGCAAAAGCGCGCCGGGCCGAAGTCCGGGGCCCAGGCGGGGTCGGCGAGCTTCGCGGCCAACCCCTCGTACTCGCCCTTGCGGATGTCGGAGAGGCTGCGCCGCTCGGGACGGCTGGCGGCCGCCTCGTACAGGTACACCGGGATGCCCAGCTCCTCCCCCACCCGCCGGCCGAGGCGGCGGGCCAGCTCGGCGCACTCCTCCATGGTCACGCCGGCCACCGGCACGAACGGGCACACGTCGGTGGCGCCCATGCGCGGGTGGGCGCCCTGGTGTCGGCGCATGTCGATGCGCTCGGCCGCCCGGGCGATGGCCCGGAAGGCCGCCTCCAGCGTGGCCTCGGGCGGGCCGATGAAGGTCACCACGGTGCGGTTGGTGTCCCGGCCGGGGTCCACGTCCAGGAGCTCCACGCCCTCGGTGGCCCGGATGGCCTCGGCGATGGCGTCGATCACCGCGCGCTCGCGGCCCTCGGAGAAGTTCGGTACGCACTCCACGATGCGCATGTCTGCCTCCCGCGCTATACCCGGCGCGAACTTATCCGGACGTTTTGCCACGGTCAAGCCGGGATGAGACGACAGGCCGCGACGCCGCCCTCGAAAAACTCGGCCGCGCCTCCTGCCCCCGAGCTTCAACCTCAGGGCAAGCGGCTGCTGGCCGGGGGCAGATCGGCGATCACCGCCCCGCCGGGCGGGGTGACGAAGTCCACCGTGCCGAGCGGCCGGGGCGTGCCGCCCTGGCGGGCGGCGAAGGCGAGCTGGTTGGGGCAGGCGGGCAATCCCGCGGCCAGGAAGTAGCCGTTGTCGGAGGTGTCGATCCGCTCCGTGTCGGGGATGAGCGTGCCGCCGTCGGCGAAGTAAGCCACCCGCCCGGGCGACGGCGGCGGGAGGGCCAGGCCGATCACCCCGTGGACCACGGGCCGGGGCGCCGGCTGCGTGCAGTCCGCCATGCGCCCCAACAAGATACCACGGCGCTCGTCCCAGGGGGACATGACGGCGGAGTAGCTCTCGAACAGCGAGCGGGAGAGCACGGAGATGTTGCGCACGGAGCTACCATCGGTGCAGGCGTCGGCGCGCAGGATGAAACCCGCGTTCTGCGTGGTCACCGTCGCCCCTCCCCCGGCGAGGTCTCCGGCGCTGACCTCGATGACGAGCGGTGTGTTGGTGGGAACGCTATCGAAGGCGTAGCGCGCGTAGTTGTTGTCGCCGGGATCGCTCGCGGCCGTGGTGATGATCGGCTGAAACTGCGCGACTTCGGGGGCGGAAACCATGACGGAAAGCCCAACGGTCTTGTCGCTGGGGATCGACGGGAACAGGTTGACCCGCCCAGAAAGCGAGCAGCTCTCGGGTGTCGCCGGCGACGCCGGAACAGAAAAGAAGCAATCGAGGCTCGAGCTGGACAGGTCCGGGGCGGTGGCATCGGTCCCGGGATCGCTCACGCAGGTCTTGTCCTGGCACGTCCCCCCCGGACAGGCGCTCGCCACGCACTTCCCGAGCGCGGGCCGGCACCGGCCGGTGCCGGTGTCGCACATCTCCTCGCCGCCGCAGTCGTCGGCGGAGTCGCACGGCCCGCTGCACACGGCCGCGTCGGGATTGCATACGGCGGGCGCGGTGCACTCCTCGCTCACCGTCGAGGATAACCCATCCTGCGCGCAGGCCTCCACCCAGGCCCCTTCCTTGGGGCAGAAGAACGGCGCGGGACAGGCCGGCGCCTCGCGCACCCTGTAGCAACGGCCCTGCGCCTCGGCCGGCGAGATCGGCCGGGTGACGCACAGGTAGCCGGCGGGGCAGGCGTGCGTCGCATCGCAGCGCTTGCCGGTAAAATCCAGGTCCGACACCGCGCAGCCGGCCCCGAGCCAGGCGGCCATCCACCACAACCCGCAGCGCAGCAGAAATTCCAAAGCGCCCATCGAAGACTCCACCTCAGCGTCACCGGCTCGCCAAGACGGCGCCGCGGTCAAGCGCGCCCGGCCGCGCTGGCTCTGGTGGCCCCGCGTCCGGGCGCAAAGAGATCTGCATAGTGAGTTGGGCGACTCCATCGGCAATACGCGTAGAATGCACTTTGCCACAACCGGTTCCAGTTCGATCGAACGCTCGCCCAGTTATCCTACGTCACGGCAGGCGCGGCGCCTGGGGCTTCTCGAAGACGATCACGCTCACCTTCCCGGCGAAGGCCCGGAAGGGGATCGTCCCCAGCGAACGCGAGGTGCTGCTCCCCTTGACCTTCACCGACACCGAGGCCACGCCGCGGATGGGCGGCACGTTGGCCGCGCAGAACAGACCCTGCGGCTGCGTCCCGGTGGCGGCCAGGTCCGGCATCCAGCCGGACTTGATGTAATAGAGCAGCGCGTCGACCGGCGCGCCGTTGAGCTGGGACAGGCCGGCGGTGGCGTTCTGGATGTTCATGCCCGCGCAATCCTGGACCAGCCCGAACAAAAGCCCGCGGTCGGAGCGCACGGGCAACCCGCTGTCTCCGGGCGAGGCGTAGGTGCTCATGTTGGCCTGGTAGAACGAGTAGGCGTCGTGCTGGAGCTTGCCCCCGGCCAGCTCGCATTCGTTGGTGCGCAAATAGATCGGGGAGGTGAAGGTCTCGACGGTCAGGCTGCCCCCACTGCCGCCGCTCTCCACCACCAGCACCAGCGCCGTGTTGGTGGGAAGCGCGTGCTGCGCGTCGAAATGGTAGCGCGGGACGGCGCTGGGGCCGGAGCCGAACAAGGTGATGGGCGTGGTCGCCAGCGGGGTTGCGAGCTTGTTGTCGAGCACGTCCTGCATGAGGTAGGCCCGCACCAACTTTCCTTCCAGCGAGACAGGCTTTTCGAAGAACGGGGTGATGACGTCCCCCTCCAGCTCGCAAGCCTCGGGTGGCGGCGCCGGCGGATCAACCGGCGGCGCGTCGTAGCAGGTGAGCGCGGGATCGCCGCTGCTCACCGCTGGATCGGTGGTGGGCCGGGCCACGCAGGCCCCCAGGACGCACTCCTTGCCGCCGCACTCCTGGCTGGTCACGCACAGGCCGAGCGGGATACAGTGACGCTCTACCGGGTTGCAGCTGGTGCCGGCGTACTGGGCGCAGGTGGAGTCGTCGTCGCACAGGTCCCTGCAGCTCGGGGCGTAGAAGTCGCAGTACTGCGTCGTCACGCAGGTCTGCTGGTCGAGCCATTGCAGCGACTCGCTGTCGCAGCGCTGCAAGATGCGCCCGGTGGGATCGCAACGTAGCGCGTCGGGCGGGTTGCAGGTGCCCTTCATCTCGCACCGCTGGTCGTGGCACCAGTAGCCCGCCGGACAATCGTCCGAGGTGGTGCAGGCGGTGCCCCCGCACAGCGCGCTGCCCGGCTCGCCCGAGCAGGACATCCCGGCCGGGCAGTCTGAGCGCTGCCAGGCTCCGCCGACGCAGGTTTCGATGACCTCCGGCGAACCGGACACGCAACGCTTGTCTCCGGCATTGCAAGCCGGCGTGTCTCCCCCATCGCTCCCGCCGTCCATTTGCCAGCTCAGACACACCCCGTTTTCGTTCATCGTCATAAAACAATGATAACCGCTCGGGCAGGGATGGGCGGAATTGCAACTCTTGCCCTCCATCTCCATGTCGGAGAGGACGCAACCGCCGCCCAGCGCCGCCATCGCCAACAGTGTCATGGAGCGAACCGCGCGCATGTGAAGCCTCAGAAACGCACGGTGGCGAGAAATCCCGCCGGGCCCGCGCTCACCTCGACCGCCGAGCGGGTGGCCGGCGCGCCCTCGCCCTCCACGAAGAACAGGACCACGGCCGTGGCCAGCAGGCCGCCGCCCACCCCGAACAGGATGTTGGCGGCGAGCGCGCGGGACTCGGCGGTGTCTTTGAGCGACTGCGCCTTGTCCGCCCAGACCTCCTTGTCGAAGTCGGTCTTGGCCTGGCTGGCCAGATACCCGAACGTCCCGCCCGCGATGAGGGCCGCGCCGCCCGCCCCCGCGGCGATCCAGGTCCACAGGCGGCCGCGCGCGGGCTGGACCGGCGGCGTGGGACCGGGACCAGGGCCGGGGCCCGGCGGCGTCACCCGGTCGTCCGGCTTCTTCGGCGGCGGGATGGTCTTCTTCACCGCCTCGAACACCGCCACGATCTTCGGCGCCGTGTCCGGCGGCGGGAGGCAGTCGTAGTGGGCCTTGATGGCCTCGGCGAACTCGCGCTCCGCGCCCGGCCGGTCCCCCAGGGTGAAGCGGGTGAGCCCCAGATAGAGGTGGGCCCGGGCCTTCTCCTCGGCGCTGATCCCCTCGGTCGTCAGGGCCTTCTCCAGCAGGCGCAGCGCCTCCTGGAACTCGAAGGCCTCGTAGGCCGCCACGCCCTTCTGCAACTGCGGGTTCTCGGCGCGGGAGGCGGCCGGAAAGACCAGCCAGAAGACAGCCACCGCCGTGGCCAACACCCCGATTCGATTGACGTTCGTCCTGGTTCTCATTGGCCCATACCTAACACGACGCTGTCGCATTGACAAGCTTGCACAGGCATGGCGAGATCGCGGCGTCTGCCGCGGAGGTTTGCACGTGCCCCGCCTGGACATACGGGTTTGGGCCCGGTTGATCATCCTGCTCGGCCTCGCCGGTTGTGCCGAGGAGGCGCCGCCCGAGTTCCGCGATCTCCCGCCGAGCGGGAGTGGGGCGCTCGACCCGGCGCGCCTGCCGCGCGGCCCGGCGGCGGACGGCGAGCTTTCGCTCTCGCGCATCCTGGTGGCATGGGACGGCAGCCATCCCTCGCGGCGCAGCAGGTTCTCATACGCCCAGGCCCAGCGCCGGGCGGCCGCCCTGTGCGCTCTCGCCCGCGCCGAGGGCGCCGACTTCGCTGCGCTGGCCCGGCGGTTCTCGGACGACACCCAGACCTCCGCCTCGGGCGGCGACCTGGGCGCGGTGAACGGGCGGTCCCTCCACCCCGACGTGGAGCGGGCGGCGCGCGCGTTGGCCCTGGGCCAGATCTCCGATCCCATCGAAACCCCCGAGGGTTTCGTCCTGCTCCTGCGGCACGAGCCCACCTGGGCCCAGGCCGCCGAGGTCGTGGTGAGCTTCGACGGGGCGATGCGCTACACGCCCCGCGAGCGGCGCGACCGCGAGCGGGCCCGCGCGCTGGCCGAGGAGATCCGGCGGCGGGTGCTGGACGGCGCCTCGTTCGAGGAGGAGGCGCTGCGCTTCTCCGACGCGCCGGACTTCGCGCGCGGCGGGATCGGCCCCGCCTTCGCTCGCGGCAGCCGCCACCCGGAGTTCGAGGCGGTGGTGTGGGCGTTACCGCCGGGCGGGCTCTCCGAGGTGGTCGAGACCCCCACCGGATTCCATCTGGTGCGCCGTCTCCCCATCGAATACGCCCAGGTCCGGCGCATCGACGTCTTCTTCCGACAGAACAGCGAGGATCTCGCCTCCAGCCACACTCGCGACGAGGCGCGCGCCCTGATCGAGGAGGCGCTGCAGCGCGCCCTGGCCCCGAACGCCGATTTCGCCGCGCTGGCGGTGGAGCTCTCGGAAGGCCCCGACGCCGGAAACGGCGGGCGGGTCGAGCCCTTTTTGCGGGGATCGCAGCCGTATTCGTTCGAACGGGTCGCCTTCCGGCTCGCCGAGGGTCAGGTTTCTGGAGTCCTCGATCTTCCTTCGGGCTTTACCATCATGAAACGGATCCACTGATGCCGACACCTGGGTTCGCTCCGATCGCGGCCCGCCTCGCCACCGGCCCAGGGCGGCACCGGATCATCGGAATGCTCCTCGCGGCCCTGGTTCTCCTCGCGGCCGGACCGGCCCGGGCCGGCCGCCCCGAAGTGGATCTGTGGGTCCTGGGGCAAGATCGGTGGACCCCGGGGGAAGAGGCCTGGCTGCGCATCATGGTGCGCCTGTCGACGAGCCTCTCCCAGAGCGCGCCGCTTCCGCTGGCCGCCGTCGAGGTAGAGCTCTCGAGCCAGCAGCGCACGCAAAAATTGCTCTCCGCCCGCAGCGATCTGTTGGGCACGCTCGAGGCGCGCCTCCATGTCCCCGATTGGCCCGAGGGAGAGTACACCGTCGAAGTGCGCTGCCGGACACCCTTCGGCGATCGCAGCCTGACCCGCCCCGTGCGCCTGGCGCGAGCCGTCCGTCTCCTGGCCACGAGCGACAAGCGATCCTACCGGCCGGGCCAACCCATCCGCGTCCGGGCGGTGGTGCTGGACGGAGCGACCGGCTCCCCGCGCGCAAACCAGACGCTGGAAGTTTCGCTGCGAGACGAGCGGGGCCTCGAGGTACAGCGAAAGGAGGTGGCCACCGGCGAGGCGGGCGTGGCGTCGGCCGTCTTCGAACCGCTGCCCGCGGCGGCGACGGGCCTCCTCCACGCCCGGGTGCAGGCGACGGGCGCCGGCGCCACCGCGCTAAAAATCCCTCTCTCCGTGCTGCCGGCGATGGCCGCGAGCGGCGCGGTGTCCAACCCCGGCTCGGCGCCGGTGACATCTCCCGCGAGCGGGTTCACCCTGGAGATCGAGCCCGCAGGGGAACGCCTGGTGGCGGGCGTGGAGAACCGCCTGCTGCTGCGCCTGCGCGGGCCCAGGGGAGAACCGGCGCGAGCCTCGCTGCGCCTGGTTCTGCCGGAGCGGGAGATGGGCCCGGCCGTCATCGGGGCGGATGGGCGCGGCGAGATCGACGTACTGGTCTCGGAAGACGAGCTGGTGCTTGAGGCCGTCCCCGCCCCCGCGACGCCCGCCGGGGGTCGGTTCGGGGTCCCCGAGGCCGCCCGCCGTGAACCTTTGCGAGTATGGAAGGCCCGGGCCGAGGCGCTGCTGCCTTCGGGCGAGGTCGTCCGCCGGGAGCTGAGTTTCCCGGTCCAGCCCGCGTACGACCGCTTGCTGCTGCGCCTGAGCAAGAACCGCCTGCGCCTGGGGGATTCCGTCGTGGCCAGCGTGCTCTCCCCGGAGGATGGGGCCTGCCTCCTGGAGATCTTCCGGGAGGGCCTGGCCCGCGACGGCCGGGCGCTGCCGATCGTGAGGGGCCAGGGTGAGTTTCGCTTCACCCCGGACCGGGCGGGCCGTTACTGGCTCCAGGCCTGGCGGCAGTATCCGGACGGCGGGCAGAACTACCACGCCCTGCCCGTCTCGGTCGCCGCCGAGGGCGCGCTGCGGATCGATATCGCGCGGGATCGGGCGCGTTACCTGCCGGGGCAGGAGGCCCGCTTGCGGATCCTGGCCACGGACGAGGCGGGCCGGGCGGTCCGGGCGATGTTGGGATGGACGATCCTGCGCGAGGCGCCGGGGCCAGATACAGGCTCGGCACCGCCGCGCGCGTTCGATCCGCTCGCCGGCATGGACGAACCGGCGCTCCCCCCGCTCCTCTCCTTGTGGCAAAACCCCTTCGAGCAGCGCAAGCTCTCGGCCGAGGATGACCGCCGGGCCATCCAGACCGCGTTGTATCGCCGGCTGGAGCGCTCCCTGCCGCTGGGCGAGCGCGGGCCCGACGGGCGCTGGCGCTACTTGCCCGATCTCTTCGCCGAGCTCGGCCGGGACGACTCGCTTTCCGAAGGGCATCGGCTCGATCCCTTCGGAGAGCCATACTCCCCGCAGACCGTGGGGGAGCTGTGGCCGGAGCTCTCGGCCGGGGTCTTCTTGCCCTCCCAGGACCTCAACCGCCTGCTGGGCCTGCGCGCCACGCTGGTGGCGCGGCTCGAGGAACGGAGCGCGCGGGAGCCGAAACTCTCCGAGCCGTTGGGCGAGCGCATCCGGCGCGAGCTTGCCGCCATCGTGGGCTCCGAGGCGGGCGCGGAGTACCTGCACAGCGTCTCGGGGAAAATGTACTCCTTGGATTGGATCATCGAGGCGTTCGCGCCGGAGGAGCTGGCCCGCGACCTTCACGCCACGCGCGCGCAGGCGGTGTTTTTCGCGCTGGCGCGGTACCTGGCCGAGTCCGAACGCTGGTACCGTTCCCCCGCTTGCCCGGAGGTGGGCGCTTGCCGGCTCCCGGCCGACGCGCTGGACCGCCTGCTCATGCGGGGCCTGCTGCGGGCCGACCAGGCGCGGGACGCGTGGGGCCGGCCCTGGCGCCTCCTGCCCGATCCCGGCGGCCGCCCGTTCCCGGCGCAGCCCCGGCTGGGCGGGGTCGCCCTGCTCTCGGACGGAGAGGATGGCGTGGCAGGCACCGCGGACGACGTCCGGCTCGATCCTTTCCCGCCCGATGGCGGGGTACGCTCGCTCTCGCGCCGGCTCGGCCTGGTGGAGCCCGCACCCGCCGCGCCGACCGGAACCGAGGCGACGGCAGTGACCACACCCGCGATCTCCCCGGACGACGCGTTGACGGAGGCCGACGCCGAGGTGCTACAGTTCATCCCGGAACAGCTCGCCGACGAGCACGGCGCCGAGATTCGCTTGCGCCTGCCGGAGGAACCGGCGCGGGTACTTCTCGTATTTTGGGCCCACGACGGGCGCGGCCTGTTTTCCGCGGCGATCCACCACATCGACATCGATGCGCCGGTCCGCGCCGAACGTTGACACCACCGTCGGCCGATGCTACCAACGGCCGATGGCTCAGGCCCTCCCCCCACTCGAACCTGCCGCGCCGGCGCCAGCAGCCCTGGCCCTGGCGCAACGCCTCACCGCCCGAGCGGCGGCCGAAGTCGAGGAAATCCTGGAGGGCGTGGTTCGCTCCCCGGTGGAGCTCATCCCCGAGGTGTCGCAGCACCTCATCGGCGCGGGGGGCAAGCGCATCCGGCCGCTCGTGCTCCTCTTGTGCGAGCAGGCGTGCGGCGGTGGCGGGCGCGGGGTGCCGCTGGCCGCGGCCGCGGAGCTCATCCACAGCGCCACCTTGCTCCACGACGACGTGGTGGACCGCGGGCACCTGCGCCGGGGGGTAGCGGCCGCGCCGCGGGTGTTCGGAAACTCCGCCAGCGTGCTGGTGGGCGACTTCTTGTTGGCGCGGGCCTATGACCTGGTCATCCGCAACGCCTCGCGCGATCTCCTGTTGGAGCTGAGCCGGGTGCTCTCGGGGATGGCCGAGGGCGAGATCTTGCAGCTGGTGCGCTCGGGACGGGCGGCCCTGTCGCAATCCGAGTACGTGCGCGTCATCTCCGGCAAGACCGCCGGGCTGTTCTCCTGGTGCGCCCGGGCGGGCGCCTCGCTGGGCACACCGGCGCCGGTCGAGGCGGCCGCGGCCTTCGGCCTGGCCTTCGGCATGGCCTTCCAGATCGGCGATGACATTCTGGACTGCGTCGCCGAACCCGCACAGAGCGGCAAGGACCTGGCCAACGATCTGGTCCAGGGCAAGATCACCCTGCCGCTGCTACTGGCCTGCGAGGAGGACGCGACGCTCCTCGCCAAGGTCGAGGACGCGGCCCGGCACCCCGATGAGGAGGCGGCCCGGGCCATCCTACAGCGCGTGTTCGCCACCCAGGCCATCGCGCGGGCCCGGAAGGAAGTGGCGCGCTACACGGACGAGGCGCGAGAACACCTGCAATCTCTGCCCGCCTCCCCCGAGCGCGAGGCGCTGGAAGCCCTGGCCCGCTTCCTCGTCGAGCGCGTCTAGGAGAACCAGCGGTCAAGCAGTCACGCAATGTCGCCAACTTACGCGGCGCGCCAGATGAGTCCTCCACGCAGCGCAGGCGTCCTCGCCGAGCA
>CAZLNM010000076.1:0-25544 GCA_964561025.1 uncultured Myxococcales bacterium
CTCCCCCCAAAATTGGGGGGAGGGAGAGAGGGAGGGGGGCAAGCAGGGGAGGGAGAGAGGGAGGGGGGCGAGTTGGGGAGGGAGAAAGGGAGGGGGGCAAGCAGGAGAGGGAGAAAGGGATGTGGGCTAAGAGCAGATGAAAGAGAAAACAACATCGCGCATTCGCGGAACGACGCCGCAGATAGAGATGGCGGCGAAATCGCTGCGTCGGCAGATGACTCCTGCGGAGAAGAAACTTTGGATGGCCATACGAGGGAAGAAATTGAAGGCCATGAAGTTTCGCGCGCAACATCCTGTGGGTCGGTTCATCCTGGATTTCTTCTGCCCCGAAAAGAAGCTGGCGATAGAAATTGACGGTGGAATTCACGACTCGCAGAGAGACCGCGACAAAGAAAGGGATGACCTATTGGCCCGCTATGGGTACAGGGTCGTTCGTTTTCAAAATGAAGATGTGTTGCAGGACTTGTCAGGAGTGTTGAGAAAGATAATGGAAGTTGCGAGGGAGATATGAATGTCGTGGAGGAGCCACTCGCCCCGTACCTCCCGCCCCGCCCCCCACCCCGTCCCTCCCCCCAATTTTGGGGGGAGGAGCCCCCCACCCCAACCCTCCCCCCAAAATTGGGGGGAGGGAGAGAGGGAGGGGGCAAAAAGGGGAGGGAGAAAGGGAGGGGGGCAAAAAGGGGATGTGTGGTGTTAGTCAATAAGGCGCAAAAAAATCTTCGAGTTTTTTCAAGCCTCGCGGTCCTGGTCGCATGGACGTGTTTGATTCGACCAGCACGAGCGGAGTCGCATGGCGTCGTGGCGGTATTCCCCGCGGAGGTGCGCGGGGTGAAATTCAGCCCGGCCTTCGCCGACAACGTGACCGACTATCTCGAGGTGCTGCTGACGCAGCGCGGATTCCAGGTGGTGCCGCGCTCCAACATCAAGGACAAGCTTAGGCAACAGCAGCGCGAGAGCTACCGCGCCTGCTTCGAGCAGAGCTGTCAGATCGAGCTGGGCCGTGAGGTCGCGGCCGACAAGAGCCTGTCGTCGCAGATTTTGAAAATCGGCAACTCCTGCCGGATCACCTTGCGCCTATACGATTTGAAAAAGGCGACGACCGAGATGGCGGGGTCTGCCGCGTGCGAGTGCAGCGAAGACGGCGTGACCCGCGGGATGGAGAGCGCCCTCGCCAACATGTTTTACAGCATAGGCTCGGACACCCTACCGAAAGCCCCCACGGGACTTGCTCCGAAACAACCCGGAACAACCCCCCCGGCGGAGGCGCGTGCGCCCACGCAGCCGACATCAGGCGCCGCGACCGCTCCGGCAAGGCCCCGGGTGCCGGATTGCCTGCGTCGTGAGAACCTATATGCCGGGGACTCTCCCGAAAAGCGCGCCGAGGTGCGGTCTCAGCTCAAGAAGCTTGCTGATCTGGAGCCCAACGAAATGGAACGCGCGCAGCTTCTGCTCCGGCTGGGTTTGAGTTACGACGACGAGGCAAACGCCATCCGCATCCAGCCCGGTTCACAGGTGGGGAGTGCGAGCAAAGCAAACGAATCACCGGATGAGACGGTCCGGGCGCAGCAAGCCAAGTGGCGCACCGAGGCGGTAAGTATTTATAGCACCATCATCCAGAATCATCCGACGTTTGCCAGGCTGGACGAAGTGCTTTATCAGTTGGCGCTCGATCTTTGGGAACTGGGCCAAAAACCGAAGGCATTGGACACGTACAAGACACTGATAAAATACCATCCGAATTCGAAACGAGTGTTCGACGCCTATATGTCGGTTGGCGAGCATTACTTCGGCCAGGCGGATTGGGCGAAGGCGTTGTTCGCCTACCAGAAAGCGGCGCAGTCTCCCGATGCGAAGGTCCAGGCCTGCGCCAATTACAAACAGGCGTATTGTCATTACCTCGTGGGCGAATACTCCAAGGCGAAAGAAGAGTTCACCGCGGTGATAAAGAGCGACGGCTCGAGCGCGGACATGAAATCCGATGCGAAAGATCGGCTGCGTTCGATGGGGTATGAGCCGCCCAAGGATGCGGCGGAGGCGGTGCTGGATTGGTAGGAAAGAATCAGGGCCGACGCCGTTTGTGCCGGAATCCACGCCTCTTCGATGAAGAAAAAAAACTTTGAACCCGGAACTTGGAACGGTCAGGAAAGGGTAGGGCCGGATACGGGGTACATGGACCTGGGTTTTTATCTCTAACGGCAAGGTCGGTATCTCGTTGCTCGAGTTTGCGATAGTTCTTGATGCAACTGTCATTTCGTTGCTGATACTCTGGCAACGACCTCGTAGCGTCTACAACCCGCTGGTCATCTATCTGCTTCTTGCCGCCCTATCGACCATCCCATTTGCCATCGCTGTTACCTTCAATATTGATTTCGGCTCTCCTCTGTTGGTGTCCAAAATCGGTATAAGAAGATATTACGAACGGCTAACCGAGTACTTGTTTTGGCACGCAGCATCGGTTGTGATGGTAGCCATCGGGTTCAACATCGCTGCCGGAAAAAACTCCCCGGCGAGCGCTCCCTCAAAGGAATTCATGGCCGTAGAACCAAGGGAGCGCTTCGATCCCGTGCTGCTGATGCGAGTTGGCAACATCTTTATTTTGCTCGGCGTCGCATCATTTTTCGTTTATATTTCAATCCAGGGTGGTCTAGCCGAGTTCTTGGCCAATATTCACAAACGGGCAGAGATGTACAGTGGCTATGGCTATATTATGATTGCCATTCTCTTCGCCCAGCTTGGATTCTTGGTGAAGCTATACTACGTGCCACCGAAGAGTGGATTTCGAAAACTCATATTCCTTATACAGGGCGTGCTGATTGCGGTGCTCCTTACGATTCTTGGCGGTCGACGGAATACGGTAGATCTACTACTGTACGCGTTCTTCATTATAGGTATTCGGAAAGTAATCAAACTTCGCGCGATTCACTATGTTATTGGCATGTGCTTCCTCGCCATTTACATCGTAGCCGTGCCAACACTTCGCGAAGAGGGCAAACTCGAGGATGTCTTTTCCGGGAGGGTTGATGTACAGCAAGATATTGTCGATCGTTCAGATTTGGTTATCAAGCACGTAAGCCACGTAGACACCTATATCTTCCTGCTGGACCACTTTAGTAAGAATGAAAAGTGGTATGGGGAGACCTTCCGTGACCTGATCTATTCGTGGATTCCAAGAAAATTTATCCCAGAGAAGCCGCCGATCGACGATGGTATTTATGTCCTTAATCTGTTCATCGGTAATCAAGTTCGTCCGGGAATGAGTGTCGACAAGATGGTATTGAACTCATTACCCCCTTCGACCTTTGGCGCCATGTTCATGAACTTCGGTGAAGCCGGTGTGCTCCTCGGAATGACTGTATTGGGCTTGATCATGGGTTTTTCGTACAGAATGATGAGACAAAAGAAATCCTTCTTTTGGGTCATTCTGGCGATATTCATGGTCAGTTCTTTTCAAATAAGTAATCTAAAGATCGTTACACTCGTCACGCTTGCTTTACAGTTGTTGATGATTCAATTTGTATTACGTAGGATCGCACTATCCAGGGAATGTGCTTAGGGAGGCCTGCTGAAATTGATAGAGGGTAGAAATTTCCTAGGCCTCCATATATTACTAGACGGAGCAATATCAAAACACCCATTTGTACGCGGTTCTATTGATTGCTTAGAACAAGCAAGCAGGACGCCACCAGATATTCATGTGACACTGGAGCGCTCTTTGGGGGGTGCCTGTAAATACCAGAATCAGAGTTGCCAGAAGGCAGTCATCTTTGGTGCTGGTCGACAAGAAGTCGCGTTGAGTCGGATGGGGAAGATGGGCCTTCGTGTGCGTGTAACCCATCTTATTCAGCCACTCAGGGACTCCATGAGAGTTGCTCTGCGTGGTAGATCGCAACTTGCTCAGGATGCTATGGTTGCGTTCAGACTTGGCGTGATTATTCCGGCGATGATGCTTGTATGGCTGCGGAAACGCTGGGCTGCCATTCATGCTGCCGCTGTCGATATTGATGGCAAAGCTCTAGTAGTCATAGGAGGTAACGCCAGCGGGAAAACAACACTGGCACTTGCGCTCGCTGAAATTGGGAGAGGAAATCTATTAGCGGACAATTATTGCTTAGTGGATGGGCAAGGTCGTGAGGTTTGTGGGATCCCCGAATTGCTAAGGGTGTCTCCTGAGGTGGCGACTGGATTTGGCTTGATGCGATCATGGAAAATTGCACCTGTTTTTAATCGTTGGGTCGTTGAGCGGTCGGTTTGTGGACAAGCGAGGATGGTCCCGATTCATGCGGTGCTCTTTGTTTCTCGAGGACAGGAGCCTGCATATTCGCAATTGGCGCCAGAGGCGGCTGTTAAAAGGCTCTTGGCTCGACATAGGGAAGTTGGAGAAACTCCAGACTTTGGAGCTTGGCCTGGCGCAGCGGAGAATTTGGGATTGGACTTTGATCCTCGGCAACCGGAAGAATCACTTGCTGGAGTGGCTAGTGTCGTCAAGTCATTTGATTTTATAGTTAAGTCTGGGAGTGGTGTTGGTATTGTTGAAGCCGCGCGCTTTGCAGCCAAGACAGCCCTAAAATTCACGGGGATGGCCAAATGATGAGCTTGAATTGGCATATCGGTGAATTACCTGCCGTCTGTTATAAAATGAGTGATTCCAGGATGAAGAATTGGATTGCTCAATATACCGGTGCCGTCGAAGGCGGTGATACACCCAAGTCCCTTGTGTCGGTGATCGTCGAGCGTAAGCGTGTGGCTCCTGCGCCTGGAGCGCGCTACCTGGGATTGGAAGGTGCTGTCGATAATAATAGTACATATCTTGTTGTGGGTGATAGCTATGTTGCTATCACTTTCCCGGGCTTCATCGAGAGGCCTTGCTTCTCGCTACGCATGGGCCCGGATGTTGATCCAGTGCAGTTTATCGGCCGAGTAGTCGAGCCACTGGTGCGACTGTCTTTGCTGAATGCGGGAGTACTACCGCTACATGCCTCCTCCGCGGCGCTGGATGATCGAGGAGTATTGCTCCCAGCTTGGTGCCATACGGGAAAGACAAATCTGATGCTAGGACTAGCCGCTAGAGGAGCTGGCATCATGGCGGATGATTGGTCATTTATCGATGGTGAGCGCCAAATATTGTTGAACCCCAAGCCAGCCGCCGTCTTTGATTACAATCTCCGCGCGTTCCCTGAACTTTCGAGCCGGCTACCCCATACCAGCAAGCTCGGGGTAAAACTGATGGACTTTACTCGATCAACAAGAAAAACAATCAGTCTGCGTTTGGGTAGGACACCAGCCCGAATCGCTGATTTTGCGCTGCGTGCGTTGAACCACTTATTGGTGTCAACTGTACCTCTCCATGATTTGGCGCCAGTTGCCAGGTTGGCTCGATGCCACAGAATTGTTCTATTGAGTAGCATTGATAGGCGAGAGGTAGTTATCCGGCAGGTTGGCCGAGAAGAGTTCGTAAATGCAACAAACGAGATCTTCACCTACGAAAACTGGCTATTGTTCTGTCTGTCTGCTACGTTGCGCATGCTTGGTATGGCGGGCATTCCGGATACTTCTGAAATCATATCGATGTACAGAGAACTAACCGAGCGAGTGGCGTGCGGCTTCGAACAGGGTGAGATTTTTGAACTTTCGGTTCCGAAAGTATCGGATCCCGGCTGGGCGCGCTTGGCCGCTGAACGTGTTGTGTCGTTAATTAGGGACTAATCTATTTCTTGCGGAAGGAAATGGGGGTGGGAGTTTGCATGAGCAACCGCCTGAAAAGAGTGCTAATGGTTGGACCATATTTCTTCCCGGCGACGTGTTATGGAGGACCCGTCTGGACGATGAAAGACCTGTCCCGCGGTCTTGTTGGCCGAGGGATCGATGTTGAAATTGTTACAACATCTGCCAACGAGCCCAAGGATGACCCACCTCGTGTCGAGGAAATTGATGGGGTTGTAATTAGATATGAACGAAGGTGGCCTGGTAGTCGATGGTTCTTTTCCCCGGGATTGGCGAGGACAATTGTTGCACGGGCGCCACACTTTGACATCCTACATATCCATGGTATTTGGGTGTGGCCGACGTTGGTTGCGTGCGCAGCTTCTCGCTGGTTTCGAATTCCTTACATGCTCGTTCCTCATGGTACACTAGAACCATGGGCTTTATCGCAAAAGGCTCTAAAGAAAAAAGTATATCTCAAGCTGCTTGAAATGAGTAACTTGCGCCATGCTGCCGCGGTGCATTGCCTCACGACAAGAGAAGAGAAGCAAGTTCTCGCACTTGTGCCGGGTGCAAAATGTCATGTGATACCCAACGCCGTGACTATTGCGCCGAGTATGCTTTCGGATAAAGGTCGTCTGGCATTTTTTGCGCGTTTCCCGATATTACGAGGCAAGAGAGTTGTTCTGTTTCTCTCGCGTCTTCACAAGAAAAAGGGGTTGGACCTCCTTGTTCCTGCGTTTGCCAGAGTATGGGCGAAGGATCATCGAGCGCATTTGTTGATAGCCGGACCAAACGAGGCTGGATATCAATCGGAAGTCGAGAAAATGGTCGCCCAAGAAAGGCTCGAAGAACACGTGACCTTTACTGGCCTGCTGAACGGCGAAGATAAGCTGGCGGCATTTGACGCTGCTGAGGTCTTTGTCCTTCCTTCCTATAGCGAAGGCCTTCCAGTGGTTGTATTAGAGGCAATGGCCATGGGTCGGCCAGTCGTGATTACAGATCAGTGCAATCTCACTGAAGAAGTGACAAGATATGGTGCTGGTAAGGTTGTGGAAAATACGACGATGTCAATCGCAGATGGCATTTACTCCATGTTGAATGACAAGATAGGTGCAGATGAAATGGGTCGCCGTGGTATGCAGCTAATAGAAGATCGATTCACTCTGGATGCAGTAACGAACAGACTTGTTCAGATCTTCGAAGCAGCTGCTCGATGCGGTCGACAAAATAATACTTTAGGGAATCCCAAAACGGGAGACTAAGTTGAGAAAAGCAAAGACGCTGTTATTGACAGGGGGTACTGGAACGTTTGGAAACGCGGTGCTCAATCGTTTCTTGTCGGAAGAATTTGCGGAGATCCGCATCTTTTCTCGGGACGAGAAGAAGCAGGACGACATGCGCCGGCGGTACCCGAATCCGAAGCTCAAATTTTATCTTGGCGACGTGCGCAACGAACAATCCGTCGCCGACGCCTTGACGGGTGTTGACTACGTGTTTCACGCCGCCGCGCTCAAGCAAGTGCCGTCTTGCGAGTTTTTCCCCATGGAAGCCCTGCGAACGAACTCCGTCGGCACCGACAACGTCCTCAACGCGGCGATCGCCAAGGGCGTCAAAAAGGTCATCGTGCTCTCCACCGACAAGGCCGTCTATCCCATCAACGCCATGGGCATCTCCAAGGCCATGATGGAGAAGATCGCCATCGCCAAGGCCCGGGTGGCGGGCGAAAAGACCGTCATCTGCGTGACCAGGTACGGAAACGTCATGGCGTCCCGTGGCTCGGTGGTGCCGCTGTTCATCCGCCAGATCCAGGAGGGAAAACCCCTCACGGTCACCGATCCGCGCATGACGCGCTTTATGATGGACATCAACGGCGCGGTGGACCTGGTGTTGTGGGCCTTCGAGCACGGGCGGCCGGGCGACATCTTTGTGCAAAAAGCCCCCGCCGCGACCATCGACACGTTGGCAAAGGCCATCCTGAAGGTGTTCAACGCAAAGAACGAGATCCGCATCATCGGCACCCGCCACGGCGAAAAACTCTACGAGACCCTGCTCACCCGCGAGGAGATGGCGGTGGCCGAGGACATGGGCAATTACTACCGCGTGCCGGCTGACAAGCGCGACCTCAACTATGAGCTGTACTTCGAGCGCGGCAAGGACGAGCTGTCATTGAAGGACGACTACAACTCGCACAACACACGACGTCTTTCCATCGACGAGATGGTCGAGATGTTGCGTGGATTAGACCTGGTAAAATATGCGCTAGCTGGCGGTAAAGACATTGATGCGAGCGCGTCATGAACAAACATAAATTCACTTTAGTTCTTGGTGGTGAAGGGATGTTGGGTCATAAAGTCTTTCAGACTTTGTCCTCGAACCATCAGAATGTCAAATGCACAATCTTTGGTAAGATGAGTGACCCATTCTATTCGCGTATTGATCTGTTTAGACCAACAAGTGTAATTGAAAAGATAGATGTGATGGATTATCAGGCTGTTGAGCGGGTCATTCGGGATCTGCGGCCAGATTTTCTGGTGAACTGCGTCGGAATCATTAAGCAGCGCGATGAGGCCAATCAGGCCATCCCAAGCATTACTATCAACTCCCTTCTTCCACATCGATTGGCGTCGACTCTTGCGGAATACGGAGGCCGGTTGATCCACATCAGCACCGATTGTGTCTTCAGCGGCAAGCGCGGTATGTACACCGAAGAAGATCCATCGGACGCGGAAGACCTATATGGAAAAACAAAGGCGCTTGGCGAGGTGACTGGTGCCAATTGCCTTACGTTGCGGACCTCGATCATTGGTAGAGAGCTTAGTCAATTCCGTTCACTTCTTGAATGGTTCTTGGCGCAAAAAGGGCGTTCCATTCGCGGTTACCAGCGAGTGATCTATTCGGGTGTCACTACGAATTATCTCTCTAGTCTTATAGAAAGAATAATTTCTGACAACATGCAGCTACAAGGGCTTTACCAGGTCGTTAGCCCACCGATTACGAAGTATGACCTGCTTTGCTTGCTTCGGGAGGCATATTACCTGGATGTGGATATTGTACCGGATTCAGAAGTTGTGTCTGATCGTAGTATGATTGGTGAAAAATTTCTTCGAGCAACTGGATTCAAGATGCCGACTTGGCCCGAGTTGGCTGCTCAATTAGCGAAAGATCCAACTCCTTACGAAAAATGGCGGGATGTAAAATGAAAAAAGATCCTAGGCGTGCAAAACGGTTGTCGGTAATGACTATCGTTGGTACGAGACCCGAGATCATTCGCTTGAGCAGAACGATTCCTCTCATGGATAAGCACATGTCGCACGTTCTGGTCCACACCGGCCAGAACTTCGACTACGAACTCAACCAGATCTTCTTCGACGACCTCGGCATCCGAAAGCCTGATTACTTCCTCGACGCCCACGGTGCCACGCCCGCCGAGACGGTGGGCATGGTGATCTCCCGCGTGGACGAGGTGCTCGAGAAGGAAAAACCCGAGGCCGTGCTCATCCTGGGCGACACCAACAGTTGCCTCGCGGCGTACCCGGCCAAGCGCCGCAAGATCCCCGTCTTTCACATGGAGGCCGGCAACCGCTGCTTCGACGAGCGCGTGCCCGAGGAGATCAACCGCCGCATCGTGGACCACATCTCCGACATCAACATGCCCTACAGCGACATCTCGCGCGAGTACCTGTTGCGCGAGGGGCTTCCCCCCGACCGCGTCATCAAGACCGGAAGCCCCATGTTGGAAGTGATCCGGTATTACATGCCGAAGATCGAAAAATCCGCGGTGTGCAAGAAGCTCGGCCTAAAAAAGCACAAGTACTTTGTCGTAAGCTGCCACCGCGAGGAGAACGTTGATTCCGAGAACTTCGAGAAGTTTGCACAGGTCCTCCAGGCGTTGGAGTCGCACTATCGGCTCCCCGTGATCGTCTCTACCCACCCGCGCACGCGAAAGCGGCTGGAGACGAAGAAGCGAAAGGGAACGAAACTGGTCCGGTTTGAAAAACCTTTTTGCTTCACCGATTACATCAGCCTCCAGGTGAACGCGAAGGCCGTGATCTCCGACAGCGGCACCATCTCGGAGGAGGCGTCGATCCTCAACCTCCCGGCCGTCAACATCCGCGAAGCGCACGAACGGCCGGAGGGGATGGAGGAGACGGCGGCGATCCTTGCCGGCATGAGCGTCGAGCGGGTGATGCAGGCGCTCGATGTGTTGGAGAGCGCGCCGAGGGGTGACAAGAGGCTGTTCCCGCTGGTGCGGGATTACGACGTGCCGGTGGTGTCGGAGAAGGTGGTGAGGATTATTGTAAGTCATGTGGACAAGGTGAACAGGGAAGTGTGGAAGAAATGAAAGTATATTAATGACAAGACGCATCTGGATTGTTACGGAGATCTTTTACCCAAATGAAACATCGACCGGATACTATTTAAGTAAAATTGCCGAGTATTTGGCTTCATGCTTCGAAGTCAAGGTTCTTACCGTTCGCAAACCACAGAACCATAATGGCAATCTTTCTCCAGCAAAAGAGCTTTGGCGGGGTGTAGAAATCATTCGATGTCCGGGAACTAATTTCGATAAAAACCGTCTGATTTTGCGAACTGTGAATGTTGTGAGTGGTTCAGTTTCATTGCTGGTGCAAGCCCTAGTTCGCTTTCGCAATAGTGATATTATTCTTGTATGCACTAATCCCCCTTCTCTGCCGTATGCCATGGCGTTGGCAAGTCGTATATGCAATGCCAAAATCATTCTCCGAGTCGATGATGTGTATCCAGATGCTCTCGTGTGCAGTGGATTGCTCAGGAAAGAAAATGTCATCGTGAAGGCCTCGCATTGGCTCCAAGAAAGGCTATTTCGCTCAGTCAACCGAATCATCGCAATGGGAAGTTGCATGAGTCATAGACTCCGAAGCGAGTATGGTGCATCGCCAAAAAAGATAACAGTCATACAAAACTGGGCAGATGTTGACGAAGTATGCCCAGCGCCTCGAGAAGAGAATGCTATTATAAGGGCATTAGGTCTCAATAATAAGTTTGTGTTGCAGGTTGCCGGGAATATAGGCAGAGTTCAAGATATTGAAACTATTGCTAAGGCCGCTTTTGCACTCAGGGCGGATAACAACATCCACTTTCTCTTCGTTGGATCGGGCGCAAAGAAGGAATGGCTAGAAAAGTGGATAGCCGCCAATGACCTTAGAAACATTTCGGTTGTCGGCAGCAAGCCAAGGAGTGAGCAACAAATATTTCTCAATGCTTGCGACGTCGCCATCGTTGGTTTGAAAAAAGGGATGTGGGGCCTGGGTGTCCCAAGTCGGTTCTATAATCATATTGCAGCCGGAAAACCTGTCATTGCGCTCCTGGACGAAGAATCAGAGATCAGTCAGGTCGTAAGAAAACACAATATTGGTTGGGTCGTAGAGCCTGGAAATGTCTCTGAGTTAGTAAGATGTATCAGGATTGCTGCAACTGATAAAGTAGGTTTGACGGAAATGGGAGCTAGGGCGCGGGCACTCGCAGAAAGAGAATACTCTTTTGAAAAAATCATGTCTCAATACGATAAAATCGTGTCTGAAGTAATGTCTGATGTTTCTAGCTAGAGGTATTATTTGCATTTGTTGCAAGGAACTAGGGTTCTTGTCACTGGCGTCAATGGATGCATCGGCAGAGCAGTTGTAGAAAAACTAGGGAGTCATGGTGCGAGAATTATAGGTATGGACGCTCTTCAAATTCACAAAGAGATTCATTCCTATATAGAGCGATATATCGAAAAAGACATTCGAGATTTAGAAAGCCTCGGTAGATTGGTTGAGGAAGCTGATGTTGTTGTTCATCTTGCGGCGTATGTTCATAAAAAAATAGAAACGGAGAAAGACGTCAGAGCTGCTTTCTCTGTTAATCAAGAGTCAACAGAGAAACTTAGTGAGTATTGTGAGAAGAAATCGAAAGGCATTGTTTTCACCTCCACGGTGGCGGTTTTTGGAGAAGAGGCAACGGGACATGTGTCCGACCAGACGCCAGTTGCACCCAAAACGCCATATGGCATCAGCAAAGCCAGAGCAGAGCAGGCGGTCTTGAAGGCGGGCGGAACCATTTTGCGCCTTCCCATGGTATATGGCGCAAACGACAAGGGCAATATGGCTCGAATGATCCATGCGATTGCCAAAGGCTTCTTCGTCATCCCAGGAAGAGGAGAAGCGAAAAGGACGTTTGTGGGGCGGTGGAACGTGGCGCATGCTGTTGCGTTGGCGATTCGCGCCGGCAAGAGCAAATCAGGGATATATCTTGTGACGGACGACGAGACGGTTACTCTGGCCGAGCTCGCCGACAAGATCGCGACAATGCTCGGTGTAAGAAAGCCTATCCGAGTTCCCAGGGCTCTCATTGCTACTGCAGCGGCGGGTGGAACTATGCTTTCGAAGTTGCTCCGGCGAAATATGCCAATCGACTGGGGTTCCTACTCTAAGCTCACAAGAGATCTGACATTTGATGGAACCAAAATTCGCCGGGAGCTCGGGTATTCTCCCGTGAAGTCATTGGATGAAGGCTTGAGGGAAGAAGTGGAGTGGGTCAAGGCAGGGATGAAATCCTGACCGAAATTCTTTCATTTTCGGTCGCTCTATTGGCTGCTTCGGTGTTTGTCCCTCTCGCTCGCCGTTTTGCACTCCGCGCCGGCGTCCTGGACATCCCCAACGAGCGATCCTCTCATTCCGTCCCTACGCCTAGGACTGGTGGGCTCGGGATCCTGGCCGGCGTCCTGGCCGGTCTTGCCGTGGTTGGGGTTGTCACTGGAAGCATGCCTTCGACAGGTGAGTGGTGGCTGTTGGCCTTCTTGGGTGCCGGCTCGCTCATTGGATTTGCGGACGACTGGAAGCGGCTCCCGACGGCCGTGCGCTTTCCCGGCTATCTCGTTGTTTCCACTGGCATCTGCCTTGCGTACGCAAGAGTGGAAATCTTGGATTTGCCCGGTATCCCAACCTTGGCGCTGGGCTCGGGCGGAGGCGTGATTTTTTCGGTCCTGTTCGTCGCCTGGTACACCAATCTTTTCAACTTCATGGACGGGATCGATGGCATCGCCGGCGGCGCCGCCGCGATCTGTCTCGGCGCGCTCGGGGTGGTTTTTGAAGGCCACGGTGATGCCGTCCTCGCTGGCCTGGCCTTTGCCTCGGCGGGCGCGTCTGTTGGATTCTTGTTTTACAACTACCCTCCCGCCAGCGTCTTCATGGGAGACGGGGGGAGCGTATTTCTCGGGTTGGCGGCCGGAGCGCTTTCGCTGGCGGCGGTTGCGCAGGGTGCGCTCTCGCTCTCGGCGGCGGTGTTGCTGATGCTGCCGTTTGTGTTTGACGCCACGTTCACACTGATTCGCAGGATCGTCCAGCGGGAGCGGTTCTGGGCCGCGCACCGCTCGCACGTGTATCAGCAGATGTGCGACCTCGGCCTGAGCCACCGCGCCGTGACCACGATTTTCACTGTCGCGGCGGTGATCTTTGCCTCCCTGGGGATGGTCTTCGATAGGCTTCCTCCAGCCGCCAGAATCACCTCGTGGTGGTTGTCGCTTGTGGTTCTGCTCTTACTATCGATCTTTGTCGTGGTTCGGCGCAAGAAGATTAAAAGCGCATGAGACTATTTGTGTTGACCCCCGCCTCGTCTTTCAACCCATGCACCTCCAACCCGTCTTCTCCTCCTGCCGCTTCGTCGGCCCCGGCCGCTGTGAAAATTAATTTCACAGAGGCCTGTGCCTGCCCTCCAGATTTACGCTGATAGAAAAACATGTTTATCGGGTGGGTGTGGCGGTGAATCGCCAATAGGACCCCCATATACGGAATGATTTTCCGTGCGGGTATTAGCGGTGGGGTTTGGGTGCGAATATGCGGGGAGATCAGGTGGGCAGATCAGCTACGGGCAATTACGTGAGCCAAGCCCTGCAATATTGTCTTGTGGGTAACCAAGCCACTCGACTGAAGGATCGAACGGATCGTTGCCGTCGGAGTCGCCCGTTATAATCGTCGGCTTCCTGCAAAGGGTTCTGTTGAGCGTGGATACTCCTCCTCCGGTCCATTCGGAGCCCGGGTCAAAACCGACCTGGCCTATAACATCCCTTGTCGCTCCATCGCAGTAAAGCGTGACGGCATCATCGCCGTTGTAATTGACAACTGCGCTACTCTGAAGTTGGCATACACTAATGATTCCCGGCATCGCCAATGGATGACACAGAATGAAAATTCCTCCAGCCGGTAAACTGCCAGAAAGAGTCACGCTTGCAGATGGGCTGCTTGCGCCGTTGCTGTATAGTCTTACGGAGCAAGCGGAGAGATCTAGGCTCAACAGGCCAGCGTTGTATATCTCGAGGGCTTTATTACTGCTGCTTCCTTCGATGTACTCAGAGAAAAACAGGGACGAATAGTTCGCGACCAGGGACTCGCAGACATCGGTGTTCGAGGACCAGCCGTAATTTGCGCCGACATCCATGTGGCAATAGGTGCCCGGCACACACTCCGCATCGGAATCGCAGTCGCCCTCGCCGGCAAGACATGGACAGGTCTGGCTGCAGTAGGTCGGTGTTCCAATGCCACTCGTGTGGCAGCCGAGCCACGCCTCGCAGACGTCAATATCTGCGGACCAGCCGTAGTTGGCGCCAACATCCAAGCGGCAGTAATTGCCGTTTGCGCACTCGGCATCGGAGTCGCAATCACCCTCTCCCGCGTTGCAAGGACAGGTCTGGCTGCAGTAGGTCGGGGAGCCTGGGCCACTGGTGTGGCAACCAGAAAATGCCTCGCAGACGTCGATATCTGCCGCCCATCCATAATTCGCACCGACATCCGCGCGGCAGTAGGTGCCCATGGCACACTCGAGATCGGAGTCGCAGTCCCCTTCACCGGCCTCGCAGAGGCAAGTAGAGCTGCAGAATGTCGGTGAGCCGGGGCTGCTTGTGTGGCAACCGGGAAGCGCTTCGCAGACATCGATTTCGGCGGCCCACCCGTAGGTTGCGCCGACATCCGCACGACAATATGTACCCGTGGCACACTCCAGATCGGAGTCGCAGTCCCCTTCGCCCGCATCACACGGACAAGACTGACTGCAGAAGGTCGGACTTCCTGGTCTGGAGGTGTGGCACCCAGGGAACGGTTGGCAGATATCCACCTCGGCAGCGCAACCGAACTGCGCCCCGATGTCCGCCGCGCAGTATCCGTTCTCGCACTCCGCGTCCGAGTCGCAGTCTCCCTCTCCGTTTGCGCACAGGCAGGTGGTGGAGCAGAAATCAGAGGCGCACATCGTGCCGCAGCCGGCCTTGGCTCCATATGGCTGCTTGAACAACGATGGCCGCAGGGAGGTGGATTCGCCCTCGGTCAGTGCCGGGATCTGAATCTCGGCCACGTTCTCGTGGAGCTTTTCGAGACGAGCCTTTTCCATGTTGGCGGCCTCTGCCGCGGACTCCACCATGCGCTCGGTGGACGGGATCGACATGTCCTCACGAAGACGCGGCACGACTGTGATGGCGCCCCGGTCGATGAGCCGCTCGGCGCGGTGGGCGTCCATCTGCCGCACCAGATCGGCCGACTCGATGAGACCGTTCTCGATCGTCTTGGTGCCCGGCTTGCTCTCGGTCCCGCAGGCGATAAGTGCGGTCGCTGCGACCAACATTAGACACACGCGTTTCATCAAGGATCCTCCTTTTTCAAGGTTACGAAATGTGATGTTTCAGGCTTGATTCCTTCGACTTCTCTTGTCGCGCTGATTCGCGACAAGAGCATTATGGAGAATGGCGATCCTCAAGTCAAGGGTCTCGGCCTGTGCCTCCCCTCCGCCTCGTCCCTGACCGAAAAACACATTGAACGCGTGTGCGCGGCGCTGAGTTGCCGCTAGGCTCCGCCCGGCGCTCGCCGGATGACGGTTCGCCCAGGCCGGGCAGATGTCTCTGCCCGGCCGGCCGTGCCCGGCCGATCCCGGCTTCGAGCATCCGCTCGTCCATCCGTCCGCCCGGCTGGCCGGGCTGTGAAAGATTGTCGTCAGGAACGCAAAACCCGGGCCGGGGATCGATGCGAAACACGATCAGCCCGGGCAGATATCTGCCCGGGCTGCAAACGAACGGGTGGCCAACGGACCGGGCTGCATGTCGTTAGATTGTGATGTTGATTTTGAAGACCATTGATGAAATCATTCGCGTCCGCAAACCAGGCCGGGCAGATGTCTCTGCCCGGCCGGAGGGATCAACCTGGGCAGAAAAACGGCGGGTCAGACATGAAGCCGACCACCCATTCCAAGACGGAGATATACACCCACCTGGTGTGGGCCACGACCCGCCGGCTTCCTGTGATCCGTCTGGAGTGATTTGCGGAACTCGAGCCAAGAGCCCTGTCCGCGATTGGCGAAAGCAGAGGCAGCGTCCTGGCCTTTGGTGGCGTCGAGGATCACATACACCTGCTTGTCCGTCACCGCCCCGATGCCAGCGTTTCGCTGCTGGCTCGACAGATCAAGGCGGGTTTGTCTCACTGGCTGCGGCGCGAGGGCGGCATTCCAGATTTTCGCTGGCAGGAGGGGTACGCCGCCTTCAGCGTATCCCCGAACGACGTGGCTCGTGTCAAACACTATATTCATCACCAGGTCGAGCATCATTCCGAAATGAATACAAACGATTTATGGGAACTTACGCGCTGAAATGCCGCATGGCCCAGGCCGGGCAGATGTCTCTGCCCGGCCGGCCGTGATCAATTGACCGCGCGTCCGTCCGCCCCCAACGTTCGTCTATCCATCTCAATCGCCCGGCCAGATACATCTGGCCGGGCTGTGAACGGTTGTCGTCAGGAACGCAAAACCCGGGTCGGGGAACGATGCGAAACACGATCAGCCCGGGCAGATATCTGCCCGGGCTGCAAACAAACGGGCTGCAAACGACCGGCCGCATACGGACCGGCCGATCCCGGCCGGTCGATCGCCCGCATCTCCGCCCGCCCGCCCTCCCGGAGGCGTTTGACAGCTCATCACGCGGTTGGTAGCCTGATTTTCAAGCCAAGGGCGCTCCACTCCGGAGGAAAGTCATTTGACCGAGCAGGAGATCCGCAAAGCCATCGGCGCGCTGCTCGCGAAGCACGCGGCGGCCCTGGCCGGTATCCGGGTGATGCTGTTCGGCTCGCGCGCCAGGGGCGAGGCGCGCGAACGCTCCGACTTCGACATCGGCCTGCTCGGCCCGCGGCCCGTGCCGGCGGCCCTGCTCGCCAAGCTCCAGGACGAGCTCGAATCCCTGCCGACCCTGATCCGGTTCGACGTGGTCGACCTGGGCCGGGTGAGCGCGGAATTCCGGGGTGCGGCGCTGGACGGGGCGGAGGTGCTGCTTGAATAAGAACGTCCTGCTCGACCTGCTGGCGCGGGCCATCTCTCAGCTCGACCAGGCGCTGGCGACTCCCCCGGCGAACGATGTCGTTCGCGCCGGCTGCATCCAATACTTCGAGTTCTGCTTCGAGCTCGCCTGGAAGAGCATCAAGTGGGTGGCCGGAGAGGCCGGCCAGCTCGATTGCCTCTCGCCCAAGGCGGCCCTGAAGCAGGCCTTCGCCAACCGCTGGATCGATGACGAGGAGAGCTGGCTCGGCATGCTCTCCGACCGCAACCTCATGGCCCACACCTACAGCGCCGCCGACGCCCTGGCGGTCTACCAGCGGCTCCCCGCCTACCTCCCCCGGCTGAAATCGTTGCTCGACGCGTTGAAGAAGGCCTGACCGCGAAGCTGCAAACGGGCCGCATGGGGGGAACACGGTTTTTTGTTTGGGCCGGGTTTGTAATTTTGTGGACATGAAATTTTCCCCAGCGAAACCGTCGCCCAGGCCGGGCAGATGTCTCTGCCCGGCCTGCAAACGACCGGCTGCATACGGACCGGCCGATCCCGGCCGTTCGAGTGCCCACCCGTCGTCCAGCGTACATATCCTTGTAAATCGGGGCACGGTATCCCATAATTGCAAGGATGATAGAGCGGCTGATCCTCGCAGACATTCTTCGTGCGCTGGACGAGGCACCCGCTGTCTGTCTTCTCGGCCCCCGCCAGGCAGGAAAGACGACCCTGGCCCTGGAGATCTCCAGGCTTCGCTCTTCGATCTACCTCGACCTCGAGTCGGACGAAGACCGGGTGAAACTCACCGACCCGGCCGCCTACCTCGCAACACATCTCGACAAGCTCGTCATCCTGGACGAGGTCCACAGGATGCCCGAACTCTTTGCCGCGCTGCTCGGTCTGGTGGATCAGGCGAGGCGCCAGGGGGCTGGCGTGGGCCGGTACCTGTTGCTTGGCTCGGCGTCTCTTGCGGTCCTCCGCCAGGGAAGCGAATCCCTGGCCGGCCGCATGCGCCTCGTCGACCTCAGCCCGTTCAACATCCTGGAGCCCACGGGACGCCCGCTCGACGCGCTGTGGCTCCGGGGAGGCTTCCCCAATAGCCTGCTGGCGTCGAACGACGGTGAGAGCCTGCGCTGGCGCCGAGATTTCATTCGCACGTACCTCGAGCGCGACGTGCCGATGTTCGGGCCCCGCGCCCCCGCCGAGACGCTGCGAAGGTTCTGGGTCATGCTGGCCCACCGGCAGGGAGCCCCGTTCAACCAGGCCGAGTTGGCCCGCAGCCTGGAGTCGGACGTGAAGACCGTCAGGCGGTACCTCGACCTGCTGGTGGACCTGTTGCTGGTCCGCCGGCTGGCTCCCTGGCGCGCCAATCTCGGCAAGCGCCTGGTGAAGCGGCCGCGCATCTTCTTTCGTGACAGTGGCCTGACGCACGCCCTGCTTGGCATCGGCGACATGGAGTCGTTGGTGTCGCACCCGGTCGCGGGTGCCAGCTGGGAAGGCTTCGCCATCGAGCAGATCCTGAGCCTGGCGCCTCCCGAGATCCAAGCCTATTTCTACCGCTCCAGCGGGGGGGCGGAGATCGATCTGCTGCTCGAGTATCCCGGTGGCGCGCGCTGGGCGGTGGAGATCAAGAGGAGTCGCTCGCCGCGTGTCGAGCGCGGCTTCCACTCGGCGTGCGCCGACGTGAAGCCGGAGCGGAAGTTGATCGCGTACGCGGGCCCGGAGCGCTTTCCACTGGGCGATGGGGTAGAGGTCGTCCCCATCGGCCAGCTGGCGCACATGATTCGTGCAGGTTGAACCCGCCCGCCCGCGGTGCCATAACCATCCCATGCAATCTTCCGACCTGCGCCTTTTGTGTGGCGCGCTGCTGGGCGAAAAGATCCCCCGCGCTGAGCGAAAGCGTATGCTTTTGCTCGCCCGGCAGGCCCGCGTCGAGGAGGAGCTCGCGCGCACCCAGAAGACGCGGCGGGGGCGGCGGGCCTTGCTGGAAAGCGCCGCGCTGGGGGCGGTGCGGCTCGCGCGCTTTTCCGGCGTGGCGCAGGCCCTGCGGGCGGCGGGGGTAGAGTTCGTGGTGCTCAAGGGCATGGCCTACGCGCTCATGTTCGAGCGCGGCGGGCCGCTTCGGCCCATGGCCGACTGCGACCTTCTGGTGCGCGAGGCGGACTTCGCGCGCGCCGGCGAGGTCATGCAAGAGATCGGCTTTCGCGAGAGCTTCCCCGATCCGCTCTCGGGCCGCCCCGGCCACCACGAACGGGCCTTCACGGGGGAGGGGATGCTGGTCGAGATCCACCGCGCCTTCATGCGCGGGCCGCGCGCGCGCATCGACTACCGGGCGCTGTGGGCGCGCACGCTGCCGCTCGAGCGCGAGAACGTCGCCTGCCGCAGGCTCGACGCCGACGACACCTTCCTGTACCACTGCTTCCACTTCGCCATCCACGAGTTTGCGCTGGGCGGGCTGCGGGCGGTGTGGGAGCTGCGTAGGCTCATCCTCGAGGACGGGCCGCGCCTGGATGCCTGCGCGCGGCGGGCGCGCGAGTGGGGGATCCGGCGCGCCGTGTTCTCTGCGCTGCGGCTCTACCAGGCGTGCTTCCCCGATCCTGCCGAGCGCGACATCGGCGACACCGGCTCCGGGCGCGGCGCGCTCACCAGCGAGCGGATCGACCCCGCCGCCTGGGCCGAGGCCTTCGCCCCGCCGCCGCCTGCGCGCGCGCTGCTCGAGCGCCTGGTGATCGCGCCCTCGCTCTCGCGGCTGCTTGTGCCCGGCCCGCTGCCGCGGCCGGCGCAGCTTTTGCGAAAGACGCTGCTGGTGGACTCCCTGGGCGCGGCCGGCGCCTACCTGGGCTGGTATCTGTGGCGGCGCCTCGGCCCGTGACCCTCGCTCCACCTCGCCCCCAGGCCGCCGCTCGACTGCACCTCACCCCCTAACCCCTCTCTCCGCTCCACCTCACCCCCTAACCCCCCTCTCCGCTCCACCTCACCCCCCTGCCCCCCTCTCCGCAGCGGAGAGGGGGGAGTTGGAACGATTGGGAGTCATTTGGGGGTGAGGTAAATCCGGGACGAGAGAGCGGCGCCGTCCCTGGCGTTTGCCCTTTTTCGCCGCTCCTGATAGATCAACCCGTCGGCCGGGCCCGGCGCCCGGGGAGCGGAGCCGATGTCGATCCTGGGATTTCTGCGCCGCAGGTTGCTGGTCCGGCGGGTGCTGGTGCTCGCCGCCCACCTGGTGTTGTACGCGGCGGCCTTCCTGCTCGCCTTCCTGGTGCGCTTCGACTTCTCCCTGCCGGAGAGCTATACGCGCCAGATCGTCATCGGGCTTGTGCTGGCGGTCTTCTTTCGCGCGGTGGCGGGGTTTGTCTTTCGGCTCTACGGCGGGGTGCTCAAGTACGCCGGCATCGGCGATCTGGTGAACATCCTCAAGGCCATGTCGCTGGCCTCGGTGGCGCTGGTGGTGGCCGTGGTGATCCTGGGGGTGCGGGACTTCCCGCGCTCGATCTTCGTGCTCGACTGGGCGGCCTCCATCGCGCTGGTGGGCGGGTTGCGCTTCGGCCTGCGCATCGCGCGCGAGACGCTCACCGCCCCCGCGGCCGAGGAGCTGGAGGGCCGGCGCCGGGTGGCCATCGTGGGAGCGGGGGACGCCGGCGAGGCGCTGGCGCGCGACCTCTTGCGCAGCTACCGCGACCGCTACGAGCTGGTGGGCTTCTTCGACGACAACCCCAAGAAGCAGGGGCTCACCATCCACGGGGTGCCGGTGCTGGCCCCCATCATCTACCTGGGCGACATGGCGCCACGCCGGCGCATCCAGGAGGTGATCATCGCCATCCCCACCGCCAGCGGCGAGACCATGCGCGGCATCGTCTCGGCCTGCCAGATCGCCGGGGTGAAGTTCCGCACCCTGCCCGGGGTGGACCAGATCCTGGACGGGGCCATCAGCGTGAACCTCATCCGCGAGGTGGCCATCGAGGACCTCTTGGGCCGCGAGCCGGTGCACCTGGAGGAGGACGTCTTGCAGCGCTTCTTGCGCGGCAAGCGGGTGATGGTGACCGGCGCCGGGGGCAGCATCGGCGCCGAGCTGTGCCGCCAGATCCTGCGCTTCGCCCCCGAGGCGCTGCTGCTGGTCGAGCAGAGCGAGCCCAACCTGTTCTTCATCCACCGCGAGATGGCCAAGAAGCGCCGGGAGCTCCCGGTGGTGCCGCTGATCGCCGACGTGCTGGACCGGCCGCGCATGGAGCGGATCTTCGCCGAGCACCGGCCCCAGGTGATCTTCCACGCCGCCGCCCACAAGCACGTGCCCATGATGGAGTGGAACCCCGGCGAGGCGGTGAAGAACAACGTGCTGGGGACGAAGACCGTGGCCGAGCTGGCCCACGCGCACGGCGCCGAGGCCTTCGTGTTCGTCTCCACCGACAAGGCGGTGAACCCCACCTCGGTGATGGGGGCCACCAAGCGCGTGGCCGAGATGTTCGTGCAGACGCTGGCGCGAGAGAGCCGCACCGTGTTCGCCGCGGTCAGATTCGGCAACGTGCTGGGCAGCGTGGGCTCGGTGGTGCCCATCTTCAAGGAGCAGATCGCCGCCGGCGGGCCGGTCACCGTGACCCACCCGGACATGAAGCGCTACTTCATGACCATCCCCGAGGCCACCCAGCTGGTCATGCAGGCCGCGGCCATGGGGCGGGGCGGGGAGATCTTCGTGCTGGACATGGGACAGCCGGTGCGCATCGTGGACCTCGCGCGCGACCTCATCCGGCTGTCGGGCTTCACCCCCGAGCGGGACGTGCGCATCGAGTTCACCGGGCTGCGCCCGGGGGAGAAGCTGTTCGAGGAGATCGGCTTCGACGCCGAGAAGATGGACAAGACCCGCCACCCCAAGATCTACACCGGCCGGCTCCAGCCCGCGCCGCGCGAGGTCGTCGAGGAGAACATCCGGCGCCTGCTCGAGGCGGCCGCCTCGGGCGAGCCGGAGCGAGTGCGCGCGGAGCTCAGGCGGGCGGTGCCCGAGTACCAGCCGAGCGAGGTGGCGCGGCCCGCCCCGGAGGCGCCGCCCCCGTCCGGCGAGGCGCGGGTGATCGCCCAGGCCAGCCGGCGCCGGACCCCCGAGGCCGTCCCCGTCTCCCCCGCGGCCCCGACTCTCCCGGCCGGGCCGCCGCCGAGCGTGCCCCCGGCCCCCGCCGCCGCTCCCGCCGAACCGGCGCCGCCGCCAACGGGAGACGGCGCGCGCGCGGCGGCCTTCGACGAGGCCTGGGGAAAATTTGCGGCCCTGTGCCGCGAGAAGGGCTTCGCCGGCGCGGGCTGGAAGACCATGGGGCTGAAACCCGCCGACCAGCGCCAGGAGATGTTCGGCGGCGACGGCAGGCACCTCTCCAGCGTCACCCGCTCGGTGGCGGTGACCTCGCTGGCCTTCATCGAGCTGCGCTTCTTCTACCCGGGAGGCTCCGGCGGCAAGCTCGATCCCGCGCTCAAGCAGGCGGTGCGGGAGGTGGTGGGCCGCATCAGCCTCGACCTGGCCGCGCTGCACCGGGTGGTGAGCTGACCCGCGAACCCCTCTCTCCACTGCACCTCACCCCCTAGCCCCCTCTCCACAGTGGAGAGGGGGGGGCTTACACGGAAATGATTTCGGGGGAGAGGTAGATCGCGTCTGGCCGCGCTTGCTCTTGCGGCGTCGCGGCCAGCCGCACTCAAGACCGGTGTGGTCAGGGCACGTCGACTTCTTCGTCGACACCGCCGGGCTCGTCGAGGTCGGGGGGCGGGGGCTCGGGCTCGGCGCCGGCCTTGCCCTTCTCCACCAGCTCCTCCCACCGGGCCTGGTTGCCTTCCTTCTCGCGGGCCTTCTTGGCGGCCTCGATGCGCTCGTCCATCTCGCGTGGGGAGTGGCGTGACGCCTTGAGGTCCTCGTAGACGCGGATGGCGTCGTCCCAGTGGCCCATGCGCTCCTCGACCTGGGCCAGGCGCAGGCGGTAGGAGGGCATGTCGGGGGCGAGCTGGGCGGCGAGCTGGAACGAGCGGCGCGCCTCGAACAGGCGGCCCTTCTTCTCCTGGATGCGGCCGAAGAGCGCCTGGAGCTGGGCCTGGCTGCGGTCGTCGGTGGGCGCGAAGCTCTGTAGCCGGTCGGCCACCACCTCGGCCTCCTTCAGCCGGTCGGCGCCGAGGTAGTACTCCCCGAGCCGGTAGGCCAGCGCGGTGGAGTCCGGTACCTGATCGAGCCCCGAAAGCCACGCCGCCTCGGCGCGCACCGCGTCCTTCTGGCGCAGCAGCACCTCGCCCTGGAGCAGGTAGGCCCGGTCGAAGAGCGGGTCGATCTCGATGGCCTGGCGCGCCGCCGCCGCCGCTTCCTCCAACCGCTCCGCGGAGAGCGAGAGCTGCCCCAGCAGCTCCAAAGCGTCGAGGCGCGTGCCGTTGAGGTCGAGCGCCTGACGGCAGGCGCGCATGGCGGCCTCGTCCTTGCCCAGGTTGTGCAGGATGCGGGCGGTGGAGAGCAGGCTGTCGGGGTCCCGCGGCGTGGCCGCGATGGCCATCTCGGGGTCGCCGGTGAGGCGCAGCACCTCCACCACCGTGGCGGTGAGGATGCCGCGCTGGTGCTCCGCCGCCAGGCGGTACTCGCTCATGGCCTGGTCCCGGTGTCCGGCGAAGAACAGGGCGCGGCCGGCCAGCCGGTGAATGCTGGCGTTGCGCGGGTTCCGCTCCATGGCGCGCGACAGGTGGTGGACCGCGCGCGCCAGGTTCGGCGGGCGCGACTCGAGGTAGGCCTTGCCCAGGACCAGCGAGGCCAGGTAGTCGGACGGGTGGTCGCGGAGGAGAAGGCACGCGGCGCGCCCCAGCTCGCACTCCTCGCAGGGCTCGCACGGGCCGCCCGTGGCGGAGAGCAGCCGTTCGGTCTCGACGGAGAGCGAGCGCGTAAGCGCGGCGAAGGCGGCCCAGGCCGAGACCAGGACCACCAGCGGGACCGCCGCCACGGCGACCTTGCGCGGCAGGCGGAAGCGCAGCTCGATCGGCCGCGGCCCGCCGGCGTGGGAGAAGGGGCTGGCCGCCAGCACCCCCAGCAGGACCACGAAGGTGACGGCCACCCCGGCCACCTCCAGGTTGAAGTCCACCAGGTTGTGCGCCGCCGAGCCGAACACCGCCGCCAGGCATCCGCCCATGGAGAGCGATTCGCGCACCCGGGTGAGGGCCAGCCCCAGACAGCCCAGGAGCGTAAGCAAGAACAGCGCCCCGAAGGCCGGCCCCCACTCGGCCATGAGCTGCAGCGGCCCGTTCTCGGCGTGGGTGAAGGTGGCGTCGTGGGGGACCGAGCGGTAGTGCGGGTAGACGGTGGCGTAGGCCCCGCGGCCGATGCCCAGCACCGGGTGGTCCCCGATCATCTCCAGCGTGCCGCCCCAGGCGGCGATCTTGGCCTCCTCGCGCAGCGCCCCGAGGTTCCCCAGCGACTTCATCTCGCGCAGGATGGTGTCGTAGGCCAGGTACCCCGCCCCCAGCAGCACCAGGGCCACCGCCCCCTGGACCAGCGCCAGGCGCCGGATGCGGCGCGAGCGCCGGGTGGCCACCAGGAAGAACAGGAACAGGCAGGCGGCGCCGAAGGCCACGATGCCGCCTCGCGACAGCGTCATGAGCAGGGCCGCGCCGCTCACCGCCCCGAGGAACAGGTACAGCGCCCGGTCCTGGCGCTCGCGCGCGGACAGGGCCAGGCCCACCGCGGTGGGCGAGGTGAGCAGCAAGAAGCCGGCCAGGTGGTTGGGGTTGACGAAGGTGGAGAAGAAGAAGTTGTCCGATCCCACCGGGTAGAAACCCAGGATGGCGCGAAGCGAAAGGAGCTTGGAGAAGAAGCCGATGATGGCCACCAAGAAGCCGGTCCAGGCCACCGCCTTGAGCAGGCGCCGGGCGCGGTGGCGGTCGTTGTAGTAGTTCACCACCACGATGAAGGCCAGGGTGTAGCCGAAGTACTTGAGGAGTTCGAACCAGGTCGATGGCGCCGAGAGGCTCAGGGAACGGAACTGGCCCTCGCCCCACAGGCCCGTGCCCGAGAGCATGTGCCCGTACAGCGAGGCGGCCTCGGGGTTGAGCACCCGCACCAGAAAGGGCGGGAGCGGCACCGCCTGAAGCAGCGTGAGCAGGGTGGCGCACACCATGGCCACGCCCAGCGGGAAGAGCTTGAGCCCGCTCCGGTGGTGCCTGAGGTGCCGCGCCAGCAGCGCCGCGTAGGCGGTGAGCGAGAGCCCCAGCAAAACCAGCACCGCCGGCAGGTGTACGCTGCCCAGCATGAGCGGCGAGAGCACCAGCATGGCGGTGGTGGAAACCTCGACCAGGCGGTCGGGGCGGCCCGTCGTCGCCTCCGCGAGGTCCGGTGGGATGGGAGGGGCGTCGTCCCGGGGCTCCTGGGGCGTGCGCCGGCGGAAGATGTACGGCATGCGTATTCTCCCCGTGGCACAGATACCAGAACGGGTGCCTCAATGCAACGTGCCCGGTAGAAACTCGAATCCTCGGATAACGCGAACAGATGGCCGGAGGCGCGGCTGCTTGACGGCGGGTCCTCCTAACTGCTCGCCGCAGA
>CAZLNM010000077.1:0-16377 GCA_964561025.1 uncultured Myxococcales bacterium
TCCAGCATTCCTTCGTTCGAGCGCCAGTTCTTCGAGGGGCGTGAGGACTTCACCCGCATCGGCCGCGGCGCCATCGGCGGCAAGGCCTCGGGCCTGTGGCTGATCCGGGAGAAGATCCTCTCCCGTCTGGACCGCGCCGCGCACCCGGGCTTCGAGGTCAACGTGCCGCGCCTGTGCGTGATCTGCACCGACGTGTTCGAGGCCTTCCTGGAGCAGAACCGCCTGTGGCCGCTCGTGCGCGAGAACCCGGCCGACGAGGACCTGGCGCGGGCCTTCTTGCGCGCCGAACTTCCTCCGGGCCTGGCCGGCGACCTGCGCGCGCTCATCTCCAAGGTGCACTCGCCTCTCGCGGTGCGCTCCTCCTCGCTGCTCGAGGACGCGCTGGAGCACCCCTTCGCCGGCGTGTACTGCACCAAGATGATTCCCAACAACCAGTTCGACATCGACATCCGCGCCCGCAAGCTCGGCGAGGCGGTGAAGCTGGTATGGGCCTCTACCTTCTTCGCCGAGGCGCGCTCCATCATGCAGGCGGCGCGGGTGGAGTGGGAGCGCGAGCGCATGGCGGTGATCATCCAGGAGATCGTGGGTGAAAAGTACGGCGAGCGCTTCTACCCCACCCTGTCCGGGGTGGGCCGCTCGTTCAACGCCTACCCCACCGGGCACGCCGTGCCCGAGGACGGCGTGATCAGCCTGGCGCTGGGCCTGGGAAAGACCATCGTGGACGGCGGCCGCTGCTACTCCTACTGCCCGGCCTATCCCAAGGCGCCGCTCCCCTATAAGAGCCTGGGCGATCTCATGGACGCCACCCAGAACCGCTTCTTCGCCGTGCACATGGGGCCGCTCTCGGACTACGACCCGCTGAAAGAGACCGAATACCTGCGCGAGCACCCGCTGGAGATCGCCGAATCCGACGAGACGCTGCGCTACCTGGCCTCGAGCTACGACTCGGACTCGGACCGGCTCTACCCGGGGTTGTTCGGCTCCGGGCCGCGGGTGGTGAACTTCTCCCCGCTGCTCACCACCAACCAGATCCCGCTCAACGAGCTCTTGCGAGACCTGCTGCGGCTCTCGCGCGAGGCGCTCGCGGCCGACGTGGAGATCGAGTTCGCGCTCAACCTGGATACGCGCCAGGGCCTGCCCGCGCGGCTGGGTTTCCTCCAGGTGCGGCCCATGGCGGCCTCCACCGAGGAGGTCCTGGTCGAGGACGAGGAGCTTTCGCGCCCCGCGGCCGTGGTCGCCTCTCGCAAGGTGCTGGGGAACGGTACGCGGGAGGACATCTGCGACGTGCTGTACGCAAAGCCCGGCTCGTTCGACCCCGCGCGCACGGTGGAGATCGCCGGCGAGATCGGCAAGCTCAACGGGACGCTGCTCTCCGAGCGGCGCCCCTACCTGCTCATCGGTTTCGGCCGCTTCGGCACCGCCGACCCCTGGCTGGGCATCCCCACCGCCTGGGGGCAGATCTCGGGCGCGGGCGCCATCGTGGAGGCCACGCTCCACAACATGCGCCCGGAGCTCTCCCAGGGCTCGCACTTCTTCCACAACCTGGTGGGCTTCGGTGTGTACTATCTGGCGGTGGAGCCGGAGTCGGGCGGGCGGGTGGACTTCGCCTGGCTTGATGCGCAGCCGGCGGTCGCCGAGACGACCTTCTTGCGCCAGGTGCGTCTCGAACGGCCGCTGCGCCTCAAGGTCGACCGCCGGCGCGGCCGGGGAGTGATCTGCCATGACTGAGCCGATCGGCCAGAGCGAGAAGATCCTGCGCGCCCTGCAGGAGCGCACCAAGGAGCTCAACTGCCTGTACGCGGTGGAGAAGCTCCTCAACGACCCGGAGCTGCCCTTCGACGAGACGCTGGAGCAGGTGGTGCGGGTCATCCCCCAGGGCTGGCAGTACCCGCAGAACTGCCGGGCGCGCATCGTGATCGAGGGCAAGACCTTCCAGGAGCCCGACTGCCGCGAGACCCCCTGGGGCCAGTGCGTGATCATCCTGGCCCAGGAGCGCCAGGTGGGCATGGTGTGCGTGTACTACCTCACCGAGCCCACCGCCGCAGAGGGCGGAGCCTTCCTTCCCGAGGAGGCGCGCCTGGTCGAGACCATCGCCGATCGGCTCGGTCACTACGTGCAGCACATCAAGCTCAAGGCCATCTTCGAGGAGTTCCGCCACGCCGAGGAGGAGCTGGCCCAGAAGAGCCGCGGCGAGTGGCGCGGGGCCATCCGCCTGCTGCGCAAGACCGATCCCAACCTGTACCTGCGCATCTCGCGCAAGATGATGAACCACCTGTGCTGGAGCGGCATCACCGAGGCCCAGCGCGAGCACCAGGCCGCCGGGGCCGACGCCGGGCCGGACAGCCTGCCGCCGCGCGACGAGAACTTTCCCCAGGAGAAGCGCTCGCTCGACCTCAACTTCTTCCTCAGCGATCGCCCCTTCGAGATCGCCTCGCGCTACCTGAGCGACGAGGAGATCCTGAGCCGGGTGGAGCGCTGGATCTTCGAGGACAAGTCCTCCGTCCTGGTCAAGGTGCTGGCCAGCCAGCAGTCCTCGCTGGACCAGATCGCCGAGGCCATCCGGCGCTTCCACCAGGTCGTGCCCGAGGGCGCCGAGGTGTCGCGCTCCATCATGAGCGGCATCCGCGTGTCCTTGATCCGGCGTTTCCTCACCGAGCAGCTCGAGTTCATCACCGTAGCCAAGAACCACGTGGAGCCGCGCGATTTCCTGGAGCTGCTCGACCGGCTCATCCTGCCCGCCGGCAGCCACGGCAAGCTGGGCGGAAAGAGCGCCGGGCTTTTTTTGGCCTATCAGATCCTGCGCCGCGCCGCGGACCGGGTCGGGTTCGACATCCGCATCCCCCGCTCCTGGAACATCGCCTCCGACGGGCTCATCTCCTTCATCGAGTACAACGATCTCGAGGAGATCATCGAGCACAAGTACAAGGAGATCGATCAGATCCGGCAAGAGTACCCGCACGTGGTGCAGCTCTTCCAGAACGCGCGCTTCCCGCCGGAGCTGGTGAAGGGGCTGTCGCTGGCGCTGGACGAGTTCGGCGATCGGCCGCTCATCGTGCGCTCCTCCTCGCTGCTGGAGGACCGGCTGGGGACGGCCTTCTCGGGGAAGTACAAGAGCCTTTTTTTGGCCAACCAGGGCGACAAGCGGCAGCGCCTGTCGGCGCTCATGAACGCCATCGCCGAGATCTACGCCTCCACCTTCGGCCCCGATCCCATCGAGTACCGGCGCGAGCGGGGCCTGCTCGACTTCAACGAGGAGATGGGCATCCTGCTCCAGGAGGTGGTGGGCACGCGGGTGGGGCGCTACTTCTTGCCGTCCTTCGCCGGGGTGGCCTTCTCGCGCAACGAGTTCCGCTGGTCGCCGCGCATCCGGCGCGAGGATGGGCTGCTGCGCCTGGTGCCGGGCCTGGGCACGCGGGCGGTGGACCGGGTGAGCGACGACTACCCGGTGCTGGTGGCCCCGGGGCAACCGGGCCTGCGCACCAACGTGGCGCTCGACGACGTGCTGCGCTACTCGCCCCGCCACATCGACGTCATCGATCTCGAGAAGAACGCCTTCGCCACTCTGACCGTCGAGGAGCTGTTGCGCTCGTGCGGCGCCGACTACCCGGCCTTTCGGAACATCTTCTCGCGCCTCCAGGAGGACCACCTGGCCAAGCCCGTGGGCCTGATGGTCGATCCCACGCGCGATCGCATGGTGGCCACCATGGAGGGCCTGATCCAGGACACGCCCTTCGTGGGCCGCATGCACCGCCTGCTCCAGACCCTGGAGGAGAGCCTGCAGACGCCGGTGGACGTGGAGTTCGCCCACGACGGCAAGGACCTGTTCCTCCTGCAATGCCGGCCCCAGAGCCAGAGCGGCGAGACCGCGCCGGCGCCCATCCCCAAGGACATTCGCGCCGAGGACGTGGTGTTCTCGGCGCGGCGCCACGTCTCCAACGGCGCGGTGCCGGAGATCACCCACCTGGTGTACGTCGACCCGCTCAAGTACGGCGAGATTGAAGACCACGCCGCCCTGGTGGCGGTCGGGCGGGCGGTGGGGCGCCTCAACCAGGTGTTGCCCAAGCGCCAGTTCGTCCTGATGGGCCCGGGGCGCTGGGGCAGCAAGGGCGACATCAAGCTGGGCGTGAGCGTGGGGTACGCCGACATCAGCAACTGCGCCGTGCTGATCGAGATCGCGCGCAAGAAGGGCAACTACGTCCCGGATCTCTCCTTCGGCACGCACTTCTTCCAGGACCTGGTGGAGTCCGGTATCCGTTACCTGCCGCTGTACCCGGACGAGGAGGGGGTGATCTTCAACGAGCACTTCCTGAAGACCGCGCGCAACATCCTTTCCGAGGTGGTGCCGGACTTCGCCTGGTTGGCCGACGTGCTGCGGGTGATCGACGTGCCGCAATCCGCCGGGGGCCGCATCCTGCGCCTGCTCATGAACGCCGACCTGGACGAGGCCCTGGCGTACCTCTCCACGCCGGGGAGCCGGGACGAGCGCGGCCGGGAGGCGGGCCGCGAGGTCGCCCGTTCGGCGGAGGATCATTGGCGCTGGCGCATGCAGGTGGCCGAGCGCCTGGCCGCGGAGTGTGACGGCGCGCGCTTCGGGGTGCTGGCCTTCTACGTCTTCGGGAGCACCAAGAACGCCACCGCCGGTCCGGGCAGCGACATCGACCTCTTGATCCACGTACGCGGGACGCCCGAGCAGCACCAGGCGCTCTCCTGCTGGCTCAACGGCTGGAGCCAGGCCCTGGCCCACATGAACTACCTGCGCACCGGTTATCAGTCCGACGGCCTGCTGGACGTGCACTTCGTCACCGACGATGACATCGCCCGTCACACCAGCTTCGCCTCGAAGATCGGCGCGGTGACCGACTCGGCCAAGCGGCTGCCCATGAAGGGCGAGCCGGCGGCGACGTGCTCCTGACCCCACTACCCGGCCAACCGATTGAAACCGCAACAGAAACAACGGGGACAGGCCCCGTTTTTGCGCTCTCGCCAGCCGCGTAACTAATTGTTTTTGCTGAAATTAATTTCTCGGCTCGCCGCCCGCTCTCGCAACACACTGAAAAACAAAGGCAATAACCAGGGACAGGCCCTGTTCCTGCTGTTCCTGTGTTCCTGCTGCTGTTCCTCCCGGTGTACTGTTCGCGCCTGTTCTGCACCCGCGTCGAGGCGATCCGACGGGTGAGAATCAGAACCGGGCGTTCAGGTGCAGATCCGGGTCCAGTGCTCTTTGTCTACCGATGGGTTGCAGACAAGACACTGGTCTCCGTTTATCGGGTGCGCCCCATCGCCATAGCAAGCGTTCTGGATCAGACAGAAGTTGTCCTTGATCGGACAACCTTGCTCGTTACAGTCGAGACAGGCCGCGCCCAGGCTGCACGGGGATGTCGCGACCGAAGCGCATCGCCCGTCGGGAAGGCACAGTTCCTGACCGTTGCATAGGTTGTGATCCGAGCACTGGTCGTCGTTTGAGCACTTGCAGCCGGGGTCGTTCTGGTCGATGTCACCGTCACAGTCGTTGTCGCGCTGGTCCGAGCAGGTGTCGTTGCCCACCGGCCCCTCGTCGGCACCTGGGTGAACGTTGATATTGTCGTCGTCGCAGTCGGCACCACAAGGGGGAGGCTGGTATCCGTCCGAGTCGCGGTCGATAAGGGTGCCCACGCAGGTGCCCTTATTGCAGAGGTCGTTTGCGGTGCAGGGGTCGTTGTCATTGCAGAGTGTGCCATCGAGGCTGGACCACCCGTAGGGTGTGGCGGAATTGCAGACCTGGCAGTCGTTGGCGGGGTTTCGGTCCCCGTGGTTGAAGCACTGGATGCCGATCCGGCAGGTGTTGGACAGGAGGCCGTGGTCGCAGATTTGTAGCTGTTCGTCGCAGATATCAATGGTACAGAAGAGGTTGTCGTCGCACGGTGACAAGCCTCGAATACAGAGGTGGTTTTCACATTTTTCGGGGCCGGTGCAATAGAGGGCGTCTTCGCAATCGGGATTGGCATTGCAGGTCCGGCAGCCGATGTCTTCAGCGTCGATTTTTCCGTCGCAGTTGTTGTCGATATGATCCGTGCAGGTTTCGCTGTTCGGAGGGCCTTCCGGGACACCGGGGTGGACCAGCGGGTTGTTATCATTGCAGTCGTCGCCACCGCATTGACTTCCCACATGGCCATCGCTGTCCCGGTCCTCGAGCTTGCCGACACAGAATCCGGAGACGCACTTGTCGCCGCTGGTGCACAGGTTGAAGTCGTCGCAGTCGCCATCGTTCGGCTTGTGGACGCAGGCGTGGCCGATGCACGTGTCGTCGGTACATGGGTTGCCGTCGTCACAGTCATCCTCATTGATACACTCCACACCATCGCCGCCGTCGGGCTCCGCGTCCGGAACGCCGCCATCACCGTCGGCCGCTTCATCCGAACCGGCGTCGGCGCCGTCCACTCCATCGAAATCCCCTCCGTCTCCCCCATCACTCATGGTCACGCAGCGGTCCTGGAGACAGGCGAGTCCGGGATTGCAGGTCAGATCCGGCTTGCACGGCTGCCCCGCCCCGCCCACCGCGGGCAGGAAGACATTGCACCCAGGGGCGACCGCAACAGCCAGCACGACGGCCACCGACAGCACAAGGTAGCGATTCATCGTCAGCTCTCCTGGCGCCGCTCTGCCACAACCAAGTTCACGCGCCCGACCGCGCTGGCTCTATCGGCCGCGCGGCCGGCCGCACCAAGAACAACCCACGGACAATCGCACACGCCATCCACAAATCTTCCGCCTGCACTCAGAAGCGGCCCTGCCAGCCCAGGGTCAGCCCACCTCCAGCACCGGCGGGGCTCACGACAAAGGCGCTCGACGGGTTTTCCCGTGGAGTCCCCCCTCTCAGCCACAGGACAACCCCGGTGGTGACCAGGGCCGCCCCGGCGCCGAACCCCGCCCACATCATCCCCGCCCACAGGCGGCTCCGGTCCCAGGTCTGCCGCGTCGGGCTCTCGGCGTAGTTGTCGGCCGCGGCCTTGGACAGCGCGGCCGAGATGCCACCGAAGGTGACGAGCGCCACGCCCGACCACAGCGTGAGATGGGCCCAGAGCCGGCCGGGCGCGGCCGGCGCGGTCTTGACGATCCCCTCGTCGGGTCTGGTGGACACGGGCGCGACGGGTGGCGGGTTTTTCGGAGGGCTCACCACCTTAGCCGGCGCGGGCGCCAGCAAGACCCGCACGGCCTCGAGGATGCCCTTCTCCGGTTCATCGAGCGCCCGAAAAGACTTCAGCTCGGCCAGGGTGGCCTCCTTGCTGTCCTGATAAACGACCCGCGCTTCCTTCTCCGAGAATAGCGAAAAGGACAACTTGACGACGGGCCCGGTGCGGCTGGCGGTCACGGAAAGCAGCGCATCCAGCGGCTTTCCATCGGTGGTGGTGAGGCAATCCGGCGATGCACAGCACCGCCCGTCAAGCCCCGGCGGCGAGGAAAACACCTCGAGCCCCGCCGAGACCAGGCGGGCCCGAAGGTGCGAGATCACCGCCTCCACTTGTGTTGACGAAAGATCGGACAGCGAATGGCACAACCCCAGCCGGATGGAGACGGGCTCGCCGGCGGCGACAAACCCTGGCGTCAGGAAGAGCAGCAGTGCAAAGATCCAGGTCGCCCGGCGCTCAACGGCGGCTTGCATGCCTGGATACTAGCCGAAAAGCCTTGTTCAGTAAAAGATTCGCATCCGCGTGGCGGCCTTCGCCGATGGCGGCCAGGATGTCGCGGGCGATCTTGGCTAGCTCGGCGTCGCCCGCCGCGGCCTCGCCCGCGCGATCGAACTCGCGGTTGAAGCGGGCGTTCTTCTTGTCCAGAAATCCCTTGTCGAGCCTGAAGCCCTCCACGATTGCCAGCGCGCGGCGGCATGACTGCAAGGCCTCGGCATACCTCCGGCTCCGGCGCAGGGTCGCGATTTTCTTCATCTCCCGGTCCAGCTCGCCGATATCGCCCGCGATCAGACCTTTCTGCTGCATCGTCCGCGCCAACACGCGCTCCAGTTCTCCAAGCTCGAACAGCTGCGGCGTCGCCGAAACCTGCCGCGAATCCTGATCGGGCGCTGGTCGATCCGGATCGCCCGCCGCGAACTCCATCGCCGGAGCCCGCTCGTCCGTGGCTGCCTTCACTCCGGCGTCATCGCCACTGCCCCTTGCGGTGTCCCCGTCGTCCTCCGGCAGCGCGGCGTCCGGTGTTTGCCGCCAGTGGGGAGAGAAAGGCACCGGTGCCGGCATGCCGGCGTCGGAAGCGCCTGGCTCGGAGACGGTCGACAGGATCACCACCGCCGCGGTCGCGGCCGCGACAAAGGCCACCACGGCCATCACCAGGCCCCGCCGGCGCCACAAAGGCGGCGAGGCCGGACGCGGCCTGGCGGCGGGTTCGGCCGCCGGCACCAGATAGCGCGGCAGCGTGGGCGGCCGCCGCCGGACGCGAGACGGGGACTCCAGCACCTGACTGGAGATCACCGTGTTTCCGGGATCCGCCGCGGAGGCGGGCCCGGCGGGCGGCTTGTCGGCGGCCCCAGAAGGGAGGCCGAGTTGCCGGCGGCGGATGCGGGATGGAGTCTCGATGTTCGGCGGCTCATCGGCCGTTGGTTTTGAAAGCACCGGCGGGCGTTGCCGGAGGCGAGAGGGGGATTCGACGGCCGGCGGTGAATCGGCGATGGCCGGCATCTCCTCGGTGCGCCGGGCGTCGTCGCCGCGCCCAAGGCTCTCCAGCTCCTGCGTGGCGGCCGGAAGCGAGAGCGGGGTCGGCACGGCGCTGGCGGGCGGCTCGCTCGCCGGGGCCTTCGCCGGGTCCTTCTCCGCGGCCGTCTCTTCACGGGACTCCCACACCACCGAGAACAGCTCGACTGGCTCGGTCTTTCCCTTGAGCGTCACCGTCGAATGAAAGACCGCGCTCTCGCGATCGACAAGCTGCTGCACGACGTCGTTGGAGACCAGGATCTGGCCGCTTTTCGCCTGCGCCGAGATGCGGGCGGCCACGTTCACCACGTCGCCGAACACGTCGCGGCCCTCGATGATGGCCTTGCCGCAATGGAGCCCGATACGGATGCGGATGCGTTCGTCCTCGCCCAGGCGCTTGGCGTTGTAGGAAAGGAGCAGAAGCTGCATGTCCTGCGCGGCGCCGGTGCCGTCGGCGGGTTTTTCGAAGCAGGCCATGATGGCGTCACCGATGGTCTTGACCACCCGGCCGCGGTGCCGCTCGATGACGGGGAAGAGCAGCTCGTTGTGGATGCGGATCTTCTTCATCCCCGCGGTGTCGCCGTGCTTCTCGAAGTACGGCGTGATGCCCACGATGTCGGAGAACAGCACCGTCACGTCGCGGAACACGATGCGCTGGGTGGCGGTGTTGGACGCGGAGGGGACCTCGCCCCCGATGGCATCGATGTTCCGGTCCCATGGGCGCAGCACCTCCGACGCGCCGGCCTCCTCCTGCCCGCTGCTCATGGCGGCGTGCACCGCCTGCGCCAGCACCCGCACCGACGGGTAGCGCTGGGCCGGCTGCGGCTCCAGGGCGCGCAACACCACATCGTCGAGCGGGGCGTTCACCACGTTGAAGGCCGACGGCGGTTGAAAGCGCTGGGCCTCCATCTGCTCGATGAGCGAAAGCAGCGTCTTGCCGGCGTAGGGCGGCCGCCCCACCAGGCAGTAGTAGAGCAGCAGCCCGATGCTGAAGACATCGGTCTGCTGGACGACGTCCATCCCCTGGAGCACCTCGGGAGAGAGCACGCTCGCGTCTTCCGGGGCGATCGGTTGAGCCGTCGAGGCGCGGGCCTGCGACGAGGGCGCCAGCGCCAGATCCAGGATCCACACCCGGTCCTGCTCTCCCAGGATCACGTTTTGGGGTTTCAGGTTGCCATGGACGATCCCCTGGTGGTGGGCCGCCTCCAGGCCCTGGCAAAGCTCGACCGCGATGCGGGCGGCCCGCGCCGGGGCGAAGGGCCCCTGCTCGTGCAAGACGGCGTCCAGGGGCCGACCCTCGACGTATTCCATCGAGATGAGGTGGAAGAGGCCTTCCTGGTGAAGGTCGAACACGCGGCAGATGGCCGGGTGGGACACCTGGCGCGCGGCCAGGACCTGCCTTCCCAGGGCCGCCATGTCCTCCGGCGTGGCGCCCGCCGTGTCGATCAGCTTGAGCGAGACCGGGGTCTTGAGCAGGGTGTCCTCGGCCAGAAAGACGGCGCTGCGCGCGCCGCTGCCGATCTGGCGCAGGATGCGAAAGCGGCCGAGCCGGTCGCCGGTTTTCGGCAGCTCGCTCAATCAACCTCTTTTGCGCCGAAGCGCCAGGCTACCGCCGAAGAACGCCGCGCCCGTAAGCATCATCAGCCCGCCCCACCACAAGGCGGGGCGCAGCTCCATCAGCACCGTGGGCCGGTCCTGGGGCAGCAGGCCCCCGATCAGCACGATCAGACCGTACACCAGCAGGATCAGGCCCACGAAGAACCAGATGGGCAACGGCTCGGCGTTCGACGTCTGCTCGCTCATGGCAGCCTCGCTCAGAAAAAGACGACGTTGAGCGCGATCAGGCACAGCGCGGAGAGCACGGCCCACACCCACGGCTGACGGTAGAAGGCCACGCGCTCCCCGGCGGCCGGCGGCGTGAGCCCCTTGACCAGCCCCACGAGCTCGCCCTCGGGCTTCGGCCGCGTGCACAGGGAGATCCCGACGGTGAGCCCGAAGCACACCACCCAGGCCCACACCGCCTGCCACAGGTTGCGCGACATGTCGGACGGGTTGTCGGTGAAGGTGAGCGCGCGCCCCAGGCCCTCGGGCATCACGCCCAGCTTGAACAGGAGGAAGATGAAAAAGGAGGTGAGCATCCCGGCGATGAGCCCGAAGAAGGCCCCCGCCGGGGTGGCGCGCTTCCAGAACATCCCCAGCAGCATGGTGGCGAACAGCGGGGCGTTCACCCAGGAGAAGATGGCCTGGATGTAGTCCATGATGGTGTTGAACTGCATGGCCAGGTACGCCGTGGCCACCGAGAGCAGCATGCCGACGACGGTGGTGATGCGCCCCACCCGCAAAAGGTGCGCGTCCGAGGCGTCCTTTTTTATGAGCACCCGGTAGATGTCGTAGGTCCACACCGTGTTGAAGGCCGAGACGTTGCCGGCCTGTCCCGCCATGAAGCCCGCCAGCAGGGCGGTGATGCCCAGGCCCACCAACCCCGCCGGGTAGTAGCGCGCGATGAGCAGCGGCAGGGCGGTGTCGTTCCACGGCTCGCCGGTGACCGGGTGGGGCAGGAGCTGGAAGTCCCCACCCGCCATCTGGGTGAGGCGCCACGCCACCAGGCCCGCCACCACGATGATGAAGGGCAGCGCCATCTTGAAAAAAGACGCCGTGATGGGCGTGAGCCGCGCCGAGCGCAGGTCCTTCGAGGAGAAGGCCCGCTGCACCACCAGGAAGTCCGTGGTCCAGTAGCCGAAGGAGAGCACCCAGCCCAGGCCCATGACGATGCCGGCCCAGGTGACGCCCATGGCGTTCTGGGAGGCGTCGCCGGTGGTGGCCCACAGGCGGCTCATGGCCTCGGGCAGCCCCGAGAACACCTTGTCGAACCCGCCCATCTCGATGGCGCCGAGCACGGCCACCAGAAACAGCCCGGCCCAGATGAGGAAGAACTGCACGATCTCGGTGAAGATGGCGGAGAGCAGCCCGCCCAGGGCGATGTAGGCCCCCACCGCCGCGGCCGACAGCCAGATGCTCAGGTGCCAGTCCCAGCCCAGGATGGTGCGCAGCACCAGCGCCATCAGGTACAGGTTGATGCCCGACATGAGCAGGGTCATGACCGCGAAGGAGAAGGCGTTGAGCAGCCGGGTGCGCTCGTCGAAGCGGAGCCGGAGGTAACCCGGCACGGAGTGGATGCGCGAGCTGTAGTAGAAGGGCATCATGTACAGGCCGAGGAAGAGCATGGCCGGGATGGCGCCCACCCAGTAGAAGTGCGACACGAACATGCCGTACTTCATGGTGCCGCCGGTCCAGCCCAGGATCTCCAGGGCCCCCAGGTTGGCCGAGAGGAAGGCCAGCCCCGCCACCCAGCTCGAGTTGCGCCGCCCGGCCAGGAAGAAGTCGTCGCCGGTGCGGGTGTACCGGCGCAGATACAGGCCGATGCCCACGATGAAGAGGAAGTACAGGACGATGATCAACCAGTCGATCCAGGCCAGTTGGATGGCGGCCATGGCGTCCTCCCGGACGGTGCGCTGGCCCGGAATGTACCAGAACCGACCACCGTCGGAAAGATTCTCGCTGCGGATGGTGCGCGCACGGGACGCAGGCGTTTCCGGGCGCGACCGACCACGGGGCCCACGGAGCCGGCGCGGGAGGTCTCGCGTTCGCGCCCCGGGTCAGAAGGCCTGAAGAAAGGCCAGCGACACCCAGTTCACCACCTGGGTGTTGAAATCCTTTCCCAGCGGCACGCCCACGTCGAGGCGCATGACCCCGCGGTCGAACTGCGGGAACAGGGCGCGGATGCCGAACCCCACGCTCTGGTGGTAAGAAAAATCGTCGGCCGGGCCGAAGCCGTAGGCGTCGCCCCCGTCGTAGAACAGGGTGAACCCCCAGTGGAGGGTGCGGATGACCCAGGGGCGGGAGCGGTATTCCAGGTTCACGTTGAACAGGCGCTCCCCGGCGGTAAAGCCCGACACGAACCCGCGCAGGGTGTTGTCCCCCCCGAGCGCATAGCGGGTGCGGGCGCGGCTGAACTGGCTGTAGATGTAGTGCACTCGCGTAAACAACCGCCCGCCGAGGATGGGCGGGCTCACGTTCTCGATCTCGGCCTCCAGCAGGCGATCGCGCCACGGCGAGTCGATCCCGTCGCCCGCCAGCTGCGGGCTGTAGCGCACCGCGGCCGCGGCGCGAAGCGACAGGATGTCCTTGCCCCAAAGAAACATCCAGCCCAGGTCCAGCCGGGCCCGTATGGCCTGGGTGGCGAATCCGAAGGCGGGGTTGGACCAGGCCAGGGCGAGCTTCGCCTCCGGTCCAAAACGGAAGTCCTCGGAGAGCCCGTAGCTCTGGATGTTCTGGAAGCGGCGGAAGGTGGCCTCGTAGAAGTGGAGCTCGGCCACGAGCGATCCGGCGCGATCATCGGCCGGAACCGCCGCCCGGCGGAAGGCCTCCTCCACCTCCGGCGAGTCCGGGAAATCGTCCGTGACGCCGTAGCTGTACGAGCGCAGCTCGTAGCCGAACTCGAGGTCGGTCTTGTAGCGCCTGCCCAGGGAATAGACGCCCGCGAGACCGGTGCGCCACTTCTGGTAGCGGTACTTCTCCGGCAGGATCCAGGTGCCGTCGGGCAGGGAAAGTTGCACGCGGCGCAGCTCGGCGCCCTGGTAGAGCCGCTCGGTGCCGAGATCGAAGGCCGCGTAGGCGCTGTAGCCGATACGCGAGTCCACCGAGAACAGTGGCCGCGAGACCTCGAGCTGACCGAAGCCGCCCTCGGGCTCGCCGCTGTGCCAGTTCTGGCGCAGGCCGGCCGCCCCGAGCAGCCGCAGGCGCGAGCCGAGCAGGCGCGGCACCACGTACACCGGGCCGAAGGCCACCGTGTCGCGATCGGTGAAGGTGTACAGGGAGAGCTGCTGGTTGTAGCCCAGGAAGTTCTGCTCGGTGGGCATGAGCTGGAGGTAGTTGAACACCCCGCCGCCCACGGAGAGCGCCGAGTTGAGGCGGATGCTCCACAGGTCCTTGGTGATCACCACCACCGCCACGCCGTCCGGCGCGGCGCCGCGCGCGGTGACGATGCGCACCGTGGAGAAGGTGAGCGGGAAGGCCCGGAGGTTGCGGGCGCTCTCCTGGACCTTGCCGGGATCGTACCGTTCGCCCTCCGAGAACAGGAGCTCTTGGCGCACGATGTGCTCGCGGGTGGTGACGTGAAACAAGTTGAGAAAGTCCGGCCAGGGATCGCTCGGCTCGATGATGGGAAAGCGCACGATCAGGATGCGCTCGATGATCTTGCCCTCGGGTTCGGGCTCGGGCGAGAGCTCGAGAAAATCCAGCGCCCGCGCGATCAGATCGGCCTCGTAGCGCTCCTCGGCCGCGCGCGCCGCACCGAGAAAAAGAATGGGCACTGCGATCAGGAGAAGCGTGCTGGCGCGAGCGAAGCGGGAGATCCTCGAGGGTGGGGTCTCGGGGTCTTCGGTCGCCACCGAGGCCCGCGCGCCCACCCGCGCTGGCTTTGATGGCCCCGCGGGTGGTCGCGCTTGAGATTGTTCGGGCATACCCAAAAGGTCAGGCAGGGACATACGGTGTCGTCCCCTCGTAAAAATCGAAACCGAACCCCGGCGATGGGGAGCAGGCGCATCAGCGGCTGGGGCGGAGGACGGATTGCTCGCGCTGGGCGCGCTCCAGCTCTTCCTTGTGGGTCACGCTGTAGCGAGCCCAGGGCCGGGCGTTCAGGCGGGCGTAGCCGATGGGCTCGCCGGTGGCCTCGCACAGCCCGTACTCGCCGTTGTCGAACTTCTTGAGCGCCCGCTCGATCTCGCGCAGCAGCTTGACCTCCTTGTCGAGGATACGCAGCTGCACGTCCTGTTGCTGGCCGGCGGAGGCTTGCTCCAGCTCCTCGATGATCTCGCTGGGATCGATGACCGAGTCACGATCGCGCCGGTGGTTGATGGAACGGCGCAGCTCGTCGCGCTTCAGCTCCAGGACCCGGCGCAGCTCCTTCATCTGGCTCGTGCTGAGCCCGTTGTCGATCTCGGCGGGCGCGGGCTCGGGCTTTTTCGCCGACATTTCCTTGGGGGCCGACACCAGTTTCTTCGGCGTCGCGAGCTTCTTGCCGCCTTTCGGTTTCGCCGGCCTTGCAGGCTTGTGCGCGGTCGTTTTCTTGGGGCTTTTTGTTTTCTTCTTGCTCGCCATTCGTCCCACTCCTTGCATCCGGTTGTGCGCCCGGACCGGGCCCGGGTCGAAGTTCGGCTTTGTATCACAGGCCGGCGGGGCTTGGCAAGTGCCGCAGCGTGGTTACGGCAGGTACTCCTCCACGCCTTCGAGCCACAGCGAGTACGGCTGGCCGTGGTGCCACATGGGCACCTCGCCCATGACCCACAGGGTGTCTCCACTAGCATCCATCTGCATCAACCCCCGGTTTTTCCCGAAGTTGGGCAGCTCGGGATCGGCCTGGTAGCGGCGGTCGCCATACTGGTCGGGGTCGGTGAAAGTCCCCAGGCTCCCGTCGGGGAGCAAGCGCGACCAGGTCGAGTCGGCAAGGCGCAGGACCCACAGATCGTTGTGATAGTCGTTTAGTATCTCGTTGTAATAATCGCGCACCATGGCGCCGCCCAGCAGGTACACCAGCCCCCGGCCGGGATCGATGGCGCAGGAGATTTGCTCGCGCGCGCCGATCCCGGCGGGCAGATCCAGCTCCTGCGAGGTGCCGCTGTCCAGGTCCACCACCCGGTACGTCGAGAGCGTCTGGTGGGTCTCGCCGCCGTCGGTGGTGGTATTGCCGCCGAAGCTGTACAAGAGCCGCGTCGCGCCGTTCACCAACAGACAGTTGGCCTCCACCGGGGGCAACCCGCTCACCCGCCGCGCCCAGACGCCGGAGTCGAGGTCCAGCTCGTAGACCGCGGAGGAAAACCCGCTGGGCCCGAGCGCGCCATAGAGGTAGAGCTTGCGCGCGGGCCAGTCGAAAACGTGAGAGTGGCCGATCCAGTTGTCGGGCGGGCGGGTGCCGCTGGTGGCGGTGAGGCTGGCCAGGCCCGAGGCGGCGACGCGCATGATGGACGGCGCGGACGGCCCGGTCACCACGAAGCGCTCGTTGGCCTGGTCGTACGAGATGAACTGGCACCAGTTCTCGCCGCCGCAGAAGTTGGTGGTGCTGGGGAGCGTCGCGCCGGACAGCGCGAACTTCTGGTGGATGCCGGTGGCGGGTCGGTATTGCCACAGGTAAGCCTTGGTGGGGTCGTTGAGGTCGTGGTCGAAGGAGGTGATAAAAAGCCCGCTCACCGGGTCGAAGCCGAAGGTGGGGTTGTCGACGGCCATCACGAGGGAGGTGCCGTTCACCACCGGGTCCTGGATGGTCACGGCGTGGTGTTTCCAGATGACGCCCAGGCAACGCACGGCGCCGGTCTTGGGCCCGGTGCCGCACACACCACCGGAGGCGCCACAGTCGGAGAGCGTCTGAAAGACGCCATCGTGACATTCCTCGAGGAGGTTTTGAGTGCACCGCCTGTCTCCCTGGGTACAGGCGGGGCCCACGCACAAGGGCTCGGCCCCGACCGGCTCCTCACACGTCTTGCCGGTGGCCGCGCAGTTCTCCTGCACCACGTACGCGCCGCTGCTGCACACCTCGAGGACGTCACCGATACAGCGCTTCGCGCCCTCGGTGCACCCCGCGCCCACGCACAGGGGCTCGGCCCCGACCGGCTCCTCACACGTCTTGCCGGTGGCCGCGCAGTTCTCC
>CAZLNM010000077.1:16477-25344 GCA_964561025.1 uncultured Myxococcales bacterium
TTGACCGCCGACCGGCTCCTCGCACGTCTTGCCGGTGGCCGCGCAGTTCTCCTGCGCCACGTACGCTCCGTTGCTGCACACCACCAGGACATTGCCGCTACAGTGCCGTTCCCCCTCCTTGCAATCCGGCTGGGTGTCGCCACCACACGCGGTCATCACCCCCGACAGGATCCACGCGCAGAATAGACTATTTTTCATGTGCACTCCCTCGGCATCACCCGCAATCCGGAGCATCATATTTGGTATCAGCAGGGCCAGAAAAGCATTTTCCGCGCCGGACCAGCAACCGGGCGGCGCACACGGCGCGCGCGAGCGAGGGGAAGGCCGCCACGCCGGCATCGGTGAACCGCTTGCACAACGCCTGGGTCTCGTGCCCGAACATGGCCAGCACCAGAACGGGCTTTTTCGCGCTCCTCGCCACCTCCGCGATGCCCGGCACCAGGTCGGGCGACATTCCGGGCGGCGCCAGGAAGGCGGCGCACAACACGAGGTCCACTCCAGGATCCGCCACCAGGATGCGGAGCGCTTCGACCATCATGGCGCTGGTGGCGCTGGCGGTGAGGTCCACGGGGTTGTTCACGGCCGCATAGGGGAAGCTCGCCTCGCGCAGGCGTTGCCGGCAGTCCTCGGAGAGCTGCGCCAGGCAAAGCTCGCCCTCGCTCGACTCGATGGCGTCCGCGGCCAGGACGCCGTACCCGCCCGCGGGCGTGAGGAACGCGGCGCGCGGCCCGGCGGGGGCCGGGCACAGGGCCAGCGCCTTGGCGCCGTCGAGCAAGGCCTCGTCTCCATCCACCGAGAGGATTCTGGCCTGGCGGAAGGCCCCTTCCGCGACGAGCGGAGAGCCCGAGAGCGCGCCCGTGTGGGAGGCCACCGCGCCGGCCCCGGCCCGGGTGGCGCCGGCCTTGAGGATGATCACCGGTTTTTTCCGGGCCACCGCCCCGGCCACGTCGAGGAACCTGCGCCCGTCGCGAAAAGATTCCAGATAGAGCGCGATCCCCCGGCAGCCGGGATCGTCGCCGAAGTAGGCCACGAAGTCGCTCTCGTCGAGGTCCGCCTTGTTGCCCAGCGACACGAAGGCCCGCAGCCCGTAGCCGGTCACGGCCGCGGCGCCCAGGGCCTCCACGCCCACGGAACCGCTCTGCGAGACGAAGGCCACGCAGCCGCGATGGGAGATGAGCTCGCGCTCGTGCTGCACGAACAGGGTGTCCACGCCGCCACGGCCCGGGACCCACAGGCCCACGGTGTTCGGCCCCAACACGCGGCCGCCGGCCGCCCGCACTGCGCTCACCAGGGAGCGCTCGAGCGCGCGTCCGGGCTCTCCGGTCTCGGAGAACCCGCCCGCGACGGGCACGATGAAAGGGATACCCCGGCGCGCGGCGCGAACGCAGGCCTCCTCGGCCGTCCCCGCGGAGAGTGCGACCACGGCCAGGTCGACGTCGCCGGGCAGGTCCTCGATGTTTTCGGTCACGCCGATGCCCAGGACGGTCTTTTCTCGCGGGTGGACCACCGAGATCGGGCGTCCGCCGGCGAGCAGCGCGCGCACCACCTCGGTGCCCACCTGTCCGGGACGGCCCGAGGCGCCGATCACCGCGACCCGCCGGGGCTCAAACAACCGTTCGAGCATCGGACCCCTCGTGCGAGGCGAGCCGCCGCCGGAACTCGCCGTAGCGGACGAGCGCGCCCATGGCGGCCACGGCCCGCTCGGGGGTGTCGAAGACCGGGATGTGCGCGTCCTGGAGGGTCTGCACCACGTTGTCGCGCCGATCGTAGAAGCAGCTCATCACGATGGGCTTCTGAAACTCCTGCGGCATCTGGCACAGCGGCGCAACCGAAAGCCGGGCGAACTCGGACATCTGGTCGAGCGGCAGCGAGAACAGGTCGCCGGCGATACGGGATACGTCGGTGAAGAAGGTGGAGCCCTGCAAGCCGTGCATGAGCAGGCCATCCACGAAGTCCTGGCCGAGCAACAGCGGCGGGAGCTTCTCCTGGAGGAGCTTGATGTCCAGGCTGAAGGTGAGATCGATGGGGTTGGCGGCCGAGGCGGTGGCCGGCAGCATGCTGCGGATCTGCGCCTCCAGCGCGCCTGGAAACCGGGGCAACGTCATCCCGTGGCGGTAGACGGCGTCGGCCATGGAGGTGGCTGGCCCTCCGGAGTGGGTCAGGATCACCATGCGGTTTCCGTTGGGGACGGCCTGGGTGGCCAGCGCCCAGCCGAAGGTGTAGAGATCGGCCACCGTCTTTACGCGCTGGATGCCGGCCTGGGCGAAGAGGCCGTCGTAGATCTCATCGGGGCCGCCCAGGGCGCCGGTGTGGCTGCGCCCGCTGCGCGAGCCACCCTCGGTCCCTCCGACGTAGAGGGCCACCACGGGCTTTCGGGCGGTGCAGCGGCGCGCGGCCGCGAGGAACCGCCGCCCGTCGGCGATCCCCTCGATGTACAGCGCCACCGCGCGAGTGTCCGGATCGTCGGCGAAGTAGTCCAGGCAGTCCGAAAGATCGATCGAGACGGAGTTTCCCACCGAGATGGCCTTGGATAGGCCAATGCCCCAGCGGGCGAGGAGATCCAGCACCTGGGTGACGTAGGTGCCGCTCTGGGAGGCGAGCCCGAGCGGGCCGGGGGCGTGCAGGTAGGGGAAGAAGGTGGTGTTGAGCCCGCTCTTGGTGTTCAACACGCCGATGCAGTTCGGCCCCACGAAGCGGATGCCAGATCGGCGCGCGATGTCGCAGAGGAGCGCCTCTCGTTTCTGGCCGTCTTCGCCGCCTTCGCGAAACCCCGCGCTGGTGATGACCAGGTTGCGGATGCCGCGGGCCGCCGCGTCCTCGACCACCGACAGTACGGCATCGGTCGGTACGATCAGCACCGCGAGATCCACGGGCTCGGGAAGCGCGCGCAAGTTGGGGTAGGCCTTTTCGCCGAGCACCCGATCGAGCCGGGGGTGGACCGGGATCACCCGGCCGGGGAAATTTCCCCGCAGGGTGTTCAGCATCTGGATGGTGCCCATGGTGGTGGGCTTGTTGGAGGCCCCCACGAAAGCCACCGACTTGGCATTGAAAATGTTGTGGAGAGGGTTCGCCTCTCGCGATTCGGTCATTTTTCTATCCGAGCGAGGAGTTTCTCGATCAGGGTCTGGCTATAATTGGTCAGCTGGGTAAAAACCACACCCATGCCAGGAGAATCCTTTCCGCCGGGGGGAACCACGCGGACCACCTTGCCCAAGCCTTCGATGGTTTCCAGCTCGTCCATGATCACCGAGAACTTCAGGTTGACGAGCGTGCCTACCGGCAGCGGGTCGTCGCTTTTGATGAAAACGCCGCTTTTTGAGATATTCTGGACGTATTCCACGATGAATTGATCAACGGACCTGAATTCGTGATTGACGGTGACCCTGGACTCTTTTCGTTGGCCACCGAATTGGCGCTCGTCCATGATGGCATTCCTTCCTGCTCCCCCGGACAGGAAGCCTTCATACACGAACGCCGCCCTCGTGGTCAAGCCCGGCTGGATATATCTTGTAACCACCCGTAAAAAAAGAGATACTTTGGGGACAGGCCCCACCTGCAGGCCTAGGAGGAACTTCGCCCAGGCATCGGAAAAGGCTTGTGATTTCGGACCGATAACTACATCAAGTTGGCGAGGTACACCGACTCGAATTCTTCCGGAAGTCCCAGGAGGGTCTGGTTTTCTGCGACGGGCATGTGGTGGAATTCCATGTCCGGCTGTCTGGCATCGGACACCATCTTCATCAGCCCTAACGAAAGCGCGGTGATCTGACTGTCGCTATAACCGTTGGCCTTCAGCTCGGAGAAAACAGAACGGATCATCGAAGGAGATACGGCCTGGTCTGACAATCTTTGTTTTTCTGGATTCATGTAAGCCTCCTCTCGCTCCTTTCTTCAAGACAAGCAATCGGCAGGCCAACAAAACCGCAGGGCCTGTCCCCAGCATGTATTTATAAAAATCAAGTAGTTACAGGGACACGACGACGCGCCGCGGCGCGAAAACATCTTCGCCATGAGCCGTATTTCAGAGAAGCTTTTTTCCCGATTGCAAAATCAACTTTTCGGCAAGACAGGGTCTGCCGCTCTGGGTCTGAAGCCTTCGCCGAGCACCTCGAAGACATCCGTGATGATGATGAACGCGTGCGGATCATGCTCCTTCGTTATCTCCCGGACCCTTGCTACCTCCCGCTTGGACATCACCGAAAACACGACCTTGCGCTCTTGCCCGCTATAAGCCCCGGTCGCATGAAGCAACGTGGCTCCGCGATTTAGTTTTTTTATGATTGCCTGGGTGATGTTCTCGGCCGCCTCAGACACGATGAACATGGCTCGGGTATAGCTCACGCCTTCGAGCACGAGGTCTATGGCCCGGGTCTGGAGGTAGATGTTCAAAAACGCATACAAGGCCAGCTCGACCTTGCCAAAGGCCAGGCCCGCCCCGATGACGATGATTGCATCGGCGATGAGAATGGCGGTTCCAGTGGAGAGATTCGTCAAGCGATTCACGATCTGGCCGACGATGTCGGTGCCTCCTGTTGAACCCCCGCCCCGGAATACCAGACCGATCCCCGCCCCCAGCATGAGCCCGCCGAAGATGCTCGCCATGATGACGTCGTGGGTCAGCGCCTCGACCGGCACGATGTACGTGAAGAAATCGATCATCATCGAAGACATGAGGAGACCCACCAGTGACTTCACCCCGTAGGTGGCCCCAAACATCTTCATGCCCGCGGCGAACAGTGGCACGTTGAGCACGATGGTCGCGAGCCCGACCGGCGTCTTCCAAAAATGGTTCAAGATCATGGCGATACCGCTCACCCCGCCGGGGATCACCTGGTGGGGAATCAGAAACCAGCAGTACGCCAGGCCCGCCACCGTCGACCCCAGGGCCATCAGAAACAAGTGGTAGGCATGGAGGAGGATCTTTCGCTTCATGGCAGGGGACCTCCTAGAACCAACGCACCCCCAGGTAGACAAGCGGGACGCCGACGGCGAGAACCACCGCCGTGGATACCAGACCGAACTTGAGGTACTCGACAAAACCCAGCGTGTAGTGCTCCTTGGCTCGCTCAGCCACGATGATGTTCGCCACCGACCCGACCAGGGTGAGGTTCCCCGCGATAGTGGTGGTGAAGGCCAGCAGCACCCAGCCGAGCGTCGGATCGCCCAGCTCCACGAGGTGCGGCCCGGTCAGTAGAACCATCGGAACGTTGGAGACGACGTTCGAGCCCGCCGTCATCAGAGCAGAAAAGGCGGCGAGGCCGGGAGCGGTATCGAAGTTCAGAAAGCCCCGCGACGCCTGCCACACGCGCTCGACGAGGCCCGTCTGGCGCAAGGCGGCGACGACCACGAACAACCCGCAGAAGAACACCAGCAGCGTCCAGTCGACCCGGGCGAACGCCTCCCGCGGCTCACGGTGATCGATGACGATGAGCACCAGCACCCCGGCCAGGGCCGTGTAGCCCAGGTGAAGCCCGAGGAAGAAGCCCACCACGATCCCCAGGCTCACCAGCCCGACCACCAGCAGGCGGCGCCGGTCGACGGTCACCATGTGGAGCGCGCCCGGATCCACCCTCTCTGGCAGGCGGCGCCGGTAGTACAGGTGCAGGAGCGCAAGGTTCGCCGCCAGTCCTGCCGCGACGGCGGGGAGAGAGCGCAGCAGAAAATACGAAAAGGAGTACCCGCTCAGGCTTCCGATGATCATGTTCTGGGGGTTGCCGACCAGTGTGGCCGCCGAGCCGATGTTGCTGGAGGTGGCGATGGCGATGAGGAAAGGCCCCAGCGGAAGACCTCCACGCCGGCAGGTGACGATCACCAGCGGCGTCAGGAAGAGGCACACCGCGTCGTTGACCAGAAACGCCGAGAGCACCGCCGCCGCGATACCGGTCGCGGCCAGCACCCCGGCCGGTGTGCGCCCCAGCCGGAGCAGGAGCGCGGCGGCTCCCTCGAAGAACCCCGCCCGGTCCAGATACACGGTGAGCAGCATCATGGCAAACAGCAGCACGATGGTGCCGTGATCGACCGCCAGAAACGTCTGCTCCGGCGTGATGGCCCCGATGGCCACCATGGCCACCGCGCCGAGCATGGCCCCGGCCGGCCGGCCGATGGGGATGTAGCGCAGCTGCCGGGCCGCGATGAGCAGGTAGGTGAGACCAAAGACGATGAGGACCAGGATGGTCTTGGCGGGCATGGCGGCAGCTTGTAATCAAGCCCGCGGGTGGAGTCAAGGTTGCCCGCGGGCATGCGCTCGGATACAGTCTTCTCCACCCAGACATGGAGGTCTCCTTGGCGCCCATCATCTACAATCTCTTCCCCCGGCTGGCGGGGACGATCGACAAGTGGCTCGACCACGCGGCTCGCGCGCGCGATCTCGGGTTCGACTGGCTGTACCTCAACCCCATCACCCAGCCGGGGTTTTCGGGAAGTCTGTACGCGGTCCAGGAGCACCGGAAGGTGTGCGCGGATTTCCTGCCGCGCCGTGCATCAAAAGACGGCATCAAAGAGGTAAGGCGCTTTTTGGAAGGGGTGAGGAAGCTCGGCCTGCGCCCCGCCATGGATCTCGTCATCAATCACACCGCCTTCGACTGCCCGCTGGTGGAACAACACCCGGACTGGTTCGTGCGTGACGAAGACGGAGGCATCGTGCACCCCTCGGCCATCGATCCCGCCGACGCCCGCAAGGTGACGGTGTGGGGAGACCTGGCGGAAGTGGACAATGCGCACAGCCCGGATCTCGACGGCTTGTGGGATTTCTGGCGGGAGCTGGTCCGCTTCTGGATGGAGCTCGGTTTTTGCGGCTTTCGCTGCGACGCTGCCTACAAGGTCCCCGCGCTCCTCTGGCGCATGCTGGTCGACGAGGCGCGGGAGGTGGAGCCGGAGGCGGTGTTCTTCGCCGAGACGCTGGGGTGCCGCATCGAGGAGGTGCGCGCGCTCCAGGGCGCGGGCCTCGACTACCTGTTCAATTCCTCGAAGTACTGGATGTTCGACGCCCCGTGGGCCATCGAGCAGCACGAATTGTTCGGCGCCCTGGCGCCCTCCATCTCGTTCCCCGAATCCCACGACACCCCCCGGCTGGCCAGCGAGTGCAACGGCAACGAGGCCGTGCTGCGCCAGCGGTATCTGTTCGCGGCGCTGTTCTCGGAGGGCCTGCTCATGCCCATCGGCTACGAGTTCGGCTTCCGAAAGCGCCTGGACGTGGTCAAGACCCGGCCCGAGGAATGGGAGAAGACCGGCATCGACCTTTCGGACTTCATCCGGAGTGTCAACGACCTCAAGCGCCGCCTGCCGCTGCTGTCGCAGGAGGGCCACTGGTTGGCGGTCACCCCGTACGACCGCCCCACCATAGTCCTGGAGAAGACCGGCGAGCAGCGCCTTCGTCTGCTTGTGCTCATCAACAAAGACTGGAACTCGGCCCAGAGCATCGAGCTTGCGGGGCTCCCCGTGCCTCCGGGGTCGCGCCTGGGCCGCCTCGACGAGCGCGGTCGGTTCCGGGACCAGGCCGTATCGAGCCGCCTGGACCTGGGACCCGCCGAGATCGCCCTCGTATATTGAAAGCGCACACCGTGCTCTCAAAATCCCCGACCGAGAATGCCCGCCACGATCACCCGCGTCGGGGAACGCCTGTCGTGTCTTTCCGGAGGATCTGCTTCTCATACGAAAGCGCCTTTGGCGCGGCCGGACGCGAGGTCATCACGGCCAGCGTGGGCAGGTGCGCGTCTGTGGATTTTTCGCATGTTTGACATCGCGATCATCGGAGCCGGTCCCGCCGGGAGCACCGTCTCACGCCTTCTGGGCCGCGATCGAAGGATCCTGCTTCTCGAAAGACGCGCCTTGCAGTCCGGGCAGCCGCGCCAAGACAAGTGCTGTGGCGGTCTGCTCGCGCCCGACGCGCAGCAGGCGCTGGCGACCCTGCGGCTAGGAATTCCGCGCCAGGTGTTGTGCGGCCCGCAACTCTTCGCCGTGCGCGCGCTCGATCTCGATTCGGGGCAGGAGCGATTCTACCAGCGGTTCTACATCAACACCGACCGGCTGGAGTTCGACCGGTACCTTCTGTCCTTGGTCCCGAGCTCGGTGGAGTACCGCGAAGGCATCCGTTGCCGCGAGATCGCACGTGAGGCGGCGGGTTTTCGCTTGAGATTATCCTCGGTGGACGGCAAGCGCGCGTGGATCGAACGCGCCCGGATCTTGATCGGCTGCGACGGGGCCGGTTCGGTCGTGCGAAGGACGGTGTTCTCGAACGCGCCGCGTCCCCGGGCGTACACGGCGGTGCAGGAGTGGTTCGAAACAAAGAGCGAGTCGTCGCCGTACTACGGCGCCATTTTCAGTCAACAGACGACGGATTTCTATGGCTGGACCATTCCCAAGGAGCGGCAACTGATCATCGGCGCGGCGCTGACACCTGGCGACCGGGTCATGGAGCGGTTTCGCTCCCTGGTGGACCGGCTGCGCGCGCGGGGGCTCCGGCTCGGGCGGATGGTTCGCCGGCACGCGGCGCCGGTATTGCGACCCGGGTCACTGCGAGAGATCTGTCTCGGTGGCGACGGCGCTGCCCTGGTAGGCGAAGCGGCCGGGTTCATCAGCCCAAGTTCCGCCGAGGGGGTGAGCTTTGCGCTGCTCTCCGCCCGCGCACTCGCTCAGGCCATGACGGCCGGTGAACGGGGCTGGCTGGAGCGGTACCACGCGCTGACGCTGACCCTCCGGCTCAAGATCGTTCTCAAGGGCCTGAAGGCGCCCGTCATCTACCATCCGCTGCTGCGCTCCCTGATCATGCGCTCGGGGCTCTCCAGCCTCCCCATCAGCGAATAACCCGCAATTGGCATCGGGGACAGGCCCCTTGATTGTGCTGTCCGGATTTTTGTCGCGAGTGTCGA
>CAZLNM010000078.1:0-24983 GCA_964561025.1 uncultured Myxococcales bacterium
TCATCTTCGATGAAGAGTATGAAAAGGCCGTTCGGTCTTTCCTCGGTTTTCCTTTCGTGGCAGGTTTTTACCGGGGTTTTCGCCGAGCTTTTCCTTGTCAGCAGGTTTTCTTCGGGGTCTTCCTCGTTTCACCTCACCCCCTGGCCCCCTCTCCGTTGCAAAGAGGGGGAAAGATAACAAGAGAGAAAGACTTCGGGGTGAGGTGTGGAATCGTCTCGAACAGTTTTTTCCGGATTTGACTCCGGGGTCGTCCGGGCGGAAATTGTCTTGCTGAGAACTCGAGGAGGAGGAACGTGAGAGGCATCCTGGTCGTTTTCATCATCGCTTTTTGTGCGGGCGCCTCGGCCGAGGAGTGCCGCGTGCTGGCCACCAAGGGAGCGTCCTGGACGTATTTGGGCGGCGGCTGCCAGGACGGCCTGGCCCACGGCCGGGGCAAGGCCTCGAACGCGCAGGGCGACACCTACGAGGGCGAGTTCGCCAAAGGCGTGATCAGCGGCCGCGGGACGTACACCTGGAAGGACGGCTCGCGCTACAGCGGCGATTTCGTCGAGGGGCGCTTCGAGGGCGAGGGGACCTTCGAGCGCAAGGACGGGAGCCGCTACGAGGGCGAGTGGCGCAACAACCAGCGCAACGGCCGCGGCCGCCACACCGGAGCGGACGGGCGAGTCTATGAGGGCGAGTGGAAGGACGACCTCATGCACGGCCGGGGCGTACTCACCTGGAAGGGCGGCCGGCGCTACGAGGGCGACTTCGTGAAGGGCAAGATGGAGGGCCGCGGGACGTACACCCTGCCTGACGGACGGCGCTACGAGGGCGGCTTCCGCGACGACCAGCGCGAGGGGCAAGGCGTGCTGACCTGGCCGGACGGACGGCGCTACCAGGGCTCCTTTGCGCATGGAAAGCCCGACGGCGAAGGCGAGATGAGCTGGCCGAGCGGCGCGCGCTACCAGGGGTCGTTCCGGGCGGGCAAGCGCACCGGGCGGGGGAGCATGACCTGGAAGGACGGCCGCGCCTACCAGGGGGAGTTCGAAGACGGCAAGGCCAGCGGGCAGGGGACGATGAGCTGGCCCGACGGAAAACGCTTCACCGGACAGTGGACGGCCGACAAGAAACACGGGCCGGGCGTCTTCACCTGGCCCGACGGCTCGCGCTGCGATGGCACCTGGCAGAACGACGTGCGTGATGGGACCGGGACCATGACCTGGCCGGACGGCTGGAAGTACGAGGGCCAGTGGAAGAACGATCGCCGGAACGGCCAGGGGACGCTGTCGTCGAGCGCCAAGGGCGAGCGGTACACGGGCGAGTGGAAGGACGACAAGAAGCACGGCCAGGGCCGGTGGTGCCTTGCGGACGGCTCGTGTTACGAGGGCCGGTTCGAAAACGACCAGCCGAACGGCAAGGGCGTCTTCATCCAGCCCGACGGCAAGAAGGTTCCCGGCGTGTGGAAGGACGGCCGGCAGGTGCGCTGATGGCGGGCCGCCGCGGGCGGCGAGGAGACGGGTATGGGACGACGGGCGCTATCGCTTCGGAATGTGCTCTTGGGGCTTTCGCTGGGGATCAACGTTGGCGTCGCCGTCTTGCTGATCGGCGCCGCGCGGCGGGCGGAGCCACCACCCATCGCATCGGAGGAGCCCGAGCACCCGCCGGAGTTCTACGAGACGTTCGAGCTCTTCTACACGGTGGAGGATCGCCAGGGAGAGGCCTGCCCGCTCAAGTTCGCCACCCCGTTCGGGTTCTTCTGGAGTCCGGCGGGGCAGGAGCACGACATGCTCCAGGTGGTGTACGAACAGACCTCCGAGCGCAGCGCGGACGCCTACGAGGCGGGGCCGGTCTTCATCCGGCGTGGCGACACCGTGCTGGACGTCGGGGCGCACCTGGGCGTGTTCACGCGGATCGCGCTCAACCATGGCGCCGGCAAGGTGGTCGCCTTCGAGCCGCAGCCGGCCTGCATCCCGTGTTTCAAAAAGACCTTCGCCAAGGAGATCGCCGCGGGGCGGGTGGTGCTGGTCGAGAAGGCGGTCTGGGAGGCCCCGGGAAAACTCCACTTCCGCGACGACGGGCTCGACTTTCACGCCGACGAGGCGAACCAGTCCCCCGAGGGGCAGGCCAAGGTCGGCGAGATCGAGGTGGCGGCGACCACCATCGACGAGGCGGTGCGTGAGCTCGGCCTGGCGCGGGTGGATTTTATCAAGATGGACATCGAGGGTTCGGAGCGCTACGCGCTTCGCGGTGCCCGGGACACGCTGGCGCGCTTCGCGCCCTCCATGGCCATGTCGGGCTATCACAAGCCCGACGACCACGAGGTGCTCCCGAAGGTCGTTCTCGAGGCCCAGCCGAAGTATCAGGTCATCATCGGCGAGCGGCCCCGGCCGCTGCCGGGGGAGCCGCACTGGGGTGGCCTGATCTACTTCGTAAAAAAGGAGCCCGAATGAGCCCGGTCTTCTTCGCCGGCGTAGGCGTGACGGGGGTGTTTTTGGCCGCGCTGCTCCTTTTCGAGCGGGCCGGATCCCGTACCGGGCGGATGATCTGCAAGCCCATCGCCTCGCTGGGGTTCTTGCTCGCCGCGTACGGTGCATGGGCCTGGGCGAGCGCGTATGGTCAGGTGGTGTTTGCCGCGCTGGTGCTGTGTCTTGTCGGGGACGTGCTATTGCTGTGGGAGGCCAAGGCCAGCTTTCTCGGCGGGCTGGTGAGCTTTCTCCTCGGCCACGTTCTCTTCGGTGTGGCGTTTGTCTTTGCCGGCGTCGACCCGGCGACCGCCGCCATCGGGTTCGGTGCGCTCCTCGTCCCGGGGGCGATCACCTGGCGCTGGCTCGGCCCGCGCGTGGAGCGGGAGATGAAGGGCCCGGTGCTGGTGTATCTTCTGGTGATCACGGCCATGGTGGCGCTGGGCGCCTCCGCGGCGCGGGCCGGGGCGGGCTGGACCGTCATCGCCGGGGCGGCGCTGTTCTACCTGTCGGATCTCTCGGTGGCCCGGGACAAGTTTGTGCATCCGGGGTTTGTCAACAAGCTGTGGGGCTGGCCGGTGTATTACCTCGCCCAACTGCTGCTTGCCGCCAGCGTGTCCTTTCCTGCGTAAGATTGCTTCCCGTCGGGTGCTTGCCTTGGATCATTTTTTTTGGGTTGCCTTCGATCCCGGTGGTTGACACCCGGCGCCAGCGCGGGTAAAAGCATCATCGGATGGTGCTTGCCGCCTAAATCCCCTCGAGTCCGCAAGACGTGAGAACCGGCTCATTCGGGCACGGGTGTGCCCGCGAAAGGAATATCACGATGTTTACGGAAGAGTTCTGGAAGCACTTTTACGAGATCTACGAGGATCTGCCCCGCCAGGGCCCCGGCGACAGGGAGAGCACCGAGCGGGCCCTGGGCATGCTGCCGCCGCTCGGAGCCAACCTGCGCATCCTCGACATCGGATGCGGCACGGGGGCCCAGACTCTCGATCTGGCCCGCCGCACCCCGGCGCGCATCGTCGCCGTCGATAACCACGCGCCGTTCATCGCCCGGCTCCAGAAGAGCGCCGAGGCGCTCGATCTCTCGGGCCGGATCACGGCTTCGGTCGGCGACATGAACGACCTTCGCTTTCCCGACGGTTCGTTCGACGTCCTTTGGTCGGAGGGGGCCATCTTCATCATCGGATTCCAGAAGGGCCTCGCGGCCTGGCGCCGGCTGCTCGTGCCGGGCGGGCACCTGGTCGTGTCCGACTTCTGCTGGTTCTGCGAAAGCCCGCCGGCAGAGCTTCGGGAGTTCTTCCTCGATGACTCCCCGGACGTCGGTGGCGTGGCGATTCGCAGGAGAGCCGTGGCCGAGGCCGGGTACCGCCTGATCGGCGACTTTCCGCTCCCCGAACGCGGCTGGAGGGAGAACTACTACTTCCCCCTGGCCGCCCGGCTCGAACGCTTCCGCCACGACCACGCCGGCGAACCGGAGGCGCTGTCGGTGGCGGCGCACTGCCAGCGCGAGATCGAGCTCTTCGAGAAGCACCGCGGGCTCTACGGGTACGTCTTCTTCGTGATGCGGGCAGAGTGAAGGCGGATCGGCGCCGCTCGCGCCGGAGCCATGACGTCAGGTCGCCTGGCAGGCCGCGTGCAGGCGGCGGGCGACTTCGCGCAGGCCCTCGCGGTTCTCGACGCTCTCGATCCATTCGGCGGGGATGGACGCGAGCCCGTTCACCGCGGCGGAGATGCCCCCGGCGATGCAGGCGATGGAGTCGGAGTCCCCGTCGCTGTTGACGGCCAGCAGCACCGCGGTGCGAAAGTCGTTCGGCGCTCGCCAGTGACACCACAGCGCCGCGGCCACGGCCTCCTCGGCCACCCATCCCTCGCCGAGGCCCTGGCTCGACAGCGCCAGCGCCGGGTCGGCCGCGCGCAAGCCCGGGAGCTTCTCGAAGCAGGTTCTGAAATCAGGGGAGCGCGGCGCACACTCGGCGAGCGCCGCGGCGAACATGGCCTCGGGCGTGTGGCCCAAAAGCCCCATGGCCACGAACAGGGCCGCCGCCGCCGCGGCTTCACCCGCGGCGGCGTGACGGTGGGTGAGCTTCGCCTGGGCGCGGGCGACCTCGAGGAGGCGGGCCTTGCGCGCGTGGAAGGCGAGCCCGATCGGGGCCACCCGTATGGCGGCGCCGCACCCCTTCGACCCGGCGATGCCGGCCTGATCCCAGGGCACGCCGGCGGCCAGGTACCGGCAGGCCCGCATGCAGGAGTCGCCCGGGGCGCGATCGTTGTCCGGCGCCTCGCTCCAGGCGACGAAGCGGCGGGCCAGCGCGCCCATCAAGGTGTCCAGGTCGGCGTCGCAAGCCTCGATCAGCGCCTCGGCCATGGCCAGCGTCATCTGGGTGTCGTCGGAGTAGGTTCCGGCCGGGTGCCGGGGCCCGAGGATGGCCGGCCGCCGCGGCCAGGCCGGGTCGTGCACGGCGACGAAGCCGGTCAGCCCCGCGGGCCCGAAGGCCTGGAGGATCTGGGCGCGTCTGCGGAACTCGGCGGGGAAGCCCAGGGCGTCGCCGATGGCGAGGCCGAGCAGCACGGCCTCGAAACGGCTGGGTGGAAGGCTCGTGGTCAGCTTCGCCTCACCTGTCGGCTTCAGTCGGCGAAGTAGATGGGAAAGCCCGGGTCGGTCCAGCCGCGGGCCTTCTCCTTGGCCATGGCGTCGTAGGGGTCGAAGGTGTAGCGGAGCTCGCCGGCGGTGAAATGCGCCTTGAGGTCGTCGTAGATGGACTTCACCTCCGCGGCCTCCAGCAGCTCCTCGGAGCGGGTGGCGGTATAGACCGTGAAGCCGTAGAAGGGCTCCTGCCCCGACGGCGCGAAGGAGAAGAAGTTGCCCGAGTAGTACTTGCGCGTGTCTCGCAGCATGACCAGTTCGAGGTACTTCTGCTCGTCGAGGTCGGCGAAGCGCTCGGGGAACACCTGCTTGAGGAACAAAAGGTGGATCTCGTAGCGGTTGATGTTCTGCCACAGCGCGGGCAGCAGCGCCGGATCGCCCGGGACGGGGGTCATGTACTTGGTGCCGCGCTCGGGCGCGGGGAAGGCGCCGCCCGGTTTGCTGACGAGCTCGAATTCCGTCCGGGCCGCGACCTGGCACAGGCACGCCGGCCCGCGCGCGTCGCCGTCGTCCGCGCACACGCCGTCTCCGCCGCTCGAGCCGCAGCCCACCAGCAAAGCGAAGGTCATCAGGGCAAGGCATCTCATGGTTTTCTCCGTCGAACATCGTATGGCACGGTTGACGCCAATCACCGAAGGGTACTATGACAAAAACACTGCGCGATCGCCAGCCGAGACAGGCCGCTTGAGCAGGCGGATGGATGGAGGTTGATAATGAGAGAGGTGTTCCATCGAAAAAGCCCGTGGCTCATCAGCGCCTCCATCCTGCTTGTCTTCTCCGCGAACTCGCGCGCCGACTCGCCGCTCACCTCCACCGACCTGGCCTCGGCCTACCTCGACGTCCCGGCGGTGGCGGAGGCGGCGCAAACGAGTCGCGTCGCGGGCGAGGTCCTGACCTTCTTGCTTTCGAACGCTCCCACCGGCGAGAAGGCGGCGGTGGTCAACGCGCTGGGGTGGAAGTTCGAGGGCCGGCAGAACGGCCTGGAGTTCGCCAGGGCGCTGGCCGGTGCCCGGCAGACGTCGCTCGAGAGCTTGCGGGTGCTGGACATCTCGCCGGCGGACCGCATGGTGCTGGGGTACCTGCTGGCCCTGGACGATTACTTTACGCTCAAACCTATCCGCAAGGGCGCGCGTGGCCTACCGGGCGCCACCCCCGAGGAACTCCTCGACAGCGCCGCGCGGGAGCTCCCCGACGACTTCTGCGTCGCCATGGTGCGCGCGCTGGTGAGGGCGCAGAAGGCCATGGACAAGAACTGGTGCCAGGTGTACCGGGAGTCCGCCGCGGTGCTCGAACGCTTCGCGCCCGAGCGGCGCAACCTGCGGCCGGCGGCGGTGGCGTCGATCGAGCACTACATGGGGCTCTACGAGAAGGACTGCCCCGGCTCGCCCGCCGCCCGCCGCGAGGAGCGAGAAGCGCTCAACCAGATCTACTCGCTTTCGCGGCTCGGCCAACAAATCGTGGCCGGCACGCAGGGCGGGGTGGTGGTGTGGCAGCCGGGGAAGAAAGAGCCCGTGGCGATCTTCCCGGCGTTCATCTGTGGCCACCTGGTGAGCTTCGGCAACGCCGTGTTCGCCGGGTGCGACCGGCAGGTGGTGCGCTGGGACGGAGGTGGCTTTCGCAGCTACCTCGAGAACAAGGCGAACGACGCCACCTACTATGCGCCGATGCTGGGGCCGGGAGGGAGACTCTGGGCCCGCTACGGGCGGAGGACCTTCGCCTATGATGCGCGGCAGGATCGCTTCGAGCGCATCGAGTCGCCCTGGCGCGGCTCGCCCTACGACGCCGCCGTCGGCCCGGACGGCAAGCTGTGGTGGATCGATTTTCTGATGTCCATCTACCGCGGCAAGGAGCGGATCGCGCTGAAGAGCGAGGTGTATCCGGGCTCGGATCCGCGGGCCTTTCGCACGGACGAGATGGGCCGGTTCTGGATCGAGGACTTCAACGCGGGGATGTTTCGCTTCGATGATTCCACGGGGCGATTCATCCACGAGGACGGCGTCGGCGCCAAGGGGACGGGCGTGGCCTGGGACGGAAAGCGCGAGCTTTTGTGGTTGTTGCACTACACCAACGGCCTGGTGCTCAAGCAGAACGAGCGGGTCGTCGAGAAGGTCAACCTTAGGGACCTGTCCTACATGCACGACATGCTCCTCGACGAGGCGGGCGACGTGTGGGTGGGAGGACACAACCAGCTTTTGAGATTGCGGCGAACAGAGCAAGGGTTCGAGCGCGACGCCTATAAGGTCCAGTGAGCCTGCCGCGCGAGCGGAGGAAGTGAACAAGCTCGCGCCCCCCGACGCTTTTTATTGATGCGGCCCAGAAACCGGTACCGCCGACCCCGATTTCAACGTGTGCCTGTGCGGGCCCCGCGATAGCGCCCAGATGGAGGAGGCGCTGGCGGCCCTCCCCGCCGGCCCGTTGACCCCGCAAGAGGACGAGCGCGTCCGGCGGATCGGGCGCTTCGTGCACGGCTGAGAGCGGCCTCGGGCGTTTTTACTTTGCCACGCGGTATTCGACCTCGACGGTCACGGGCTGCCCGGCCAGGGCCACGGTGGCCAGAAGCTCGACCCGCGACAGGCCGAACCAGGACAGGATGCGGTAGTCGCTCTCTTGCAAGCGCTCTCCATTGCGGGACACGGAGCGGATCGAAGCGGCGGGAAGCGGCACCGCGAGCCGGACCGAAAGCTCGCCCTGGCTCGGGCTCATGGTGATCCTGCGCCGTCCACCCAGCTCCTCGACCAGCAGCTCGAAGCGGGCGCTTCCGCATCGCAGGTTGCGCCAGCGCATGCGGGGCCAGTCGTTGACCAGCCGCGGCGCGAGCGACGCCTCGGGCGCGCCGCCGTCACAATCGAGGCCGGTGAGCGCGAACAGGAGCGCGTCCATGTCGATGGCGCCTTCCCAGTGGCGGTAGCGCGCGGTGAGATCGCCGAGTGAGCCGCTCGAGTCGTAGATCGGCTGCAGCACCGAGTGGTCGTCGTAGATGTGGTACTCCGAGTAGTTGCCCGAGGGCGAGGCCGCCGTGCCCAGGGCGTTGAAGGCCGCCTCCAGTTGCGGATGGTCCACCGCGGCCAGGTTGTAGAGGTAGTACCCCGGCGTCATGCCGGTGTGGACGCCCAGCCGGATGTCGAGGCCCATGTACCCTTGATAATCGGGGTGCAGCGGCGACTGCAGAAAGCCGTTGCCGTTGTCGAGCAAGCGGACACAGCCGTCGAGGTTCTCCCGGGCCGCCGCGTCGTCGGGGGAGTGGTAGCCCGTCCACAACGGCTGGGTGGAGACATCCTCGTAGCAGGGTGGCAGGTACCCCGGCCGGCCGAGATCGACGAACGGGGCGAAGGTGCCGTCGGGCCGGCGGTACGTCGCGTCGGCGGCCTGGCGCACCCGTGCGGCAAGACCGAGCAGCAGCTCCTCGTCGTCGGGCCGGCCCGCGGCGCGGGAGTACCCGGCCAGCGCTTCGGCCGCCGCCACGAACAAGAACGAGGAGTTGGCCGAGCGGCAGCAGCCGGGGTAGTCGTGCTCGATGGGCAGCCCCAGCGTAAGCGACATGGCCGCCCGGTAGGTCTCGTCCCCGGAGAAGGTGAGAAGATCGTGCTCGTCCAGCGTCTGCGAAAGCAGGCACCGGCGCAGCATGGGATACAGGCGCACGGGCGTCTCGGCGTCGCCGGCGGCCCGGGCGTACCAGTGCGCCATCAGGGGAATGTACGAGGGGCCCTCGGCGGCCTGGCGTCCGGAGAAAGGCCCCAGCGCGTCCCACTCGGGCTCGGGCGGCGGCGGCTCGGCCGGTACGTCCAGGTCCACCGCGTTGTTCACGTCGCCGCGGGCGGCGGCCGCGCGGTGGTAGTAGTCGATCAGGGCGCGGGCGTCCTCGAAGAGGCCCGCCCGGGCGAGCAGCCGCACCGTGCCGGCCGTGTCCCGGATCCACATCAGGCTGTAGCGGCTCATGGGCGAGATCCCGCCGAGGTATGTCTGCTGTGCGCGCACCGTGACCAGCACGCCCTCGAAGAGGTCGTCCACGCGCACGTCCGGCGACTCGAGGCGCGGCGCGCCGTCAAAGAACCGCTCCCAGGCGTCGCGGGTGGCGCCGAGGAGGGTCGCCGGGTCCGTCCCCTGGAGGGCGAGCAGCGTCTCCTGGCACTCGGCCTCGTCGCGGCCGGTGAGGTAGGCGAAGACGAGCCGCTTCCACTCTCCCGCGCCGAGCGAGCCGATGGCCACACGGGACGGGTCCGGACAAGGGGCCGGCGCAAGGCAGGTGAGCCGGCGCAGGCGGCCTTCCCGGCTGGCGTCGCCGTCATGGGTCACCACGCTCAAGCTGGGGCTGGGCTGCTTTGCGCGGTTGTGGATCTCGACCAGGCGCACCAGGGCGCGCTGGGTGGGCCCGCCGCCGGGCGGCGCGAAGGTGACGGCGTGCCAGCGGAGGTCGCCGGCCTCCTCGCTGCTGATGAGCACGGCCGTCCGCCGGGGGCGAAAGACGAACCCGCGCGCGATCTCGAGCGGCTTTTCGTCCGCGAACACCTCGAACCAGGTGTCCGGGTAGAACGACGCCTCCTGCTGGTAGTCCGGACCGGCCATGGTGTGCAGCGTGTTCAGCGGGCAGGCGTAGCCGGAGAGGGCGAACACATGCCCGTTCCCGACGCCGAAGTCCCCCATGTGCCCGGCGTCGTGCGGTTGTCCCGGCCCACACCCGCCCGCGGCCCACGAGCTCACGTCGCCAAGATACGCGAGTTCGTCGAAGATCGGGCCCTCGAGCGCCGGGAATTCCGGCCGGGGCCAGAGATACGGCTCGGGGGCATCCGCCGGAGCCTCGCCACAGGCGGCGAGCAGGCGGCCGGCGGCCACGAGCGACAGAAAGGGTAGCCAACGCATCCAGGTCGAGTAGGGCGATCCCATCGAAGGCCTCCAGGCCAGTGCAAGGGTACACCGTCATACCCTGCCAGGAAAGCAGCCGCGCCAATCCGGCGGCTTGACCGGGTCGTGAGCCAATGGTACTCCGCCATCATGTCACCAGAAGCCCATGGAAAACTTCTCCAGACGGCAACGGTCGTCGCATTGACCCTGCTCTCGGGTCCGGTCCGCGCGGACAACCTCGGTGGGCTCGGGTTTCTGCTCATCGTCTGGCCCATGGGCATCATCTGTTTTCTTGCGCTCCTGGTGTTTGCCATCGTGGGCATCGTCAAGGCCTGCGCGGGGCGGATGACCCGCCGCTTCGCCACGGCGCTCGTGTGGATCGGGGCAGGCCTGGGGATCGCCTTCGCGGCCGCGACCCTGTGGCTGAACAGCATCTTTTCGCTGCCCGCCTCGGGGGACCTGGTGGCCCTCACGCTGGCGCCCGTCGAGGTGCTGGCGGCTTTCGTGGCCATCTTCGGTCTGGTGTGGCGCGCGCGCCTGCCGCGCCCGGCGTGAGCGGAGCCTGTTCGCAGGCGGCTCACACCGTCAGGGCGTGGCGAAGACGAAGTCGCAACGCAAGGATTCTCCGGGGGAACGGGAGCACAGCAGCCGCTCGAGAAGGCGCACGGTAAACACCAGCCGGCCGTGGGGCGCCTCTGGTTCGGGCGGGTTGTCCGGCGGCTGATAGACGACGGTCTCCACGCAATCGCAGGCGGGATCGCCAGGCTCACCACAGGAGCGGATGTCCTCCCGGTCGGCGCAGCTTCGACGGGGCAGCGGGATGTCATTCGCGAGAAGCGCAATCAGCGCGGGATCGAGAACGGGACGGGACAGCGCGATGAATTCTGGGAATGACACGAATGAACGCAGCGGCTGAATGCCCCCGCCGAACTCCTCGGGGCGGCAGATCGACGAGGTGAACCCGTCCGGTGAGAACGAGCGCGCGAGCTCGAGGAGCCGCGTGCCAGGCGCGGCGTCGCACGCGCCGGCGGCACAGCCCGCCAAGGCGCACGCCGGCCGGACCGGCGCGCCGGGATCGCTGCCCAGGTACTCGATGGCGGCCTGCTCGGGGTGCGCCGCGTCCGCGACGCCGGTCACGACCAGGACCTTGACGAGACCGGCCCGGTCTTGTTTTTGCATCTGGAGTTTCTGGACGAGCCTGGCGACGGGCGCCAGCGCGTAGGGACGGTGCTGCGGGTCGCTTGGATGGCTGGAGGCGCCGTCCGGGCCGACGCCCTTGGCGGCGTAGGAGCAGATGCGCGAATCCATGCCGGGAAGATCCTCCGCCACCTCGCCCGGGGCGCCGCAATCCTCCGAGGCGGAGATCATCACCACGAGCAGCGACGCCTCGGGGCGCAGGAACTCCGCCGCCTCGGTCCCATCGAGGAAGCGCTCGAGCGCGTACAGGCCGCGCGGGTAGGCGCCGCCGGAGAAACCCGGCAACCCCAGGCCGGAGGCGTTGTCGGGGCGGTACAGGCAGTCGAGGTTGTCCGGCCCGATCACCCGGCAGGCGGGCTCGTCGCGCAACGTCACGGAAGGCGCATCGTCCTGCCAGGAGAGCGTTCCCAGCCGCGTCGACAGGGCGCCGTCGCCGCTGGTGGTAAGGACACCCAGGCGCCAGGGCCGGCAAGTCGCGGGTAGGGCGCGTAGTAGATCCCGCAGCACGGCAAGCTCGGTCACCAGCGCGCCCTGGAAGGGTTTCATGTTCAAAGAGTCGTCGATGACCAGCAGCATGTCCGCGGGCGTCGAGTCGCTGACGGTGAGCAACTGGTGGGCGACGCGAAAGACCTGCGGCGCTTCCGTCGAGTTCTCCTTCCCGCAGCCCGGAGCGACGAGAGCCGTTACCAACAACGCCACGCCCGCCGGTGTCGTTCGCATGACTTCGTCCTCCCGGCGAGTCATGTTAGCGCAGTACCTGGCCATGACACAACTTGCCGGGTCGTTGCATCTCGCTCCGTCGAGTGTGCCTGGTCGCGCCTGCCCCGGTGCATCGTGGCCAGAGGAGCAAGAAAAATCGCTTTCTCCCGGGTTGCGGCGCAGGGTTTTTCCGTCTACAAGGAGTCCATGCGGCGAAACCGCAGAAAGGTGGGCCCGTCATGAGATACCGGCAGTTGGCGATCCTCGTCGGGTTGTGTCTTCTAGGCGCGTGCAAGAAAGAGGCGCCGGAAGAAGGGCCTTCGCCGGAGAAGGCGACGCAGGCGGGTGGCGTCCTGGCGGATGCCTCGGCGCACGTCGACGAGGACTATCGTTTTTCGCTCTCCCGTCCAGGGCCGGGCTGGCGCGTCCTCAACGAGAGCGAGGTCCAGAAGATTGTCCCGGACGCCTCCGCCGGCGCCATGAGCCCGGCCGGCATCTTCGGCGTGGTGATCGTGGAGCCGGCGCCCGAGGCGGAGCTGCGCGCCTTTGGAAAGCTGCTCTTGGACAACATGCCCCTGGAGGACAAGCAGGCGGGAGAGATGGAGGAGGTCCAGTTTCAGCAGAAGAGCGCGTTGCGCTTTTCTGTCACCGGGATCACCAACGGCATGCGCGCGCGCTTTCAGTGTCTGCTCTTTTTGAACGGCGGCCACGCCTACCAGCTCATGGCCTGGGGCCTGGCCTCGGCCACTGACGCTTCGGGCGCCGCCTTCATGCCCTTCTTCGACGCCTTCCAGCTGCTGCCCGGAGAGGTGCGCGGCCGCACCGGCGCGCGCGCCACCCCGGACACCACCGGCGTGGGCTGGCGGGTGAAGAACGGCGTGTTCGAGAGCGCCTCGTACCGGTTGCGGGTCCAGCCGGCCGGCGCGTTCCGCCTGGTCATCGGCACCGAGCTTTCCCAGATGAACAGCAGCGCCGAGGTAGGCCTGGTGGCCAACCGGGAGGGGGTTTATTTCATCCTGATCTTCGAGCGGGCCTCAGGCGTGGACCGCAAGGCCTTCGCCGCCAAGATCGCCAGGGACACCATGAAGAACGTCGGGGCGCCCTCGCCGCTGGGGACGTGGAAGGGCGCGCTGGCGGGCCAGCCGCTCGAGTTCACGCGCTTTCGCACCCAGGCCGAGCCCGCCATGGAGTACTGGCACGCCATACGTTTCGAGGGCGACGTGTGCATGCAGGTGCTCGCCTGGTCCATGGCCGGCCACGCCGAACGCCTGCAGCAGCTCGTCCCCGAGGCGCTGGGCTACCTGCGTTTCATGTCGGCCGAGGAGGCCGCCGCGCTGCAGGCCGAGCTGGAGGCCGGGCCCGACACGCAAAATCAGATCGGGGCCACCTTCGCGCTGCGCCGGGGCGCCTATCTCGACTTCGAAAACCGCTTCACCTGGAAGAAGCCCCGCGGCAACTGGCGCATCATGGTCGGCGAGGACGCCCGGCGGATCAACGCGGTGGCCTGCCTGTATTTCGAGGAGCCCGCCCTGGGGTTGTTCGGGCTGGTGGTGGGGGAGCCCAGCCTGGGCAGCCAGCCCGCGGTGTACCACACGGTGGTGGTGGAGGGTCTGTTCGACAAGGTGAAGCCGAAGTCCACCCCCATCCAGTTCGGTACGGTCTCCGGCCGTCTCGCGGAGGGCGTCATCGATCGCGACGGTTTGCGCCTCCGCTACCGCGTGGCCACGGCGGTGTCCGGCGATCGCGCCTACCAGATCCACGTGTGGGGCATGCCCGACAACGTTGCCGCCGCCGAGGACGTGGTGAAGGCCGTGTTCGCGGGGTTTGCCCTGGATCCGGAGGGCCTTGTGCCCAAGGACCGGGACGGGCATGTGCTTCGCGAGCGGCGCTTCGGGTTCTCGTTTTCACCACCCTCGGCGGACTGGTCTTTCTCCGACAAGACGCCCGCCGGGATCGGTTCCATCGGCGCGCTGTATCACTGGGAGCACCGGGGCCAGGCGGTGCTGGTGCTCGCTCTGTGCGCCCTGCAAATGGGCCAGGACGAGAGCTGGTTCATGGACTTCATACAGAAGATCCTCCGCGAGAAGTTGCGCGAGACGAACTTCGGAGAGCCCAAGCGTGAGGCCAGCACCCTGGGTGGCCTGCCCGCCCAGCACCTGTCGTGGAAGTTCATCGGCGGGGTGGACGCGTACTTCGCGACGCGCGACCGAACCTTCTACGCCTTGATCATCAGCCGCGAGCGCAACAGCCAGGCGCTTCCGTCGGAGCAGGTGAAGTCCGGCTTCGCCTTCATGGATTGAGCGCGGGAGCGCAGCCCAGCGTCTCGGACGGCAGCCACCCCAGCATCCACTCCGCGCGGCCCCCCGCCGCCGGCGTGCCCGGCCGGCGCGCCAGGAACGGCCGGAGCACGGATGCGATGAGGTCTTCCGCGGCCGGGGGCGCGCCGAACGCCAGGAGCGACCAGGCCCGGCCCTCTTTGTCTTTCACTTCGGCGAGCGCCCAGCCTTCCGATCCGGCGGCCAGCGTCTGATAGAGGTTGCCCGGCCAGTCGAACCCCATGCCGCTCTCCTCGGGCGTATCGTCGATGGCCGGGGAAGTGCGGAGCGCACTGTCCCGGACGACGGCGCAGGGCCGGATGGCGCGCACGGGAAGATCGCCGGACAGCTCTTTGGCCCAGCGAAACGCGATCTCCGTGCAACGCTCTGGAGCGCCAGGCAAACAATCCCAAAAGATGAGTCCGCTGTCCCGTTCGACACCGTAGCCTTCTCGCGAGGCGGCCAAGATCAGTCGGCCATCGTCAACCTCTATCCCCAACAAACGGCCCGAAAACTCCCGCCACTTCGTAAAGACGTCCGGACCGCCGGTGAGGATTACGAAATACGGCTCCGGCGAGCAGCCGCCGGCGAAGACCAGCTCGCTCCGGCCGTCCCCGTCGATGTCCCATGGGACGAGCTTCCCCAGCGGCACCGCGGGCGCCGGCTCTCCGGAAAGGCCGCAGCCGCGGCTGAACAGGTGAGCGTGTTTACGGTAGAGGCCGTCGTCCGGGTCGAGCGGCTTTTTGTCCCCGAGGCCGTTCCAGGTTTCACAAGACTGCCCCGCGCCGCAGGGCGCCAAGGCCCAACGCAAGACCCGCGAGAGGTACCCTCGAATGTCCGGCGCGGATCCATCCTCGCCAGGCCGAACGGTGGGGCTTGGCGCGGCCGGGGATACCACCGGCCGGGTTTCGTGACAGGCGAAAAGGGTGGTGCTCGCCACCCAGACCAGAAAGAAAGCAACTCGTCGCATCCGTTGCAGCCTAGCATAGCCGCTGGCCGCGACCCAAGCGCGCAATCACCAGTGCAGGCTATGGTGGCTCATGGGTCGGACAGCGATTTTCCATTCTGCGTCTGGCTGCGCTGGCTCTGGTGGCCCAGCAGCCAGACGCACGCGACATGAGGGTGAGGAGAATACCCTGTGGGCGGCAGGCGAGTGAGGCGCGCCTACCTGATGGAAGCGCGGCGCCGGCGCAGCGAGAACAGCGGCAGGAGAAGCAGCCAGGCCCCGGCGGGGGAGGAGGCGCCGGTGGCGCAGCCGCAGCCCGACCCTGACGAAGACTCCTCGGTGCACACGCCGTTCTGGCACGTCCCCCGGCTGCACTCCGTCCCGTCCGCCTTGGCGGTGACGTCGCACGCGCCGCTTGCGGTGTTGCAGGCGGCCTGGTGGCACTCGTCGGGCGGCTGGCAGGTCACAAGATCGGCGCCGGTGCACACGCCGGCCTGACAGGCGTCGGCCCGGGTGCAGGCGTTGCCGTCGTCGCAGGCGCTGCCGTCGGCCTTGACCGGGTTCGAGCAGGCGCCGGTCAGCGGGTCGCAGCTGCCGGCCTCGTGGCAGGCATCCTGCGCCTGGCACGTGACCGGCTCGCCGGCGGTGCAGGTGCCGGCCCGGCAGGTGTCGCCTTGGGTGCAGCCGTCGCCGTCGTCACACTCGGCGCCGTCGGCCTTGACGGGATTCGAGCACTCGCCGGACTGTGGGTCGCAGGTGCCGGCCTCGTGGCAGGAATCCTGCGCCTCGCATACCTTCTGCGCTCCCGCCGTACAGGCGCCGGCCTGGCATGCGTCGTTCTGCGTGCAGGCGTCGCCGTCGTCGCACGGGGTGCCGTCGTCGAGCGCCGGGTACTCGCAGCCGCCGCTCTGCGGGTTGCACACCGCGCCGTGGCAAGCATCGGGCGGAGTGCAGGTCACGGTGGCGCTGCCGGTGCACACCCCGGAGCGGCACTGGTCGTTCTCGGTGCAGACGCTGTGATCGTCGCACGGCGTGCCGTTGGGCTTCTCGGGGTTCGAGCACTGGCCGGTCGCCGGATCGCAGGTGCCGTTCAGGTGGCAATCGTCGGGCGCCGGACAGGTTCGCGGCTCTCCGGGGACGCACACGCCAGAGCGGCAAGCGTCATTCACAGAGCAGGCGTTGCCGTCATCGCAGGGGCTCCCGTTGGGTTTGGGCGGGTTGGAGCAGGCGCCGTTCGCCGGGTCGCAGGTGCCCGCGTCGTGGCAGGCGTCTAGCGGCTGACACACCACCGGCTCGGCGCCGACGCACTGGCCGTTCTGGCAGGTGTCGCTGCGGGTGCAGGCGTTGCCGTCGTCGCACACCACCGGGCCGCTGGCCTGGCAGACGCCGCTCATGCAGGCGCCGCCCGCGCCGCAGGCGGTGCAGTCGGCGAGCGGCGCGTGATTGCAGCCGCTGCCGGTGAAACTGTCGTTGGTGCACGGCTCGTTGTCGTTGCAGTTCCACACGGTGACATTCACGCTGTCGCTGGCCTGGGTCTGGCCGTTGCTGGCGGTAAGAAGGAAGGTGAGCGTCGCGGAGTTGCTCACCGCCGGCGCGGTGAAGGTCGGGCTCAGCGAGTGCGTGTCGCTCAGGGTGACCACGGGGCCGGCGGTCTGGCTCCAGGTGATGGTGAGCGGCAGGCCGCCGGGGTCGCTGGCGCTGCCCGAGAGGCGGACTTGCGTGCCGCTCTGGACGTTCTGATCCGGACCGGCGTTCGCTACCGGCGCCTGGTTGCAGCTCTGCTGCTGGCAGCTGGCGCTCCGGGTGTCGATGGAGAAGTCGTCGATCCACCAGCCGGTGCCTGCCACGTAGGCGTCACTGGCAAAGCGGAAGCGGATGACCACGCTGGCCGGGCCGAAGGAGGAGAGGTCGGCCCGCACCTGCTGCCAGGCGACGGTGCCGGCCCAGACCCGGCGTCCCACCAGGGTGGAATCGGTGGACGGATCCACGGTGTCGTTGTAGTCGCCCTGGGTGATGACGGCCCCGAGATCCTGGAAGGCCCCGCCGTTGACGGAGATTTCGATGACCCCGCCGTCGTAGCTGGCCTCGCTCTCCATGCGGTGCCAGAAGGACATCTGGGTGTTGCCGCCGATGGTGAAGGCCGGCGTGCGCAGGAACTTCTCCGACTTGGTGCCCGGATCCGAGCAGAACCAGGCGCGGCTGGGCGAGTGGTAGGAGGTGGTCGCCTTGGCCCAGTCGTCGGTGCCGATAGAGGCCGAGTGCGTCCAGCCGTTCGGCGTGCTGCCCTCCATGTCGTCGAGAAAGAGCGACTGCTGGATGTCGGCGTTGAGGTCCGCCGCGAAACTTGATGTATCCGGTTGGGGCAGCTCCGCGGCCTGGATGCTGAGCGAGAAGGGCCAGGCGAGCGCGGGACAGGCGATGCTCCCGCCCGGCGTCACGCTGAAGCTCGCCTGGGCGGTGCCACCGGCGGGGATGGAGCCGACGTTGGCCGGCCCGGTGATGCTGCAGTTCGAGGCGGTGAGGTTCGCCACCACGTTGTTCGCTGCGGCGCTGCCCTGGTTCTGGAGGGTGATGGCGAACACCGCCGGCTCGCCGGCGTCGGCCACTCCGTCGCTGTCGCAGCCGCCGGCCGAGTCGTCGACGGTGTGGGCCAGGTACACGATGCGCGCCCGCTGGACGCTCACCGAGAAGCGCACCGTGCCGGAGTACCCACCCGCCGCGGTCCAGGCCAGCGAGAAGTCGAGCACGGTGCCGTCGGCCGCCGCGTTCGAGATGTCGAAGGCGGCGTGGACAGTGGAGCGGCCGCTGGCGCCGGCCGCGATGGCGGCGAAGGTCGGGTTCGCCTGGGTGATGGTGGCCTGGGGGCTCGAGGTGGTGAGCGTGGCTACGATGCCATTCGCGCTCGCGGTGCCGATGTTCCTCAGGGTGATGGGCATGACGATGTGGCGGCCGGGGCCGGGCACGGCCGGGGTGGTTCCGTCCGAGGTGATCTCCCGGCTCTGGAAGTTGAGGAACGGGCCCTGGAGCGGCAGGATGCCGTGGATGGTCACCTCGGGATCTCCGAAGATGTTGGCCACGTAGTACACCCACTGCACCCCGGTGTCGGTCCAGATCACCGGGCTCATCTTGGCCTGCGAGTAGGCGTGCATCTCGCCGACCTGGGCCTTGTTCTCGCGGAAGGCCGCGTCCCAGAAGTAGCGATGCTCGTAGTTCGAGTACCAGCCCAGGCCGTAGCGGGTGTTGAGCATGGCCGCGAACGCCCCGCGCGCTCCCAGCACCATGTACTCGGAGAACGAGTCCTGGCTCATCACCCCGCCCTGGTCGTCGCGGTTGTCGAAGGCGCCGGGGTAGCAGCCCTGGGAGTATTCGAAGAAGGGCAGGGTGTTGGTGAGGGAGGCCAGGTCGTTGCAGTACAGGCGCATGTTGTAGTCGGTGTAGGAGTGCCCCAGGTGGTTGATGATGTGGTTGCCGCCGTTCAGCACCGCCAGCATCTCCTGGGCTGACCAGCACGGGCTCGGCTGGCCCGAGCAGTTGGGCCCGTCCTCGAACTGATCGTCCATCACCGTGACCTGGTAGAAGGTGCTCTCGGAGAAGCCCTTGGTGTCGTAGCCGTCGGTGGTCGAGGAGTAGTGGACGTCCTTGAGGAAGTCGTAGCCGAAGTTGTTGCCGGGGTAGTAGTCCCACAGCCACTCGCCGACCATGTAGGTCTTGCGCAGCCAGTCGCCGCTGGCGGCGCGGTAGTTGAGCGTCTTCTGCACGAAGTTGGCGATCTCGGTGCAGTTGTCCGCGGGCACGCGGCCCACCCACAGCTCGGCCAGAAGATCGGTCCCGTCGTTCTGTTCGCCCCAGCAGCCGTCGCCGTCCGAGTTGAAGGTCCCGTCCAGGGCGGCGTAGTAAAGATCCGAGGGGATGTTGGTGTCGCCGGTGTAGCTGTCCAGGTAGCAGCACAGCCCGCGCACGGGCACGATGGGGGCCTGGGTCTCGCCGCCCACCACCTGGAGGTCGGCGTCGCCGGCGAGCAGCGCCCAGTCGGCCCCGGCGTTCTGGTACATATCCAGGAGAAAGGCCCGCACCTTGGCGGCGTCGTCGGCGCCGCTGTAGCCGGTGCGGATCTCCTCCATGGACTTGACCAGGGTGGTGATGCCGCGCGCCTGCTTTTCGGCGAGCAGCGCCTGGAGGTTGTTCGGCCCCGGGCAGTTCGCCAGCGCCTGGCTGGTGACGACCACGTAGCGGTAGTCGAGCTTGGTGTCCTCGGCGCGGGCGCGATAGCTCGAGAGCGCCTCGGGGTTGGCCACCTGCGCGCGAACCACCTCGAAGTCGCGCCCGAAGCCACGGTACAGATCCGAGGGGAGAGCGTTTTTCAAGTCGGGCGTGGTCCGCACCCGGACCGCCAGCGACGGGAAGTAGTAGAGCTTCTTGGCGGCCGGGCTGTAGACCACCGGGCGCAGGGTCACGGGCTGGATGGCGAAGCCGCGGAGGTTCTGCACCGGTCCGGCGGAGAACAGGCGTTGCGGGAAGGCGGCCGCATTGGCGTAGATGCGCGCATCCGGCGGCGAGAAAGGCGGCGCGCCCTTGGAGAGCGGCCAGGGGACTTGCTTGGGAGCCACCGTGAAGCTTCCCGGGATCTCGACGGGCTCGGACGGGAGCAAGGTCACCGACTCCACCCGCTCGCCCGCCGGGATGAGCGCCTGCAGCGAGCCGACCGGAAGCTCGGGCTCCCCCGCGTGACCGAGGTTGAGGAACCCGCGGATGTGGACGTGGGCATACCCCCGCTCGTCCAGGGTGATCTCGGGCTTCGGCACCGAGAGCCGAAGCTCGATGTCGCCGGCCCGGACGGGCAGGGCGACGAGCCAGAGCGCGGCCATCATGGACATCGAGATCATGGTCCATCGCGTTCTCATTCCGGTCTCCTTTCAGGGAGAGGAGTACGATCATTCGGGACGGAACCAGCCTTGTTTTTTCAGAGGGCCGGGTATGTGACGCAGCGCACGTTTCTGCATGCACATCTTTTCTCGCGATCGGCCGCGGGGCCATGTGGCCTGCGCGAAAGCTCGCGCGATCGGGATGCGCTCGAAAGCGCGCTGGTGCGGAATGCTATCGAGAATCCGCTCCCAGTTGTTTTACTATCTGATCGATGGAGTTCAGCAGACCCGCGTCGGAACAGCCGGTGCGGGCGTTGGCGGCGCGCTCGGAGGTTTCGCTCTTGAGGTCGAACAGGGTGGCGGTGATGACGCACTCTTCGCCGACCTGGAGGAGTTCGGTGACCAGCATCTTCTCCGCCGCCAGGGCCCGGCCCAGCTCGATCTGGCAGGACTGGTCGTAGCACTCCTTGTAGGTGTCCTTCTTCTCCTCGACCAGGCGGGCGCGGATCTGGTCGCGCGGAATGACCCGGAAGCCGAGGGATTGGGTGAGCGCGGTCTGGAGGTAGCGCGTGACCTGGTCCAGGTTGCGGTTGCGGGCGCGATCGACCACGTCGAACACCGCCACCACCGGCCCGATCTTGGGCGCGACCGGGCGCGGTTCTTCCTGCATTTGAGGTTTGGCGGGTGAGGACTGCAAGAGATCGGTCAGCCTGTTGTCCTCGACGATCTGCTTGAAGAAGCGCTGGTAGGCGAGGTCGAGCACGCCCTGCCACTGCTGGAAGGTGGCGATGTAGCGGTAATCCATGAAGTCGTCGGTCGCCTCGCCCACGTACTGCTGCCGGAACACCTCCTCGCCGCTCGCGGCCCGCTGCACCGTCACCGTGCCCCTGACCTGGGCCGAGACGGTGGCTCGCGAGCCGATAATGGGTATTCCTTCCGGCCATTCCACGTGCACCCAGTCCATGGTCACCGTGACCAGGTGCTCCCCCGGTGCCTGTCCCGGCAAGGCGTCGATGACCGAGTCGGGGAGCGCCCAGGCCGCCGCCAGGTCCTGCTGGAGGATCTTCTTCATGTCCTGGCCCAGGCTGAGCCGTTTCCCCGCGCCCTCGCCGATGGCGTGGCCCTCGCGGTACTCGCGCGGCTCCACCCGCAAGATGATCTTCTTGCCGATGGTGCTGCGTTTGGCATCGGTCACCATCCCGGGCCGGAGCGAAGAGGTGGTGCCGGTCGCGCAACCTCCAAGGCCGCCGGTCAGAAAATATGCCACGAGCAAGCAGGGAAGTCGGCGATTCCGTGAGGCCATGTGGGCTCCTCCTTCGGGAAATAGTACTGATTTGATGCTTTTAGGCAAATCCCGGGGAGAAACGCTTCGGGCGTAAGATGCGACGCGGATTCTCCTGGCCCGGATGACGAATCCAGCGCAAGGAAGGCGGCGACACCGACACCAGCAAGGACCACGTCTACACCGACTGGGCCGCATTGGAGTCCTTCGCCGGCGAGATCGCCCACCTCGCGGGCGGGTGAGGGCGAGCGACGCTACGGCAGGCTCTCGAAACGGAGCTGGGCCGGGATCTTGTTGATCAGGCCCGTGACGTCGGGGCCGATGGGCGGGAAGGGGACGTCGCCGAACCAGGCGGGTTTGCCGGAAAGATACAGCGAGGCCGGCAGGGCCCGGGCGGGGATGGCCGGGTCCCAGGTGGTCCGGCGGTTCACCAGGTCGTAGTTCCCGTGGCGCAGCAGGGTCTGGGCCACCCGCGCGTCGTCGACTCCGTGCATGATCCCCAGCGCCCAGATGACGATCTCGGTGTTGCTGTACGCCTGGCCCGGCAGGGCCTCGTAGCGGTTGGAGCGGCCCTCCGTCCCCAGCACGCAGCCGACGACGTTGTAGTAGTAGTTCTTGGTGGCCAGCTCGACGGCGTTGTTGTTGGAGGTGATGGTCTCGCTCTGAAAACCGCGCGAAAATGAGCGGAAGACGGTGTTGTGGCTGGAGGAGCCGTGGATGAAGTCGGCGCTGAGCTGGTAGCCGACGTTTCCCTCCCACAGGTTCATCATGGGGTGCGGGGCGTGGTTGAGGCACGGGCTGGCGGTGGCCCACCAGGGGTCGTCGAAGCGCGCCTCGTGCATGTAGTTGTAGGCCAGCACGTTCCCCGCGGCGCCGCCGGCGGTCATCATGAACCCGCCGTCCAACGAGTAGAACATGTTGTCCTCCACCAGGTTGGCCGAGGAGAACATGTCCAGCAGCACGCCGTAGCCGTGGGAGCGCCCGTAGCCGTTGATGCTGTGGTGAAAGTAGCCGCGACGGATCTCGTTCTGCAGGCTGCCGAGGACCCACACCGCCCGCCAGTCGACGTTCTGCACCTCGACGTCCTTCAGCCAGCAGTACTGGGCGCCCTGCAACTCGACGAGGTAGGTCACCGATACCTGGGGCTGAGTGAGGGTGAGATCCTCCAGGCCGGCCCAGCGCAGTATGCGCCGCGCCGGCACGAAGGTGGCCTCGGGCGTACGCGCCGGGTCGTAGCTCCAGTAGAGCGGCACGTTGAAGCTCACCTGGTCGCCGCTGACGGAGGTGACCTCGACGAGCTGGCCCAGGGTGCGGTCTCCGTTCGCCCGGCCGCAGTAGGTGCACTTGCCCTCGACGCCGTCGGGATCGACGAAATCGCCATCGTTGAGCTGGTCGATGAGCATGACGCTCCCGGTGGTCGCACCGGAGGCGTCGGCTACGGTGACGCGGGTGGAGCCCTTGACGGCCCCGCCGGTGACGGCCACGTGGGCGGCCGAGTCGAAGTTGGGCCAGTTGGTGAAGGCGATGGCGGAGCGCCCACCGGGGGGGCCCTGGTAGCTCAAGATGGTCTGGCCCATGCCGGCGCCGCGTAGCGTGGTGCGGTCGCGCACGAAGACCGTAGCGGTGAGGCGGAAGGTCCCCGCCGACAGGCACACCGCCTGGTCCGGGGCGCAGCCGTCCAGCGCGCCCTGGATCGCCGCGGTGGCATCGGCCGTGCCGTCGCCGAAGTCCGAGGCGCGCAGGTTGGCGCAGCAGGTGGCGCGCGCGGGGATGCCGCCGGGGATGCCCACCTGACCTTCCCAGATCACCCGCCGCTCCATCGGGATGATCTCGCCTGCCGGCCCGCCGTCGTCGCCGGAGGCGTCGCCGCCGTCGGGACCGGCCGCTCCGTCATCTGTCGCCGCGCCGCCATCGTCGGGGGTGATCCCGCCGTCGTCCGGCCCCGGGCCGGCGTCGTCGGATACACCCCCGTCGCCGTCCGCGGGTGAAGGCTCCTCGGTGACATCGGGGCTCCCGTCCTGGGTGCCGCTCACCGTGCCCCGGCAAGAGAGAGCGAAGAGGCACAAAAACGCGATCGCGCCACGCATGAATCCACCTTCCGCTTGGGAACAACTCCAGCGTGCCACCCCCAGCGTACCAGATACTTCGTCCTGGAGCGACAGCTATCCCTTGGTCACAAGGTTTCGCACGTTCGCCTGGTCGCGCTGGCTCCAGGGGCCCCGCGACCAGGCGTCTTTGACGAGTATGCGTCTGGCTCTTGACTTCTCTGGTAGGGAGACGGATAAGACATTTCAGTTGTGTTCCGGGGAGGTCGGCATGGAGGCGGTGGCTACCAAGAGTTCTTCCGTGATGTGCCTTGCGGACTTCGCCGAGGACAGCCGGACCCTCGACGCCAAGGCCTTCGCCGAGAAACACGGCGGGGCGTTCCTTCTTCACCACGGCCCGCTGCAGCGCCTCGAGCCGCGCGCGCTCGACGGCACGACGCTCAACATCGAGACGCCCAGCACCGTGGCCGACGTCCCGTTCAACCCGCGCCACGATTTTCTGGTCTTCCCGCTGCGGCGCAAGGCCGACAGCGTGGACGAGGTCATCTGGCTGGGCCAGAGCGAGTCGAACGACGTGGTGATCCCCGACGCCTCGGTCTCCGCCATCCACGCTTTCGTCCAGGTGGACCACGTGAATCGGTACTTCATCCAGGACATGAACTCGCGCAACGGCACCAAGGTCTCCGGCCAGAAGGTCCCGGGCCACGGGCACGGCAAGCCCGTCGAGATGACCGTGGCCGCCGACGTGGAGCTGGGGGGCCGGCGCATGACCTTTTTGCCGGCGCCAGATTTCTTGAACCTGGTGATGCGCCTCTTCGGCGGGCCGTGAGCCGAAGACAACCGTGACTTGAAGGAGCCGCGCATGGCCCACAAGATCCACCTGTACGCGCTGTCGACCTGCGGCTGGTGCCGCAAGACCAAGAAATTTTTGGAGGAGCACGGCCAGGCCTTCAGTTGCGACGACGTGGATCTCCTCACCGGGCCGGAGAAGGAGCGCGTGGCCGCCGAGGTCCTGCGGCACAACCCCCGGCGCAGCTACCCCACCGTGGTGATCGACGACAAGGTGGTGATCGTCGGCTTCGACGAGGAGCGGCTGCGCGAGGCGCTCGGGCTATGAGCCGCGAAGAGGCCGAGAAGCTCAGGCTCAAGCTCCAGCGCGAGGCCGAGGCGGGGGGCTATCTTCTCAACCCCGACCGCGAGCTGGTGCTCGATCTCATGGAGGGCCTGCTTGTCAACCAGGCGCGCTACGGGTACATGGCCTGTCCCTGCCGCCTGGCGGACGGCACCCGCGAGAAGGACCGCGACATCATCTGCCCCTGCGACTACCGCGATGACGACCTGGTCGAGCACGGAGGTTGCTATTGCGGCCTGTACGTGTCCCAGGCGGTGGCCGAGGGGAAGCGCAAGCAAAAACCGGTGCCGGAGCGGCGGGGGGAGAAACGTCCGGAACCGTCGGGCACGGCCCCGGGGGAGGAGCACCGGGAGGAGTTGGTGGGGTTCACTCGCTCGGGCATCCCGGTGTGGCGCTGCGTGGTGTGCGGCTACCTGTGCGCGCGGCCGAAGCCGCCGCTGAAGTGCCCCATCTGCAAGGCGGATCAGGACCGTTTCGAGCGGTTCGCATAAGTCCCGTGGTGATGCCGAAGAGCGGAACATGTTTGCAAGCGGGACCCGGGATCGACCCGCGGCGCGTGAAAACCGTGCGCCATT
>CAZLNM010000079.1:0-24848 GCA_964561025.1 uncultured Myxococcales bacterium
CGGGCCGCGGTGGCCGAGACCCTGGCGCAGCTCCGCCCGCCCGCGCCGCCGGTGCTGCGGGACGACCCGCCGCTCACCCTGGCCGGGCTGTTCGAACGCTGCCGGCTGGTCATCGGCAACGACAGCGGGCCGACGCACCTCGCGGCGCTCCTGGGCCGGCCCACCCTGGCCATCTTCGGCCCGACCGACCCGCGGCGGTCCGCTCCGCGCGGGGCGCGGGTGGCGGTGCTGCGCGCCGGCCTGCCGTGCTCGCCGTGCGCCGACGAGCAGATGCACGACTGCCCGGAGCGCGAGTGCCTGCGGCGCGTCACCCCGGCCGAGGTGCTTGAAGCCGCCCGCCGCTTCCTGTAGATTGGCGCGTACGACGGGAGCGCCGCAAAGAACCAACCCCGGGGTGCGCTGGTGGTCCCCGGGAAAACCAAGGGGTCGATCATGAGAAGAGTTGCGTTGGGAATCGCCTTGCTGCTCGTGCCCGCGCTGGCGCTGGGGATCACGGTGGAGGGGCACGACTACCCGGCCACGGTCACCATCGATGGCAAGACCATGAAGCTCGTCGGGGCCGGCAAGCGCAAGAAGTGGTTCGTGGGGGTGTACACCATGGGCGCCTACTCCGAGTCCGGCAAGTGCGATCCCAAGGCCCTGGTGGCGGCCGACGAGCCCAAGTACCTCAAGCTCAAGATGCTGCGCGACGTCTCGGCCGAGAAGATGGCGAACACCATCTCCGAGTCCTTCAAGGAGCACATGCCCAAGAACCCCTCGGCCGAGCTCAAGAAGCAGTCCGATGTGTTCATGAACTACTTCAAGGACGAGTGCAAGGAGGGGACGGTGCTGGAGTTCTTCTACCTGCCCGGCACCGGCACCAGCCTCAAGCAGAACGGCAAGGAGCTCGGCCCGGTGCTGGCGGGGGCGGAGTTCGCGCGGGTGCTGTGGGACATCTACTTCGGCGAGGACACCTGCTGCAGCGGGCTCAAGGAGCAGATCTTCGAGTGCTGCGGCCTGAAGCTGTAACAGGCCGTTCGAGCCAGAAATCCCTCCCCGAAGAAGAAGGGCGCATTCGCATTTTTGGAAAATGCTCGGTTTGCGGCCCCGGGCCGCGCTGATTCTAGCGGCATCGCGTCCAGCCTCCCCAAGATCACACCATCGCCTGGTCACGCTGGCTCCGTTAGCCACGCGACCAGGCGCTCGAGCTGGTTCACGAGATCTCTTGGCAGGACCAAGATCATGCCCGTATGCTCTTCATATTTGGGGATCTTGCTGCTGCTTTTCAGAACCAGGCGCGCGCGCCGATGAAGGGGATGATGGGCAGCTCGAAGATGGGCCCGAAGCGCGGCTCCTGCTCGGGCGGGCGGCCGCGGGTGGCCGAGTACACCACCACGTTGCGGCGGTACTGGGCGTTCATCAGCTCGAGGTAGAGCTGCAGGCGAAAGCGCGAGAATTCGAAGGTCCAGGCCGCGCGCAGGTCGGTCTTGAAGTAGAACGGGGCGCGCAGGCCGTTCAGCCGCGCCATGTCGGGGTTGACCTCCCACACCGGCTGGCGGGTGTTGGCGTCGAGCTCCAGCCGGAACGGCTGTTCGGGATCCAGCGGCGTGTAGGGATTGCCGCTGTGGGCCAGCAGGCGCAGGGAGAGCTCCAGCCGGGGGTGCGGCCGGTAGAACACCACCAGCGCGGCGGAGAGCGGGATGTCCTGGCCCGGATCGAGGTTGGCGGCCGCGGCGAACTCCCCGGTGAGGCGCGGGTTGTGCCGGGTGACGGTGAGGTAGCCCAGGCTGAGCCAGCCGGAGAGCACGCTGCCGCGTTTTTCCAAGAAGAGCTCGCCGCCCCAGGCGAAGCCCGAGCCCTCGCTGGTGTAGGGCTCGACCCAGCCGGAGAGGAAACCGGTCACGTCGTCGGTGTTGGCCGGCATGTGGAAGTAGCGCTTGGCGAAGCCCTCCACGCGCAGCAGCCAGCCCCGGCCGAAGGTCCACTCCAGGCCGCCGATGAAGTGCAGGGCGCGCTCCGAGCCAAGGCGCGGGTTGCCGAGGTCGGGATCGGCCATGACCGGGTTGAGCACCGGCTGGAGGAAGAGCCCGATCGCCAGCCGCGCCTGGAGGTTGGGCAGCAGGCGCAGGCGCAGGTTGGCGCGCGGCTCGAACAGGAACTCCTGCGCCGGCTCCTCGAACGACAAGCGCAGCCCCGGCTCCAGCACTAGCCGCTCGGAGAAGAACGAGGCGCTGTGCTTGAAGTACACCCCGGTCATGAAGAACGGGAAGCTGAGGTCGAACTCCAGGTTGGGGATGTTGCGGTACCCGCCGAAGCGCACCCCGGCGATGAAGCGCCGGATGTCCGGCCCGTCGGCCAGCAGGGTGGCGCGGGTGCGGTTGGCGAAGGCGCCGAACATGAGCGCGTCGTCGCCGCGCAGGCGCACCAGCCAGTCCGAGCGCAGGGTGAAGGACTCGATGCGCGAGTTCACCGCCAGCGGGTTGAGCCCGGTGGCCGCCGCCTCGAGCTGGTTGTTCACCATGGAGAACACCGCGGTGTGCAGCACGTCCCGCCGCACCTCGCCCCGGTAGTTGGCGATGAGGGCCAGCGTCTCGTTGCGGTAGAAGAAGCTGCCCGCCCCCATCCCCTCCACGTCCTCGGGGGTGAACTCGATAAGGTCCAGCCCGTCGCGCACGTACAGGGCGGACAGGCGCAGGGTGTGGCCGCGCCGAAGATCCTGGCGCAGCCGCGCGTACAGATCCCAGAAGGCCGGGGCGGCGAAGCGGTCGGAGACCAGGTCCAGCGCCTGCGCCACCGCCAGGGGGATCTCGAAGTTGGAGCGGCGGAACGAGGCCAGGAAGGAGGGGCCCTTCGGGAAGGTGGGGCCCTCCAGGGTGAGGTTGGTGCTGATGAGCGACAGCTCGGCGTCGCCGTGCAGGGCGTCGGCGCGCGGATCGCGGTAGCGGATGTCCAGCACCCCCGAGAGCGAGCCGGGGTACTCCACGCCGTGACCCCCGGCGTAGAACTTCACGTCCTCGATCAACGCCGGGTTGAAGATGGTGGCGCCGCCGCCGAGCTGGAAGGGGTTGTAGATGATGGCGTCGTCCAGGTAGAAGAACGACTCGTGGGCCGCGCCCCCGCGCACGAAAAAGAGCGGGGTGATCTCCGACAGCCCCACCACCCCCGGCAAGCTGGCCACCACCCGCACCGGGTCCTGCAACGTCCCGGCGCTCTGCAAGATGTCCTCGCGCGAGACCAGCACGGTGGACACCTCGGCCCGGCCCGCCGCCTGGCGCTCCTCGCGCCGGCTGCGCACCACGATCTCCTCCTGCTCCACGTCGCGCTCGCTCGACACCAACCACAGCTCGAGCGGTTGATTCGCGCGCGCCGCCTGCTCCAGCGGCTCGAAGCCCGACATCTCGACGCGCAGCCGCAGCGGCCCCGCCGGGACGGAGGCGAAGAAGAAGGCGCCGTTCTCGTCGGTGACCGCGGTGCGGCCGCCCGGCAGCAGCGAGACCTGCGCCCCCCACAGCGGCCGGCCGTCCTCCACGCTGCGCACCGTTCCCGTCAGCTCGCCGGCCCGCGCGGCGGCACACAGCCCCAGCATGGACAGCAAGAGCCAGAAGCGCGCGCGCACGGCTCACTCTCCGCCGGGGCGGGAGCGTTCCAGCCCGTACCGTTTGAGCTTGGCCAGCAAGTTGGCGCGGCTGATGCCGAGCTGGCGCGACAGCAACGACTTGTTGAATTGGGTGCGCGCCAGGCCCTGCTGGATGAGGTCCCGCTCCAGGGCGCGCACGGCGTTCTTGAGGTTGAAGGAGCCGCGCGTCAGAGCGCCGCCGCTCAGCAGACCCACACCCGCCGCCTGGCGCACCTTCTGGGACAACGCCGCCGGGGAGAGCGGGCCGGACCGGCCCGGCAGCGCGAGCATGCGGCGGATCTCGTCCTCGAGCTCGCGCGCGTTGCCCGGCCAGTCGTACTGGTGCAAAGCGTGCCGCACGGCGGCCGAGAGGGCCGGCGGCGTGGCGCCGTCCGGGGCGTGGCGCAGGAGGAAGCGATCGATGAGCGGCTCCAGGTCCTCGGGGCGCTCGCGCAGGGGAGGGATCGCCACCAGACAAGGGCGCAGCAGGTCGGCCAGCTCGCGGCGCAGGCTCCCCTCGGCCGCCTCCAGCTCCAGGTCGCCCTCCAGCCCGAAGACCAGCCGCACGTCGCAGCGGCGGGCCCGGGCCTCGCCCAGGCGCACGAAGGTCCCCTCCTGGAGAAAGCGCGCAAGCTTGATCTGGATCGGCAGCGGCAGCCAGGACCCCGGCGCCAGGTACAGCGTGCCCTCGCTGGCGTCCTCCAGCAGGCCCTTGCGCACGGTCTCGGCCCCCTGGCCGAACAGCAGCAGCTCGCCGGCCGGCGAGTCGGGCGAGCCCTCGAACACCACGAAGGGGCGCTCCCGGCGCGGGCCGCTCAGGTGCAACGCGCGCGCCAGCGTGCGCCGCCCCGTCCCCGGCTCGCCGCACAGGGTCACCGGCTCGCTCGAGGCCGCCAGCGCGCGCAGGCGCCGCAGCGCCTTCACCATGGCCGGTGCGCGAGCGATCACCTCGCCGAAGCCGCCGCTGGCCACGCTCGCCGGCGGCGGGCGCGGGGCGCGCTCCTCCTCGAAGGCGCCCATCTCCTGCGCCCCGTAGCTCAACAGATCGCGCAGGCGCTCCAGGTCCGTGTTGGAGATCACCGGCACCCGCTCGCCCGCGAGCACGCGCCCCTCCGGCAGCGTCTCCCGCAGCGCGCCGCGCAAGCGGTGGAGCAGGGCCCGCCCCGGCGGCCGGCGCGCAAAGCCGCAGGCGAAGAAGATGCCAGAAAAGCGGCTGCCGCAGAACATGGGCTGCGTGGCCAGGGTCAGGCCCAGGTGGCAGGTGTGCAGGCGCGTGGCGCGATCGCGCTGGCTGGCGCGGTGGCGCAGGTACGCCTCGTGGACGCTGCGCTGGCAGCGCAGGCGCCCCTGCGGCGAGAGCCACACGGCGCGGCAGAAGTCGCAGCCCGTGCCGCCATCGGCCTCGTGGGGGAACTCCACCGGCCGGCCGGCGCTGTCGGTGAAGTACAGGTCGAGCTGCCACCAGCGGCGGCCGAGCTCGCGCAACATCTCCACGGTGTGCAGGGCGAGATAGCGGCGAGGGTCTACCATCGGTCCCCTATCTTATGTCATAGCTTGTGGATGGCAAGCGGCGGCCGGCGCCCCGGCGCGCCGCCTTTTCCGGGAGTGGACCATGAACCTTCGCATCGCGGCCGGCGTATCCGTCCTGTGGCTGGCGCTCCCGGCCGGAGCGCAGAACCTCGTCCCCAACGGGGACTTCGAGGGTGGCCTGGCGGGCTGGACCGGCGGCGCCATCGACCCGGCCCGCCCGCACGGTGGCGCCGCCTGCCTGCGGGTGGACGACCTCGACACCGCCGGCAGCATCGACGCTCACACCAGCGCGCTCATCCCCATCGAACAGGGTCGCGCCTACCGCCTGCGGGTGTGGATCCGGACGGCGCTCGAGGACCAGGCGCTGCTGGTGACGCTGAACCAATACGAGGCCGGCGGCGCCTGGATCTCGGGCAACAACATGGACTTTCTGACGATCGCGGGGACGGGCTGGACGCTCTTCGAGCGAGTCATCCGCTCCTTTCATCCCCGGGCGGGGGCGGTGCGCCTTCTCTTGCGGCCCGTTCCCTGGAGCGAGGCCGGCGAGGCCACTGGCACGGCCTGGTTCGACGACGTGGTCTTCGAGACGGTGCCGGATCAGGCCGGGGAATACGGTGAGTGGCTGCGGCGCGCCGGGCCGGTGCGGGCGTGGAGCGCCCCGGTCGAGCACAAGGTGCGGCGTGAGACGCAGCTCCCGGCGGAGGCCGCGGACGGAGCGGCGCTACGGCTCGAGCTCGCGGGCGGGGAGACCGAGGCCGTTCAACTCGTGCTGTGGCCGGAGCGAGACAACGCGCTTTTGGCGCTGTCGATCTCCTCGCTCGCTTGCTCGATCGGCGGCGCCATCGCCCCCGAGCGCTGGAGCGCGCGCGAGGTGGCCTACCTGGAGGTCACCCAGCCCTCGGACCACGCCTCCTTCCTGGGCTGGCAGCCCGATCCCCTGCCGGCGCTGGCGCTCCCGCTGAACCTCACCGCGGGGCGCGCGGCGCCGCTCTGGCTGAGCCTCACGCTCCCGGCGGGCGCGGCGGCGGGGAGCTGCGCCGGGACCCTCTCGCTCGAGTTCGCCGACGACACCCGGCTCTCCTTCCCTGTCGAGGTGCGGGTCTTCGGCTTCGCGGTGCCGCGGGAGCGCCACCTGCAGACGGCGTATGGCCTGTGGCTGCACGATCTCGATCGCTACCATCATCTGAACGGCGACCCGGCGCTGCGCCGGCAGGTGTTGCGCCTGTACCTTGCGGAGTTGGCGGCGCACCGCCTCAGCGTGTACGACCCCATGGGCGACGACGGCATCGGGATCCGTTTCACGAACACCGAACCGAATCCGCAGGACGCTCAGGTCGAGGCGGATTTCTCCGCGGCCGACCCGGCGCTCGAGTACGCGCTGGATACCCTGGGCATGGACGCCTTCCGGTTGCCCCTGCCGTACTTCGCCGGGGGCGACTGGACTGGACACTACCTGCCCACGCTGCTGGGGCTTGCCTGGGGCACGCCGGAGTACGAAGCGCTCTACACCCGCGTGATCCAGGCCATGACCTCGCACCTCGCTTCGCGCGGCTGGCTGGAGAAGGCCTACACCTACTGGTACGACGAGCCGCAGGAGGCGGACTACGAGCTGGTGCGCCAGGGCATGGATCTCATCCGGCGCGCCGAACCGCGGCTGCGGCGCCTGCTCACCGAGCAGTTCGAGCCCGAGCTGGCGGGGGCGGTGGACATCTGGTCGCCGCTGCTCGACTATTTCTCGACCCGCTGGTCGCGCGCGCGCCAGGCGCTGGGCGAGGAGGTGTGGTGGTACGTGTGCACCTGGCCCCCGGCGCCCTACCCCGGCAACTTCATCGACCACGAGGGGCTGGAGCACCGCATCCGCTACTGGATGGCCTGGCAGTACGGGGTGCAGGGCGACCTGTACTGGGCGGTGAACTACTGGACCTGCGACGGGGCCTTTTTGCCGGGGACGCTGCAGGATCCCTGGGCCGACCCCATGGCCTACAACTTCTACCAGGGCCAGGTCGGCACCTGGGGCAACGGCGACGGGCGGCTGCTGTACCCGCCGCGCGACTTCGCCGACGGGCGCACGCGCCTCGAGGGCCCGGTGCCCTCGCTGCGGCTCGAGCTCATCCGCGACGGCATCGAGGACTTCGAGTACCTGTGGCTGCTGCGGGATGTGGCCGGACGCGTGGAGGCGCGCGGCCTGGCGCCCGAGAGGGTGGCCGCGGCCCGGGCGCTGCTCGATTTACCCGCCGCGCTGGTCGCCTCCACCAGCCAGTTCGGCTCCGATCCCGGCGAGCTGCACGCTCACCGGCGGGCGGTGGCGGAGATGATCGAGGAGCTGCTCGGCTTGCTCTCCGGCATCGAGCCGGACGGCGGGGTGGATGGCGCGGACGGGGCGGACGCCGCCGGCGACGCAGGTCCGGACGCGGACGGGGCGGATGGCGGCCGGCCGGACGAGATGGCGGACGGCGCGGACGACGCCGGCCGGGACGCGGGTGCAGACGGGGGTCGAGACGGCGGCGGCGATAGTGGCGAGATCGGCGGCGGCTGCGGTTGCGGAATCGTAGGCCCGGAAGGCCTGGCGCTGTTGCCGCTGCTTCTCGCCGTGGGACGAGGGCGCCGGCGGCCTCGCCGCCGGGCGGCCGGGATCACTTCTGGAACATCGGCGTGCGATCCAGGAACTCCTGGAACTCGCGGATCATGTGCTTCCAGCTCTTGTGGTAGATGATGAGCAGCGGGATGAGGCCCATCCCCAGCATGCGCACGCCCGCCGAGGGGGACATGGGGTTGTAGAGCAACGTGGTCTTGTCGTTGTCCTGCTTGATCTTGACCGCGATGCCGCTCCAGCCGCTCTTCTTGATCACCAGGTCCGCGCCGACCAGCTTGGTCGGATAGACCTCGTATTTTCCGGCCGCGAACCCCTGCTCGATGGCCCGCTTCACCGTATCCACCGTGAGCTCGGGCCGCTTGGGCAGCACCCGCTTGGAGCGGCTCCAGAACCCGCCGCCGTCACCGTTCGTCGCCATGGTATTCTCCTTTTCTGTCCCGTTTGGGGGGTTGTTGGACGGATCATATATTTCTTTTTACTCGCCTTGTGCAACTCTCCGGCATGCGGGTTTATTGGGGTGGCTGCCGCGCGGCGCTGATTGACGGTGCCGGCGGGGGGTGGTACAGTGCGCGGGCGAAAGCGGCAACATTCGCGCAAGGAGGTTCGACCATGAAAGGGATCGGAATTCTCGTCGGGGCCGTCTTGGCCGGGCTCTTGGTGCTTTCGGGAGGCTGCGGCATCCCCGAGGAGCAGCACAACAAGGACATCGCCGCGCTGAAGCAGCAGATGGCCGATGCCCAGAAGAGCTGCGACGAGGCCAAGTCCCAGCTCGGCAAGGAGAAGGAGGATCTCGCCGGCCAGAAGAAGTCCTGCGACGACTCGCTGGCGGTGGCCCTGGACCAGAACCACATCCTGGAGACCAAGGTCTCCTCCATGGGGCAGAACGTGCAGCAGCTCCTGGGAGAGAAGGGCGAGCTGGCGCGCGAGCGCGAGCGCCTCTCCTCCGAGATCGAGGAGCTCAAGCGCATGCGCGCCGCGGCCGAGGCCCGCAACGCCGAGTTCCGCTCCCTGCTCGAGAAACTGCGCAAGATGATCGACGCCGGCACGCTCCAGGTGAAGCTTCGCAACGGGCGCATGCTGGTGCAGATGTCCTCGGACGTGCTCTTCCCGCCGGCCTCCATCCAGCTCAAGAAGGAGGCCAAGGCGGCCATCACCGAGTTGGCGGAGACGCTCAAGACCTTCCCCGACCGCAAGTTCCAGGTGGTGGGCCACAGCGACTCCGACCCCATCCGCAACGAGCGCTTCCCGTCCAACTGGGAGCTGTCCACCCAGCGCGCGGTGGAGGTGGTGAAGATCATGATCCAGGCCGGCGTTCCGCCCGAGATGATCAACGCGGCGGGCTCCGCCGAGTTCGATCCGCTGGTCCCCAACGACAGCCCCGAGAACAAGACCATGAACCGGCGGGTGGAGATCATCTTCATGCCCAAGATCGACGAGCTGCCGGGCTTCGACCAGGTGCTCTCCAAGTAGACATCGCGCGGTATCGGCCCGGTTCCTTCCCCGTCTCCTGATCTTGTTCCCCGGACAGGCAAATCATCGAAGTGCGTCATCTCGAGAAAGGCGTGGAGGGATCTGATAGTCATAGACCGAGTTGCGAACATGGGCCGCGGCGGAGAGAGGCGAGAACGCCCGCATGGTGTCTTGCGATCCCCCGGACAAGCGCTCCGAGAGAATGATGGTGAGGGCCGTTCAGGTCGTCCAGGGCTCTGGGGCGCGCGCCGCAGGGAGGCGCGGCGCCGGCGTTACTGGAACATGCGCACGGCCACGCCGAAGGTCCCGTCGTAGCCGTGGTGGATGGAGCCGCGGTAGCCGGCGTCGATGGCCAGGGCCTCCGACACCCAGCCCAGCCCCACCGACCAGTACTGTTCGGCGTCGCCGGGGCGGGCCTTGTCGATCCAGTAGCCGGCGCGGATGGTCATCTGGCCCAGGACCAGGTACTCGGCGCCGAAGTGGTAGCCGAAGGCGGTCTCCTTGGCGCCGGAGATGTCGGTGAGGTCTTTGGGGCGCTGGAAGTTGATGAACCAGTCGAAACCGATCACCAGCGAGCGGAACGGGGAGTACGCCACGGCCGCGGCCATCGACAGCGGGTGCTCCTGGTAGTCGGCGGGGTTGGTCAGGGCGTACCCCACCACCCCGAGGCTCAGGCCGAAGTCCGTGCGCAGCAACATGCCGACGTCCACGGTGACCGCGTCCAGGTAATGGTCCTTGGGGTCGGACTCGAAGTTGAGGTAGTACACGTCGAGGCCGAGCAGCAGGTTGTCGCTCAGGGGGAAGGAGAAGGCGAGGTCCACCCGGTTGCCCTGCTTGGAGTCGCCGCGCTCGATCCGGGTGTAGGCCAGCCCGGTGGCGAACTGCTGGGTCTGGTTGTCCACCACCGAGGCGTGGATCACGTGCTCGTACGGCCCGTCCTCGGAGCGCCATTTCGGCGTGCCCAGGTAGTGGGCCTCGATGGAGTAGTGACGGAACAAGCTCATGCCGGCGGGGTTGAGCTCGATGGCATCGTTGCCGGTGGCGATGGCCCGGAAGGCGCCGCCCATGCCCAGGGGGCGGGTGCCGTAGAAATCCTGGGCCGATCCCGCCGCCGGCGCGAGGAGCAGCAGGGCCAGAGCGAGTCTTTTCATGCACACCTCGGGTCGCAGAACGCGCTCCAGGGGAGGACGCTCGCGCGAATCTAGCCTTCCCTCCCGGCGCTGTCAAACGCCTCGCTTGACCGCGAGGATGCCGGTTGGTAAGGTGCCGCTCATGAGCGACGCCGAAGCCAAGCAACCTTCGAGCAAGACCGAGCTGGCCCTGGAGTTTCTGGGGGAACTCGCCGACATGCCGCGCGATCGGCTCCAGCACGTCATCCGCCAGGTGGTCGGGGAGGAGCTGGCCTCGGTGATGTTCAACTACGCGCGCCAGGTCATGGAGGCGAGCCCGGACAAGATCCTGGAGAACGCCTCGTCCTTCCTCATCCTGGGCTACCTGATCCGGGCCTTCGAGCGGGGGGAGATCCCCGAGGACCTGCCGACGGCCTGAGCCTCAACCGAACACCGGCCACTTGCGGCGGGCGGCGATCTCGTCCATGGCCTGCTGCATGCGCTCCGTGACCCGCTGGTAGATCTCCTCGAGCACCCGGGAATCCTCGGCGTCCTCCGGGCGGTAGGCGTCGAGCGGGATGGGCGGGAGGAAACGCACCGTGCTCTTGGCGGGGAGCGGCAGGTGGAAGATGGGCCCGACGCCGAGCCCCCAGGGCAGGCCCAAGAACACCGCGCAGGTCTCGGAGCGCAAAAGCTTCTTCAGGCCGAGCAGGCGGGCCAGGCGCTGGCCGTCGTGGAGCACGAAGAACGTCTCGTGCCCGCCCGCCACCACCATGGGCACGATGGGGACGCCGTGGCGCAGCGCCAGCCGGATGAAGCCCTTCTTGCCGCCGAAGACGATCTTGTAGCGGTCCTTGTAGGGGCGGAAGGCGTCCAGGTTGCCGCCCGGGAACACCACCACCTTCTTGCCCTGGGCCAGCAGCGCGTCCGCGGTCTTGTGCGAGGCCCGCACGCAGCCGGTGCGCACCAAAAACTGCTTGAGCCCGGGCAGGGCCACCATGGCGTCGTGGACGAGAAAGTGAAGCGTGTCCTGAAGGCCGCGTTCGAGGTACCAGCGGGCCCCGATGCCGATGGGCTCGAGGTAGGTGATACCCGCGTTGTGGTTGCCCACGATGAGGCAACGCTCGCGCGGCACGTTGTCGAGGCCCTCGACCTCCATGCGAAAGTACAAGCGCGCCAGCCGGTCCACCGCTCCCGCCAGCAGGCGGACGAACTCCGGCTCGAAGAGGTCCACGCGATCGGGATCGACCCGGGAGAGCAGCGAACCGGCGACGGTCTTCACCGCCCGCAGGCGGGGCGAGTTCAGTTTTTCTGAGAGAGCCATGCGTTCACCTCCGTGGCGGTGGCCTGGACCCGCGCCTCCTCACCCACGATGAAGTCCATGTGCTGAAAGCCGCGCATCACCGTGGTCCGCTCCGGTGTGAGGGACTGGCGCGTAAGCGGGATGAGCGTGTCGCGATCGGCCGCCAGCGCCCGCGCCACCAGGTGCTGCATGCGGCCTGCGCGCCGGAGCGTCTCGCAGCCGGACACCAGATCGCGGCAGAACGGCAGGACCAGGTGCAGCGGGCGCGCCAGGGGAAACCCGCCGAAGGGCGTGGCCATGGTGACGATCCGGCCGACCCGGGAGCGCTCGCCGGCGTCTTCTTGTATGGCGGCGGCGAGCAGGGCGATCAGGCCGCCGTTGGAATGCCCGGCGAGATCGAAGGACCGCGCGCCTCGCTCGTCGGAAAGCGCATCGAGGAAGCGAAGCAGCCGCGCGGCCGCGTCCTGGATGCGGCAGGTGTTGGCGGCGGCGGAGAGAAAATACGGGAAGGTGGGCGCGACGACGATGGGGCGGCCCAGGCGCTCGAGGGCCTGGCCCAGGCGGTTCATGACCGAGGCGGTGCAGAAGGCGCCGGGCACGAGGACCAGCGGCGCCATTTCGCCCGGGGCAAAGCGCCTTACCGGAACGAGCGTGGCCAGGGTCTGCTTGACCGAGCCCTTGATGTACGAGGGGATGGTTGTGGCATATGCGATTGATTGACGCACGGAGTCAGCCTCCAGGCATGATCCGATGACAGCCACCAACTTACCCCCGTTGACGCGCCACGTCAAGCCCGATGACGCATCATGGCAAATCAGGCTCTCTCAAAATGACAGAAGCACAAAAACATCGGGGCCTGTCCCCACTGTTTTTCTTTGTTTGTCATGATGTTAGGTGGGGGCCTGTCCCCGCCGATGGCGGGGGAACGGCTTTGCAAAGCGCAAGGATTACGAGGGCGGGGAGGTGCCGGTTAGCTGGATTTGTTTATTTTCATGGAATCCGGGGCCGCCACCGCCACGACCCGCCCCTTGGCGCACACGACGTTCTCGACCAGCACCTCGGACTCGACGACGACCTTTTTGCCCTTGACCTCGACGGGCCTCGCCACGAGCACGAGCTCGGGTCCCAGCGGGGTGGGCTTCAAAAAATCGACGTGCAGCGAGGCGGTGACGAACCGAAAGTCGGACTCCGTCCCCGCTTTCGCCCCCGCCGCCCGAAACGCCGCCGCCGCCGCCGTCCCCGTCGAGTGGCAGTCCACCAGCGAGGCGATGAGGCCCCCGTACACGAAGCCCGGGATGGCCGTGTGGTAAGGGCGCGGCACGAAGCGGCACACGCAGGTCTCGCCTTCCCAGAAGCTCTGGATGCGGAGCCCTTTTTCGTTGAGCCGGCCGCAGCCGTAGCAGTGCGAGCACCATTCACCGTAGAGATCCTGAACGGCCTGGTTTGTCATTTTCTCGCCTCCTCGTTGCCGCCTTCGCTATCAGACCCGATCGGCCTTGTAAAGAACCGCCTGCCCATTTGACAACCGTGCCGCCGAGCCTAAGGTTGTCAACGTTCGGCGATTCAACCCAAGGAGGATGCCATGAAACGCAAGGCTTCGGCTCGCTGGGAGGGAAACCTCAAACAAGGCAAAGGAACCATCACCCTGGGCAGCGGGGTGCTCAAGAACACCAAATACTCGTTCTCCACCCGCTTCGAGGACTCGCCGGGGACCAACCCCGAGGAGCTCGTCGCCGCGGCCCACGCCGGGTGCTTCGCCATGGCCCTGTCGGCCCAGCTCGAGGCCGCCGGCATGATCGCGAAGAGCCTGGACGCCTCGGCCACGGTGACGCTGGAGAAGGTCGGCGACGGCTTCGCGGTCACCGCCTCGCACCTGGTCCTTGCCGCCAAGGTGCCGGGCGCCGACCGGGAGAAATTCGAAAAGGCCGTCGAGGCCGCCAAGACCGGCTGTCCCATCTCGAAGCTCCTTAACGCCAAGATCACCCTGGACTTCACGCTCGAGTCGTAGGTGGTCCGCCGCGCCGCGCTCGATTGACACGGGGCGCGGCTGCCTTGCCTCGCCGCGCCGGTGCCGTGTACACTCGGGCGAATGGTGGCGCGGCGAATGAACCCGGCGCGGGGCGCATGGCTCGCCCTTTCGGTCCTTCTCCTCTGGCCGCTTCTGGCCGGATCGGCCGATGCGCCGCCGAAGGTCGAGGCCTACGACCCCGCCGAGTTCTATCGGGCGCTCTCGCCTCACTACCGAAAGCTCTTTGCATCGGGACATCGCAAGCTCGCGGATCTTCCCCTGTACCAGCTCGAGCTCAAGATCGATCTCTTGCTCGGCACCATCGAGGCCACCGAGGGCGTGATCCTCAAGAACCCCTCGGCGGCTCCGCTCTCGAACGTGGTGTTCCGCGTGTACCCCAACAGCGCTCACCTGGTCGCCGAGGGCGGGCGCAACCTCACCGTCTCCGAGGCGAAGGTGAACGGCCGGCCCTGCGCGGCCCGCGAGGTCGATCCCACCGTGCTCGAGATCCCGCTCGATCCGCCGCTGCCGCCCGGCGAGCGGGCGCGCATCGAGCTCGCGTACCGCCTGGTCGTGCCGCGGCTTCGAGAGAACCCCGGGGCCTCGGGCCTCGACCAGCTGCTGGCTTCCGGCGGGGGCGAGGGCTACGGCATCCTGTCCTTCGGCGAGGGGATCCTGAGCCTGGGCTTCTCCTACCCCATCCTGGCCGCCTGGACCGCTCAAGGGTGGGACACGCCGGAGCTCTCGGGCATGGGGGACCCCACCCACTTCGAGCCGGCCAACTACCTCGTGAAACTCAACCTGCCCAAGCTCGCCGCGGTGGCCGCGAGCGGGATCCAGCTCGGCGAGCAGCCGCTCGGGCCCGGCCCGGAGCACCCGCGCGAGGTGTTCCTGCTGGCCGCGGCGGCGCGGCACTTCGCCTTGCAGATCTCGACCCGCTACCAGCTCAAGGCGCGCGACGTAGGCGGGGTCGAGATCCGGGCCTTCGTCGTCGAGGAGCAGGAGGGCACCGCCGAGGCACTGCTCGACCAGGCCGGCGCGGCGGTCTCGCTCTACCAGAAGATGTTCGGCCCGTACCCGTACGCGGGGCTGGATGTGGCCCAGGCCCCGCTACAGAACGGCGCGGGCGGCATGGAGTATCCCGGCCTCGTCACCGTGGCGCTCTCGCTGTACCAGCCGCCCGCGGGCGGGCCCATGGGCGCCTTGCTCGGCAAGCTCGTCGAGCAGACGCGCACCCCGGAGTTCGTGGTGGCCCACGAGGTGGCCCACCAGTGGTGGCACGCCTTGGTGGGGAGCGACTCGCTGCGCCACCCCTTCCTCGACGAGGCGCTGGCCAACTACTCGGCGGTGATGTACTTCGAATCGCGCCACGGCGGGGCCGCGGGGACGCAGCAGATCGAGCTCGAGCTGTCCATGCCGTACCAGATGTGGCGGGTGATGGGCGGGGCGGACGGCCCGGTAGACCGGGGGCTGGACAAGTTTCAAAACCCCCTCGAGTACGCCGCCATCGTGTACGGCAAGGGCGCGCTGTTCTTCCACGCGCTGCGCCGCGCCATGGGAAAGCAGGCCTTCCTGGGCCTGCTGCGGGCCTACGCCGCCGAGTTCGCTTTTCGCGAGGCCGCCCCGCAGGATCTTCTGCGCCTCATCCGGAAGAAGGCCCCGGGAAAGAAGGCCGAGGCGCTGTACCGGCGCTGGATCGAGGAGGCGCACGGCGACGAGGACATCGGGGTGCCGGCCGCCGGCGATCTTACCGGCTGGTTCCAGATCCTGGCGCGCCAGGGAGGCCTGGGCGGGCCCGGCGGCAACGTCCAGCTCCCGCAGCTCGATCCGGCCATGCTCAAGCTCTTCCAGGACGCGGTGCGCCAGCTCTCCGGGCCCTAGGATTTCGGCCAGAATGATACGCCCATTTTTCGTAAGTTTTGAGCGCGGCCGACCGCGGGGCCGAAAGAGCCAGCGCGGGCGGGCGCGCGATCCCGTCAACGGACGAGGGCCGCGCCAGGCTCATCGCCGGGAGGCTGCACATGCACATTGAGATCGTGCAGGGCGACATCACCGCCCAGGACACCGACGCCATCGTGAACGCCGCCAACCGCTCGCTGCTGGGCGGCGGCGGCGTGGACGGCGCCATCCACCGCGCCGGCGGCCCCAAGATATTGGAGGAGTGCAAGCGCCTACGCGCCGAGCGCTTCCCGGACGGCCTTCCCACCGGGCAGGCCGTGGCCACCGGCGGCGGCCGGCTGCGCGCGCGCTGGGTCATCCACACCGTGGGGCCGGTGTACGGCCGCTCGGCCGACCCGGCCGCGGAGCTTTCGAGCTGCCACCGTGAGGCGCTGCGCGTGGCGGACGAGCTCGGGGCCCGCTCGCTGGCCTTCCCCGCCATCTCCACCGGCGCCTACGGCTACCCCCTCGAGGAGGCGGCCCGGGTGGCCATCGCCGCCGTGCGGGCGGCGGAGACGAAGGTTGCGCGGGTGCGCTTCGTGCTCTTCGACGAGCGCGCCCTCGAGGCCTTCCGCCGCGCCGCCAAAGAGCCCTGATGAAGCAAAAGTTCTTTTCGCGCGAACGCGCTGGCCACGGGAGCCCCGCGTTCGCGCGGCACGGGCCGCCACCGGAAGTTACGAGGGGAGTGGAGGGCGGGTGCTGCCATTTTGAGCCCAGAAGGTCCGCAGCGCCGCCGAAAGATCCTCGGGGAAGTGCGCCTCGAGGTCCGGGCCGAGCCAGTGCTCCGGCAGCGCCCCGAGGACACCCTCCCAGGCGAAACGCCGGTCGGCCAGCACCAGCACCCCCACGTCCGACTCGTCGCGGATGACCCGGCCCGCCGCCTGGATGACGCGTTGCAGGCCGGGGTAGAGCATGGCGTAGGCGAAGCCGTGCTCGGTGGCGCGCTCGAAGTACACGCGCATGCGCTCGCGGGAGAAACTCACCTGCGGCAGGCCGAGCCCGACCACCACCGCCCCGACCAGCGCCTCGCCGGGGAGGTCGAGCCCCTCGCCGAAGGCCCCGCCCATCACCGCGAGCAGCAAGAGCGGGCCCGCCTCCGCCCGCAGCCGCTCGATCACCGCGCGCCGCTCCTCCTCGCTCATGCCGGGGCGCTGGACCAGCACCCCGAGCCGCATGTCCAGGCGGCGGCGCACCTCCTCCAGGAAGGCGAAGCTGGGAAAGAACGCGGCGTAGTGCCCGGGCCGGGCGGCGGCGACCTCCTCGACCAGGCGCGCCGCGCGCTCGTAGAAGCGGCCGCGCGCGCGCAGGGTGGTCTCGATGTCGCGGCAGAAGAACACCCCGAAGTTCTCGCGCGGGAAGGGCGAGGGCAGCGAGAGCGTCTGGCAATCGAGCGGGGCCAGTCCCAGCACCTCGGCCCAGTAGGCGAGCGGCAGCAGCGTGCCGCTCATGGCCACCACCCCGAGCGCCTGGCGGTGCCGCGCCTCGAGCTGCGCGGCCGGGTTGGTGCACAGCACCCCGAAACCCGCCCCCGACGGCGCGGCCGGCCCGGCGTGGTAGGGGACGAACTCGGGGCCGCCGATGGAGAGCCCCAGCCGCAGCCGCTGCAGCCGGCCCAGAAGGTCGCTCAACGGATCGTCGCGCAGCGGCAGCCCGAAGGCCTGGCGGTAGGCGTGGTAGCGGAGCATGAGCAGCGCCCCCTCGGCGCACAGCCGGGACAGCGCCTCGCGGTCGGGCTCGATCACCCGGCAGTCCTCGAAGGCCGGCTCCTCGGGCAGGGCGCGCCCGGCCAGCTCGGGCTCGGAGTCGGCGAGCCGGGTGAGCAACCTGGAGAGGTCCGAAAAGAGCCGCGTCGAGTCGATGGCCGAGAGCACGCTGGCGAAGGCGAGCTGGGCGGCGTTCTTGGGCGCGGCGGCGAACTCCCCCCGCTCCAGGCGCGCGGCGAGCGAGCGCAGCTCCGCGACGGACACGAAGGCCGAGTGGGCCTCGCGCGAGCGGTCGAAGAGCGAGTGGGCCTCGTCCAGCACGATCACCGCCCGGCCGGCGGCCTCGTCACCGAAGAAGTGGAGCAGCGCCGCACCAGGGTCGTAGGCGTAGTTGCTGTCCCCGACCAGCAGGTCGGCGCCGGGCACCAGCCACTGGGTCAGCGCGAAGGGGCACAGGTTGGCGCGCTCGCCCTCGGCCGTAATGTCGTCGGCGCGCACGAAGGTGCGCTTTCGTAGTCGCTCTTCGATGCCACCGTGCAGAAGTCGGCGCTCGAAGTCGGCCAGCCGCTCGCAGGCGCGCGGGTCGCACAGCATGCTGCGGGTGGGGCACAGCCGCTCGCGCGAGCCGAGCTGGAGGCCGAGCAGCGAGCCCGGCGAAAGCTTCGAGGCGGCCACGGTCTCCTCGAAGGCCCGGGCCACCTGCTCCTGCTGGGTGGTGCGCGAGGTGAGGTAGAGCAGGGCGGCGTCGTTCTCGAGCGCAAAGCGCAACCCCGAAAACAGCGCCGCCGCGGTCTTGCCGGTGCCGGTCGGCGCCATGGCCAGGAGCGGCCGGCCCGCCGCCCAGGATTCCTGCAAGCTCTCCATCAGCGCGCGCTGGGCGGGGCGGACCTGCGGGTAGGGAAAGCGCAGCGCGCCAGCCAGCTCGCGCCGGCGCAGGCTTCGTTCGCGCTCGGCGCGGGCCTGCTCGATGCGCTCGCGCACGGCCTTCTCGAGCTGCCCTTGCGTATGTCCGGCGTCGAACGGGACGCTGAGCTCGCGTACGCCGTCGTCGAGCAGCGAGAAGAGCAGCAGGCGGCACGCCAGGGAGACGGGCGCGCCTTCTCCGGAGAGCGCCAGCGCGTACAGCCGGAGCTGGAACGCCCAGTCGGGGAAGGTCTCGGGCGCGACGCGGGCCAGGTCGGCCCGCCCCAGCGTCACCGACTTCACCTCCTCGATCAGCATCTCGCCGCTTGTCCGGCGGCAGCCGTCCAGGCGGCCGCGCAGCTCGACCGCAAAGCCGTCCACGCTTGCTCCAAGCCGCACCGGCACTTCGAACTCGTATCCCGGCACGGCCGCGCGCGCCTTGCGGTAGGCCTGGTGTACGCGTGTCCCCAGCTCGGCCCGCAGGCGCGAGAAGGCGCCGCTGGAGACGGCCGCGCCGGCCGAGGAGGCCAGCTCGGTGATCGAGGCCAGCACGGTGCGCTTTTCGAGATCGACGATCACCGCCATGATGTGTTTCGAGCACGGCGGCGCGCTCGGGTCAATTGATTTCGGTGGTGCTTACGCGCCCAGGGCGCGGATGGCCGCGTCGAGCTGGCGCTCCATGCACTCGACGATGAGGGAGTGGATCACCTCGGGGCTCACCCGCAGCGCTTCGTAGTAGCGCTGGCGCTCCACGTCCGGTATGATCACCGGGTAGTAGCCGGCCCGGATGAGGTACAGGTTCATAATCAGCCGGGCCACCTTGCCGGTGTCCTCGTCGAAGGGGAAGATGCTCATCAGGCGGAAGTGGGCCTCGGCGGCCTGCCGGAAGGGGTGGAACTGGCGGAACTCCTTGCCCTTGAGATCCTGCACCAGCTTGGTCATGTGCGCCGGGATGCGCTGGGGCGGGATGATGTCGTGGAAGTACGAGCGGTGGATGGGGATCTCCTTGCGGTAGGCGCCGCCCTGCTGCCCGGCCAGCCCGTGGGTGAGGATGATGTGGAGGTCCTTGATGAACTTCAGCGCCGGCGGGCGATTTCCGGCGGCGGCCGCCTCGCGCACCTTGTCGATGGCGTTCTTGTGGTTGCGGATGCGCTGGTAGGTGGGGATGAGGATGCCGTCGTCCCCGGCGGCGTGATCCAGGGCCGCCTTGAGATCGAACACGTCCATCACCTGGCCCTCGATGGCGTTCTCGTGGAAGATCCACGACACCTCGAAGCGCTCGGTGAAGCGCGCCGCCTCCTCCTTGTCGCGCGAGAGGCGGTGCTTGAGGTCCTCGGTCTTGTCGTCGATGTCGAAATATACCGTGCGCATGAAGCCGACGGCCGCCTTTGCCCCCCAAAGAACGGTTTCGGCTAGCACAACGCTGCGCTCAAGTCAAAGATTTGTCACGTAGCTCCGCATTCCCTGATCTCTCCCCAGACGATGGGTTCGCGTTCGTGTCTGGCCGCGCTTGCTCTTGCGGCATCGCGGCCAGACGCTCTGGTCAGATCATCACATCTTCTTGGATCAAGAAGAGCATGCCTGCATGCTCTTCATGAGAGCGGATTTGCCGAAGCTCGGCTGCTGTCAAGGGTGAGCGAAGCGAATCCCGAAGGGACCGAAGGCCCTTGACAGCAAAAGCCGAGCGGAGGCTACGCCAAAAAATGTGACCAAGAGATAGTCATTGCAGAGAGCGACTGCAGGGGGCGAGGTAGATCTTGCAATCGCTGTCTTGCCCCCGTAAACTGCCCGGCTGTGTCGCAAACACCCCGTAATTTCGGCATGTTGCGGGGTGGCCGGGAAGCGTAACCGGAAGAGGAACACGATCGATCCATGCCGAGAAAAATCGCTCATGATTTCAATCGGTTGCGCTCTCCGATGTAACCGACGGGGCCGGAGGCTGCCCTTTTTCCGGGGCGCGCTAGCGCTGCTTTTGCCCCTGCTGCTTTTCGCCTGCGCCGCAAAAGACGACGGCTTCGTGCGCGTCGAGGTCCCGGTAGAGCCCCGGGCAAGACCCGCCGCCGTGGAGCCTACCGGCGCCGGCAAGGACGAGCCCATCTACTCGACCTCCACCGCCATCAACCTGGCCGAGCTCACCCTCAAGGCCGCCGGGGCCGAGCCGCGCGATCGCGGCGTGCAGGTGTCGTACTGCGAGGGGCTCTACACCGTGACCTTCGAGCGCCCCGAGAATGAAGCCGGCGCCTGCGACTTCGTGGTGGTCATCGACGGCAAGACCTCGCGCGTGGTCAAGGTGGTGACAAGGCCGTGAGCCCGGTGCCCTTCGTGGATCTGGCCAGACAGTATGAGGAGCTCGCGGGCGAGCTCGAGCGGGCGCTGCTGCGGGTGGCGCAGAGCGGCCACTATGTCCTCGGGCCGGAGGTCGCCGCGCTGGAGCGCGAGCTCGCCGCCGACCACGGCTGCCTGGGCGCCGTCGCGCTCAACAGCGGCACCGACGCTCTGCTGCTCGCCCTGCGCGCGCTCGGCATCGGCCCCGGCCACGAGGTGATCACCACGCCGTTCTCCTTCTTCGCCACCAGCGAGGCCATCGTGCTGGCCGGCGCCCGGCCGGTGTTCGCCGACGTCGAGCCGGAGAGCCTCAACCTGGACCCGCGCGCCGTCGAGGCCGCGCTGAGCGAGCGCACCCGCGCCATCTTGCCGGTCCACCTCTTCGGACGGCCCTGCGACATGGACGGCATCCTGAAGATCGCCCGGCGGCGCGATCTCGCCGTCGTCGAGGACTGCGCCCAGGCCGTGTGCGCGCGCTACCGCGGCCAGCCGGTGGGCTCGTTCGGCCAGCTCGGGTGTTTGAGCTTCTTTCCCACCAAGAACCTGGGCGCGCTCGGCGACGGCGGCATGGTGCTGGGCAACGAGGCGCGGCTCCTCGAGCGAGTCCGAACCCTGGCCGCCCACGGCAGCCGCGAGCGCTACCTCCACCAGGAGATCGGAGCGAACTCCCGGCTCGACGAGCTCCAGGCCGCCGCGCTGCGGGTGAAACGCGCGCGCCTATCGGCCTGGACCGAGGCCCGCCGCAGAAACGCCGGCCGCTACCGCGAGCTTCTGGCCAACCTCCCCGGCTTGACGCTGCCGCCGCCCGACGACGAGCGCTTCGGCTCGACCTGGCACCAGTTCACCGTGCGCGCCAAAGACCGCGACGGGTTGCGGGCGCACCTCGAGCGCCGGCGCATCGCCAGCATGATCTACTACCCGGTGCCGCTCCACCTCCAGCCGGCGCACCGGGACCTCGGCTACACGCCCGGCGCCTTCCCCGTCGCCGAGCGGGCCGCCGCCGAGGTGCTCAGCCTTCCCATCCATCCGCACCTCTCGGAGGACGACCTCCGGGCGGTGGCCGAGGCCGTGCGAACATGGGCGCAATCGAGCTGATGTGCGTGGCCGGGGCCCGGCCGAACTTCATGAAGGTGGCGCCGCTGCTGCGCGCCTTCGCCGAGACGCCGCGCATCCACGCCACCCTGGTCCACACCGGCCAGCACTACGATCCCAACCTCTCGCAGGTGTTCTTCTCCGACCTGGGCATCCCGCCCCCGGACATCCACCTCGAGGTGGGCTCGGGCTCGCACGCCGTGCAGACCGCGCGCATCATGCAGGCCTTCGAGCCGGTGCTCGAGGCGAAGAAGCCCGACTTCGTGATCGTGGTGGGCGACGTCAACTCCACCGTGGCCTGCTCGCTGGTGGCCGCCAAGCTGTGCTACCGCGTGGCCCACGTCGAGGCCGGGCTGCGCTCGCACGATCGCACCATGCCCGAGGAGATCAACCGCCTGCTCACCGACCAGCTCTCGGATCTGCTCTTCGTGTCGGAGGAGAGCGGCCTTGCGAACCTCGAGCGCGAGGGTGTGCCGGCGCGCGCGGTCCACCTGGTGGGCAACGTGATGATCGACACGCTCACGCGATTTCTTACGCCCGCCCGCGCGCGAAAGACCCCGGCGCGCCTGGGCCTCTCGCCCAAGGGCTTCTGCCTGGCCACGCTGCACCGGCCGGCCAACGTGGACGGGCGCGAGGGGCTGCTGCGGGTACTCGCGCTGCTGGAGGCGGCGGGGCAGCGGCTTCCGGTTGTGTTCCCGGTCCACCCGCGCACCCGGGCCCGGCTGGAGGAGCACGGCCTGTGGGAGCGCCTGGCCGGCGCGCGCGGGGTGCGTCTGTGCGAGCCGCTGGGCTACCTCGACTTCCTCTCGCTCATGGACGCGGCCGCGGCGGTGGTCACCGACTCGGGCGGGGTGCAGGAGGAGACGACGTACCTGGGCGTGCCGTGCCTTACCCTGCGGCCGAACACCGAGCGCCCGGTCACGGTGGAGCTCGGCACCAACGAGCTCGTGCCGCTCGATCCCGTCCTGGTCGGCGAGCGGCTCGAGCGCATCCTGCGGGGCCAGGGCAAGCGGGGCAGCGTCCCGCCGCTGTGGGACGGGCGCGCCGCGGAGCGGATCCGGGACGTGTTCTTGAAGATCTTCTAGATGAGCGTCCGCCAGCGAATCCTCAAGGTCGGGGTGGCCAAGTCGGTCGAGATGGGCATCGTCTCGCTGGTGCGCTTTCTCAGCGTGCCGCTGTTCTTGCACTACTGGAACGCCGACCTCTACGGCGAGTGGCTGGTGCTGTACTCGTTCATCGCCTATTTTACGCTGGGGAGCCTGGGCTTCGGCCAGGCCGCGGCCAACGAGATGACCATGGCCGTCTCGCGCGACGACCGCCAGGCCGCCCGCGTCACCTACCAGAGCACCCTGGCCATCGTGCTGGCGCTGTCCGGGATCCTGGTGGCCGTCGGCGCGGCGGTGATCTTCGCGCTCCCGCTGCACGCCTGGCTGGAGCTTACGCGCGTCACTCCAAACGAGGTCCGCTGGGTGCTCTTGCTGTTCGTGCTGTACGTGGTGATCTGGTTTTTGGCGGCGTCGCCGAGCGGGGCATTTCGCGCGGTCGGCAAGGTGCACCGCGCCATCGGCTGGAGCAACGCCGGGATGCTGCTCGAGTTCGGGGCCTTGGCGCTTTCGCTCGCGCTCCATGGCGGGCTGGTGTGGGCGGCGCTGGCCATGGTGCTCACCCGCCTGGCCACGGTGCTCGCCATGCAGATCGATCAATTCGTGGTCGTCCCGTGGTTGCGGCCGGGCTTCGGGCAGGTCAGCCGCGCGGAGTTCCGGCGCCTCCTCTCGCCGGCCCTGGCCTTCGTGGCCTTCCCGCTGGGCAACACCATCATCAACCAGGGGATCATCATCGCCATCCAGTCCGTGCTGGGGCCGGTGGCGGTGGTGGTGTGGAGCTCGTTGCGCACGCTCACCAACCTGGTGACGCGCCTCTTCGACCTCGTCAACCAGGCCTTCTCGCCCGAGGTCTCCATGGCCTGGGGGGCGAAAAACACGGACCTGCTGCAAAGGTTGCACCGCATCTCCTGCCAGGCGTCGTTCTGGATGGGCCTGCTGTCATCGGCCGGCTTGTTCGTGTTCGGGCCGTGGATCTTCCGGGTGTGGACGCACGGCAAGGTGGAGATGGACCTTCCGCTCTTCTGGGGTTTCCTGCTCCTAGTGGTGATCCGGGGCCTGTGGTACACGAGCTTCGTCGTCCCCATGTCCATCAACCGGCACCAGCGGGCGACCACGGGGTACATGCTGACCTCGATCGTGGGCCTGGGGCTGGCCGCGCTGCTGCTGCGCTTCGGGCTGGCCTGGGCGCTGTCGGGGTTTGTCCTGGTGGAGCTGGTCATGGCCGCGCTGGTGCTGCCGCAGTCGCTCTCGCTCACCGGGGACCGCCTGGCGCGCTTCGCCGGCGGCGTGCTGCCGCCCCCGAACCCGCTCGCGGTGGCCCGCATGGCGCTGGGGCGGGGCTAGGGCGCGAAGCGCCGAAAGGACCGTCATGGGTAAACCGTTCGTGATCGGCGTGGCCGGCGGCACCGGCTCGGGAAAGACCACCTTCACAAAGAACATCCTCCAGGCTCTCAAGCGCCACCACGTCTCGGTCATCCAGCACGACTGGTACTACCGCGACCGCTCGGGCATCCCCGAGGAGGAGCGCGCCGCCATCAACTACGACCACCCCAACGCGCTCGAGACCACCCTGCTCATCAAGCATCTGCGGGCGCTCAAGGCCGGCCGCTCGGTCTGCCCCCCGCGCTACAACTTCGTCACCCACACCCGCATGAGCGGCGGCGAGGAGGTGTGCCCCACCCCGGTGATCATCGTAGAGGGCATCCTGCTGTTCGCCGACGAGGCGCTGCGCAGCCTCTTCGACCTCAAGATCTTCGTGCAGACCGAGGCCGACCTGCGGCTGCTGCGGCGCTTGCAACGGGATCTGGCCGAGCGCGGGCGCTCGTTCGAGAGCGCGGTGTCGCAGTACCTCGACAGCGTGCGCCCCATGCACGAGATGTTCGTGGAGCCGAGCAAGGGCTACGCCGACATCATCGTGCCGGCCTCGCGCGACAACCAGAAGGCCATCCGCATGATAGTCGATCTCATCCACCGCCAGGCCGACCGCACCCGGCGCACCCGCAAGAAGCGCGCAGGCGAGAGGAAGGGCCGGACGGGGTCATGACCGAGCTTTTTCGCGCAGACCGGAGCGCCCTGCACCCCGCCCCCCCCCCCCCCCCGCCCAACCCCCCAAATTTGGGGGGGGGGGGCCCCCCCCCCCCCCCCCCCCCCCCCCAATGGGGGGGGGGGGGGGGGG
>CAZLNM010000080.1:0-24479 GCA_964561025.1 uncultured Myxococcales bacterium
GGTTTCAATTCAAGGATTCACAACCCTGATATTTTTCAAAGCGAATCAGGTAAAACCCAGGGGAAAACCGGGGAGGGAGACCGGGATGGGTGGAACCACGAGGGGAACCACGAGGCAAACCGGGGCAAACCGGGGTGGGTGGAACCAATTTCTGGAACCAATTTCTGATGCAGGGCCTACGCCCGGGCGTGCTCGCAGAACTCGGTGAGCACCCCGCCCACCGAGGCCGGGTGCACGAAGGCCACCCGGGTGTTGTGCGCGCCGGGGCGGGCCTTCTCGTCGATGAGGCGCACGCCGGCCGCGCGTAGCTCCTCGATCTTCTTGTCGATGTTGTCCACGCGGTAGCACAGGTGCTGGATGCCCGGGCCGTTCTTGGCCAGGAACTTCCCCACCGGGGAGTCCGGGTCGGTCGGGCACAAGAGCTCGAGGTTGGACTCGCCGAGACGCACCATGGCGATGCGCAGCTTGCGCTCGGGGAGCTCCTCGACCGGCCCCACCTCGAAGCCCAACGCAAGGTACGTCTTGCGCGCCTCCTCGAGGTCCTTCACCGCGATTCCCACGTGATCCAGCGTCATGACGGCCTCCCGTTCGAGAGTAAAGATTTCGAGTCGCGCCCGGCCCCGCGGCTACCATAGCCGGCGTGGACGGGCGTGCCTTGCCAGATTCCGCTAGCGCTCCTGGTACTCACCGAACACCCGCCGCAAAGCATCGGCGATCTCGCCGGTGGTGCACTCGGCGCGCACCGCCTCCAGCACCGGCGGGAAGAGGTTCTCGGTCCCCCGAGCGGCCGCCTCCACTTTGGCGATGGCCTCGCGGGCGCGCTTGGGGTCCCTTCGCGCGCGCACGGCGCGGATACGCTCCACGCTATCGCGCTCCACCTCCTCGGGGATCTTGAGGATGCGGTAGGCGGGCCGCTCGTTGGATGCGAACTTGTTGAGCCCGACCAGCACGATGTCACCCGACTCGATGCCCTGCTGGTACTGGTAGGCGGCGTCGGCGATGGCGGTCTGCATGAAGCGCTCCTCGATGGCCCGCACCGCCCCGCCCATTCCGTCGATGCGCGCGATCAGCGCCTCCACCTCGCGCTCGATGCGGTCGGTGAGCGCCTCGACAGCCCAGCTCCCGCCCAGCGCGTCGACGATGTCGGCCACCCCGCTCTCGAAGGCCACGATCTGCTGGGTGCGCAGGGCGATGGTCACCGACTCCTCGGTGGGCAGCGACAACGCCTCGTCGCGCGAGTTGGTGTGCAGGCTCTGGGTGCCACCCAACACCGCCGCCAGCGCCTGGAAGGCCACTCGCACCACGTTGTTCTCGGGCTGCTGCGCGAGCAAGGTGCAGCCGCAGGTCTGGGTGTGGAAGCGCAGCGCGCAGTTGCGCTCGTTCTTGGCAGAGAAGCGCTCCTTCATGACGCGGGCCCACACCCGCCGCGCGGCGCGGAACTTGGCCACTTCCTCCAAAAAGTTGTTGTGGCAGGCGAAGAAGAAGGACAGCCGCCCGGCGAAGTCGTCCACGTTCAGCCCGGCGTCGATGGCCGCCTGCACGTAGGCGATGCCGTTCGCCAGGGTGAAGGCCACCTCCTGCACCGCGGTCGAGCCGGCCTCGCGGATGTGGTAGCCGGAGATGGAGATGGTGTTGAACTTGGGCAGGTGGTCCTTGCAGTGGGCGAAGATGTCGGTGGTGACGCGCAGGCTGGGGCGCGGCGGGTAGATGTAGGCGCCGCGGGCCACGTACTCCTTGAGGAGATCGTTCTGGATGGTGCCTTGCAGGGCCGCGCTCGGCACCCCCTGCTCCTCGGCCACCGCCACGTACATGGCGAGCAGGGTGATGGCGGTAGCGTTGATGGTCATGGAGGTGCTGACCTTGTCGAGCGGGATCTGGTCGAACAGCCGGCGCATGTCCTCGAGGGAGGCGATGCTCACCCCCACCTTGCCCACCTCGCCCCGCGACATGGGGTGATCGGGGTCGTAGCCGTTCTGGGTGGGGAGATCGAAGGCCACCGACAGGCCGGTCTGGCCCTGCTCGAGGAGGTAGCGGAAGCGGCGGTTGGTCTCGGCGGCGGTGGCGAAGCCGGCGTACTGGCGCATGGTCCAGTGCCGCCCACGGTACATGGTGGGCTGCACCCCGCGGGTGAAGGGGTACTCGCCGGGGAAGCCCAGCTTCGCGAGGTACGGCTCGCCGGCGCCGTCGGCCGGGGTGTACAGGCGCTCCAGGGGGATGCCGGCGGTGGTGGCGAAGGCGGGCTTCCGCTCCGGGGCCTTCTTGAGCCCCGGCTCGACCACCTTCTGCTGCCAGCGATCCCGCTCCGCCGCGATCTTGTCTCTCTCGTCGCTCATGGGCGCCTCCCGCGGGCCGGTCTGAACGGCCGGCCTGGCTTCTCACATACCCGGAAGCGGCCGTCGGATCAAGGGGTGGGTGGAGAAGCTCGTGACGCGCCGGGTGTGCCGGGAAGGGTGGAGAAGGCGCACCCGCTGGGGAGAGCGGCGTTGTCATGTGTTGCCGGAGAAGACCGCGTTGGCACGGCGCCTTGACAATCGACGGGCGGTCGCATAGAAAGGCATAGCTTTTCGGATGGGAGAGTCCGCCGGTGGTGGAAAACCCCCTGGAGACGGAGACGCTGGCCCGCTTGTACCTGGCCCAGGGGCACCCGGAGAAAGCTCTACCCATCTTTGAGAGGTTGCTTTCTCGGGACCCGGACCGGTTGTCCCTCCGCGAGAGCCTGGAGCGGTGCCGGAACGAAGTATCCCGGGCAGGGCGGGAGGCGGCTGTGGACGAAAAGAAACGGCTTCGCATCCTGGAGCGCATGTTGGCCCGGCTCACCGGCTCGACGCCGCCCGAGGAAGAACTCCCCGCCGCGCCCGCCATCCAGCCGCCCCGTCCCAGCGCGGTCGAGCGAAGGCTGGCCGTGCTCAAGCAGATGCTGCAGCGGTTGGAGCGACCTCGCTGAAGACCGTTCTGGCGCAAGGAGAGAGACATGTCCTTCAATACCGAGTTGCAGGCCATCTGCCGCGAGGTGGACGGCTGCCTGGCCGCCTTCGTGATGAGCCTGGACGGGATCAGCGTGGCGCAGGAGAAGCGTGGCGCAACGCTGGACCTCGAGACGCTCCTCATCGAGCTCGGCGCGCCGCTGCGCCAGGTGATCGCCGCGCTGCGCGCGGGAGAGGCCGGCACGCTCGCCGAGGCGGTCCTCGTCTCCGACAAGGGCGTGCTCTTGGTGCGCTGGCTGCAGGAGGAGTACTTCGTCGCGCTGTACCTCTCGCCCCAGGCCATCCTGGGCCGGGCCCGCTACGTGCTGCGCCGGCACACGGGAGCCCTGTTGCGCGAGCTCTCGTAGGCGCAAGGAAAGGAATCCCCCGTCATGTACACCACCGCGGAGTTTCGAAAAGGGCTGAAGATCGAGATCGACGGCGAGCCGTTCGAGATCGTGGAGTTCCAGCACGTGAAGCCCGGCAAGGGCAACGCCTTCGTGCGCACGCGCCTGAAGAACCTGTCCACCGGCAACGTGCTGGAGCGCACCTTCAAGTCCGGCGACAAGGTCGAGACGCCCAACCTGGAAGAGCGCGAGATGCAGTACCTCTACCGCGAGGGCGACAACTTCTACTTCATGGACAGCGGCAACTTCGAGCAGCTCTTCATCGAGAAGGACAAGCTCCAGGGCGGCGAGAAGTGGCTCCAGGAGAACGTCAAGGTCGGGGTGCTCTTCTACAACGGACAGCCGCTGACGGTGGCGCTCCCCAACTTCGTCGAGCTCACCGTGGTGAGCACCGACCCCGGCATCAAGGGGGATACCGCCGCCGGGGGCACCAAGCCCGCCACGCTGGAGACGGGCGCCATCATCCAGGTGCCGCTGTTCCTCAAAGAAGGCGAGCGGATCCGTATCGACACCCGCACCGGCGCCTACGTGGAGCGAGTGAAATAACCTTATCGCTGGCCCGGGGCCCCATCCCCAGATCGCGCTCGGCCCTGCCGCCTCATGGAAACGATCACGCGATCAGGGGGGCACCGAGACGACGCCGGCGACCGGTCTTTCGGGAGAGCGTATCGGTAGAGAAGCGACATGATCCGTCCGCGTCGTCCCAGGATTTCGGCAAGACAAAAAGAAATTGACTGGCGGGTGATTCGAAGATAAGATCAAAATCTGGGCGCTTCCAATGGAAGTGCCCGGATTTGAAGGGGATTCCGCCGCAAGTTCTTCCGGCCGGGAACATACCCGACCGGCGGAAGGTGCAGCGGGATCGATTGCGTCGGTCGGCGCGACGCGGCGGGCGGAATTTTTCAACCGCCCTCCTCGACGCCGGAGGGCTGGCTTTTGGCCATCAACAAGAACAAGATAAACGACGCCGCCCTCAAGTTCATCCAGAAGGGCCAGATCAAGAAGGCGATCAAGGAGTACGAGAAGATCCTGGCCGAGGATCCGGGCGACGTCCGCACCCTGCTCAAGAAGGGAGACCTCCTGGTGCGGATCGCCGAGAAGGCCGAGGCGGTCGACACCTACCTCAAGGTGGCCGCGGCCTACTCGGGCCAGGGATTCCACCTCAAGGCCGTCGCCGTCTACAAGCAGATCCTGAAGATCGACGAGGGGCGCATCGACGTCAACCTGCGCCTGGCCGAGGAGTACCAGAACCTGGGCATCGCCTCGGACGCCATGAACCACCTGCAGGTGGTGGCGGACTACTACGATCAACAGGGGCAGACCAAAGAATCGCTGGACATCTTCCGGCGCATCGTGGAGCTCGACCCGGACAACGTGGCCAGCCGCATCAAGCTGGCCGAGTTGTACTCGCGCGAGGGGATGGTGAGCGAGGCGGTGGAGGAGTTCACCAAGGCCGCCGAGGACCTCAAGAACCAGAACCGCATCGAGGACTACATCAAGGTCGCCGAACGCCTGATCTACCACGACAGCACCAACATCCTGCTGATCAAGGAGCTCGCCAACATCTACCTGCAGCGGGGAGACACCAAGCGCGCCCTGGGGAAGCTCCAGATATGTTTCAAGGCCGACCCGCAGGATCTGGAGACGCTGAACCTGCTGGCCACCGCCTTTCAGGATCTCAACCAGGTGTCCAAGACCGTCTCGGTGTACAAGGAGATGGCCAAGATCCACCGCGAGCAGGGCAACCAGGCCGAGATGCAGCAGGTGTACCAGCGCATCCTGGAGCTCGTGCCGGACGATCCCGAGGCGCGTCAGGCCTTGCAGGCCGGGGGCGTCGCTGAGGCGCCGGGGGCGGATTTCGCCGACGTGACCCGGGAGCGCCCGGGGGCCACGGTGACGCAGCCCACCGCCCCTCGCAGGGTCCGCGAGGAGCCCACCGAGCTGGGGGAGCCGGAGCTGGAGCTGAGCCCCGAACCGGCGCCGGAACCCGAGCCCGCCCCGGAGCTCGAGGTGCTCTCGGATGGCGAGGCCACCATGGCGGTGGAGCGGCCCGTTCTCCAGGCGCCGCCCGCATCGCCGCCGCTGCCGGAACAGGCGCGCGAGACGATCTCCCGCCTGCTCACCGAGACGGACGTGTACGTGAAGTACGGCCTGCAGAACAAGGCCTTCGAGCACCTCAAGAAGGTGTTCGAGCTCGATCCGCACAACTTGGAGGGACACGGCAAGCTCAAGGAGCTTTACCTCGCCGCGGGCCAGACCGAGCACGCGGTGGCCGAGCTTCTGTTGCTTTCGCAGATCGCCACCCGCCTGGGGCGCACCGACCGGGCGCGCGCCTATCTGGGGGAGTTGTTGGCGCTGGATCCCGGCAACGCCGAGGGCCGGGCCCTGGCGGCGCGCCTGGAGGAGGAGGCACCCCTCTCGGACGAGCTGCAGCCGGAGCCGGCCGCGCCGGCGGCGCCGGCCGAGGGCCCCACCGGAGAGGCGGACATCCTGTTGGGGGATGGCGAGGTGGCGGTGGGAGAGGACCTGGAGATCGCCGTGGACGACCTGGCGGTGGATGCCGCCGCGTCCGCGCAGCCCCCGCCGGTGGAAGAGCAGTACCTCGATCTCGAGGAGGTTCAGGCTCCCCCCCGTGCGGCCGCTGAGGAGAGCGACGCTGGGGTGATCGCCCTCGGCGATGATCTCCCCGCGGAGGGGCTTTTGCCAGACGATCTCTCCGAGCCGGCTCAGGCCGCGGACGAGGATCTCCTGTTGGAGGATCCGGCGCCGTCCGAACCGGGCATGACCCGTCCGGCGGCTCGCCCTCCGGTGCGTGAGGTGCCCGAGGACGAGCTGGAGCCGCCGCCGATGCTGGAGGATTGGGCCGAGGACGAGCCCGCGGCCGAGCCCGCGCCCGCGCCCGCGCCGGCCGAGGTGGAGGCCAACGATGACGAGATCGGCGAGACCGCGACCATGATCGCCGACCTCGACTCCTTGGACCCCGGCGACCTGCTGGCGCGGGCAAAACCGGCCGAAGACCTCCCGCTTCCGCCGCCGCCCGAGCCCGATGGGGTTCTGGATAGCCTGGATAGTGACAACCTGGGCGAGGAGACCGCCGACGTGTCGGTGATCAGCACCGGCGTCTACCCCAAGGACGGCCCCGCCAAGTTCCTGAAGGCCGAGGACGCGGAACCCGCGGAGACCCCGGTGGTCCTCGACGCCGCCGCCGCCGCCGAAGAGGAGCCCGAGCTCATCGAGATGGTGGACGACGAGGACTTCATCGAGGAGCCGGTCGAGGATGAGAAGGCCCCGGCGGCCCAGGTGCTCATCCCCCCGCCTCCTCCCGAGCCGGCGCCGGCTCCCGAGCCGCCGCCGCTACGCAAACCTGCCGCGCCGCCGCCGCGCCCGGCCGTCGAACCGATAAAACCTGTCACGCCCCCGCAAAAGGCCGTGGCTCCGCCTCCGCCCGCAGAACCGGCCAAGCCCGCCGTGGCGCCTCCCAAGAGCGCTGGGGCGCCACCGGCCCGGCCGGAGATTGCCAAGACGCCTTCGCCTCCGCCGCCGCCGGAGAAGGCGCCCGTCGAGGCGGAGGAGCCCGCCGACCTGGAGGAGAGCCTCGAGGAGGTGGACTTCTTCATCCAGCAGAGCCTGTTCGACGAGGCAGCGGAGTCGCTCGAGGCCCTGGCGGCGCGCTACCCCGGCCACCCCGGCATTCGCGAACGGCAGGAGAAACTGCGCAGCGCCCAGGAAGGCCCGCCCGCGACGGCGGCCCCCGAGACCGGCTCCTTCGACCTGGCGGCGGAGCTGGAGCGCGAGGTGAGTTCGGAGCCCGCCGCGCTGGCCCTGGACGAGGAGTTCCAGTACAGCGTGGAGGACGTGTTCTCGGAGTTCAAGAAGGGCGTGGCCAAGGTGGTGGAGAAGGAAGACTCGGCCACCCACTTCGATCTGGGCATCGCCTACAAGGAGATGGGGCTGCTGGACGACGCCATCTCGGAGTTCTCCGTGGCGGCCGCGGACCCCGGGCGCCGGCCGACCGCGCTCACCATGGTGGGCCTGTGCCTGCTGGAGAAGAACCAGTACAGCGACGCCATCAACCGTTTCAAGGACGCGCTGCACTCTCCGGGCATCGCCGAGGACCAGGCCACCGCGGTGTACTTCGAGATGGCCCAGGCCTACGAACTCCTCAAGGACAAGGGCGAGGCGCTGTTCTACTTCAACAAGGTTTCGAAACGAGATCCCAAGTTCCGCGACGTGGCGGAACGTATCCAGAAGCTGGTCCAGTCGGGCGCGGTGAGCCGCCCGGAGGCGGAGGAGCCGCGCACGCCGCCGGAGTCCAAGGGGGCCAAGCCCCCGGTGCCGCCCGGGGGCCGCAAGATCTCGTACATGTGACGAGGTGTCGGGGAACGCCGCATGGGTTACCTGGAGCACTTCCAACTCAGCCTGGAGCCGTTCTCCAACGCCCCGGTCACGCGCTTCTACTACAGCAGCGTGCAGCACACCCAGGCCATGACCCGCTTGATGTACGCGGTGGACCAGATGCGCGGTCTCGCCCTGTGCGTGGGCGACATCGGCGCGGGCAAGACCACCCTGGCGCGCCGCATGCTGGACAACCTGCCCGAGTCGCAGTACGAGGCCGCCCTGCTGGTCATCATCCACTCCGGCATCACCGCGGCCTGGCTGCTGCGCCGCATCGCCCTGCAGCTCGGGGTGGAGAGCCCGTCGGAGGACAAGCTCACCCTGCTCAGCCAGCTGTACCAGCGCCTGGTCCAGGTGTACGAGGCGGGCAAGAAGGCGGTGGTGCTCATCGACGAGGCGCAGATGCTGCAGTCCCGCGAGCTCATGGAGGAGTTCCGCGGGTTGCTCAACCTGGAGGTCCCCGAGCGAAAGCTCATCACCTTCGTCTTCTTCGGGTTGCCGGAGCTGGAACAGAACCTGCTGCTGGACCCCCCGCTGGCGCAGCGCGTGGCGTTGCGCTACCGCCTGGAGCCCTTCACCGCCGAGTCCACCGAGGCCTACATCAAGCACCGCCTGCGCATGGCCGGCGCGCGGCGCATGCTGTTCACCAACCAGGCGGTCGAGACCATCCACCGCATGAGCCGCGGCATCCCGCGCCTGATCAACACCCTGTGCGATAACGCCCTGTTCGAGTGCGCCATGTTGCAGCGCCCGGCGGTGGATCGGGCCCTGGCCGAGAACGTCGCGCGCAACCTGGGCCTGGACCGGGAGCTCGAGGTGCCCGAGGCGGTGCGGGCGCGGCGGGCCGCCGGTGTGTTGGCGCCGGGGGATTCCTCCGCCGGACGGCTGATCCTGCCGCCCCGCCCGGAGCGGCCGGTGACCCTGGAAGAGATCGACCGGTTCCTGAGCGGGCTGGGCAAGACCTGAGCCTGTGGCGAAGGCGGGCGGGCCGGGTGGCGCTGGGCCTGCCCCGGACCGAGCCCGAAGGAGAGATGGATGACCCGGCACCTTCCCGAGGACGTGCGGCGCAAGCAGATCCTGGACGCGGCCCGGCGCTGCTTCATCGAGAAGGGATATTTCCCCACCCGTATGGAAGACATCGCCGCCGAGGCCCACCTGAGCAAGGGCGGCATCTACTTCCACTTCGAGAGCAAGCGCCAGATCTTCGAGACGTTGGTGCGGGAGGAGTTTCGCGAGTCCGCCGCCTTCTTGTCCGAGGCCTCGCGGGAGGAGGGCGACTTCGGCTCCATGCTCTCCGAGATGGCCCGCCATTACCTGGAGTTCTTCCGCTCGCGCCCCGACTACCCGCGTTTCTTCATGGTCATGGGAGAGATGGCGGGGCGCGATCCCCAGGTCCGCAGCATGCTGGCCGAGCTGCAAGCCGAGTACACCCGGGCCATCGCCGCGGTGATCAAGAAGGGCATCGAGAGCGGAGCGGTGCGGCCGCTCGACGCCGAGGCCGTGGCCATGCTGCTCAAGGGGATCGTGGACGCGCTGGAGGGGTACATGGCCATCGGCGTGTCCATGGACACCGAGCGGTTGCTGGCGGTGGGCATGGAGATGTTGAGCCACGGCCTGTTGCAGAAGGACGCCTGATGCGCGTCGCGCTGGCCCAGCTCAACCCCGTGGTGGGCGACCTGGCGGGCAACGCGCGCCGCATCCTGGACATGCACCGGCGGGCGGTGGCGGCGGGGGCGCAGCTTTCGGTGTTCCCGGAGCTTTCGCTGGTCGGCTATCCGCCGCTCGATCTGCTCAGCCGGAGGGAGTTCGTCTCGGCGGCCGAGCGGGCCCTGGAGAAATTGGCGGCCGAGCTCGGCCCGGTGCCGGCCATCGTCGGCGCGGTGCGCGCCAATCCCGCCCCGGTCGGACGGCCCCTGTTCAACGTGGCGGCCCTGCTCGCCGGGGGCCGGGTGGCGGCGGTGCAGGCCAAGACCCGCCTGCCGACGTACGATGTCTTCGACGAGGATCGCTACTTCGAGCCGGCCGCGGAGCGCCGGGTGGTTCGGGTCGGAGACCTGCGGCTGGGCCTGGTGGTGTGCGAGGACATCTGGGACGGCCCCGAGCCGGGCCGGGAGCGCTACCCGGTGGATCCGGTGGATGAGCTGGCGCGCCAGGGAATGGACCTGCTGATCAACATCTCGGCCTCGCCCTTCCATCGCGGGCGGGGCCGGGAGCGGGAGCGGCAGATCGGCGAGCTGGCTCGCCAGCGAAAGCTCCCGGTGATCCTGGTCAACACGGTGGGCGGCAACGACGGCCTGATCTTCGATGGGCGCTCGCTGGCCTGCGATGGGAGTGGGTCGCTGCTGGCGCGGGCGGAGTGCTTTCGAGAGGATCTGCTGCTGCTGGATCTGGCGACCAAGACCGCCGAGCGCCGGCCCGCCCCCGTCGAGGAGGCGGGGGAGCTGATGGCGGCCCTGCGCCTGGGCATCGCCGATTTCGCCGCCAAGTGCGGCTTGTCCCGGGTGGTGCTGGGGCTCTCCGGAGGCGTGGACTCGGCGGTGGTGGCGGTGCTGGCGGCCGAGGCCCTGGGACCGGAACGGGTGCGCGCGCTGGCCATGCCCTCGCAGTATTCCTCGCCCCACAGCCATGGCGACGCCGAGCGGCTGGCGCGGAGGTTGGGGATCGAGTTCATGACGGAGCCGATCGGGCCGGCGCTGGAGGCGTTCCGCGCCGTGTTGCAGCCGGATCTCGGCGACGTGCGCGCCACGCTCACGGAGGAGAACCTGCAGGCGCGCATCCGGGGCATCTTGGTGATGGCCCACGCCAACCGGCTGGGGGCGCTGGCGCTGGCCACCGGGAACAAGAGCGAGCTTTCGACCGGGTACTGCACCCTGTACGGTGACATGATCGGCGGCCTGGCCCCGATCGGCGACCTGTGGAAACACGAGGTGTACGAGCTGGCCCGCCACATCAACCGCCTGGAGGAGATCATTCCCCAGCGCATCCTGGAGCGGCCCCCCTCGGCGGAGCTGCGCCCCAACCAGACCGACCAGGACACGCTGCCGCCCTACGAGGTGCTGGACGCGGTGCTGGATCTCTACCTGACCCGCGGACTTTCCCCAGAGGAGATCGTCCGGCGCGGGCACGACCCGGCGGCGGTGGAGCGGCTGGTGGCCATGCTGGAGAAGAGCGAGTTCAAGCGCCGCCAGGCGCCGCCGGTGCTGCGCGTCTCCCCGCGCGCCTTCGGGGCCGGGCGCCAGATCCCCATCGCGCGCCACATGCCGCGAGGGGGTTGAAATCGAGGCGGGTTTTCTGCTACAAGGGGCGCCCACGCCAAGGAGGAGGACGAACGTGACCGAAGCGCAAAAGAAGGATGCATCCCCGGCCAAGAAACCCGCCGCCAAGAGCGCCCCGCGCGCGCACGCCTGCCAGGTGAAGGGCTGCAAGCGCCCGTACCGGGCCAAGGGCTACTGCAACGTGCACTTCCACAAGTGGCGCAAGGGAGAGCTTCCCCACGGCCGCTACAAGACCTGCCAGCACAACGCCAAGAAGCTCAAGCGCGGCGAGAAGAAAGAGTGCATGAAGAAGGTCTTCCGCGCCGGGCTGTGCGAGGAGCACTACAAGGCGCGGCGCGGCGCGGCCGCGCCCGCCGCCGCTCCGGCCGCTGCTCCGGCCGCCGCTCCCGCGGAGGGCGGGGCCAAGGCCTGAGACCCCGGCTCGCCGCTCGCCGCGCTTGCTCTTCCGGCATCGCGGCCCGCCGCCAGACGTTGTTCACCCGATCTCTTTAGCGCAGGAAGGGCATGGCTGCATGTTCTTCCTGCCGGCGACACCGGCCGGAGCCCGAGTGTTGTGTTGAGGCTCGCTCCGGCACGGCGTATAGCCGTGCCTCGCCTTGGCAGACGGGCAACCCGCGTCATCTTCCGATGTGGCGTGTGCTGGGGTGCCGCGGCGAGTGGTGCGAGTCGCGAAGCGATGGAGGACCCTCGATGGCAGGAGTCGGGCGAGGCCTGCAACGGGAAACACGAACAGTGCGCAGTCTTGCTCGCGAGGGTGGGTGTCGGAGCGCGGCCCGCGGCCTCACCAGGTGCGGCGCAGCGCGATGAACAGCGTGTTCTTCTGTCGCAGCAAGAACAGCCGGAGCAACCCCCCGCGGGGCGGCGCGGCCAGCAGGCGCTCGAGATCCTCCCGGCGCTCGACGGGCTTTCCGTCGATCTCCAGGATCACGTCTCCCACGCGGATGCCCGCGGCCTCGGCCTCGCCCTGCGACCGGATCACCATCAGCGCCGCGCGTTTCTCCGGGAGGCCCGCGGCCCGCGCGCTGGCCTCGTCCAGCGGCGCCACCTCCAGGCCCGGTCCGGCCGCCGGGGACGCGGGCGCCGCAGGACGGCTCGAAGGTTGCGGCGGCGAGGCCGCCGGCCGCTCGCGCGGCACCACCGTGACGGTCTCCGGGCCAGACAGGCGCCAGATCTCCAGGCGCACCGGGACACCCGGCGCCAGGGTCTGGGAATGCCAGCCGATGTCGGAGGCGTGCCGGGCGGGCCGGCCGGCGATCGAGAGCAGGATGTCGCCCGCCTTCACCCCGGCCTGGTCGGCGGGACCGCCGGCCTTGACCTCCGAGATGACCACCCCGCGGGGCTCGGGCATGCGCAGCAGGTCGGCCACATCCCACCCCAGATCGGTGACGTTGATCCCCAGGTAGCTGCGTCGCACCTCGCCGAACCGGTGCAACTGAGGCAGCACCGCCTTGGCCACGTCGACCGGGATGGCAAAGCTGATGCCCCGGGCCCGGTTGTTGATGGCGGCGTTGATGCCCACCACCTCGCCGCGCAGGTTGAGCAGCGGGCCGCCGCTGCTGCCGCGGTCGATGGCCGCGTCGGTCTGGATGAAATCGAAGCCGCCGGCGTGGACGCCGGGCAGGTCCGACAAACTGCGTCCCTTGCCGGACACGATCCCCTTGGTGGCCACCGCCTCCAGGCCGAAGGGGTTGCCGATGGCCAGCACCCAGGCGCCGACCGGGAAGCCGTCCGAGTCGCCCAGCGGCAGCGTGGGCAGCGGGTGGGGAAGGTCCACCTTGAGCAGGGCCAGATCGGTGCGCTCGTCGGCGCCAGCGAGGCGGGCCGGCACGCGCCCTGAGACGCCGGGGATGGAGAGCATGGTCCGGCTGGCCTCGGCCACCACGTGATGGTTGGTGACCACCCAGCCGTCGGGATGGATGACGAACCCGGAGCCGACCCCCTCCTCGCGGTACTCGCGCGGGAAGTCCGGGAACAGGCGCCAGGGATCGAAGGAGAAGAACGGCTCCTCTCCCGGCCGTCCGCCGAGCGAGCGCCGCACCTGGGTGTGCACGGCCACCACCGCGGGGCGGCAGGCCTCGATCAGCCGGCCGAAGGTGTCGGAGGTGGCGGCCGGCAGGGGGCCGTCGGGCAGGCGCTTCCACAAGGTGTCGGGCGGGGTCGTCTCCTCGGCGCCGGCGAAAAAAGCCGCCATCAACGCCAGCGCCCCGGCGCCGAAGAGGAGAGAAAACCCCCGCCGGACGATCATGGCTTGTCTTTCTTTGCGGTGTCCGCGGACCCCTGGAGACGCTTCTCGAGGAGGCGATCCAGGTTCTGGCGGTCTTGCTCGGTGAGCTTGTCGCTGTCCTGGCCGGCATCGGCCCGGGGGCTGGGGGAGGGGCTGGCGGGAGGCGTTGCCGGGGCGTCGGCCGCCTTGGCGGCGAGTCCGGGCGTGGCCGGGGCGGGAGCCGGGATGCCGCGCAGGCGGTCGACCAGGGTGCGGCCGCCGATGGGGACGGCGAACGCCGCCCAGGCCGCCGCGGCCGCCAGGATGAGGAGCAGCATCCCCCACAGGATCCTTTTCATGGCTCTCACTCCGTCTTCTGGTCTTCGGCGCGGCGCGATCGCTGCCGGCGTTCTTCGCTCGGGCCGGGCAGCTCCACCAGGCGCCGATCCTCTCCGGCGCGGCGCTCGCCCAGCGGCCGGCCGGGGAGGTACAGGCGTTCGACCTTGCTGTAGATCTGCCGGATCTTGCCGGAGGCCGGGTGGCGCTGGATCTGCTCCACCGGCTTCACCTGGACGCGCAGGCACCCGGCGAGCCCGCGCTGCTCCAGGTAGGCGCCCAGCCGGCGCTTGAGCTCCTCGGCCACCCGGGCGATGTCGGCGTCGAGCCGCGGCTTGAACAGCACCACCAGGAGGTCGCGCTCCTCCTGGATGAGCTGGTACTGGGTGAGCCCCTCCACGTCCAGAAACACCGCCTCGAACGGGATCGGCGGCAGGGCCACCGGATTCTTGTCGGCGTCGTACACCCAGAAGGTGTCGTCGCTGCGGCCGCGCACCTTGAGCAGCGGGAAGGGCAGCCCGCACTCGCAGCGCTCCGGCAGCCACACCGCCACGTCGTTGAGCTCGTAGCGGATGAGCGGCATGGTGCGCGAGAACAGGCAGGTGAGGTACAGCCGATCGCTCGGCTCCCCCGGGCTGGTCGGCGAGCCGTCCTCGCGCACGCTCTCCAGGATGTAGTAGTCGGTGTTCACGTGCAGCCCGCGGTGCCGCGCGCACTCCGAGGCGATGGTCACGCCCTCGGACGTGCCGTAGGTCTCGTAGAGCTGGGTATGGGGGAAGGCGCCCTCGATGACCTTGCGGGCCGAGCCGGTGAGCGGTTCGCTACTGCAGCTGATCACCCAGGGGGCGATGTTCAGCCGGCCCTCCATCTGTTCGTAGGCCAGCACCTCCAGCATGGTGGGATAGCAGTGCAACACGTCGGGCCGGAAGCGGTTGAGTTTTTGAACCAGGACCTCCAGGGGCTCGACCACGGACAGGAAGGAGAAGCGCGACACCAGCCCGCCGATGCGCGGGCTCAGCAAGAACAGGACATAGGTGACGAAGTGCCCGCTGAGCACGCTCACCAGGGCCACCCGGATGCGCCGGAGCAGGATGCGAAAGGCGTGGGCGAAGAAGCCGAAGAAGGTGGGCTTGTAGCGCACCCCGCGGGTGACGGCGAAGGCCTGGATCCAGTCCCACTCCCGCTTGTCGTACACGAAGGTGCCCGGCGTGCCGGTGGTGCCCGAGGTGTGGGTGACCACGAAGCGTCGGCGGTAGAAGCGCCCCACCTGCTGGCGGTCCCGGATCCACTCCTGGATCTCCGCCTGCCGCAGGCGGGGATCGGTGACCACCCGGTCGAAGTTCTCCATCAGCGCTTCCTTGGTCACCGGGGGGAGGTCGCGGATGGAGAATCCCGGCGCCTCGGGGTCCACCCCGCGATAGAGCTCGGCGTAGAACGGCGAGCGCTCCTTGGCGAAGCGGACCAGCCGGCGCAGGTTCTGCGCCTGGATCTCGGCGATGCGCTCCGGCGGCTTCTTGTCGTGGCTGCGCAGGCGCAGGCAGTAGAAGATCGTCCGTAGCAGGCCCATGAATTATCTCGGACTCCCCCGCGGGGTGGCGGCCATGAGACTCACGACGGTTTCGGAGCGGGCGCGGGTGGCGGTGGTTTCGAGGTGGCCGGCGCTGGCTGGGGCGGCGCCGCGGGAGCGGGTTGGGCCGGCGGCGCTTCGGGCGGCGGGGCCGCGGCGGGCTCGATGGCCTTGACCGGCCAGCGGATCTCGATGGACTTCACCGGCGAGAGCCGCCGCATGGGCGAGCGCACCGGGGTGTACACGAACTGCTTGTCCAGCTCGTCGGTGATGTAGAAGCTGGTATCCGGAGCCAGCGTCACCTCCTCGTAGGAGCCGAACCAGCTGCAGGTGTTGGCCAGGGTGGTGCGCGGTTTCACCCGGACGGTGACCTGGCTCTGATTGTTGGGCCAGGGGAACACCTTGGGCACGTCGTCGGGGTGGACCCAGGCCCGGGTGGGGGCGGCGCAACCGATGGCCGCAATCAACGGCGCGACTGCAAGAAAGAAATGTCGAGACCGCATGCGGCGCTCCTTGCGGTCGCGCGGACCGCCGGGGGGAATTGTAGGAACCGTGCGCCTTGCTTGTCAATCTTCCGGCCGGACGCCGGTTCGATTTCACACCCCATCGCGGGCCGCGCCGGATTGGACAATCGAAACAAGTCGGGCTAGCGTGGCCCGCCATGAGAGACCAGCTCCTGGTCGTGGACAACTCCCTCCACCCAGACCTCTACCGTCCGGTCGCACACTGGGAGGCCGCGGCGCCGGGTCCGCTCGCCAGCGTCCGCCCCCCGGCCGGCGAGGCGCTGCCCGAGCCCGGCGAGGTTGGGCACGTCATCCTCACCGGTTCCGAATGCAGCATCGTCTCCCCGCCCGCCTGGGCGCTGGCCGAGGCCGCCTGGCTTCGGGAGGTGGTGCGGCGCGGGGCGCGGGTGCTCGGGAGCTGCTTTGGCCACCAGCTCATCGCGCTGGCCCTGGGTTCGCCGTCCTGCGTGCGGCGGGCCGCCCGCCCGGAGTTCGGCTGGATCTCCCTGCGCTTGACCGGGGAGTGGCTGTTGCCGCCGGGCGAGTACCACGCCTTCGCGGCGCACTTCGACGAGGTGGCGGCCGGGGCGCACCCGGCGCTCCGGGTGGCCGGTCGCAGCCCGGACTGCGAGGTGCAGTTTTTGCAATGGGGCGCGCTGCCGGTGTTCGGGGTGCAGGCCCACCCCGAGATCTCCCCCGCCCAGGGCCGCGAGTTCCTGGAGCGGGCGAGCCGGTATTTTCCCGATCAGGCCGAACGATTCGCCGCGGCGCTGGCCCGGCCGGTGCGCGACGACCTTCTCACCCCCCGCATCCTGGAGCGCTTCCTGGCTTTATGACGGCCCCGGTTCTGGGCTGACTCTCAGACACCTGTTTCGGGATTTTTCGTCTGGCCGCGCTTGCTCTTCGGGCATCGCGGCCAGACGCAAGAGAGTAGTTACAGGGTTTTTGCTTGGGCAGGGGAAGCATGCTGGCAGGTGACGGTGGAGGTCGGGGGAAGCTTATGTCGCGGCCAGGGGCAGGGTGAAACACACCCGCGTTCCGCCCTCCGCGCCGGTCTCGATCCAGGCGCGGCCGCCGTACAGCTCCACGATGCGGCGCACGATGGACAGCCCCAGGCCGGCGCCGGGGGTGCCGCGATCGAGGCGGTAGAACGGGGCGAAGACCTTCTCGCGTTCGTCCACGGGGATGCCCGGCCCGTTGTCCTCGACGAAGAAGGCCGAGGGATCGGACTCGCAGCCGCGGCCGAAGAACACCCGTCCGTCGGCCCTCTGCGCCACCGCCTTGAGCGCGTTGGAGAGCAGGTTGTCGATGAGCTGGTACAGCTTGGTGGGCTGGACCTCGACCACGGGGAGTTTCTCCTGCACCTCCACCCGGGCCCGGCCCTGGCCCAGCTGCTGGCGCCGGTTCTCCAGCACCGTGCGCATGACCTGGGCCGGGTCCACCTGCATGCGCTGCTCGGCCTCCCGGTCGAGCAGCATGAGCTCCTGCAACCCCTGCACGATGCGGTCCATCTGGAAGACGTTGAAGCGCATGCGCTCCAGGCAGTGGCGCATCTTGTCGTCGGCCGCGCCGCCCGCCTGTTCGGAAAGCATGTCCACGAACCCCAGCAGGGAGTTCAGCGGGGCCTTGAGATCGTGGACCACCGCGGCGTGGAACTCCTGGAGCCGGCGGTTGCGGGAGAGGATCTCGTCGCGCTGGCGCCGCACCAGGCGCTCACTGTTCTCCAGCCGCTTCAGCGCCTCGACCAGCTCCTGCTGGAGCCGGTCGCGCGCCTGGCGGGTCTCCACGTGCTCGGTGAGGTCGCGCAGGATTCCCCAGAAGCCGGTGTGCCGGTCTTCGTCATCCAGCGCCAGAAACACCGAGATCTGGATCCAGCGCTCGATGCCCTGCGGGCTCCGCATGCGGCACACGAAGCTCTCCACCGCGCCATACTTGATGACGTTCTCCACGATGCGGACCTGGTCCTCCGGATCCACGAACAGATCCACGCTGCGAAGGCGGGCCTCCAGCATCTTGGACGGAGATTCGAAGTTCGCCAGGCGAGCGGCGTACTCGTTGCAGTACACGATTCGGTGCTCGAGGTCGGTCTGGAACAGACCCTCCTTGAGCTGGCCCAGCAGGGCCTCGGCCTGGCGCGCGCTGCGGATGGCCTGGCTACCGATGTTCACTTTCATGGCTTTTACGCTAGCGGCGCAAGGTGGCGGCCAGGCGCTTCGGGTGCAGCAAGAGATCCAGCGCGCTCAGGGTGTCCGAGCACACCAGGGTGGCCGCCGCCAGGGCCTCGCTGCTGGCCCCCTCTGGCCCGAGCACGGCGATCGACAGGCCCGCCTCGCGCAGCATGCCCACGTCGTTGCGCCCGTTGCCGATGGCCGCCACCTGGAGCGGCCCCAGGCGCTGGACCAGCTCGGCCTTCTGCGCGTCCTCCGCGCCCTTCTTGATGATCTTCAGCGCCAGCTCGAAGCGCCGGCTCTCATCGGTCACGGTGCCGAAGGTGTCCGCGGTGACGAGGTGCAGCCGGACCATCATGGAGAGCCGCATCAGCCGCTCGTCCACGCCGGGGAGCAGCATGCCGTCGCAGGCCAGCGTCCCGTTGAAGTCCAGGACCAGATGCTCGATGCGCCGCGTCCCCCAGCCGGGGGCATCGATGGCGATCATGCCGCCCTCCGCCGCCAGAGCAGCGCGAGCGCCAGCAACGGGAGCAAGAGCCCACCGGCGCCGCCAGATCGGGCCGGGCCGCAGCCGCAACCCTCGTCACACTCCAGGCCGTTGTCCTTCTTGCCGTCGCAGTCGTCGTCGAGCCCGTTGCAGACCTCGCTGGCTCCGGGGTGGACACCGGCCCGGGTGTCGTCGCAGTCGTCGCCGCCGCAGGCCTGGTCGCGGTACCCGTCGCTGTCGGCGTCCGGGCAGGGTTCGGCGCACTGGCCCTGGCGGCACTCCTGGGTGCCCTGGCAGGCATGGCCGCAGGCGCCGCAGTTGGCCCGGTCGGCGGAGAGGTCGGCCTCGCAGCCGTCGGTGGCGGTGCCGTTGCAATCCCCGAACCCCGTCTCGCACGAGGCGATGGCGCAGGCACCCTGGGTGCAACTCCCGGTCCCGTGCGCCGGCGCGCACTCGTTGCCGCAGCGGCCGCAGTTCTGCGGGTCAGCGGCCAGCTCCGCCTCGCAGCCGGTGTCGGAGTCGCCGTCGCAGTTGCCGAAGCCTTCCTCACAGCTCTGCAGCGAGCAGCCGCCGCTGCGGCAGGTGGCGCTGCCGTGGGGGACGTCGCAGGAGTGGTTGCACGCGCCGCAGTGCTCATCGTTGTTGTTGAGGTACGTCTCGCAGCCGTCGGCGGCGGTGCCGTTGCAGTCGCCGAACGACGGCTCGCAGCCGGCCACGGCGCACTGGCCCGCGACGCAAGTGTTCTGGGCGTGGGGCACGCTGCACACCGTGCCGCAGGCGCCGCAGTTCTGGGGATCGCTGCCGGTGTCGCTCTCGCAGCCGTCGCTGGCCAGGTGGTTGCAGTCGCCGAAGCCCGCCTCGCACTGGCCGATGCGGCAACTGCCGGAGGCACAGGCGGCCTGGGCGTGGGCCAGCGCGCAGGGCGCGTCGCAGGCGCCGCAGTGGAGCGGGTCCGAGCGCAGGTCAGCCTCGCAGCCGGTGGCGGCGGACCCGTCGCAGTCCGCGTAGCCGGAGAGGCACGCCCCCATGACGCAGGCGCCGGCCTGGCAGCTCACCTGGGCGTTCAACGCCTGGCAGTTGGTGGCGCAGTCGCCGCAGTGCGCGACGTTGGTGTCGAGGTCGGCCTCGCAGCCGTTCGCGCCCGCGCCGTCGCAATCCGCCCACGAGCCCTGGCAGGTGTCCACCTGGCAGGCGCCCGCGACGCACTTCGAAGTGGCGTGGGCCAGGTTGCACACCCGGGTGCAGGTGCCGCAGTGGCTCGCGTCCGAGGAAAGATCGGACTCGCAGCCGTTGGCGGCGACCCCGTCGCAGTTGCCGAACAGGTTGTCGCAGGTGCCGAGCCGGCACTGGCCGGTCTGGCACAGGGCGGTGGCGTGGGGGAAGCTGCACACGTTGGTGCAGCTTCCGCAGTGCAAGGGATCCGAGGCGAGCGGGGCCTCGCAACCGTCGGCGGCGGAGGCGTTGCAGTCGCCGTAGTTCGCGTCGCAGGCGCCCATGACGCAGGCGGAGTTCTGGCACAGGGCGGCGGCGTGGGGGAAGTTGCATACGGTGGTGCAGCTTCCGCAGTGCAAGGGATCCGAGGCGAGCACGGTCTCGCAGCCGTCGGAGTGGATGCCGTTGCAGTTGCCGAAGCCGTTTTCGCAGGTCACCACCTCGCAGCGGCCCGAGACGCAGTCCGCCACCAGGGTGTGGGGGAGCTGGCAGTCGGAGGCCTGCTGGCAGGGCGGATCGCCCACCAGCTCGAGCGAGAGCGTCCAGCCGGTGAGCGTGCCCGAGTCGCCGCCGGCGGTGTCCGCCACGTGCAGCCGCCAGTCGCCGCCCGACATCTCGCCCGCCACCTGGATCAGGTCGTAGTCGGCGTGCAGGTCGTGGGTGCTGCCGCCGGCATGATCGTGCAGCACCACGCGGGTGCCGGCCGGCGAGGTGAGGTCCACGATCAGATCGCCGATGTAGGTGTGGGTGATGTCCACGTGGGCCCGGGCGGAAAGCACGGGACGGTTGTCGTTCACGTGGATGATGGAGGTGATGCCGTTGTTGTTGGCGTCGGGGATGGAGATCGGCGTGTCGGTCGAGGGGAAGGTGGTGCTCCCGTCCCACATGTTGCGCACGGTGACCCGGGTGGTGGCCGGGGCGCTCGAGAGTTCTCCATCCGAGGCCACCACCTGGAAGGTGAGCAAGGTGTCCTGGCTCACCCCCGGCGCGAAGAAGCTCGGCGTGGCCGAGGAGGCGTTTCGCAGCGCCACCGTCGGGCCGCCGGTCTGGGTCCACACGAACACCAGCACCGTGCCCGGATCGGGATCGGAGCTTCCGCTGGCGTCGAGGGTCACCGTGGCGCCCTCGCTCACCGTCTGGTCCGGGCCCACCACGACCGTCGGGGCGTGGTTGGTCCCGGCGGTCATCTGGACCTCCAGGTCGGCCGGGCCCGTGCCCACGTGGACCGAGCGCGCCGCCGGCAAGTACCCCGGGGCGGTGAACACCACCACGTGATCGGAGTTCGGCATGAGCGCGCGGCCGAAGCGCCCCGCCGCGTCGGTGCGAAGCGGCAATTGTCCGTGGGTGAAGGGGTGGTTGGAGAACTGGTAGGTGGCCACCACCGGCGCGCCGGTCTGGGCGTCGCGGGTGTGCCCGCGCACCGAGGGGCCGGTCAGCGTGCGGCGCAGCAGATACTGCCAGGCGTTGCGCATGCGCTGCACGGTGAGGTTGCGAAGAGAGGCGAAGTCGGGCTGGAAGTCGCGGTTGATCTCGATGGTCACGCCCAGCGCGCCGTAGGCGCCGTAGGCGTGGTCGTCGGTGCCGCCGGGCGCGGTGTAGAGCGTGTCGGCGGTGTTGCCGATGGTGAACTGCCCCACCTGCCCGTCGTCGTCGGGCAGGATGGCGTTGATCTCGCTCACCCACAGGCGGAAGAGGTCGTCCTCCTCGGTCTTGTCGCAGCCGCTCGGCCACAGGATGTACTCGCCGTAGGAATGGAAGTCGATATAGTACATCGGCCGGAGCTCGGCCATGAGCGCCATGGTGGCCTGGGTCTCGGGCTCGGAGCCGGCGCTGGCGCCGTGGTGGGTGTCGTCGCTGCAGTCGCTGCTGGAGCCGGGGCACTGGGCCCAGTTCCAGGGGAAGTTGCGGTTGTTGTCCACCGCGCAGTTGGGGCGGCGGTTCTTGCGCCAGTAGTTGTAGGTGGAGAACACGTAGGCGGCCCCGTCGGGGTTGATCTGGGGGATGATCCAGATCTCCATCGAGTCCACCCAGTTCTTGACCTCGGGGTCGCTGCTGTAGCGCGAGGTGAGGTAGTCGGCGATGTCGCAGGTGATCTCCTCGGTCATGACCTCGCGGGCGTGGATCTGGCTGGTGAACAAGATGGTGGGCTCGTCCTCGTCGGTGGCCACGTTGTCCGAGATCTTCATGGCGTAGACGTGGTTGCCCTCGAACAGCCCGGACGGGGTGAGGTCCACCTTGCGGGCCAGGTTGGGATAGGCGGCGGCGATGGAGTCGAGGTAGGCCGACACCTCGGCCGGGTTGCGGTAGTCGGAGAGCGCCAGCGCCGGGCGGCGGTGATCGAGGATCTCGAGCCGGCTCACCCGGCCCGTAAGATCCCGCAGCGCATTGTCGCGTTTCTCGGGTGTCGCGTACACGTCGACATACCCGAGGCGGTGGTGCGAGCCGGTGACGTCCAGGCCCCGGCCGATGAGTTCGGCGCGCAGCTTCTCCGGCGCCGGCGTATAGACGCGGGTGAGCACTGGTTCATCGGTAAGACCGCTCTCCCACGGCGAGAGCGCGCGGCTCGAATCCGAGCAGCCGGCCAGAAGTGACACGAGGGCAAACAGGACTACGGGGAGCATGGTTTTCATCGGGATCTCCTGCGAAAGGACTTGCCGGGCCAAGCCAACGCCGACTCGCACGCCATGCTAGGACTGCGCGGGCGCCGGGTCAAGCGGCGCGAACGCCGGCAAAGCCGTTGGGCGCGGGGCGGGCCTGTGGTAGCATCCGGGGCATGAAACCGGCGGACTTTTTGCCCGAGGTGGCCGGGAGGCTGGACGAGTTCTTGCGGGGCCTCCCGGACGGGCGCAAGGTGGCGGCCTTCGACCTGGACGGGACCTGCGTGCACCACGACACCGGCGAGGCGGTGTTCTACGCCATGGCGCGGCGGGGGCTCTTCGACGCGCGCTCGTTGCTCGACGCCGCGGAGGTGTGGGAGCCGTTCATCCGCTCCGGCGCCGCCTCTCCCCGCCCCGCGCTGGAGCGCTTTGCGGCACACCCGGACCGTCTGCCGGAGATGGCCTTTCACATGATCCGGGCCTACCAGGAGCTGCTCTCGCACGCCGGGCGCGAGACGGCGTACTTCTGGGCGGCGCAGGTCCTGTGCGGCCTCACCCCGGAGCGGGTGCGCGAGATCTCGCGAGAGACGCTGCAGGAAGAGCTCGCCCGGCCGGTGGGCGCGGAACGCTTGTCCTGGGAGGGGGCCTCGCTGGAGATCGCCAGCGGCTTGCGGCCGTATCCGGCCGTGGCGCGCCTGCTGGCCCGCCTCCGGGAAGCCGGCGTCGAGACCTGGATCGTCTCCGCCTCCAACCGCTGGACGGTGGAGGTGTTCGCCGCGGAGCAGCTGGGGATCGGGCCGGAGCGCGTGCTGGGGATCGCGCCGCGCGTGGCCGGCGGGCGCATCACCGCCTCGCGCGATCCCGACGTGCCGGTGACCGGGGGCGCGGGCAAGGTCGAGGCCATCGACCGGCACATCGGGCTTCGGCCGCTTTTTTCCGCCGGAGATTCCATGGGCGACTTCGAGATGCTGTGCGCCGCTACCAGCCTGTGCCTGATCATCGATCGGGGCAACCGGGAGCTGCGAAAGAACGTCACGCGCCTGCGGGAGGCGGGCGACGGGCGCTGGGTGGTCCAGCCGCGCTTTCTCGATCCCCCGGCCGAGCGGTGGTCCTGAGGCGGCCCGACCCGCGACGCCGGCGCGCGAGTGCGGAAGGCCGCGCCTGCCTCGAAACACCGCGGCCTGGCGTGGCCAGGACACAGGATCCGAGGAGATACCACAATGGGCGATCGCATTCGGGCGTTTGTCGCCGTCCACCTGGGACAGGAGCTGGAGCGCGCGTTGCTGGAGACGGCGCGCCGCCTGGACCGCGTCCTGGGCCGCCGGCTCCGGGTGAAGTGGGTGCGGGCGGGACAGGTCCACGTCACCCTGCAATTTCTCGGGGACGTGGACACGGGGCTTTTGCCGAAGCTCACCGGCGGCCTGCGCGGCGCCTTCCGGGATCTTCCGCCCTTCCCGGTCCGATGGGGCGGTCTGGGCGCCTTCCCGTCCACGGTGCGCCCGCGCGTCATCTGGGCGGGGAGCAAGGAAGGCGCCGATCTTTTGCGCACCCTGCACGGGCTCACTCTGGCGGTGACCGAGCCGCTGGGTTTTGCGAGGGAGGAGCGGCCGTTCTCTCCGCACGTCACCCTCGGCCGGGTCAAGGAGGGCGGCCGGGTCCCCGACATCACGGCCGAACTTCGGGCCGAGTCGGGCGGCGATCTCGGAGAATGTCAGATCGATCGGGTATACCTGGTTCGTTCCGAGCTCCGGCCGGACGGGCCGGTGTACACGACTGTTGACAGCTTCCCTTTGGGAAGCTACGATACTGAACAAATGAACAGGGAGAGAATATGACCCCATCCAGCTCCAATGACAAGGACCGGGCGCTCGACCTCGCCATCGGCTCGATCGAGAAGCAGTTCGGCAAGGGCTCGATCATGCGCCTGCGCGACGGCGGAACGCTCAACCAGGACGTGTCGGTGATCCCCACCGGCTCGCTCTCGCTCGACGTGGCGCTGGGCGTCGGCGGGGTGCCGCGCGGGCGGGTGATCGAGATCTTCGGCCCGGAGAGCTCGGGCAAGACCACGCTGGCCTTGCACATCGTGGCCCAGGCCAACCGCCTGGGGGGCCTGGCCGCCTTCATCGACGCCGAGCACGCCCTGGACGTGAAGTACGCGAAGAAGCTCGGCGTGAACGTCGACGACCTGCTCATCTCGCAGCCGGACACCGGCGAGCAGGCTCTGGAGATCGCCGACATGCTGGTGCGCTCCGGCGCCATGGACGTGCTGGTGGTCGACAGCGTGGCCGCGCTGGTGCCCAAGGCCGAGATCGAGGGCGAGATGGGCGACAGCCACATGGGCCTGCAGGCGCGCCTGATGAGCCAGG
>CAZLNM010000081.1:0-20224 GCA_964561025.1 uncultured Myxococcales bacterium
ATCCCGCAGGGACCGAAGGCCCTTGACAGCGCAAGCCGAGCGGAGGCTACGCCTGGTAGCAGCCGTAGCAAAGGGGATATGCATCGTTGGAAATGATGTCGGGGGTAAGGCAACTCAGATCGCAACTGTCTGAGACGAGCGTCCGGCGGGCGTGGAGATGGTGGATGGGCCGCGGATCCGGCTCAGTCGAAGTCCGAGCCGATGCCGATGGAGAAGCGCAGGGCCTTGCGCTTGACCTCGGCCTTCAAGGCGTCGTTGGGGAAGGCGTCCACGAACACGTCGTCGTTGTTGACGTCCACCGCGCCGTTGATGGTGTTGAACGGATAGGCGACCCGGATGAAGCTGTTCCAGCCAATGTAGCCGAACATGAAGGCCTTGAGCTTGAGCGTGAAGCCCACGTCGTACAACATGTAGTTGCCGTTCTTGGCCGACATGTCCACGAAGGGCACCTCGCGCCGCACCGTCCCCGGCTGGACCGCCGGATCCCAGTAGCTCTCGTCATTATTCTTGATGTTGCCGTAGCGATCGTGCGCGTACTTGGCGGTGTAGCCCCACAGGTTGCCGGCGGTGAACGACACCTCGCCCCACAGCGAGGCGAAGTAGAAGGGCCCGAACATCTTGTCGATCTTGCGCCAGAACGGGAAGCGGTAGTTCATGCTGAAGATCAGCATGGTCTCGCCCGAGATCGAGAAGGGCGGGTAGCCGGCGAACTCGTTGGTGGTGGACTGGGTGGGCACGAAACGTTGCGGGTGCAAGGAGCCGCCGAAGAACTCGTCCCAGCGGAACACGTTGCGGTTCTGCCAGCCGGCGCGGAAGTTGAACTCCAGGGTGTGATCGCCCTGGTCGTTCCACCACATGATGGGGATGGCCTCGCGGTAGCCCACCTGGATCTCGTGCAGGGTGTAGTCGTCCGAGGAGTCCCCGGGCGGGTTGGTGCGCCCCAGCCACTCCACGTCCGCGAACTGGCGGGTGGGCAGGCCGGTGCGGGTGAACCAGTACTCGATGGCCAGGGAGCGGCCGCGCGGGTTCACGTCGCCCTCGGCGGCGTACGGGTTGATCCCGTTGTAGTACATCTCGATGCCATAGCTGTTGTTGGTCAGGAAGGCCGAGGCGCGGGCCTGGTTGGCGGTGGCCTCGGTGGAGGCGTAGTAGCGGTACTTGTACATCAGCTCGATCCACCACAGGTCGTTGAACACAAGCTCCATACCCGCCTCACCCCAGTCCACCGACTGGCGGCCCTTGTAGATCAGCGGCGCGCCGAAGTGGGGCTCCACGGTGGTGGGGAAAGGCCCGCCGACCGGGAGCTGCTGGGTGAACTCGAAGCCGAAGTCCGCGTGCGCCCAGTCGATGAAGAACGACGGGTACCAGAAGTTGTTGACGTAGTTGACGGCGTAGAGCATCTGCTGCCCGAGGAGCACCGTGGCGATCATGCGGTGCTTCTCCAGGTAGTCGGCCAGCACGGTCTGTACGCCGATCTCGGTGCCCTTGCGCTCGTAGATGAACAGCGGGATGCCCTCGATGGGCATCCAGTTCTTGGGCGAGAAGGGGTTGTAGGAGTAGCTCTTGTCGCGGATCTCCGGCAGCGGCTCCTCGTAGGCCAAAAAGCGCGCCACCTCCTCCGGGGTCACGTCGTAGCCCGCCTCGACCGGCTGGTTGTAGAAGTTGTCGCGGTGGTGCCCGTAGATGCGCAGGCCGTAGGAGGTGAAGTAGGCGTACATCAGGTTGCCCGCCGGGGTGAGGTAGGGGGTGAACACGCCGTTGGTCACGTTGGTGAGCTGGGTGACCTTGCGGGTCTCGAGGTCCATGATGTAGGCGTTGAAGATGCCGGTGCGGTCGGAGATGTAGAGGACGTGCTTGCCGTCCCGGGTGAACAGGCTGTCGCGGTCCTCGGCCCGGTCCCAGGTGAGCGGCTGAAGCCCGCTGCCGTCGGCGTTCACCATCCACACGTCCTGCTGGCGGTTGCGGTAGAGATCGATGACGATCTTCTGCGAGTCCGGGCTCCAGCTGGGGGCGCCGAGCTGGGTGCCGTCGCGCCGCTTGATGAGCCAGGTGATGCAGTCCTTCTGCTCCTGGCCGTTCATGGTGCAGGTCCCGTCCGCGGCCACGTCGCGGGCGTCGGCCGGGAACACGCCCAGCCAGTTCTGGCCGTCCTCGATGCGCACGAAGGCGATCCACTTGCCGTCCGGCGAGTAGGCCGGGGCGATGGCCCGCAGCCGGCGGGTCAGGCGCTCCACCTCCTCGGTGAAGATGTCGAAGGTGTAGAGGTCGTAGCGGTAGTAGCCGTCCATGCTGACGCAGGGCGCCCAGCTGTTCGGGCACCCGATCGAGGAGTAGATGATCTTGCGGCTGTCGGGGCTGAAGTCGTAGCCGTTGAACACCGAGGCCTCGGGGACCAGCTTGAGGTTCTCCGCCGCCTGTTCGGCGCGCTTGCTGTTGAGGTAGTGCCCGGAGAAGGTCGGCCACTCGTCGGCGCCGATGGGGTACACCATGATGCCCTTGCGGGTGCCGAAGGCGGTGAAGCGCCCGTCCGGCGACGCCTTGGGCAGCATGTTCCAGTTGCCGTCCTTCTCGTAGAAGCGCTTGCGCCGCTTCTTGTCCCAGTACTCGTAGCGGGGCTTCTGCTCGGCCTTGCGGTCTTCCTCCTGGGCCTTGGCTTCCTCCTCGTCCAGGGGCGGGGGATCGGGGAAGTGGCGCCGGCCCAGCTCCATCTTCCAGCGCCCGTCCGGGAGCCGCTCCACCACGTCCACCTCCTCGCCGCGGCTGGTGCGGGTGAGGTCGCGCCCCACGTGCTCGGCCTTGCGGATGGGCTCCACCTGGCGGTCGTAGCGCTCCTTCATCCACTTGACCCAGCCGTCGTACAGCGTCTGGCCATCGATGCCGAGCACGTCCTCGATGTTCTTGTCCCAGGCCAGGTGGCCCTTCTTGCCCGAGTTGACGGCGAGCTGGGCGAACTGCTCCTTGCCGAACTTCTCCATGACGTAGAGGGCGGTGGCGTAGCCCTGCTGGTAGCCGCGCTCGCGATCGAAGCCGGAGTCTTTGTTGCCGGGGGTGAACATCTCGTGGTAGGTGAGGAAGTTGTCCTCCAGGAAACTCGAGCGCTGCATCATGTCGCGGGAGGTGGTCCACCAGTTGAAGCCCGCCATGTGCGTGCCGTACTCGGCCACGCCCTCGGCCCACCAGTACGGTTCGTTGAAGCCGATCAGCACCTGGGCCCCGATGTCCAGGTTGTGGGTGCCGTCCTCGATGAGCCCCGAGGCCAGCACGATGAAGGCGGCCTCGGACTTCCAGTCCTGGGCCTTGAGCGAGACGATGTGGGTGAACTCGTGGGTGATGCAGTCGGGGATCCACTCCTGGCGCCCGCGCAACGGGTAGTACAGCGGGGTGGCCCACACCGTCACCCAGTCGCTGTTGTACACCGCGAAGCCGTTGGCGTTCTCCTCCTGGTCACGCAGGACGATGTGCACCTTCTCCTTGAGGGGGAAGTCGAACATGCCGGTGACCTTGGGGTACATGATCTCGGCGTACTTGGCCATCATCCGCGCGGTGAACTCGATCTCCGGGTAGTAGTGGATGACGAAGTGCTCGGTGTCGACGCTGAGCCACTCCACGTCGGGGTAGCTGGCGTCGTAGTACCAGTGGCCCCTTTTCCAGAAGCCCGCCTCGGCCGAGGGCGCGGCGGCGAGCAGGCCGAACAGGGCGCAAAGGGCGAAGATTCTCTGGCTGCGCATGATTCCTCCGCTTGACCGCATGGCCGCCTACCAGCGGTAGGTCAGCGATCCCCCGACCTCACCCAGGAGGATCCCCATCTTGGTGCCCAGGGCCTGCATGGGCATGTAGTTGTCCACGCTGGGGTTGTCGCCGGCGCTGTTGTGGACGTAGATGCTGTTCTGTCCAACAGGGTAGAACTTGGCGAACAGGGTGAGATCCAGCCAGTCCACCGGGCGCACGATGATGCGCGGCTGGATGGTGAACAGGTACCCGGCCGAGCTCACCAGCTTGCCGTTCGCCTGGAGTTTCTCCCGCACGTCGAGGTCGTGGTAGGTGGCCCCGTTGAACACCACGTAGTCGTCGGAGATCTCCTCGCCGTTGGGGAGTTTCCACTTCATGGTCTGGAACTTGAACTCCGGCACCGCCATCTGGGTGGGCAGCCGGTACATGAAGCGGAACAAGACCTGCAAAGACACCCAGTCGATGGCCGCGGTGACGTCGGCCTGGCCGTACAGCTCGTCGCCGGGATCCAGCTTGTTGTTGGTAAAAGAGCTATCCAGGGCCCCGTCGCTGATGTACTGCACCGCGCCCGGGAAGCGGATGTTGTAGCCCAGGCCCCAGCCCAGGCTCACGTTGCGGAAGGGTTGGATGCGGCCCAGGTAGGAGATGTCCACGTCGGTGAGGCCGGTGCCGGTGATGTTCACGTCGCGCTGGCCCGGCGCCTCGGCGCCGGTGGGCAGGCGCCAGCGGATCTGGAAGGCCATGGAGACCATCGGATCGGCGTGGTGGAAGAACTGGTACAGCACCCCCACGTCGGCGTCGCCCAGCTTGCCGCTCGCCTTGCGTTGGCGGTCCTGCTGGACGATCTTGTAGTTGGAGAGTTCGCTCCACACCACCGGAAGGTTGGCCCAGAAGGTCCAGTTCTCGGTGAAGCCGAAGCGCATGAAGAAGTCCCAGGTGTAGATGTTGTACTTGTAGGGCGCCTCTTGAATCTTGCCGCCGGAGTTGAAAAATTCCGTACTGTTGAGATAGCGCAGGCCGGTGCCCATCTCCAGGACCGACCGTCCCAGGGACAGGGGTTTCGCCGTCTCCAGCATCGGCTCCTGCTGCCAGTTGGTGTGGTCATCGAACGCCGAGGCCAGGGCCCCGGAGGGCAGCCCGCCAAGGACCGCGATCCACACGACCGAAATGACTTTCCTCATGGGTATCACCTTCGGAGGATTTGGAGTGTGCCAACCCTTCACCGTGACCGAATCCAAATCAGATTTGGAAGGGAGTGTCAAGGCGATTTTCAGGCATTTTTCAGCCGCCATCGCCGCCAATCGAGGCCGCCGGCGCTGCTTCGCCCAGCATTCTTCGGACAACGTCCACCGCCCGGACCGCGTCCGGGGCGTAGCTCACCCCGATGGACCGGGCGTAACCCTCCGTGACCACCGCTCCCCCCACCAGCAAGGGGATGGATAGCGCCCGCTGTCGGGCCAGGGCGGCCACCTCCTCCATCCGCCGCATGGTGGTGGTCATCAAGGCCGACAGGCCGATGAGGGAGGCCCCGCTCTCCCGGGCCTGGTCCAGGATACGCCCGGCGGGGACGGACCGTCCCAGATCCAGCACCCGGTACCCGGCCGCGCGCAACATGGCGCCCACGATGTTCTTGCCGATGTCGTGGACGTCCCCCTCCACCGTGGCCAGCAGGACGAGCGGGCCGGGTTTCTGCCCCTCGCTGGCGAGACGCGGCGAGAGCAGGAGAAGCGCCGCCTGCATGGCCTCGGCGGCCGCCATGACCTGCGGCAGAAACACCTCCCGGGCCTTGAAGCGCCGTCCCAGCTCGGCCATGGCCGGCAGCAGCCCGCGCTGGAGGACGTCTTGCGCCGTGCGAAGGCCGAGCTGCCGTCCGACCTCGGCGCACAGTTCCTCCCGCGCCCCGGAGAGCAGCGCCTCGGCCAGCGGCTCGCCCGGCGGGCGGCGGGCGACCCGGCCACCCTCCTCTGCCCAAGGGGCGTCCTTCAGGAAGGCCGCGCCGCCCGGATCTCGCCCGCACAGGTAATCGGCGGCGCGGACGGAGTCTCTCACCGGCATCTGGGTAGGATCCAGAATGGCCGCGTCCAGCCCGGCGCGCGCCGCCATGGCCAGGAAGGCCGCGTTCAACGCCGGCCGGCCGGGCAAGCCGTGGGAGATGTTGCTGAGCCCCAGCACGGTGTTGAGCTTCAGCCGGTCCTTGATGGTCTCGAGGGAGTGGAGCAGCGCGGCCGGCTGCTCGGGGCTGGCCGAGAGCGGCAACGTCCCGGGATCGATCAACACGTCCTCCCGGGCCAGGCCCTCCGCCAGGGCCGCGCGCAGGATGCGCTCCGCGAGCGCAAGCCTGCCGGGGGCGTCGCACGGCACGCCGTTCTCGTCCAGGCACAGGCCGATCACCGCCGCGCCGAACTTGCGCGCGAGCGGCAGCACCGAGCGCAAACTGGCCTCGGTCGCGCACACCGAGTTGATCAGGGCCTTGCCGGGCACACGGGCGAGCCCGGCGGCGATCACCTCGGGGCGAGAGGAGTCCAGCACCAGCAGGGGATCGCCCTCGGCCTGGAGCATGTCCACCGTGGCGGCCATCCGCTCTGCGGACTCGTGCTCTCCGGCGCCGACGTTGACATCCAGCGCCGTCACGGAGGCCCGCAGCTGCTCGCGGGCCTCCTTGCGCAGCGGCTCGAGATCGCCGGTGCGCAGGGCCTCCCGCAGGGCCTTGCGCCGGGTGGGGTTGATGCGCTCGCCGATGGCCAGCAGGGGCAGCCCCCCGCCGATGCCCGCGTGTCGGGTACGCGAGCACAGCCAGGTGATCGCCCCCAGGGGACGGGGCTGGCCGTAGCGCGGCCGGTCGCCGATCTCGGACAAGCGCCGGCGCAGCGCCCGGATGTGCGCGGGCGTGGTGCCGCAGCACCCGCCCAGGATGCCGGAGCCCAGTTCCACCAGGCGCTCCACGTAGCCGGCGAAGTCCTCCGGGCCGAGCGGGTAGCGCAGCGCCCCGTCGAGGCTCCCGGGCAGCCCGGCGTTGGGCTGGGCGATCTTGGGCAGGGCGCACACCTCGCTCATGGCGAGCAGGATCCGGTAGATCTCCCGGATGCCGGTGGAGCAGTTGGCGCCCACCGCGTCGGCGCCCAGGGCCGAAAGCGCAATCGCGGCCGCCTGGGGCGTGGTCCCGAGCAGGGTGCGGTCGTCGTCGCCGAAGGACATCATGGCCACGATCGGCAGGTCGCACTCCTCGCGGATGGCCATGACCGCGGCCCGGCTCTGCATAAGATCCGAGGCCGTCTCGAGGTTGAACAGATCCACCCCGCCCGCGATGAGCGCGCGCACCTGCTCGCGGTAGATGGCGCGGGCCTCCTCGAAGGTGAGCGCCCCCTGCGGGGCCAAGAACTGCGCCAGCGGCGGCACCGAGCCGGCCACCCAGCGTTCCGGGCCGGCCGCCTGGCGCGCCAGCTCGGCGCCCCGGCGGTTGATCTCCTCGATCCGGTCATTCAGGCCGTGTTCGGCCAGCACCGGCCGCACCGAGCCGAAGGTGTTGGTGACCACGATGTCGCAGCCGGCCTCCACGAAGCCGCGGTGCACCGCCAGCACCTCGCCCGGATGGGAGAGGTTCCACTCGTCGGGGAGCTCCCCGGCGCCCAGCCCGCGGGCGAGCAGGGAGGTGCCCTTGGCCCCGTCCTGGATCAGGACCCGCTGGGCCAGTGCCTCGCGAAACGGGATGCGGCAACGCTCCTTCATGCCGGCCTGACCATGCCCAAGGGGGTCCGCCCTGTCAAGTACGCGGGCGGCCGGCCCCAGGCTCGCGAGGACCAACCCGGTTCGCGCTCATGGATTGCGCAGCGCGCTCGAATTGGCGCAAAATCGATCGCCGCCCCAAGGAGGAGAAACCCCATGAACGTTCGACTCTTGTGCCTCTTGTCGCTTGGGCTTCTCGCCGCCTGCCACAAGGACGAAGCCTGCGCAGTCGACACCGATTGCGACGGGACGCTGATCTGCGTCGAAGGCCGCTGCGTGATGCGCGGCTGCGGCGAGGGGTGCCCGACGGGGTGGTTTTGCGACGGCGACCGCTGCCTTCGCTGCGATCTTGCAAATCATTGCGGAACCGACTGCCGCGATTGCACGCTCGGGCTCACGGACCGCGCCTGCGTCGCCGGCGTCTGCGGCTGCACCAGCGAAGCCGAATGCCAGGCCGGACAGGTGTGCCTGGCCAACGCCTGCCAGACCTGCGCGCCGGATTGCTCCGGACGATGCGGCGGCGCCGACGATGGATGCGGTGGAAGCTGCACCCGTTGCCCTGGCGGGGAGTGGTGCCAGAACCAGCGCTGCCTGCCCTGCGACAGCGCCGCGCACTGCGGCCTGGCCTGCCTCGATTGCCTGGCCCAGGGCAACAACCGCGCCTGCGTGAACGCGGCCTGCGGCTGCTTGTCGGATGCCGACTGCCAGAACGGCGAGGTGTGCGCGGGCACCATGTGCACCGGCTGCCAGCCGGATTGCCTGGGCCGCTGCGGCGGCGCCGACGACGGCTGCGGCGGGACTTGCACGTCCTGCCCGCCGGGAGAATGGTGCGAGGTCGAGCGCTGTCTGGCCTGCGACAGCGCCTCGCACTGCGGCCCGGATTGTCAGAACTGCCGCGGCTCGGAATCCGGCCAGGCCTGCATCGCCGGGGCCTGCGGCTGCGCGAGCGACGGTGACTGCGAGCGGGAGCAGGCGTGCGACCCCGGCAGCGCGCGCTGCGTGGCGCGGGTCAGCGTGCAGGCGGACGGCGATTGCCTGCGGGTGGCGAATGACCGCGTGTTCGCCCGGGCCTGCCCCGACGGCCGCCTGGAAGTGGGCCGGGCCGGCGGCGTCCCCTGGGTCATGGATCGAGACGCCGAGGATCACGACGTTGCCTGCATCCTCCAGGCCGGCGAGAGCCGCTGCGACAACCTGGGGCCGTGGCGCGCCATCGCGCCGGCGGACGCCCGCAGCATCCTGCAGAACCCCCTGTGGGAGGGGAATCGCGGCTGCGCGCGCACGGTCTTCTCCCGGCTGCCCGTCGAAGCCGCGCCGGGTGCGCTGGCGGACACGAACATCGACCTTGTGTGGGAGGTGTGCCTCGAACCCGGCGCGGACGAGGTGCGTGTCCGGCTCGCGGTCAACGACGGCGAGTACTACGGCCAGGACCTCGACCGGCTGTACTTCCCCTACGCGCCGCGGCTCTCGCTCCCCGGGAGCGGCTACGCCGTGTTGCCGCTGTGGCACGGCCTGCTGCTACCGGTGGGTTGGGTGGTCCCCACCCGCATCTGGTCGTACCTCGAGGACGGCCGGGCGGTGTTCCACACCGAGTGGGAGGGGGCCAGCGCCGGCTGGGGGGTGCCGTGGTTCGGCGCGGTGGAGTCGGACGGCCGGGCGCTCCTGGTGGTGGTGCACGGCGAGGCCGATGCCTCGTTGCGGGTGCACCAGGTGACCGGCGAGGCGCCGCGGGTGACCCCGATGTTCCGCGCCTCGCTGGACCTTTTCCGGGACGGGGGGCGGCGGGAGCTGTCGTACGTCCCCTTCGAGCGCGGCGATCATGCCACCCTGGCGCTCCGGTACCGCGAGTTCGCGCGCGCGGCGGGGCGGTTCCGCGCGCTGAGCGAGAAGCGCGCCGCCAGACCCTCTCTGGAAAAGATGCTGGGCGGCGTGTTCTTTCCCGCCAGCACCTGCTACTACGACGTGCACCATCCCTGCCCGCGACCGGACGATCCGGCGCAGTGTCCCTGCGGCCGGATGTACTGCGGCGACTCGTTTTTGGAGGTGGCGGCCAAGGCCGTCGCCATCGCCAGCGCGGCCGAGGAGCCCATCGGACGCGGCGTGGTCCACGTGGACGGCTGGGGCCAGCGCGGGTACGACAACCTGCACCCGGACGTCATCTACCCCCTCTCTCCCTGCCGCCCCGCGCCCGATGGCTCGCCGGACTGCGGGCCGTGCGCCCAGGCCGGGGGAACGGCCGACTTCATCGCCATGGCCGAGGCGCTGGGCCGCTCTCCCCCGGCGCAGGACCTCCTGCTCGAGCTGCACGACAACTACCGCGACTTCTACCTCGACGCCCCGTCGTACGCGGGCGGCGCGGACGCCATCAAGCAATGGGACGGGTCGCTGCCGCCGGTCATCGACTTCTGGGCCGGCGGCCCGCAGCAGATCCTGTGCGCCCGCCGGGCGCTGCCGTACGTGATGCGCAACTACGACGCGCTCGGGGCGCTCGGCGTGGTCCCGGGCGGGGTGTACCTGGACGTCTTCACCGCGGTGAGCGCCGACCAGTGCTTCGATTCGAGCCACCGCATGAGGCGCCCCGAGAGCCTGGCCTTCCGCGCGCAGATGTTCGAGGAGCTGTCCCGCCGCGGCATCCTCACCGCCAGCGAGCAGATGGCCGACTGGGCCGTCCCGTACCTGGACCACATCTACTGGTCGAACTACCTGCGCACCTATGATCCCGACGCGGCGGACGGGCGCTACCGCTGGGCCGATTCCGTGTACGGCACCCCGGTCGGGATCCCGGCGCCGCTCCTCGAACTCTCATACCATGATGCCATCCTGGTCCCCTGGCCCGTGCTGGAAGGCGAGGCGCGCGAGACGGCCTTGCACGCCTGGCTGGCGGCGGGTGTGCCCATGATCGGCCTCGACACCGCCGCCGCCGATCCCCTGGCGCGGCGGACGGCGAACCGCCAGGCCCGCCTGCACCAGGCCGTGGCCACCGAGGCCATGACGGCTCACCGCTTCCTCGACGACCGTTTCATGCGCGAGGAGGCGGACTTCTCCGGCGGAGTACGCACCCGCAGCGATCGCGACGCCTGGACGCTGGAGGCGGAGAATTTCCCCGCAGGGACGCCGCAGCCCGCCGACCTGCGCTACCGGGTGAGCGCGCGGGTAGTCTCGTTCGAGCCTTTGCCCCCGGACGCGGCGCGGCTCACGCTGGAATGGCGCTCGCTCGAGCCGCGCGGGACGCTGCCCGCCGGGCTCCAGATCTTCCTGCACGGCGTGGACGCCGGGGGCGCGATCGCCAGCAACGCCGATCACGGACCGCCCTCCTCGCCCGCGACCTGGGAGACCGGCCAGGCCATCCTCGATGGGCCACACCTCATGAGATTCTCGAACGCCGGGACCTTCGAGGTGATCGCCGGCCTGTTCGATCCCAACCCGCCCTGGCCCCGCCTGCCGCTCGTCACCGAGCGGGCCGACCACGCCCTCCGGCTCGGCGCCCTCTCCATCGAGGGCGGCGACGGGGTGCGTTTCGAGGGCCGGACCCGGGCGGAGCCCCGCCTGGTGCTGCTGCGCCAGCTCGGCGATCTCTCGTTCGAGACGATGACCGAGTGGTGGCTGGAACGCCCCGTCCCCGCCGGCCGCCGCATCTTCTTGCACCTCGTCGACGAGAACGATGCCATCGTGGTGAACGCCGACTACGATCCGGCCATCCCGTTCGAGCGCTGGCCCCTGCTGGCTCGGCGCCGGGAGCTGCGCCGCGTCCTCTCGCTTCCGGCCGGCGCCGTCCCGGGAACCTACCGGCTGGTCACCGGGATCTTCGATCCGAACGCTTCGGGCTATCCGCGCGAGGATCTGCTCGGCGCCGACGATCAGCGCAGGTTCGTGCTGGCCCGGATCCGCGTCGACGGCGTCCCCGGCCGCATCCAGCGGCTCTCCGTCTGCCCGGCCACCGTGCCGGGCTGTCCCGACTTCCATTGAGCACCCGCCGTTTTCGGTTGCGGTGGGCGAAAAAAGCCTGTACCCTGTGCGGGTCGCGGATGGCGACGTCGCCAGGGAGGTGAGCGATGAGCGGAAAACCGGTCGGACGGGCGGCGGGTCTGATATCGGGCGCGCTGCTGCTGCTCTCCGTGGCCGCGGTGTTCCTGATCCAGAACTTCGGCTCGGTGAGCGTCGGCCGCACCTGGCCGGCCATCGTGGCCGCCGCCGGGCTGTGCCTCACGTTCATCGGCTACCTGGAGCTCGGGCTGGGGGTGGCCGGGGTGTTCGTGATCTGGCTGCTCTCCAACCTGGGCGCCATCGCCCCGGTGAGCAAGAGCTGGCCCATCTTCCTGGTGTGGATGGTGATCATGCTGATCGTGGGATTTCTGCGGTCGCGCTCGTCCCGGACGAGCTAGACGAGCCAGGCCGCGAGGAGGCGCCATGGGATTCTGGGAGAAGGTACTGCCGGGCTACAAGGGGTATCGGGAGCGCGAGGACAGCCGCAACAGCGACAAGTTGCTGCGGGAGTTTCTTTCGCGCCGGCTCAAGGAGGCGCGCGGTTCCCTGGACGAGGCCACCGTGTTCTTGTCCAAGCAGGGAGACCTGGACCTCCTGTCCGGCGTCGAGAAGCTGACCCAGACGCTGTCGCGGGTGACCGACCGGCTGCGCTACGCCAACTACGGGTTTACCGGCCGCTGGTTCGGCAAGGACAAGATCGACGTCGAGCGCCTGGAGAAGGTCCACCGCTTCGACGAGCAACTGGCGGAGGGCGTGGAGAAGCTGTGCGCCCAGCTCCGCGCGCTCCCCGGCAGCGGGGACAAGAACGAGGTGCGCTCGTCGGTGGAGTCGCTGATCCTGGCCGCCCGCGACCTGGACAGCGCGCTCAACGAACGGGAGAACATCCTGCGGGCGGTGGGCGGCGAGCCCGGCGCCGGAAACTAGCCGAGGAGGAATACCATGCTCGTCGAAGTAGTGCAGTCGTTGGACGATACCGGCGAACTCATCTGCAGCCGCTTTCCCCCCAGCGGCGAGGCCGACCTCAAGCTCGGGGCGCAGGTGATCGTGCGCGAGAGCCAGAGCGCGGTGTTCTTCCGGGGCGGCAAGGCCCTGGACACCTTCGGCCCCGGCCGGCACACCCTGACCACCGGCAACGTGCCCATCCTGATGAAGGCCATCGGCCTGGCGGTGTTCAAGGGCGACACGCCCTTCAAGGCCGAGGTGGTGTTCGTCAACCACAAGGTCTTCACCAACCAGAAGTGGGGCACCAAGGAGCCCATCGCCTTCCGCGACTCGGAGCTCTCGCTGGTGCGCCTGCGGGCCTTCGGCATCATGTCCTTCAAGGTCGAGGACGCCCAGCTCTTCGTGAACAAGATCGTGGGCACCCAGGGCATCTACAGCACCCAGCAGATCGAGGACTTTTTGCGCGGCATCATCATCGGGCGGCTGGCGGACTTCTTGGGCGAAAACCTAAAGAGCGTCTTCGATCTGCCGCGCTACTACGACGAGATCGGCACCGGCATGAAGGCGCGGGTGCGCGACGATTTCGCCAAGTACGGCATCGCTTGCGAGGACTTCATCATCAACGCCATCACCCCGCCCGAGGAGGTGCAGAAGAAGATCGACGAGCGCTCGGCCATGGCGGCGGTGGGCAACCTGGACCAGTACATGAAGTTCAAGGCCGCCCAGGCCCTGCAGGACGCCGCCAACCAGCCGGGCGGCACGGCCGGCGCGGGCGTGGGAGCGGGGCTCGGCTTCGGCATGGGCATGATGATGCCCAACATGATGGCCGGCATGATGCAGCCCCAGGCGGCCCCGGGGGCGGGGGCGGCCGCGGGCGGGGCCATGGCCGGCGCCATGCTGGCCTGCGGAAAGTGCCAGCACCCCAACCCGGCCGGGACCAAGTTCTGCGGCCAGTGCGGCGCGCCGCTCGCCGCGGGCGTGCCCTGCCCCAAGTGCCAGACGCCCAACCCCCCGGGCACCAAGTTCTGCGGCCAGTGCGGCGCCCCCTTGCAGGCGGCGGGCGGCAAGTGCCCAAAGTGCCAGGCCGACAACGCCCCCGGCACCAAGTTCTGCGGCAACTGCGGCAACCCGCTGTGAGGCGGAGCGAGAGACACTTTATCCTCAAGGCCTGACCGCACCTCACACAACTCGAACATCCTGCAAGTGGGCCTTGCTCCCTCCGGTTTCCCAAGAATTGCCTGCTGACAAGGAAATATCCGAACAAGCTGGACGACCTGGCACACCCCGAGGAGCATGCCTGCATGCTCCTCATAATGGCGGATGGAGTCGCAGCTCTTGACAGCCCACCCCGGCCGGGACGTAGAGTGCCCAGCCGATGGACGCCACCACCTCATCCGCTCCACCCCTGGAGGGGCCGCGCATCTACTTCTTCTCTGGCAAGGGTGGGGTGGGCAAGACCACCCTGGCCGCGGCCACCGCCTCGCACCTCGCCCGGCGGGGCCGCCGGGTGCTGATCGCCTCCACCGATCCGGCCCACAACCTGTCCGACGTCTTCGACCGCACCGTCGGCGACCGCGGGGCGGAGCTGGCCGAAAACCTGCGGGCCCTGGAGATCGACGCCAGCGCCCGCTGGGCGGCGGCCACCGGCATGCTGCGGGGCGCGGCGGAGGAGGGCGGCCGTCGGGGCCGGCTTCAGCGCGCCCTGCTCGACACCATGGGCCCGCTGGGGGAGGCCCCCGGCGTCGACGAGATGGTGGCCATGGAGCTCATGATCGAGGCCGCGAGCTCAAAAGACTACGACGCGGTGATCTTCGACACCGCCCCCACCGGGCACGCGCTGCGGCTGCTGTTTCTTCCGCAGATGCTCGACGGCTGGCTGGGCAAGATGCTGGCCCTGCGCGACGCCTTCTCCTGGGTGGGGCGCACCGTGCGCCGCATCCTGCCCGGCCGGCGCGCCGGCGAGGAGGCCCTGCACACGGGGCTGACCTCGGCGCGGCAGCGGGTGGAGGCGGCCCGCGCGGCGCTCACCGACCCGCGCCGCACCCACTTCGCGCTGGTCACCATCCCCGAGGCCATCTCGGTGCTGGAGAGCGAGCGGACCATCCGCCACCTCAAGGATCACGGCATCCCGCTGGGCACCTTGTTCGTCAACATGGTCCAGCCGGCCTCGGACACCTGCCCCCACTGCGCCGCCCGGCGCGCCATCCACGAGCGCGAGATCGGGCGCATCCGCGCCATCTCCGGCGAGGTCCCGGTGCGCCTGATCGAGTGCCATCCCACGGTGATCCGCGGGCTGGAGGCGCTGGCGCAGCTCGGCGAGCGCCTGTGGGCGTGAGTCAGGCTCAGAACTCGAAGGTGTCCGGGAAGCGCTCCAGCATCCAGTCGCGCACCAGCGAGCGGATGGCGCGCACGTCCTCCATGGCCAGCACCCGGCGGGCCAGCGCGCGGGTCTCGGCGTAGGAGGTGTTGCGCACCAGGTGGCGCAAGAGCGGCAGGGCCTGGGGGTTGGCGGAGATCTCGTCGAAGCCCATGCCCATGAGCACCGGCAGGTGCAGCGCCTCGCCGGCCATCTCGCCGCACAGCCCCACCGGGATGCGGGCCCGGTGCGCGGCGCGCACGGTGCGGTGCAGCAGGCGCAGCACCGCCGGCTGGAGCGGATCGTACAGGTAGGCCACCTGCTCGTTGTGGCGATCGGTGGCCAGGGTGAACTGGATGAGATCGTTGGTGCCGATGCTGAAGAAGTCCACGTGCCGCGACAGCACCTCGGAGAGCAACGCCGCGGCGGGCACCTCGATCATGATGCCCAGCGGCACCCGGGGATCGTAGGCCTGGCCCTTCTTTCGCAGCTGGGCCTTGGCCTCGGCCACGGCCTCCAGCACGTCCTGCAATTCCTCCACGCAGCCGATCATGGGGAACAGGATGCGCACCCGACCCCCGACCGACGCTCGCAGCACGGCGCGTAGCTGCGCCAGAAACAGCGGGCGCAGGCGCGTGAGCGACAGGCGGATACTGCGCAGACCCAGCGCGGGGTTGTCCTCCGGCTCCGGCTCCATGCCCAGCCCGGGGAGCCGCTTCTCGCCCCCCAGGTCCCAGGTGCGGATGGTCACCGGCCGGCCGTCCATGGAGCGCAGCAGGCGGCGGTACCAGCGGTATTGCGCCTCCTCGCTGAGCACCCGCCGCCGCATGGCCAAGAACTCGGTGCGGAACAGCCCCACCCCCTCGGCGCCGTAGCGGATGGCGGCCCGGGCCTCCTCGATCATCTCCAGGTTGGCGAAGAGGTGCAGCCTGCGCCCGTCCCGGGTGCGGGCCGGGCGGGCCGGCTCCGCGGCCAGCTCGTCCAGCCGGCGCCGCTGGCCCTGGGAACGGTTCTCGGCCTCCTCGATCCGATCGGAGGTGGGGTCCAGCACCACCTCGCCGCGGGTGCCATCCACGATGACCACCTGCTCGGAGACCACCTCGTCCAGCAGGCCGCGCACGCCCACCACCGCCGGGATCTCCAGGGCCCGTGCCACGATGGCGGTGTGGCACTCCTTGCCGCCGGCCTCGCTGACCAGCCCCTCGATGCCCAGCCTTCCCAGGTTGACCGCGTCGGCCGGCGAGATGCGGTGGGCCACCACCACCGGGTGAGGCTTCCAGGGCGCATCGACCAGATCGCGCTGGCCGCTCAGGTTGCGCAGGATGCGCTGGCTGACGAACTCGATGTCGCTCCAACGCTCCCGGATGTAGGAGTCGGTCAGCCGGTCGAACACCGTCCGGATCTCGGCCAGGTTCTTCTGCAGCGCCCACTCGGCGCCGATGCGCTGGCGCAGGATGATGCGCTCGGTCCCCTTGAGCAGGGCCTCGTCGCGCAGGATGGTCTGGTGGGCCTCCAGGATGGCCCGGGCCTCCCGGCCGCGCCGGTGGCGCAGCTTCCGCTGCAGGGCCTGGATCTGCTCGATGCTGGCCGCCACCGCCCGCCGGAACTGCGCGATCTCCGGCCCCACCTGGCTGGCCTCCAGGCGCTGGTGAGGTATGCGCGTCGGGCCGCTGTCCATGCGGTGGATGGTGCCGACGCAGATCCCGGGAGACGCCCCGATCCCGCGCAGAACGCGGTTGCTGGATTCCCTGTGACCCTTCCTACGCTTCAATGCCTCATTCCTCCTCCCCGAACCCATCCCGGATCAACTCCCCGACGGCCTCGACCGCCTCCCGGCATTGCTCGCCCTCGGCGGCGATCTCGACCGTCTGCCCCCGCGCCGCGGCCAGCTGCAACACGCCCATGATGCTTTTCGCGTTGACCTCCTGGCGCCCCTTGCGGACGCGGATCTCGCAGGGGAAGCGGTTGGCCACCTGCACCAGCAGGGTGGCCGCGCGGGCGTGCAGGCCCAGGCGGTTCCTGATGGTGAATCGTTTGGCGTGGCGCTCCATGCCGCTTCCCTCTCCTATCCTATCCGCGATCCAGATCGCGGTGGCGCACCACCAGCCGGCCGGCGAACTCGGGGAGCCGCTGGGCCAGCGCCTCCACCATGGCCACGCTGCGGTGGCGCCCGCCGGTGCAGCCGATGGCCAGGGTGAGGTAGCTCTTGCCCTCGCGGTCGTACAAGGGATGGAAGGCCCGCAGGTATCCCAGCACGTGATCCAGGAAGGCCTGGGCGTGCGGCGAGGCCAGCACGAAGCGCTGGCACTCGGGGTCCGTGCCCCGGGTGTGCTTGAGCTCGGGCACGAAGTGGGGGTTGGGCAAGAAGCGCACGTCGAACACCAGGTCGGCCTGCGTCGGCAACCCGTGGCGGTAGCCGAAGGAGATGAGCGCCACCCGCATGTGCTCCTGGACGCGCCCGCGCGCGAAGCGGTGCTCCACCAGCTCGCGCAGCTGGTGGGGGTTGAGGTCGGAGGTGTCCACCACCCAGTCGGCCGACTGCGAGAGGGCCCAGAGCAGCGAGCGCTCCCGGCCGATGCCGTCCTCCACCGTGCCGCCCCCGGCCATGGGGTGGCGGCGCCGCGTCTCGCTGTAGCGGCGCAGCAGCGCCTCGTCGCGGCAGTCCAGAAACACCACCGTCAGGCGCACGCCCTCCCGGCGCAGCGCCTCCAGCACGTGCGCGATGTCCTCCAAGAACGGCCCCTCGCGGGCGTCCACCACCACCGCCAGGGCGCCGATCTCGGCCTTCTCCCCCGGCAGCAGCTCCAGCAGCCGCGGCAGCAGCACCACCGGCAGGTTGTCGATGACGAAGAACCCCAGATCCTCGAGGGCGTGGGCGGCGGTGCTCTTCCCGGAGCCCGACAGCCCGCTCAACACCACCAGCTCCAGCTCGCGACTCGGGTACGGCTCTTCGCTCATTCGTTCTCCTCCCCCCGGACCGGCTCCACCGCGCCGGCCGTCAGGTCCCGCTCCAGGCGCGCCTGGAGCTCCCGCGCCGAGTGGCGGCCCTGGCGCTTGAGCAGCAGGTTGCGGGCCGCCACCTCCACGATGGTGGCCGCGTTGCGCCCGGGCTGGATGGGGATCACCAGGTACGGCAATTCGACGCCCAGGATGTCGTAGGTGGCTTCCTGCAAGCCCAGGCGATCCGCCTCCTCGATCTGCGCCCAGGAGACCAGCTCCACCACCAGATCCACCCGCTTGCGATCGCGTACCGCCGCGACGCCGTACAGCTCCTGCAGGTTGACGATGCCCAGACCGCGGATCTCCATGTGGTGGCGGATGAGCGGCGGGCTCTGCCCGTACACCGTGGCCGGCGGCCGGTGCTTGAGCTCGACCACGTCGTCGGCCACCAGCCGGTGCCCGCGCAGCACGAGATCCAGGCCGCACTCGCTCTTGCCGATTCCGCTCTTGCCCAGGATCAGCACGCCCACCCCCAGCACGTCCACCAGCACGCCGTTCTGGGTGCGGGTCTCGCCCAGGCGCTCTTGCAGGTAGTCGGTCAGCCGCTCGGTGAAGGTGCCGAAGCGCAACGAGCTTATGAACAGCGGCACGCCTTCGCGCTCCGCACCCAGCCGCAGCGGCTCCGGCACCGGCAGGTCGTCCACCACCACCACACAGGCCGGGCGCACCATGAGATACCTGGCGATCACCTCGGCGCGCCGCCCCTCGTCCAGGGACGAGAGGAAGTCGCTCTCGTGCTCCCCCAGCACCTGCACCCGGTCCGGCTCCACGAACTGGCTCAGCCCGGCCAGGGCCAACCCCGGGGTCTCCACCCGCACGTGACCGATGCTGCGTTCCAGGCCCGCGCTCCCGGCCAGCAGGCGCAGCCGCAGCGCCTCGCCCGCCTCCTCCAGGATCTTTTTCACCGGGATGTCCATGGGCCCTCACAACCTCTGTTCCTGATCCTGGATGGCCGAAAACAAGGCCGCCTCGTCGGGCGCCTCCAACAGCCGGCGTCGGAAGGTCTCGTCCTGGAACATGCGGTTGAGCCGGGCCAGCGCCCGCAGGTGCACCCCCTCGCCTTGCTCGGGGATGAGCAGCACCACGAAGAAGTGGGTGGGCCGCCGGTCGAAGGCGTCGAAGTCCACCCCCTGCCGGCTGCGCCCGAAGGCCGCCCGCAGGCCGGCCAGCCCCGGCACCCGTCCGTGGGGGAAGGCCACCCCGGACTCGATGCCGGTGGAGCGAAGCTCCTCGCGCCGCAGCAGAATGTCCAGCACCCGCTGGCGGTCCAGCTCGGGGTGGTTCTGTTGCAAGCGGCTGGCCAGCGCCTCCAGCACCTCCCGCTTGGTGCCGGCCTGCAAGCCGTCCACCACGTCCCGCGGATCCAGGATGGCCGAGATGCGAATGTCGGGCACGACCGCCACCGCTCCTTGCGCCGGCAGGGGAAGGCTCACTCCTCGCGCGAGGACTTGGCCTCGATGAGGCCGATGTTGCCGTCCTTGCGCCGGTACACCACGTTCACGTCGCGGGTGCCGGCGTTGGTGAAGACCAGAAAGTCGTTGTTCATGAGATCCATCTGCATCACGGCCTCCTCCACCGACATGGGCTTGGCCGAGATCTCCTGGCTCTCGATGATGCGCGGGCCGCGGTCCTCCTCGGCGGGTGCCTGCTCCAGCACCTCGTAGCGCACCCGCACCTCCTCGCCCAGCGAGGTGGGCTTGTAGGCGCGCAACTTGTCCTTGTACTTGCGGGCCTGGCGCTCGATCTTGTCCACCACCAGGTCGATGCTGCTGTACATGTCCTCGGTGTTCTCGCTGCCGGCCATCACGATGCCCCGGGTCACCATCTTGACCTCGGCGCTGTTTCTGTACTTGTGCTTGGACAGCACCACCTGGACGTCGGTGGGGGTGTCCAGGTACTTCTTGAGCCGCTCGATCTTCTCCGTGGCGTAGGCCTTCAGCGCGTCGCTCGGCTCCATGTTGCGGAACGTCACCGAAATCTGCATGGCATGTCCTCCAGGGGGGTTATGGGCATTGGCCCGGTGCGGTTCGCTTCTCGTCAGTACAGCTTGCGGCGCTTGCTGGACGGCAAGATGTCCAGCAGCTCCCGGTATTTGGCCACGGTGCGGCGCGCGATGTTGATGTTCTGCTCGCGCAGCCGGTCGCCGATCTCGCGGTCGGACAACGGGTTCTTGGGATCCTCGGCGGCGCACATCTGGCGGATCTTCTCCTTGACCGTCTCGGAGGCCACGTCCTCGCCCACCACCCGGCTGATGCCCGAGTTGAAGAAGAACTTGAGCTCGTAGATCCCCTGGGGGGTGTGCACGAACTTGTTGGTGGTGACCCGCGAGATGGTGGACTCGTGCAGGCCCAGATCCTCGGCCACGTCCCGCAGCACCAGCGGCTTGAGGTGGGAGATGCCCTTGTCGAAGAACTCGCGCTGGAACTTCACGATGCTCTCGGTGACCCGGTAGATGGTGCGCTGCCGCTGGTGGATGCTGCGGATGAGCCAGAT
>CAZLNM010000081.1:20234-24347 GCA_964561025.1 uncultured Myxococcales bacterium
CCCGCGTCTCCCCGCGCGGCCCGGAGTTCTGCAGGGCGCGGCGGTAGTAGGGGCTGATGCGCAGCTTGGGCAGGCCGTCCTCGTTGAGGACCACCACGTACTCGTCGCCCAGCTTGTACACGAAGATGTCCGGGGTGATGTACTGCGGCTCGTCCTCGCTGTACACCCGGCCCGGCTTGGGCTCGAGCTGCCCGATCAGGCGCACCGCCTCCACCACCTGCTCGGTGGTCACCTTGAGGGCGCGGGCGATGGCGGGGTAGTTCTTGCGCTCCACCTCCGGCAGGTGGGACTCGATGATGGCGTACACCAGCCCGTTTTCGATCCCCAGCATGCGGGCCTGGATCAGCAGCGACTCCCGCAGGTCGCGGGCGGCCACGCCCACCGGGTCGAACCCCTGCAGGTGCGACAGCACCCGCTCCACCTCGGCCTCGGGCACAGCCAGGCGCCCGGCGATGAGCGAGATCGGGTTGCGGCCAGCCAGCCGGTCCTCGTCGTCGGCCACCAGGTAGCCGTCCTCGTTGAGCTCCAGGATGATCTCGGCGCCGATGCGCTGGTCCGTCTCCGACAGGTTGGACATGCGCAGCTGCCACATCAGGTGATCGGTGAGCGAGGTGCGGCGGACGAGCTGGTTTTCGAACGAGGGCAGCTCGTCCGAGGAGGGCGGGGTGCGCGTCCCCGGCAGGCCGGGCTGGGCGTCCAGATCCTCCAGGTATTTCTCCCAGTCGATGTCCTGGTTGAGGCCGTCGTCGCCCTTGACCTCCTCGGGCTTCTCGCTGCGCTCCATGCGCTCGGCCACGCGCTCCGACTCCGAGGCCTCGCGCTCGTCGGCGGTGGGAGGGGTCAGCGCCTCGGCCTCGGCGGTGTTCTCCGGGGGTTCGGCCTCCGGGGCCTCCGGGCTCTCCTCCAGGATGGGGTTCTCCAGCATCTCCTGGTGGACCACCTCGGAGAGTTCCAGGCGCGAGAGCTGCAAGAGCTTGATGGCCTGCTGAAGCTGGGGCGTCATCACCAGCTGCAGGGTCTGCTTCAGCGAAAGCGACTGCTTGAGCTCGGTCATGGCGACGCTCACTCCAGGCGGAAACTCTCTCCCAGGTACGCGCTGCGGGCCCGCTCGCTCCGGGCGATGGCCTCGGGGCGGCCGGCCTCGATGATGCGGCCGTCCTTGACGATATATGCTCTTTGGCAGGTTGACAAGGTTTCCCTGACGTTGTGGTCGGTGAGCAGCACCCCCACCCCGCGCGCGGAAAGCGAGAGCACCTGCCGCCGGATCTCCTCCACCGCCAGCGGATCGATCCCCGAGAAAGGCTCGTCGAGCAGCAGAAAGCCCGGGCGCTGGATGGTGGCCCGGGCGATCTCCAGCCGCCGCCGCTCGCCACCCGAGAGCGCGCGGGCCAGGCTGCCCTCGATGCGTTCCAGGTCGAACTCCCGCAGCGCCTCCCGCATGCGCCGCTCGGCCTCCTCCCCCCTCACCCCGGCCGCCTCCAGGTACAGACGCAGGTTGTCGCGCACCGAAAGAAGGCGGAACACCGACGGGTCCTGCGACAGGTACCCGATGCCCGCCCGGGCCCGGCGGTGCATGGGCCAGCCGGTGATGTCGCGCTCTCCCAGGAGCACCCGCCCGGCATCGGCCCGGAGCAGGCCCATCAACATGTTGAAACAGGTGGTCTTGCCGGCGCCGTTCGGCCCCAGCAGGCCGACGATCTCCCCCGGGGCCACCTCCAGGCTCACTCCGTCCACCACCACCCGCCCACGGAAGGCCTTGCGGAGCTCCCGCGCCACCAGCCTGACGGCCTCGCCGCTCACGGGCGCTTTCCCTCCGGACGCGACGGCGCCGTGTCGTCCACCCGGATCACGGCCCGCGGGCGTTGCACCCGCACCTCGCCCGCCTCGAGCAGGTATTCGATGCGCTCGCCGGCGATGCGGTTCGGCCCCTCGGTGACCCAGGGCTCGCCGGTGCATACCAGGATCCCGGCCGGGCGATCGTAGCTGGCCTGCTGGCAGTGCCCGCGGCGCTCCCCCTGCTCGATCTCCACCTCGCCCGAGAACTGCATCATCAAGATCTCGCCCGCGCGGGCGCGGCGGTCGCCCTCGCCGGCGTAGCTCACCTCCAGCCGCCGGCAGCGCACGGTCAGATCCCCCTGGCGCGCCTCCACCGCCTCCTCGAACACCGCCCGGCGCTCTTTCTGCTCGACCCGCAGCCGCTCGGCGCGGATCTCCACGGGCTGGCGCGGGAGTTTCTTCTCCTGGGCGGCGGGCGTAAAGGCCCAGGCCAGGGCCCACATCCCCGCCAGGATGGCCCAGGGCGCTCTCACCGCCGCTCCTTCCACAAGGCGCCGGAAAGCCAGGCCCGGATCCCGCCCGAGAACGCGATCCCCTGCCCGTCGAGCGCGATCTCCACGCGGTCGGCCCGGCCGCGGAACAGCACCTCGGTGCCGCGGCTGCGCTGGATGCGCACATCCTCCAGCACGACGCGCAAAGGCTCGGCGGGCCGCTCGGGCAAGACCTGGCCGCACCCCCCCAGAAGAAACACCGCAAGCACCATCGCCCGACGCGGCATGGGCGCTCGCCTCCTTTCCGCCCTATACCAGAGGCGGCCCAGCCTGTAAACCCGCGCGGCGATGTTTGACTCGGCGGGCCGGCGCGACTAGCATGCGCCGCATGAAAAAACACGTCCTCATCCTCGGCGGCGGTCTGGCCGGCATGAGCTGCGCCCTCGGGTGCGCCCGGGCCGGCCTGCGGGTCACAATCCTGGAGCGCGAATCCGAGGTCGGGGGCCTGGCCCGCTCGTTCTCCCAGGACGGCTTCACCTTCGACTTCGGGCCGCACCGGCTCTTCTCGCAGCAGCCCGAGCTGATCCGGGAGCTCGGCGAGCTCCTCGGCGGCGACCTGACCCAGCGGGATCGGCGCAGCCGCATTTTTCTCAAGGGCCGGTTCTTCCACTACCCGCTGCGGGTGGGCAACGCCATCTTCTCCATGCCACCGCTCACCACCGCCCGCATCCTGCTGGACTACGGCGCCGCCAAGGCCCGGGGCCTGGTGCGAAAGAGCCCCGATCGCTCGTTCGAGGACTGGGTGGTGTCGCGCTTCGGGGCCACCCTGTACCGCATCTTCTTCCAGCAGTACACCGAGAAGGCCTGGGGCATCCCCTGCGCCACCATCTCCGCCGACTGGGCCAGCCAGCGCATCAGCCTGCTTTCGCTGTGGGATACTTTCGTAAAGTCGGTATGGAAGCGCGGCGACCAGCCGCGCACCTACGCCTCCTCGTTCCACTACCCGCGCACGGGCGGCATCGGGCGCATCGCCCGGACCATGGCCGCCGAGGTCGAGCGCCTCGGGGGAACGGTGCGCTGCGCCTGCCCGGTGGAGGCCATCCGCCTGGAGAATGGCCGGGTCACCAGCGTGCGCGCCGGGGGGGAGAGCTTCTCGGCCGACGAGGTGATCTCCACCCTGCCCATCACCGACTTTACGCGCTTCCTCGGCGAGCAGGTCCCCCCGGAGGCCCGGCGCGCCGCCGCCGCCCTCACCTTCCGGGCCATCGTGTTCGTGTACCTGTTCTTGGACCGGCCGTCGCTCTCCGACGACCACTGGATCTACCTGCCCGAGAACCGCTTCCTGTCCAACCGCCTGTGCGAGTCGCGCAACTTCTCCGAACAGAACGCGCCGCCGCAAAAGACCGTGGTGTGCGCCGAGGTCACCTGCGCGGTGGGCGACGAGATCTGGCGCATGGGCGACGAGGAGCTCTCCGCCAAGGTGCGCCAGGACCTGCTGAACCTGGGGTTCGCCGCCATCCGCCCCGAGGAGATCTTGGCGGTGCGCACCATCCGCGCGCCCGAGTGCTACCCCATCTACGACATCGGCTACAAGGAGCGGGTGGAGGCGGTGCTGCGCTTCGCCGCCGCCATCCCCAACCTCCTCCCCATCGGACGCTCGGCGCTCTTCCGCTACAACAACATGGATCACTCGGTCGACATGGGCCTGCGCGCCGCCCGGGCCCTGCTGGGCCAGGGCAGCCGCGAGGAGGCGCTGGCGGTGGCCTCCGGGGCGCAGTACTTCGGCTGAGCCCCGCGGCAACCGCGCAAGATACCCAATTTTCGCGGCGCGCAAGGCGGGTCCTCC
>CAZLNM010000082.1:0-24251 GCA_964561025.1 uncultured Myxococcales bacterium
CCGAGAGAGACCGCGCGTGAACGCGCTGGCTCTGGCGGCCCGCCTTCGCGCGAACAGTCGTCAAGTTGCCGAAGGCGCCATCGGCTCCGCCGGGGCCGCGCTCAGCGGCCCGAAGTGAGTGTCGGGATCGGCGAAGGCCTCGCGGATCACCTTGACCATCTTGGCGAGCAGCGCCCCGTCGCAGAAACGGTGATCGACGGTGGCGTTGAGGCGCACCATGTCGCGCACCTCCACCCGGTCGTCGATCACCACCGGCCGCTTCTTGGCCTCGCCGACCAGGAGCACGATGGGAGCGCGCGAGTACGGCACCAGCGGCGCGAAGGCCAGGTCCAGGCCGAACATGCCCACGTTGGTGAGGATGCAGGCGCCGAACGAGTCTTTGGGGATGCCGGGGAAGCGGATGTTGAGCGTGTAGGAGACGAAGGCCGTGAACCAGAGCAAGAACCGCACCAGGAATCCCGGCAGCAAAGACAGCATCTTGGCGGTCTTCTGCAAGGCGGTGTCGCGCTTCTGCCGCAGGTACTCCAGGCGATCGGTGAGCGCCTGGGCGATCTGGCGCACGCTCATCTTGTCCACGCCCTCGAGTTTCACCGAGGACAGATCCTCGCGCCCGGAGTCGTGTTTCACCGCCGCCAGGATGGCCAGATCGACGCTCTGGCGCAGATAGATCTTGCGAAAGCGCACGAAACCGTTCAGCTCCGGGTAGCGCCCGAGCGCCATCCCGATGGCCCGGGCGATCATGTGGGTCACGGTGATCTTGGGGGCGTCCGGCGGGAGCTTCGCCAGCCAGGCGTTGGCCTGGGTGAGGTCGATCTCCAGCGTGCCGTAGATCTGCGGATCCCCCGGGTGGGCCCAGGTACCCATGGCGATCTTGCGAAAGGGCGGCATCTTTCCCAGTGACTTCACGGCGACGTTGCGGATTCCCACGGTCCCTCCTTGACGTTGGCGGCGGTCATTCCCAGGGGAGGCGCGCGCGCCCCCGCGGCAGCTCGGGCAGATCGCAGATCTCGAGGAGCGTCGGGATCACCGCGCCCTCCTCCACCAGGCCCTGGTGGTCGAACTGCGACAGGATATACAACAGACGAGCGAACTGTTCCTCCGGCGAGAACGGCGGGTAGTAGCGATCGGGGATGCCCTCGCGCCGCAGCGCGAAGGGAAAGCGCGAAAGCAGCGCCTCCGAGAGCGAGAGGGTGTGCACCGTGACCAGGATGAGCCGGTGCGATTCGTCCGCCTCCAGCCAGCGGGCGAAACCCTCGGGATCCTCGTAGCAGGCGTCCAGCAGCACGATGCGCGTCACCTGCGGGTGATCCAGCCAGCCGCGAATGGTGCGGTAGGCGCCGCTGTGCCCGACCAACACGATGGGCCCCGGCGGCAACGGGCGCCGGAGGCCGCGCTCGACGGACTTGAGCAACGCCTCCAGATCGGGGAAGGCGACTGGTTCCGCGGGGCCGCGCGGCGCCTCCGGGGCGACGAACAGCGCGTTGCGCGCGCTGTCCGCGAACTGCCGATCCAGCCGGTGCTCGCGCCAGGCGCCGGCGACGTCCGTGTAGTAGCCATGGACATAGATCACCATGCCGGCCCGGTCCGGCTCGTAGCCGGTGGGGCTGAACACCATGATGGTCTTGCCCCGCGCGCGAAAGCGCCGCGTCTCGGCCCGGCGGCCGGCGGCGGCCTCGCTCGTGCCGGGCTCGGGGGTGTCGATGGTGTGCTCGGTAGATCCCGCGCAGGCGCCCCACACCAGCACGACCAGTACCCAGGCACGCCTCATGCAGACTCCGTCCCCGCTGGCCGTCCGGCGGCCGCCTCCTCGCAACCCTGGCGGCAGCCGTCCGGGGTGCGCCACTCGAAGGTGGCGTGTCCGATGCCGTACTCTTGCAGCAGGCGCTGGCGCAGCCCGTCGGTGACGCGCTCGAGCGTTCGCAGGTCGCACTCGCCGGTCACCAGCGCGGCGCTGAGCACGGTCATGCCGCGGTCGATCTCCCACACGTGGAGATCCAGGATCGAGCGCACCTCGGGCACGGCGGCGAGCGCCGCGCGCAAGCGCTCCATGGGCAACGCCGGCGGCGCACCCTGGAGCAGCACCCGCGCCGAGTCTCGCAACAGCGGCCAGGTGGCGCCCAGGATGAGCAGCGCGATGCCGGCCGACACCAGCGCGTCAACCGGACGCCAGCCGGTGAGGAGCAGCACCACGGCCACGGCCATGGCACCCAGCGAGCCCAGCGCGTCGGCGAGCAGGTGCAGCACCGCCCCGCGAACATTGAGGCTGCGGCTGGCGGCCCGGTGCAAGAGGAGCGCCGATCCCAGGTTCACCAGCAGCCCGGCGATGCCTGCCAGCAGCACCGGCCAGGGCGCGACCGCGGGCGGGGCCTGCAACCGCCGCGTCGCCTCCCACAGGATGAAACCGGCGGTAAAAAGCAGCATCAACGCGTTGCCGAAGGCCCCCAGCACCGGCATGCGCCGAAGGCCGAAGGTGTAGCCGCCGCCCGGCCGGGCCTGGCTCAGCCGCTGCGCCGCCAGCGCGAACGCCAGCGCCGCCACGTCGGCCACCATGTGCCCGGCGTCCGAGAGCAGGGCCAGCGAGTCCGCCAGGATCCCCACCGCCACCTCGATGAACAGAAAGCCCAGGTTGAGCCCCAGCGCGATCGCCAGGGCCCGCTCGGCGGCGCGGCCCCCCGGCGCCCCGGATGTCTCGCCCGGGCCGCCGGTCACGGCATGTGCTCCACCGTCGTGCATGAGCCGAAGGAGTACCGTCCCCGCGGGCTCCGGTCAAGGGAAGGCCGCCTCGATGCGGGCCGCGCCGCCGGCGAAGGCGCTCTCGAAGAAGGTGGAGATCTGCTCGCAGCCGGCGTAGGGCGCGCTGCCGGCGGCCCCGACGTCGAACAAGAAGCCATGGTTGATCCCACCAAATTGCACCAGCCCCTGGTGGAGCGCGGGCGTGTCGGCGACCGACAGGCCCTCGACCGAACGCAGGACGGGCCGAAGCAGCGGCACGCCGATGAGCCGGGCCAACGTCTCGGTGGCCGGGTTGGGCATGGTGTCGTCGTCGATCACCTCCTGCAACAGCACCTGCCGGCCCGCGGGCGGCACGCCGGCGCTCTGGAACGGCCGCAGGTGGTGGACCGGGTCGGCCCGGTCCAGCAGGGTCTGGCCGAGCAGGCCGAGCGCCAAGAGTTCGCGCGGCGAGAGCAGGCCGCCCACGTACAGGTCGAGCAGGTTGGCAAACCCGCCGCCGCCGACGTTCAGCACCAGCGGGTCCACCTCCTCGCGCGAGACCATGATGGGCGCCACCAGGGCGCCCAGCGATTGCCCGGCGTAGGCGATGCGCGTCGGGTCGAGGTCCGGCTCGCCATCCCCCGCCCCGCCGGGAAAGACGTCCAGCGCCGTCAGGGAGCGCAGCACCGCCACCAGGCGGAAGTGATCGGCCGCGGTCTGCTCGACGTTGGCCACCACCGTGGGCAGGTTGGAGAGATCGAGAAAGCCCTTGCCGCTGCGCGGCCGCTCGCCGTGCTCCGGCAGATCGAGCGCCGCCGAGGCGATGCCGCGCGCGGCCAGGTGCGCCGCCAGGGTGAGCGTGTTCTCCTTGTCCGCGCCGTGACCGTGCTGCAGGATGGCCAGCGGGAACGGCTGGCGCTGCACCTGGGCAGGAAAGACCAGCAAAGACACCAGTTCCTCGGTGCCCACCGCCTGCGGGACCCCTTGCGCGTCGCGCTGGATGAGGCCCTCCGCGTCGCGGAAAGAAGACGAGGCGATGTGCACCCGGGCCACCGCGCCGATCGCCTCCGACAAGGGAAAGCCGCTCTTGCCGCGGGGCAGCGTGGCCAGCGGGTACAGATCGGCCAGGCCGTCGCCGTCATCGTCGAACGAGGCGGGGAGATCCGGCGCGGTCGCCGCCTGGCGCAGCAGGCTGACGGGCGCGGCGATCGATTGCGTGGTGACGGGCAGGGCCAACGTCACGTGCGAAGCGTCGAGCGCACCTTCTCCCTCGAAGAGCGGCCGCAAGCGCCGGTAGTGTTCCGCCAGGGGGTGGCCGGGATCGGGCGCTGCGCCGCAGCGGCCGCACAGCAGCGCGCTCTCGGGGGTGGGGCCGAGCGGCGTCCCGTCGGCGCCGCGCACGGCGTCGGTGATCACCAGGGCGTGCAGCGTTCCGTCGCGCATCGGCCGCGCGGGCTGCACCACCAGGACGTGCTCCGGCTCGCGGCCGTCCAGAAAGTGCAGGTAGCGCGCCCAGACCGGCCAGCGCTGGGGGAGATCGGGCGAAAGCGACATCAAAAACACCGGGCTTTCCGTCTCCAGGGAGGCCGCGGCCGTCTGCGGCAGGGAGGCGGGATCGATGGGGCCGGAGAGCGGGACCAGGATCGGCGCGAACGGCGAGAAGCCGTCGAGCATGTCGAGCGCGGCGATCATGCGCTCGGCCGGCATCAGGATGGGCAGCCCCGGCGCCACCACCGGTGTTCCTTCGGCGGGAAGCTGGAGCCGCCGGCCGGTGAACGTGTCCGCCGCAACGGTGAACGAGTCGGCGGGGAAGGCGGTGACGGCCCCGGGATCGGTGCGGAACAGCGGCCGCACCCAGGCCGCGGGAGCCTCCGGGCAGTCCGCCGGGCCCGGGCCGCAAGCGGCCAGGAACATGCCCGCCGCGGCAGAGAGCACGGTCCCGGCGACCCGCGGGACGAACGCGACGCGATTTCTCATGGGCGGATTGTACCCCCATCCTCCCTCCGCGCGCCAGCGCAAGAAAACTGCTGACGCAGGCGGGCCGGTTGGGGTATCCTGTGCCCCGCCCTCCAAACCAAGGAGCCCGTCATGGACCTCTGTCCCCGGTACATCGAGCCGATCGTCGAGTACGAGAGCAAGCTGAACATCGAGCTCTACCAGAGCGCGGTGAAGCTCTTCGAGTCCAAGATGTACGAGGAGTCGTTCCGGGTCTTGCTCAACTACATCAACCAGGAGATGGCCAAGAGCTGCGAGAAGGAGCACAACCACTGGGTCATCCCCCACGGCTCGCTGATCGTCGAGATCCGCATCACCCCGGACGCCATGCTCGAGATCCGCGCCCCCTTCGTGAAGCTCCCGCCCGACCGGCGCGCGCCCCTGCTGCGCCAGGCGCTCGAGTTCAACACCCACCCGCTCACCCTGCCGCACCTGGTCCTCCAGGACGACGGGCTCACCTTCGTGTACCGGGCGCCGCTCTCGCTGGCGGAGCCGTTCAAGACCTACGGCATCATCTATGAGATCTGCATCAACGGGGACAGCTACGACGACGAGTACATCACCAAGTTCGGGGCCCTGCCGCTGCGCGAGAAGCAAGTGACCTACCTGCCCAAGCCGCAGGTGGATCGCGCCTGGCAGGCGTACCAGGAGCTGCTGGCCGAGGCCAAGCAATACTCGGACTACTACCTCCAGAAGCGTTGGCACGGCTTCGACTTCGAGATCCAGGGCATCGCCCTGATGCGCATCGACCATGCCGTGGCGCCGCAGGGATACCTGCGCACCCGCCTCGAGCGCAGCGTCAGCCACGTGTGGGCGCCGCGCTCGGCCGAGGAGATCGCCAGCTTGTTGCGGCGCGACCTGGACGAGTACCGCCGCCTCGAGCGGGCGGCCTTCGACCGGGACTTCTACAAGACCACCTTCTTCATCAGCGCCAAGAAGACCGCCGAGATCGGCGCCTGCCAGAAGAACATGGCGCAGCGCTGGTCCTGGGCCCAGGAGGACCGCGCCCACCGCAACGCCCAGGGCGTGGCCTTCTGCTACCTGTTCGCCGCCTACAACCTGCTCTACACCTTCTTCGTCCCGCCCAAGCTGCACGCGGAGATCGTCGGCACCCTGCGCGCCATGGGAGGGAAGGGCTGGGAGGAGGCCGGCGAGCTGGCCTGGGCGAACTTCCAGAAGATCATGGACCCGGCGTACGCCTGAGCGCACAGGAGAAAGAGCCATGGAACAGGTCGAAAAGATCAAGCAGTCGGTGGTGAAGGTGATCTGCGGCGTCGCCACCGGGTCGGGGTTCTACCACCGCGGGCTCGACGCCATCCTCACCAACTTTCACGTGGTGGCGGGCGAGCGGCGGGTGGCCATCCAGCTCCCGAACGGCGACAAGCTGCGCGGGCAGGTGCTCACCGTCAACCCCAAGAAGGACATCGCCGTGCTGAAGGTGGAGAAGCCCCTGGACCTTCCGGGGCTGGCCGTCGACGAGCGGCCGCTCTCGCAGCAGGAGCCGGTGTTCGCCCTGGGATACCCCTACGACCTGCCGTTCACCGTCACCAAGGGCATCGTGTCCTCGCTGGACTACGTGGACCGGGAGGTGCGCTACATCCAGACCGACGCCGCCATCAACCCCGGCAACTCGGGCGGCCCACTGGTGAACGGCAACGGCGAGGTGGTGGGCATGAACACCATGGTGCTGCGCGACGCCCAGAACATCGGCTTCGCCCTGCCGGTCGAGTACCTGGTGGAGGAGATCAAGATGCTCGGGGAGGACGGGGTGCGCGACGGCTTCCACGTGCGCTGCCCCTCCTGCGCCGGGCTGCTCCATCAGAAGGTCGAGTACTGCGACAACTGCGGCGTGCAGCTCGACGCGACCCGGCTCTTCGAGGAGCGGCCGCTGGACGCGGTCGAGGAGTTCGTGGAGGGCGAGCTCGCCAAGGCGGGCATCGATCCGGTGCTGGCCCGCTCGGGCTCGTGGCTGTTCTGGACCTACTACCGGGGCAGCGCGCTGATCCGCATCTTCGTCTACCGCAACGACTTCCTCTTCTCGGTGGCCCCGCTGGCGAAGCTGCCGCGCAAGAACCTGGTGGAGCTTTTCAGCTACACCCTGAGCGACGCGGTGGCGCCGTACCAGTTCACCCTGAGCGATGACATCATCCACCTGGCCTACCGCACCCACCTGGCCGACCTGATGGAGCCCAAGGAACGGGAGCGCATCGGCGCCGAGATGATGCGCCTGGGCGAGCGGGCCGACGAGCTCGACACCTTCCTGGTCCAGAAGTTCGGCTGCGACTGGGCCACCCAGTCTCACAAGGAGCAGGGCTGACGGCACGCCCGCGGGCATCGCGTCGCACCTCATCGCCTGGCAACCGTAAGGAGCCACCCGTGCCTGACATTCCGGTGCGCTGTCGTTCCGTCGCGTGCGCCGATCATCTCGGAACCGGCGGACGCTTTCTGGCCACCTTCGATGCGCGAACGCGGGGCCCCCAGAGCCAGCGCGTTCGCGCACGACATGGGGTCGCGATGAAAGGCCGGACCTGGACCCTCACCCTGGCCATCTGCGTCGCGCTGGGCGTCTGCTGGGCCCCGGCCGCCGGGGCCAAGGAGCCGGTGCCTCCCGCGATCGAGAAGATCCGCGCCCAGTATCAGAAGGCGACCCAGAACGGCGGCCAGGACCTCTACCAGACCGTCTTGGAGGTGAACCCGGGCCGCCTGCCGGCCCCGGGGGTGGGGGTGTTCTTCAAGCGGGCGCGCTTCTTCTTCGCCTGGCCGGGCGGCAGCGCGGGCAACCTCATCCGCGCAGAGATCGACGCCGAGATCGCCGCGCCGCAATACCACGAGGAGTACCTGTTCGAGGATCTCGGCGAGGAGGGCGGCCAGGGGGCGCTCATCTTCGCCCACGTCCAGGGCGGTCCGGAGGAGCGCGAGGAGCGCTACTACTTCGAAAAGAAGAAGCTCATCCGGGTGGTGGCGGAAAAGAAGAGCATCGACAAGCCGACCGCTTCACAGGAGAAGCAAGCCGGGGAGGTCCAGCGGCGCGCCGAGAAGGTCCTGGCGGCCTTCCGCGCGCTCCAGACCATGCCGCCCTGAGGCGGCCCCCACGCCGTGAGCGCCGGCGGCGGCCCTTCTTCCCCGATCCTCGGATAACGCGAACGGGTCCTGCCGCCTCTTCCCCGCGGCGTTCTCATGAAAGATCGTTCGCCGATGACATGTCGGCGTCACCCCTTCGCGTATAAAATCCCTCTTGGAATCAGCAGGTCCGAGTCTCACCCGGGGATCAGGATCTTCTTCCGGCCGCGCGACGGTCCGGCGTCCCGGAGCCGAGGCGGGTTCACTTCTTCTTGAGCTCCGCCAGCACACCGAGGTCCAGGCCGGGGACCGGCCGCACCCGTTGCTGCCAGGCCTTGTACCCCGAGAGCCGCAGCACAAGGCGGCTGTCCTTGCGGGCGGGCAGGGCCACCGCGGCCGGGGTGGTCCGGCCGGTCGGCTTGCCGTTCAGCAGGATCTCCGCCCCCGGCGGCTCCGACTCGATAAAAATCTCGATGTCGCCGGCGGGGGGAAGCGGCTTCTTTTCCAGCTTGAGAAAGAGCTCCGCGTTCATGCCATTCTCGAGCATGAAGCGGGCCACGCCCGGGGCCAGGCCGGACCGCTCCACCAGGATGACGTGCTCCACGCCGGCGGGCACGCGGGGGAGCTGCGCGGGGGTCTTCTTGTCCGTGGCCACGCCGTCGAGATACACCGTGGCCCCGGCCGGCCGGCTCTTGATGCGGACGGAGCCCGCGCCCTTGCCGCGCGCAAAGGCGACGATCCGCTCGGGGGCGGGGGGCGCGGCGGCATCGGACGGCGCGGCCGCAACGTCCGCCGCCGCGTCGGGTGTGGCTCCTCCATCGGCAGGAGCACCTGGCTCCTCCGCGGCCAGCGGGGCCCCGGCGTCCGCCGGCTCGCCCGGCACCGATGCGCTCGCGTCCTGCGTCGGCGAACCCTCGGACGGCGGCGTGCCCAGCAGGCGATCCCACAAGAAGAAGCTGGCCCCGGCCGAGACGAACAGCACGACCACCAAGAGGGCCACGAACCGGCCCCGGTGCTTTTTCGGGGGCGGCGCGGGTTCGGGCTCGGGTTGCAGGGCGGGGAGGCTCGGCTTGGTGGCCAACGCGTCGAGCTCGCCGGACACCTCGCGCACCGCGTCCAGGATCTCCTGGGCCGAGCTGCCCTCGAAGGGTAGCTTGTGCTCGACGTCCAGGGCCACCAGCTTCTCGATCACCTCCTCCACGGTGAAGGTGAGGTTGCCCTGGTAGCTGCGCTTCTCCGGCACGAACATGGCCTCGGCCGTCTCCCAGGAGAACACCTCGGCCAGGCCTCCGGCGATCTGGCGCAGCAAAAGGTCGCGCAAGGTCTCCTCGGGCACCAGCTTCCACTCGATCATGGTCTCGCCGAAGTTCTTGCCGGTGCGCTTGCACTCCTCGAACACCTCGCGGACCTCGTCCGCCTTGAGGTGGGCCTCCTCGATCAGGTACTGGGTGAAGGTGCGCTTGACGCTGGACACCACCACCCAGGCGATGCGCCCGCCCACGAAGAACGCCCGGCCGGTCTCGGCGCCGCAGCGCAGCACCACCTCGCCGCCGGCGTCCGAGCAGCTGGCCTCGATGAAGGTCTTGAGGATCTTATGGGCCTTCTGGGGCAACACGCCGCAAAATCGCCCTTCCTCCCCCACGAGACGCTTATAAAGTACCACGCCTATCGGCGCACACAAAGTTTTCCCCGCCAGGTTTTCTGCGCCTTCTCGCGGAGAGATCCCGCTCTTCTTGCGGAGCGCCGTTACCAGGAGAGCGCGAACCGCATCAGCACCCGCGCCACCGGCGGCGGGCGCGAGCCGTCCGCTCGCTCGAAGGCCGCGCCGGGGAAGAACCACCCCGCCTGGAGGTCCGCGGCCGCGGCCAGGTCGTGCCAGATGGGCTGGCGGTAGCGTACGCCCAGGTCGAGTTCCAGCCCCAGGTGCCGGCCGGGGCTCGAGCGCCCGTAGCTGTTCGTGGGCACGCCGCCGCTCGCGAACGTCGGGTAGGCCTGACCGAACGGCGCGCTGCTCCAGGCGGAGAGGAAGCCGGCCAGAAGCCGCAGCCGCTCCACCGGCTCGAGGCTCAATGTCGGGAAGAGGTACACCGCTCCGGCGAGGCGGCCCTCGCTAGGCAGCTCGCCCGTCCCCGGCAGCGGCTGGCCCACGCGGTTCGGATCGGCGGCCTGCTCCGCCTCCAGCGCGGTGAGCTCCCGCATCACCCAGTCGAAGAGCACCAGCCCCACCCGGAACGACGGGTCGAAGGAGAAGCGGGTGACCTTCTCGTCGTAGGGCGTCTTGTCCCCCGAGGCATACCCCGCCTCGAGGCGCGGGTGGAGGCCGAGGAGCGCGAAACGGTAGCCGGCCTGGAGGACGCCGCCGAAGGCCAAGAGGTCGCTGCCGCCGGTGTGCTCGGCCCGGATCACGCGGTCGGTCACGCCGGCCAGGAGCACCGCCTCCCCGGCCAGCGTCGGGCCGGCCTCGCCGGGCTCGGGCTGGTAGCGGCCGGCCAGGTCGAGCGCGAACACGCGCAGCATGGTGCCGGCGTCGTCCTCCTGGAAGCGGCCGGCGGCGTACAGGCCCAGGTCGGCCGGGCCCCGCTCCCAGCGGATCACGGCCAGGGCCTCGCCCCCGACGTCGCCCTGACGCAGGGAGGCGTTCTCGTCGCGGTACACCAGCCCGCCACCGACGGCCACCGCCACGTCGGCCAGCCAGCCACCGAGGGGCGCGAAGGGACGGGTGGCGAGGAGCAGGCGATCCGAGAGATCGCGCGAGGTGCCGAACCCGAAGCGCTCCTCGTCATCGCGGCCGTCGTTCGCCAGCAGCCCCAGCCCGAAGTGGCTTCCCATCTGCCCCACCCGCACCTGGAGCCAGGGCAGATCCCAGCGCAGCCACAGCTCGACCAGGTCCCAGCCCTTGAAGTCCCAGCCGCGAAGCTGGAGCCGCTCGTCGGAGCGGAAGGCCGCGCCGAGCCCGTCGCTATCGCCCGCCACCTGCCCGCCGAAGACCTGGAGCTTGCCGGAGAAATGCAGCCGCTCCGAGATCTGCTGCCGGGAGCCCACCTCGAGCCGCTGATCGACCGCCCAGCGAAGCCCGCTCTCCCGCCCGCCGGCGTCCAGCGGAAACCCCTGCACGTGAAAGCCCACGAAGCGCCACTCGCCGAAGGGATCGGGCTCGATGGCGGGGATCTCGTCCGCGGCCGCAGTGTATAGCGCACCCAGCGAAAGCGCCGCGGCCAGGACGGCGGCCAGGCCGCGCTCACAGCGCATGGACGAACCCCCGGGCGGCGCGGGCGAGCTCCTTGCGCCGCTGGACGTCCCGCGGCGTCTGGCACTCCGGCACCGCCAGCGTGCCGGCGTACTCGGCCTGGCCGTACTGGCACAGGCGCTGCAGCATGGCCACGCACAGATCCATGCCGTCGAAGGCGTCCCCGCCGGCGGTGAACACGCCCAAAAACTTCTTTCCGGCCAGCAGCGACTTGCCGGACGCCTTGAAGCAGCAATACAGCCGGTCCAGCGCGGCGCTCATGCAGCCCGACACCGACCAGCAGTACACCGGGCTGGCGACCACCACCACCCGCGCGGCGGCGATCTCGTCGAGGACGGGCCGGAAATCGTCTTGCAGCCGGCAGGCGGGGCCGCGCTCGTCCTTCTTGCAGCCGTCGCAGTGGGCGCAGCCGCGAAAGTCCATGCGGTAGAGATCGTGCCGCCGCACCCTGAAGCGCTTCGCCAGCGCGCGCTCCAGCAGGGCGCAGGCCGATGCGGTGTTGCCGCTCTTGCGGGGACTGCCGAACAAGACCACCGCCGTTGGTTTGGCCATGTCCACCTCCGGGCGGGTATGCTAGCATACCGCCATGCGAACGAAAAATCCGGCACATCTTGCCCTCTCATCCCTGATCGCGCGCCCGACCGGGCTTTCGCTGGCGGCGCTGGTGCTGCTGGGACTGGCCTGCGCGCCGGCGCCCGAGGGGTGGCAGCGCACCCCGGACGGCAGCGGGCCCCTGGTGTGGTTCGACCTCGAGGAGGTACCGCTTCCCGAGATCCCCTTGCCCAACGACCTGGCCACCCGCGCCGACCCTACTTCGCCGACCGGCCGCCGGCTCAACGTGAGCCTGCTCGCGCCCACCCGGCTGGAGGCGGGCGAGCGCAGCCGCATCAACACGCTCTCCGGCTTCGGGGTGCTCATGCCCATCAGCGTGCGCTTTCGCGCCCCGCTCGACCTGGCCGATCTTATGCGCCGCCACCGCGACAACCTGGACTTTTCGGACGACGCGGTGTTCGTGGTCGCCATCGACCCGCGCAGCCCGGCCTTCGGCCGGCCGGTCCCGCTGGACGTGGGGCGCGGCAACTACCCGCTGCTGCAAAAACGCAGCAACACCGCCTTCGCCTCCGATCCGCGCGCCGACGCCGGCAACCTGCTGTTCGACACCTACGCGGAGGACGCCAACGCGAACGGCCGGCTCGACGAGGGCGAGGACAGCGACGACGACGGGGTGCTCGATCGACCCAACGTCTTCCCGCCGGGGGCGCCGGTGCGGGACGGCCTGCTCACGTTCTACGAACGCGAGACGGACACGCTCTTGCTGCGGCCCATCGTCCCGCTGGAGGAGGAGACGACCTACGCGGTGCTCCTCACCGATCGCCTGCGGGGCGAGGATGGCGCGCCGGTGCGCTCGCCCTTTTCCTGGATCCACCATCTGGAACAGCGCCAGGCGCTGGCGGAACTGCCCGAGGTCTTGTCGCGCTGGCGCGCCGACGGCGTCGCCGATCTGGACCTGGCCCAGGTGGCCTTCGCCTGGACCTTCACCACCCAGTCGATCACCGGAGATCTGGTGGCCATCCGCGAGGGCCTGCACGGCGCGGGCGCGCTGGCCTGGCTGGCCGGGCGCTTTCCGCCGGCGGTGACCCCCGACCGCTGCCAGAACGACGAGGCGGCCCCCCGGCCGTACGTGGTGCAGGTGGCGCAGCTCATGGAGGCGGTCAAGGCCGTCGGGGCGCTCCTGCTCGGCGGCGACATCTCGCAGGCGCAGCCGCTGATCGACACCTACCAGTGGGTGGACTACTTCACCTCGGGCTCCTTCGGGAGCCCCGACTTCATGGGCGCCCACGAGGCGTTCTCGGTCGATCGCGCGCGCGGCCAGGCCCGGGTGGGCGCGAACACGCTGCGCTTTCTCATGGCCGTGCCCAAGGAGAGCGAGCGGCACCACCCGCCCTTCCCGGTGGTGGTCTACTGCCACGGCTACAGCTCGACGCGGGCGGAGATGATCGGCTTCGCCGGCACCATGGCCCGCTACGGCCTGGCCACCGTCTCCATCGACGCCTGGGGCCACGGCATGCCGCTGGACGAGGAGCTCACCGGCATCATGGTGTCGGCCGGGAACGGCTGGGGCTTCGGCCCGTTCATGGAGGCGCTGCTGCGCGACCGGGCCCGCGACCTCACCGGCGACGGGGCCAACGACTCGGGCGGCGATTTCTGGACCGCCTACGCCTTCCACACCCGCGACGCGGTGACCCAGAGCGTGGTGGACTACCTGCAGCTCGTGCGGGCGCTGCAAGCGTTCGACGGCGTGGCGCGCTGGGACGTGGACCAGGACGGCGATGGCCGGCCGGACCTCGCCGGGGACTTCGACGGCGACGGGCGGGTGGACGCCGGCGGCCCCGGCGTACCCTACTTCGCCTGGGGGCAGTCCATGGGGGGCATCCACTCGGCCATCCTGGGCCCGGCCGAGCCCACCATCGTGGCGGCCGCGCCCACCTCCGGCGGCGGGGGGCTCGCCGACATCGGCGTGCGCACCATGCTGGGCAACGTCCGCGACGCGGTGCTGCTGCGGACCATGGGGCCGCTCCTGGTGGGAGAGCCCGAGACGGCCACCCGCATGCTTCTTCGCCTACGCGTGCCGCTGGCCAACCAGGAGCGCGCGCTCACGCTGGCTCGCGTCGAGGTCCCGGTGGGCGCGCGGGTCGAGGTGCTCAACCTCAACCGCGGCGAGACCTTCTCGGCGCACGTCCAAGCGGGGCCGCGCCTGCGTCTCTCGGTGCCCTGCGACAGCGGCGATCGCTTCCGCGTGATCTTCCGCGACGAGCGCGGGGACGAGCTCTTGCGGCTCGACGAGTTCTCCGAGGACGTCTTCTACTGGGACCGGGAGGAGCCGACCTACCGCGCCGGCGACCCGCTGGAGATGCCCACCGAGGGACTGGGGCTTTCGCGCTGCACCCCGGCGCTGCGGCGCATGGTGGGCCTCTTCCAGATGATGGTGGAGCCGGCCGACCCGGCGGCCTGGGCGCCGCACTACTTCCTCGACCCGCTCCCCATCCGGCCCGAAGGCCCCCGCGTCACCAACCTGCTCGAGGTGATCACGCTGGGCGACCAGGACGTGCCGGTGAGCACCCAGGTCACCATCGCGCGCGCCGCCGGGGTGCTGCCGGCGCTCGCGGTCGACGCGCGCTACGGCGTCCCCGCCAACGACTTCTTGATCGCGAACTTCGTGCACGAGGGCCTGGCCGGCATCGGGCGCTTCCCGGGCGCGGACATCCTGTTCGACCCCGACGACCTCGACGAGGGGACGGACGGGTATCCGGCCCCGGCGCCCGAGCCGGCGTTGCGCCTGCGGAAGCTTGTCGAGACCCCCACCGGCGTCTCGGGGGTGCGCTTCGCCTACGTGCACCCGCGCGGCCAGCACGGCATCTTCATCCCGGATCCCAACCGGCCCTTCGACGTGGACAGCTACTTCGCCAACCTCATCGCGCACTTCTTCGGGAGCGGAGGCAAGACCATCCTGGACGATCGCTGTCTGGAGGATGCCTCCTGCCCCTTGCCCTGAGGATCCCGGGAGGCCCGCCGATGAAACACCCGCTGTGCCCTCCCGAAGGCCCGGCGCTGCTGGTGCGCTTCGAGCGCCTGTGCGGACTTTCGCCGCCGGACGATCCGCGCCAGCGCCTCTCACGTATTGCGCGCGCCTTCTCGCGGCTCCCCTACGAGAACCTCACCAAGATCCTCAAGCTCTCCGAGTGCGGCGCGCCCGCCGCCTCCCGCCGCACGCCCGTGGAGGTGATCGGGGATCACGAGCGGCTCGGCACCGGCGGCACCTGCTTCTCGCTCACCGCCACGCTCCTGCACCTGGTGCGCGCGGCCGGCTTTCGCGCCTGGCCGCTCCTCGCCGACCGGCGCTACGGCCCCGACACGCACTGCGCGGTGCTCCTCGAGATCGACGGCCAGGAACACCTGCTGGATCCGGGATACCTGCTGGACCGGCCGGTCCCGCTCCCGCGCCGAAGGCCGATCGAAATCGACGGCGCCGCCCGGCGCCTGGCGCTCGAACCCTCGACGGACGGCCGGCGCGTGGAGCTGGTCTCGTACGCCGGCATGACGCGGCGCCTTCGCCTCTCGTTCAAGGCCGAGCCGGCGGACGATGCGGACTTTTTGCGGGCCTGGGACGCGTCGTTCTTCTGGGAGGCCATGCACTACCCGGTGGTCACCGCCCTGCGCGCCGGCCGGCACCTGTACCTGCAGGGCAACCGGCTCCAGGAGCGCACGCACCTCGGCGTGCGAAAGAGCGAGATCGACCCGGACCAGCTCCCGTCCCGGCTCGGGGCGGATTTCGGCATCGCGCCCGAGGTGGCGGCGCGCGCGCTTTCGGTACTGCGCCGCGCGGGAGAGCGCCATGGCTGAAGCGTCCCCGGTGGACCCGGTGAAGCTGCTGGCCCTGGTGCTGTGGACGGACGCGGAGGCCTTGCGCGAGAGCCTGGCGGCGCTGGCGGCGGCGTTCGGCGAGATCGACTTTGTGGGGCCGGACCGGCCGTTCGATCGCACCGACTACTACCGCGACGAGATGGGCCCGGGGCTCTCGCGCCGCCTGATCTCCTTCGCGCGGCTGGTTCCTCCCGAGGGCATCGTGGAGATCAAGCTCGCCTGCAACGCCATCGAGCGACGCCTGGCCGGCCCGCGCGGGCGGCGTGTGAACCTCGACGCGGGCTACCTGGACCGGGGCAAGCTGGTGCTGGCCAGCCTGAAGTTCGGCACCCAGAAGATCCACCTCGGCCAGGGCGTGTGGGCCGATCCCTGCGGGCGCCGCAAACGCGCCGGCTGGGACTGGTTCGAGTGGAGCTTCCCGGATCTTTCGGACGGGCGCTTCGACCCGGAGCTGGACGACGTCCGGCGCCGGTACCTGTCGCAACTTAGAGATCGGCGCGCCTACACGTGACGGGATCTCGTTGGGCGCGCGAACGCGCTGGCCGGGTGGGCCCCGCCTTCGCGCACCAGAACGTCGCCAGCACCGTCGCGGGGAAGGGCCGGGGTGGGCCGGGGAGGCGGGCGGGCCGAGCGGACGATCACTCCGCCACGAACTGGTTGACGAAGTGGATGGGGTTGAGGGTCTCGCCGGTGGCGCCGATGAGCAGATCGTCCCAGCGCAGCTTCGCGCCCACCTGGAAGATCTTCTCCTTGAGGAACTGCCCCACCGCGGTCGCCCCGGCCAGATCGAGCGCGCGCGGGTCGTCGGACTTCAGGATCTCCTTGGCGATGTGCTGCGAGAGCTGGCTGGCCATCATCTCGCCGAGCATGTAGTTGTGGTAGTACACCGGCGAGCTGGTGAAGTGGATCTTGGCCGCCCAGTCGGGGGCGTTGCGGCCGGACGGGGGTGCCTGGAGCTGGTAACGCTCCTTGAGCTTCCACCACAGGGCGTTCAGATCCTGCTCCGGGTCGCGGTACAGCTCGCGCTCGAAGTTCACCATGGTCAGCGTCCAGCGGGCGAACACCAGCATGGTCAGGCGCAGGCCGAAACGGATGTCCTTCTCGATCTTCGCGAGCTTCGCCTTGGGCAGGCCCAGCACCTTCTCGAGCCACAGGGGGTTGCGGGTGAGCCGCCCGAACAGCTCGGCGATGGCCTCGGTGGTGAAGATGTGCGAGTCGGCCCGCAAAAAGTACGGCAGGCTGAAGTCGAAGTACTTGTCGTACACCGCGTGCCCCATCTCGTGCAGCAGCGTGCCGGTCCACTTCTCGTTGTTGCGCAGGTTGGCCAAAATGCGCACGTCGCCGGAGCGATCGATGTGGATGCAGTAGGCGTGCGGCTTCTTGCCCGGCTTCTCGTAGAGGTCGGACTTCTCCAGGATGTCCTGGGGCGGCAGGCCGAGCGAGGTGTAGAAGTCGGCCACGACCTTCCTGGGGTCCTTGTCCTTGAAGAAGGGGTCGAGATCCACCCCGCGCACCATCGGGGCCTCCTGGAAGAAGGGGTCCTCGAAGTGCCAGGCCTGGAGCTCGGCGGGTTTCACCTTGTAGCGCTTGGCGAGCTCCTTTCGCACCTCCTCCATGATGGCGGCGAAGGGCGCATCGGTCTTCTCGGCCAGCTCGTCGAAGATGCGCTGGATCTCGGCCGGCTCCTGCTCCTGGAGCTTCAGGCGCATCTCGTAGAAGTCGGCGTAGCCGAGCGAGCGCGCCGCCTCGTTGCGAAGCCGCACCAGCTCGAGCAGCTTCTCGCGCACCGCCTCGCCCTTGCTCATGTAGGCCTCCCAGGCGAGCTGGCGCTTCTTGGAGTTCTTCTCTTTGCGCAAGATCTCGTACAGGTCGTTGTCCGGCACCGGCTTGCCGGCGATCTTGCCGCGGTGGTCGTTGAAGAGCTTCTCGGCCTCGGAGGCGAGCTTCACCAGCCCGGCCAAGGTCTCGGCGGGGAGCTGGTTCTCGGCGAAGGCGTCGCGCAGCAAGGTCACCTGGCGCAGCAGCAGCGAGTCCTTGAGCTTGCCCGAGGCCTTGGCCCGCTCGAGCAGCGCGAAGCTCTCCTTGTCGGAGAAGAGCTTGCGGATCTCCAGCTCGGCGGCGGCGGCCTTGTCGTAGGCCTCCTGCTTGCCGGTGTTGGTGGCCTCCCAGTAGGCGAGGTTCATCTCCTTCTCCAGCGGGGCCACCTTGGCCTCGAGCTTGGCGATGAGGTCCTTCACGTCGGCCTCCAGTTTCACGCCCTCGTCCACCGGCGGCGCGGCCCAGGCCGGCGGCGGCGGCGGCGGCTCGGTCTTCTGCGCGCCGGAACAGGCGGCAAGGATGGGCAGCGCGGCCAGCACGGTCGTCCATCGCGACATGGCGTCCTCCTCGGAGATCCCCCGCCTCGGAGAATACCCGCGGCGCCTCGATCGGTCAAATGCCCGCGGGCCCTGGGAGCGGATGTGGCGTTTGACACCCCCGCTGCCGCTCCCTAGAATGCCCCCGCTTGCAAGAACAGGAGGAGATCATGCGACGGATCCTGGCATTTGGAGCGGTGCTGCTGCTGATGTCTCCGCTGGCCACGGCGGCGGAGTTCGTCTTCGACGATCCCAGCGGCGACGACGACGGCCCCGGCAGCTACACCTACCCCACCGCGCCCGAGTACAAGAAAGGCTCCTTCGATCTCACCAAGCTCGAGGTGAAGGACGCCGGCGACAAGGTGGAGATCAAGGTGTACCTCAAGAACCCCATCGAGGATCCCTGGAAGTCCCGCGACTGGCCGGTGAAGGGCAACGGCTTCTCATTGCAGATGGCGGTCCTGTTCGTGGACCAGGACCACAAGGCCGGCGCGGGCCACGACCAGGGCATCCCCGGGCTCAACGTATCCTTCCCCGAGGACGGGCGCTGGGAGAAGGCCGTCATCATCTCCCCCCAGGGCGAGACCCGGCTGCGCTCCGAGATCAACGACAAGGCCAAGGACCTGAAGGCCGACCTGGTGGTGCCGCAGAAGGTGTCGGTCTCCGGCAAGAAGATCATCGCGGTGGTGAGCAAGAAGGATCTCGGCACCCCCGCCGCCGGGTGGGGCTTCCAGCTCGTGGTGCAGAGCAACGAGGGCTACCCCGACAAGGCCGACCTGCTCACCCGCAAGGTGAACGCCTCCGCCGGCGAGCACCGCTTCGGCGGCGGCCGCGACGACGACTGCGACCCGCACGTCATCGACATCCTGGCCGGGCAGGCCAAGGGTGACAAGGGCGAGATCGAGGCCCAGCACAAGGCGCTCTCGGCGTACTCCTGCGAGGGCGGCCCGGCCGCCTGGAAGCGCGCCGTCCTGCCCATGATCTACCGCTAGCGCCTCTCGAAATCGCCGTTTGGGCTACTTCTTGTCGGCGGGCTCGGCCGCGCCCTCCTCGGCCCTAAAGTCGCGCACGGCGTGCCAGTACACGATCAGCCGCTCGGTGAAACGCTCGCCGTCGGGGAACAGCGTGAAAGCGCGGGTCTTGGCGGCGTGATCGGGGCTGACCCCGGTGAGCACCTGCCCGTCGCGGAGCTGCACCCGCACCCGCTCCCCTGTCTTCTCCGGCGCGCCGACCCCGGCGGGCGTCATGAGGCGCACGAAGCGGATCTGCTCGGCGCGGATCTCCTGCGGCGCCTCCGATGCCTCGCCCGCCTCCAAGCGCACCACCTCGGCGTCGGTGTCGGGGGCGACGAGCAATCCCTTGCGGGTGAGCCCGCTGGTCAGGAACACCACCGCCTGGCGCGGGCCCAGGAGGTCGTTCTTCTGCAGCGTCTTGCCGCCCCCCAGCTCCACCGGGCGGGCCCCCGAGCGTCCCCCGGAGGAGCTGTCCTCGAAGGCGTCCGCGAAGAGGTCCTGCTCGGACAGCGGCCCGGCGGGGACGCGGGGGGAGGGCCGCGCCGCGGGCATCGGCGGCGGCGTCGCCGAGGAGGGTGGCGCAGCCGAAAGCAGGCGCTCGATCTCGGCCAGGCGGGCGAGATCCTCCGGGCTGGCCGCGCCCAGTTTCACCCGGGTCAGCAGGATCTTCCGCTCCCGCTCCAGCCGCTTGGGGTCCTTCTTCTTGGCCATCGCTCGCCGACCTCCCCGGGAAGGTAACTCGCCACCCCGGCACCGCGCAAGATCCTTGACCGCACCAGAAAATTGTAATGAAATCGGGCGCTGAACCGCCGGAGATCCGGCGCTCTCGAAAAACCCATTTTCCGAGGAGTCGGCCATGGCCTTCTGCTCTTCCTGCGGCACCAAGAACCCCGACGGCGCCAAGTTCTGCGCCGGGTGCGGCAACCCGCTCTCGGTTTCCGCTCCGCCGCCCCCCGCTCCCGTGGAGGGGCTGACCACCCAGCCGCAGCAACCCGTGGCGCCCGCGGCCCCGGCGGCGGCGCCCAAGCCGATGACGGCCCGCGAGGCGTTGCGCAGCCAGCCGCCCGCGCCGCCCGCCGTTCGCGCGGAGCCCGATCCCAACGCGCCCGGACAGACCCAGTTCTTCATGGCGGCCGCCCAGGTCAACGCCGCCTCGCGGGTAAAAAGGGTGGTGATCTTCATCGTGGGGGCCATCGTCCTGGGGGTGATCGCCTTTTTGGCCCTGCGCTACGCCTGGCAGGCCAAGGAGGCCTCCATGACCAAGGAGGCTCCCGCCGCCCAGCCGGGGACGGAGCCCGCCGCCAACCCCGAGCCGGGGGCTCCCGATCCCGCCGCCAAACCCGCCACTCCCGAGCCGGACGCCAAGCCGGCGGACACCAAGCCGGCGGACGCCAAGCCGGCGGATGTCAAGCCGGCGGACGGCAAACCCGCCGACGCCGAGCCGGCCAAGGCGCCTGAACCCGCCAAGGCGCCCGAGGAGAAACCGGCCCCCCCCAAGAAGCCGGCCAAGAAGCCCCGCTGATCCTACGCGCTCTGGCGAGCGCACCTTTCGACTATCCCATGGCACTGGTCAACTTCGACAACGTGCATCTATCCTTCTCCGGGGAGACAGTGCTCCGGGACATCTCCTTGCAGATCCGGCGGGGAGAGCGCATCGGGCTCACCGGCCGCAACGGCGCCGGCAAGACCTCCCTGCTCAAGCTCATCACCGGAGAGCTCCAGCCCGATCGCGGCTCGATCGCCATCGAGCGCGGGCTACGCATCGGCTACCTTCCACAGGCCATCGCGCTGCAGGGCTCGGACACCGTGCTGAACACGGTCATGGCGGCCCGGGCCGATCTGATGGAGCTGCGCCGGCGCATCGGGGAACTCTCCGAGGAGGCCGCCCGCGGCGATCCGCGGCTGCTTTCGCACCTGGGCCAGCTCCAGGAGGAGTACCAGCACGCCGGCGGGGACGACCTGGAGCGGCGCGCCACCCTGGCCCTGCACCACGTGGGCTTTCGCGCCGGGAGCTTCGAGCAGCCGGTCTCGGTCCTCTCGGGCGGGGAGCAGAGCCGCCTCATGCTGGCCCGCATCTTGCTGCTCGAGGCGGATCTCTTGCTCCTGGACGAGCCGACCAACCACCTGGACATCCGTTCCACCGAGTTCCTCGAGGAGTACCTGCAGTCCTTCCCGGGCGGCGCCCTGGTGGTCACCCACGATCGCGCCTTCCTGGACGCCTTCGCCACCTCGGTGGCCGCCATCGAGCCGGATCAGCGCCTGTTCGCCCTGCCGGGGGACTACGCCCACTTCCAGCGGGTGCGCGCCGAGCGCCGCACACGGCAGGAGAAGGAGGCGCGGCAGCAGCAGGAGCAGATCGAGCGCGACCAGGACTTCATCCGGCGCACGCACGCCAACCAGAAGTCGCGTCAGGCGAAGAGCCGCGAGAACCGCCTGCAGCGCCTGGAGCGGATCGAGGCGCCGGCGGCCGAGCCGGAGGTCTTCCGGCTCACCTTCCCCGAGGTGGAGCCCAGCGGGCGGGTCGTGTTCACCGCGCGCGAGCTCTGTCTCCGGCCCGGCAGCCAGCTCTTGCTGGATCGGGCCAATTTCACCATCGAGCGCGGCGAGCGCGTGGGCATCATCGGCCCCAACGGCTGCGGCAAGACCACCCTGCTCGAGGTGCTGGCGCAGAAGCAATCCCCCGAGAAGGGCGAGGTGAAGGTCGGCTTTCGCGCGCTGATCGGGTACTACGATCAGATGCTCTCCAACCTCAACCTGGGGCGCACCGTGCTGGAGGAGCTGGCCCAGCGCCGCCCCGAGCTCTCCGAGCAGGCGCTGCGCGACCTGGCCGGGCGCTTCTTGTTCCACGGGGACGACGTCTTCCGCCGGGTCGAGACCTTCTCCGGCGGGGAGCGCAGCCGCTTGTCGCTGCTGCTGCTGGTCATGGAGCGCCACAACGTGCTCTTGCTCGACGAGCCCACCAACCACCTGGACATCCCCTCGCGCGAGGTGCTGGAGGAGGCGCTGCTGGCCTTCCCCGGGACCCTGATCGTGGTCAGCCACGACCGCTACTTCCTCGATCGCGTGGCCCGGCGCATCCTGGCCATCGAGGATCGCGCCCTGGTCAGCGAGCTCGGCACCTACAGCGAGCTGCGCCAGGCCGGCCGCATCCTGGGCACCGCCGAGGACGAGGACGAGGAGGATCCCGCCGAGGAGCGGGCGCGGCGGCGGCGGCGGGAGGAGTTCGAGCAGCGCAAGCGCCTGCACCGCGAGCGGGAGGGGCGCGCCCGGCGCCTGCGCGAGCTGGAGGCCGCCATCCACGAGCGCGAGCAAAAGACCGAGGAGCTGGTGCGGCGCATGTCCGATCCGTCCATGGCCCGCGACTGGGCCGGGCTGGAGAAGCTGCAAAAGGAAAAGAAGGCGGCGGAGGACGAGCACGAGACGCTGCTGGTGGAGTGGGAGCAGCTGGCCTCGATCGTAAAGGAGAACGATGGAAGCGATCCCGCTTGAGGCGGAGAACCTCGACCCCGCCATCGTGCAGGGCCTGCGCGATCTCGGCTACCGGGAGCTGCTGCCGGTCCAGCGCACCTGCCTGCGACCGCTCCTCGATGGGCGCTCGCTCTCGGTCCGCTCGCGCACCGGCACCGGCAAGACCGCCGCCTTCGGCATCCCGCTGCTACAGGCCATGGATCCGGCCGGCCGCGGCGTCGATCTGCTGGTGCTGGCCCCCACGCGCGAGCTGGCCGCCCAGGTGGCGCGCGATCTGACGGCCATCGGGCGCCACCGCGGCCTGCGGGTGGCCGGGGCCTGGGGCGGCGCCAACCTGTCCGAACAGGCCCGCGCGCTGCGCGAGGGCGCCCGCATCGTGGTGGGGACGCCCGGCCGCCTGCTGGATCTGCTGGAGCGCCGCGTGCTGTCGCTCGGCGGCGTCACCCGGGCGGTGCTGGACGAGGCCGACGAGATGCTGTCGATGGGGTTCATCGAGGACGTGACGCGGCTGCTCTCCGCCTGTAGCTCCCTGCGCCAGCTGGTGATCCTGTCGGCCTCGCTCGACCCCGCCACCGAGAGCCTGATCTCCTCCTTCGCCTCGGACATCGTGCGGGTGGACCTCTCCACCGACGGCCTGTCGGTGGAGGAGATCGACAACCTGTGCTACGAGATCGGCGACGACCTGCCCCGCACCCACTACCTCTTGTACGCCCTGGCGGCGCACCGGCCCAGCTCGGCCATCGTGTTCGTCAACACGCGCACCGACGCCTCGCTGGTGGCCACCGTCATGGCCCGCGAGGGCTACAGCGCCGAGATGCTCTCGGGGGCCCTGGCCCAGCGGGAGCGCGAGCGGGTGATGCAGGGCATCCGCGAGGGGAGGCTGCGCTTTTTGGTGGCCACCGACATCGCCGCCCGGGGCATCGACATCTCCCATCTGTCCCACGTCATCAACTACAGCCTGCCCGAGGATCCGGCGGTGTACCTGCACCGGGTGGGCCGGACGGGCCGGGTGGGGCGCAAGGGCGTGGCGGTCAGCCTGCTCACCGCCCGGGACCTGCGCACCCGCGCGGAGATCGAGCGGCGTTTCTCGGTGACGTTCGCCCGGCTCAACTTCCCCCCGCCCGCCGAGATGGTGAAGGAGAGGATCATGGCCCATATCGAGTCATTGCTCACCTCCGCCGAGGCCGCCATCTGCGACGGCTTCGCGGAGGAGGCCCGCGTCATCCTGGGGCATCCGCGGGCCGAGGCCATCGTGGCCTTCTTGCTCAAGCGCAACGCGGAGCGAGTGCACGACGAGCAGCGCAGCGTGGAGAACCGGCCGAGCCCCGAGCCCCGGCGCGGCCCCCCGCGCCGCCGCCGGCGCCGCTAGGACCTGATGACCTCCATTCTGGGACTATCGGCATTCTACCACGACAGCGCCGCCGCCCTGCTGCTGGAGGGCCGCATCGCCGCCGCCGCCCAGGAAGAGCGCTTCAGCCGGCAAAAGCACGACCCCTCCTTCCCGCGCCGGGCCGCGGCCTTCTGCCTGGAGCACGCCGGCCTGCGGGCCGAGGACCTCGACTGGGTGGCCTTCTACGACAAGCCGCTCCAGAAATTCGATCGCCTGATCGAGACCTACCTGGCCTTCGCCCCGCGGGGCCTGGGCTCGTTCTTCGCCGCACTGCCGCAGTGGCTGCGGCACAAGCTGCGCCTGCGCCGCGAGATCCGGCGGGGCCTGGGCGGCCGGCTGCGGCGCCGCATCCTGTTCTGCTCGCACCACCAGTCGCACGCCGCCTCGGCCTTCTTCCCCTCGCCGTTCCCGGAGGCCGCCGTGCTCACCGTGGACGGGGTGGGCGAGTGGGCCACCGCCAGCATCGGCCGCGGCCGGGGCAACCGCATCGAGCTCTTGCGTGAGATGTCGTTCCCCCACTCGCTGGGCCTGCTGTACTCGGCCTTCACCTACTTCTGCGGGTTCAAGGTCAACTCCGGCGAGTACAAGCT
>CAZLNM010000083.1:0-23758 GCA_964561025.1 uncultured Myxococcales bacterium
CATCAACCATGGAAGTCTCTCATAATCCCTGGACCAGAGATTGGGGGCAGGTCAGGGTGGTGACCCGGCGAACCCGCTGAACGAGCGGCGCTCGCTCACTGGGCGAGCGCCTGTTCGATGGCGCGCGGGTTGAAGCCGCGCAAGATCGTCCCGCGCACGTCGATCACCGGCACCCCGGCCGCGCCGCCGGATTTTTGCAGCATCTCGGTGAGGTGGTCGCGGCTCTTCTCCACGTCGCGCTCGATGAAGGCGACCTTGCGCTGGGCGAGGTAGGCCTTGGCGTACTTGCAGGCCGGGCACCAGGCGGTGGTGTAGATGATGACCTGGCCGTGGCGCTTTTGCGCCGGAGCCCCCGAGTAGCGGCCGGGGTCCACGCCCTGTTTCTTCGCCACCTCGTCGATGGGGGTGGCCGGCAGGATGGTGTAGGCGCCGCCCTTGGGCGTCTTGGCGCGGGCGCGGAACTTCTCCGGCACCTTCTCGATGCAATCGACGAAGTTGACCACCCCCTGGTCGTCAACGAACTCGAAAAACCCCTCGAGCGGATCCGAGGCGCCGGCGTCCGCGGCCACGCCCAGCGTCTCCGAGACCTTGTCGCAGCCGGCGGCAACCAAACAGAAGAGCAGGGCGAGCGTTCCGTACATTACGCCTTTGTGCCGGGCGGTGGTCATGGTCACCTGGAAAGCTCCGTACCGCAGGCCGGGCGGGCTGTCCAGATTTCGGCCCGGGAGCGCGCTCACTCGCCCCAGGCGGAGGGCGCGGCGCCCATGCGCAACACCAGGCTGCGGCCCGAGAGGATCTGGCGGTGGGACACGAACGGAAGGTGGAGCGCGGCGCCGTCGAGGAACGCCTCCTGGATGTAGCGGTTCTCCTCGCTCGCCCCCGGGGCCTCGATGGTGAAGCGGACATCCGGCGAAGGGTGGATGACGATCTTCTCGAACCAGGGGCTGACGATCTGGTAGCCGCCGTCCCCGGGCGAGAGGGGATACAGGCCCATGGCGGCCAGCACCAGCCAGGCGCTGGTGGCGCCGGAGTCGTCGTTGCCCGGCAGGCCATTGGGTCTGGCAGAGAAGGACTCCGCCAGCACGCGGCGCACCGTCTCCTGGGCGCGGGCCGGCCGGCCGGCCAGGTTGTAGAGGAAGGGGACGTGGAAGCTGGGCTCGTTGGAGACGTCGAAGTGCCCTTCGGCGAAGAAACGATCCAGCTTGTCGAGGAAGGCCTGGCGCCCGCCCATGAGCTCGATCAGCCCCGCCACGTCGTGGGGCACGAACCAGGTGTAGATCCAGGCGGTGGCCTCGCAGAAGTCGTTGGCGTCGGAGGCGTCCGCGGGATCGAAGTTGGCGGTGAAGCGGCCGTCGCGGTACCGGCCCTGCATGAAGCCGGTGGCCGGATTCCACTGGTTGCGGAAGTTCTGCGCGCGCTGGCGGAAGGTGCGTTCGGCCTCGGTCTTTCCCAGGGCGGCGGCGAGCTGGGCGATGCACCAGTCGTCGTAGGCGTACTCCAGGGTCATGGAGGCCGACTGGTGGGCGTCGCACTCGTGCGAGACGAACCCGTTCTGGACGTACTCGGGCGGGGTGCCCTGGTTGGCGTAGCCGCACACGCCTTCGAACAGGCGGTCCAGGTTCTCCTGGGTGGCGCTCTTCTCCACCGCTTCCCAGGCCAGCCCGGCGTCGAAGCCGCGCAGCCCCTTGGTGTAGGCGTCGGCGATGATGGAGACGCCGTGGTTGGCGATCATGACGCTGGCATCGCCGGTGGCGTGCCAGGGGCACTTGGGCAGCCAGCCGCCCTGCTGGTACAGGTGCAGGTAGGAGGCCACCACGTCGCTCACCGTCTCGGGCTCGACCAGGGTGGCCAGCGGGCGCGAGGTGCGGAAGGTGTCCCAGGCGCACCAGTCGTCGCTGTAGAAGTGGAAGCCGGGCTCCTCGAACACCGCGCCCCGGCCGTCGGCGCCGGAGAAGAACACCCCGCCCGCCTCGCTGTAGTCGGTGGGCGAGGCCAGGCTGAAGTAGAGCGCGGTGTAGAACTGGCGCCGTTGCTCCGCCGTGCCGCCCTCGACCCGCACCCGGTTCAGCAGGCAGTTCCAGCGGGCCCGGGCCTCGGCGCGCACGTCCTCGAAGGTGCGCGCGCCGATCTCCTGCGCCAGGTTGCGCCGCGCCTGCTCCACGCTGACCAGGGAGATGCCGATCCTCACCTCGATGACCTCGCCGGGGCCGGTGCGAAAGCCCGCCCAGGCCCCCGCCCAGGGCCCCTCGACCCGGCTCGCCCCCTCGCTCACGACGGTGTCGTCCTCCAGCCCGCTCCACGTGCCGCGCGAATCACTGGGCCGGCTGAACTCGGCCCAGAAGTACACCCGGCTGCGCCCGACCACGTAGTCGGGCCGGCTGAGCACCATGTCCACCAGCGGGTGGACGTTGTATTCGCCAAAGCCGCTCAGGGTGGCGCCATCGGCGCCGAACTCCGCCAGCCCCCCGCGCGAGTCGCCGCGCGAGTGCCCCAGGTCGAAGAGTACCCGGGCCGAGTCCGAGGCGGGGAAGGTGTAGCGGTGGAAACCGGCGTGGGCCGCGGCGCTGAGCTCGGCGCGCACGCCATAGTCGTCCAGGGTGACCGCGTAGTAGCCGGGCTCGGCCGTCTCGGAGTCGTGGGAGAAGGCCGAGGCGTAGTCGCGGCTTGCGGTGCGCAGCGCGCCGGTGGCGGGCATGAGCAGGATGTGGCTGTAGCCGTTCAGGCTGCCGCCGGGGCCCTGCAGGTGGGTGTGGCTGAATCCCTCCAGGCGGGGGCTGCCCCACTCGTAGGCGTCGATGGAGCCCGGCTCCACCACCGAGTCGGGGCTGAGCTTCACCATGCCGTGCGGCACCTGGGCCCCGGGCACCACGTTGCCCGATCCTTGGCTGCCGATGAAGGGGTCGACCTGCGCCGCCAGATCTTCCCCGGCGGGACAGAAGCTCTTTTCGGACGTCGGCGGAGCGCAGGCCGCCACGGCCAGACCCAGCCAGAAGGCGCGGCAAGAAGGGTATTTCATTTTCCGGCTCGCATTCCCGCCACCCGCGCGCGGGCGGGCGGCGCACGGCCAGCGTGCCACGGAGGGCACGCCGAAGACAAGGCCGCGCTCAAGATCCCACGCGGCTTGTCGGCGGCCGGCGATGATGGTAGCTTCGCCGCGGGGTGGCAAGGAGCCATTCATGATTTCGAACGGAACGTCGTGGCTCGCTGCTTTGATGCTGCTGCTGGCCGCCTGCGGCTGCGGCTCTTCCGAGGAGCCGGACACCACACCGCCGGGCATCGCCTCGCTGCAACCCGCCGATGGAGCCACGAACGTCCCGCGCGATTCGCCGGTGCGCATCGTGTTCTCCGAGCCCATCGAGCGCACCACGCTGGATGGCAACCTGTTCCACTTCGTCATCGAGGGGCAAAACTACTACGGGTCGGTGAGCTACGACCTTGCGAGCTACACCGCCACGCTGATCAAGACCGGCGGGTTCCAACCGGGCGCCAGCGTGCAGGCGGTGCTGGAGCCCGGGGTGCGCGACCTGGCGGGGAACCGCCTGTCGCAGCGCATCACCTGGTCGTTCACCATCGCGCCCTAGCTTCTGCGATGGGGATGTGCTATCGCGCGAACGCGTGGCCGCCAGCGCAAGCGCGTTCGCGCGCGATATCGGTCGCGGCCGCGGGCCGCGCCAGGCCATGAAGGAACTTGGCGGATTGCGAAGGAGGACGACATGAGCGGCGTACGCCTGGGTGTGGTCGGCGCCACGGGCGAGGTGGGGCGGGAGGCGCTGAAGGTCCTTTGCGAGCGGAAGTTCCCGTACCAGGAGCTGCGCCTGTTCGCCTCGGAGCGCTCGGCCGGGGCCCGGCTGGAGGTGGCGGGGCGGCCGTACACGGTCGAGCGGCTCACCGAGTCGTCGTTCGCCGGGCTCGAGCTGGCCCTGTTCGCCGCCGGGGCCGACGTGTCGCGCCGCTTCGCGCCGATCGCCGCCGCGGCCGGCTGCCGGGTGGTCGACAAGAGCTCGGCCTTCCGCGACGACCCCGAGATCCCGCTGGTGGTGCCCGAGGTGAACCCGGAGGATCTGCGGCTGATCGAAAAGCGCGGCATCGTCTCCAGCCCCAACTGCGCCACCACGCCGCTGGTCATGGCCCTGGCCCCCCTCGACCGGCGCTACCGCGCCCTGCGGGTGGTGGTCTCGACCTACCAGTCGGTGAGCGGGGCCGGACGCAAGGGCATCGAGGAGCTCGAGCGCGAGCTTTCGCTGCCCGCGGGGGAGCGCGAGGCGGCGAAACGGACCTTCTCGCGCGCCATCGCCTTCAACTGCGTGCCGCACATCGACGCCTTCTTGCCCGACGGCACCACCAAGGAGGAGCAGAAGACCGTGCGCGAGAGCCAGAAGATCCTGCACCGGCCCGACCTGCGGGTCTCGGCCACCACGGTGCGGGTGCCGGTGTGGCGGGGCCACGCCCTGTCGGTGAACGTCCAGTTCGAGCGCCGGCCGGACCTTGGCGAGGTGCGCCGCATCCTGGAGAAGACCCCGGGGGTCGCCGTCATGGACGATCCGGCCAGGCTTCTGTTTCCGACCTCCCTGGACGCCGAGGGAGCCGACGGCACGCTGGTGGGGCGGCTGCGCGAGGACCCGTCGGTGGAGTGGGGGCTCAACATGTGGCTGGTGGTGGACAACCTGCGAAAGGGCGCGGCGCAGAACGCGGTCCAGATCGCCGAATCGCTCTCCGCCCGCCGTTAGCATGCGCTGACATTCTGTCACTCCGGGCGGCCGCCTCGATCCGCGGCTGACATTTTTTCAATTCGACATGCCGGGCGCGGCGCCGTCCGCGAAGAAATCGTTGATACTTCGAGAGATTTCTGCTAGGACTCCTGCACGATGATGGCGTGGCAATTGCATGCCATGGCCCCGCGGCGATCCTTGCCGCTCAGAAGGAATAGCTCATGATGCGCGAAATCATGCTTTCCATCCCGCTCGTCTTGCTGTGCGCCGCCCCCGCCGGGGCCGCCAACTCCACCATCAACCAGGCGCTGGAGGTGAGCCTCATCCAGCCCCAGGCCGACCACCTGTACATCAACCTGGACGACTGCGAGGGCGACGCCGAGCTCTCCATGCAGTGGCGCCTGCCCTCCAACGCGGCCTACAAGAACACCCTGGGCGCCTCCGACGGCAGCGTGTTCCTCTCCACCTCGTCCACCTGCGACTCCGAGAACGTCCCCATCAAGAGCCAGATGAACATCGAGGCGGGCACCGGGGCCTCGGGGAGCTACGTGGACTACCCGCCGGCCGGGGAGACGCTCACCGTCTCCAAGGCCGGCCTGTCCTGCGCCGGCGGCGACGAGAAGGACTACTACTTCTGCATCAAGTTCACCAACGTCTCCGAGGTCACCAGCATCGGCGTGGTGTACGACGTGATCTACAAGGGCGGCTCCAAGTTCCGCTTCGACGTGAAGGCCCCGGCACAGCCCAAGTCGGTGGCCGTGCTGGCCGGAGACGGCAACGTGCGGGTGCGCTGGGAGAACGCCTCCTCCGAGGACGACCGCGCCGGCTTCACCGTGTACTACCGCCCGGCGACGAGCGGCGACACGCCCCGCGAGGCGACGGCCACCGGCGGCAGCACCACCGAAAAGCAGATCACCGGGCTTGAAAACGGCACCGAGTACGAGTTCTGGGTGCGCGCCTACGACAACACCAAGAACCACTCCGTCGAGTCCACCCACGTGCTGGGCACGCCCATGCCCTCGGACGACTTCTTCGAGTATTACAAGAAGAACGGCGGCGGCGAGCAGGGCGGCTTCTGCTTCGTGGCCACCGCGGCCTACGGCTCCTCGAGCCACGCCCTGGTCGGCGGGCTGCGGGCCTTCCGCGACTCGGTGCTGCTCTCGAGCGCGGCCGGGCGGGACTTGGTGCGGGCGTACTACCAGTACGGCCCCCGCTGGGCCCGCGCCATCCGCGGCTCGGAGTTCCACCGCGCCCTGGCCCGCGTGTGGCTGCTCCCCGCGGCCGGGGTGGCCTGGCTGTGGCGTCACCCCGGGGCGCTGCTGCTGGGCGCGTTGCTGCTCCTGGCCGGGCTCGCCGGATACCTCGCCTTGCGGCGAAGACACAAGCCCGGCATAGGTTCGGTCGCGGCCGCCCTGGTGCTGCTGTGCCTGCTGCCCGCCTCCGCGCGCGCCCAGATGCCGGAGCCGCAGCCGCACTTCCAGATCCAGTTCCGCTTCTCCCCCTATTCGCCGGACATCGACAGCGAGAGCGGGCTCGCCGAGAAGCCCTTCAAGACCATCTTCGGCAGCACCGAGCCCCTGTCGGAGTTCCAGGTGGACTACGCGCTGTGGCGCGGCTTCGGGGTGGTGAGCGTCGGGGCCTCGTTCGGCTTCGTGCAGTGGGTGGGCAAGGCCCGGGTGCAAGGCTCGTCGGGCAGCGCCGCCTCGCCCGACACCACCGTGCTCAACCTCATCCCGCTCCGGCTCACCGCCGGCTACGCCTTCGACGTGCTGGCGCGGCGCTTCTCGGTGCCGCTGGTGCCGTACGCCGCGGCGGGCCTGGACTACGCCATCTGGTGGGTGCTGGACGGGGTGGGCGACGTGGCCGAGTACCAGGACAGCGAGGGCCACAGCTACACCGCGCGCGGCGGCATCTTCGGCTACCACCTGGCGGCCGGGATGAAGCTCTTGCTGGACATTCTGGACCGGGACGCCGCCGACGAGCTGTACACCAACGTGGGCATCGCCAACAGCTACCTGTTCGCCGAGTTCTGCGCCTCCTTCATCAACAACTTCGGCGTGGGCGAGCACCTCAACCTGGGGGACGCCACCTTCGTGTTCGGGCTGGCCCTCGAATTCTAGGAGCCCTTCTCTTTCCATGCGCGTGTGGGGCGAAGACATCTCGAGCCGCCAGCGAGCGCGGAGCCCCGGGAGGCGGCGCGACCAACCAAACGCGGCGCTCATCGAGCGCCTGGCTGCGGGGCAAAGACAGCCAGCGCAGCCAGGCGCGAATTGCGACCTCGGGTGTGTTCGGAGGCTGCGTTAGGTGTGGACGCCGTCCAGCACATCCGCCTCACGGTGGCCTACCAGGGGACGCGCTACGTCGGCTGGCAGATCCAGCACAACGGGCTCTCGGTGCAGCAGGTGCTGGAGGAGGCGCTGGCCAAGATCGCCGGCCGGCGGGTGGTGACGCTGGCGGCGGGCCGCACCGACGCCGGGGTACACGCGCGCGGGCAGGTGGTGAAACTGTGCCTGCCCGAACCCTTCCGCTACCGGCCGCAGGAGCTCCCCCTGGTGCTCAACCCGCTGCTCCCCGACGACGTGGCGGTGATCGACGGCGCAGCGGCCGAGCCGGGGTTCGATCCGCGCGCCCAGGCGGTGGGCAAGCACTACCGCTATACGGTGCTGAACCGCCTGGCCAAGCCGATCTTCGAGCGCGGCCTGTGCTGGCATTTGCGCAAGTCGCTCGATTGCGCGGCCATGAGCCGGGCGGCGGCGGCGCTGTGCGGCGAGCACGACTTCTCGGCCTTCTGCTCCTCCGGGGCCGACGCCGGCCACCGGGTGCGCACCATCGATCGCCTGGCGGTGCGCCGGGAGGGCGACTGCGTCTTCTTCGACGTCTTCGGCCGGGCCTTCCTCAAGCAGATGGTGCGGAACATGGTGGGGCTGCTGGTGGAGGTGGGCCGGGGCCGGCGCTCGCCCGAGGAGGCGCGGCCGATCTTGGAGAGCCGCGACCGGCGCCGGGCCGGGCCGTGCGCCCCGGCCGGGGGGCTGTGCCTGATGCGGGTGTACTATTGCAAGGAGGAGTACGCGCGTGACGCTGCGGGAATCGGCGCGCCGGCTTGAGATCGGCCTGGGCCTGGGCATGGCGGCTTGCCTGCTGTGGACCCTGCTGGACGCGGTGGGCATGGCGGCGCTGCTGCGGCTCGGCCTTTCGCCCGGCGGGCTGGCGGTCGCGCTGGTGACCGGGGTCCGCCTGCTCTCGTTGTGGCTCTCGGTCGGGCTGGCCTCGCTTCTTTTGGGGGTCATGCTCGTCTCCGCCCGGCCGGCGCTCGGGGTCGCCATCGTGGGGGTGGCGGTGGGATTTCGCGCCGCGGTGTATTTCCTGGCCGGGACGCTCGATCCGCCCTGGCGCAGCTTGCCCGAGGGCCTGGCGCTCGCGCTCGGAGTCCTGCTCTCGGTTTTATGGTCGTTCTGGATGATCCGCCTCGGCGGGCGGTGGGCGGCGCGGCGGGCGCAGGGTGGCGGCGAGCCGAAACCCGGCTAAGACCTTGTCCCGTTCCGCGGCTTTTGGCGAAGCCTCCGCTCGGCGTTTGCTGTCAAGGGCCTCCGGTCCCTGCGGGATTCGCCTGGCTCACCCTTGACAGCCGCCGAGCTTCGGCTAAATCCACTGACAAGAGGAGCATGCAGGCATGCTCCTCCGTATCGGAGGTCGCCCTGTTCGATGAGGACCTCCGGAGGCAGGATCAGGGCAAAGTGATCTCCAGCGGGGGACGGGTGCGGAAGTTGGCGTCGATGTAGGGGAGGAGCTCCTGGAAGAAGGAGTCCTCGTAGCGCCGCGGGGGCTTGTCGCGGCCCATCTGGTTGGCGAAGAAGGTGCCCGAGAAGCAGTCGTCCTTGCAGCGCCCGTCCGGGAACACGATGATGAACTTCTGCAAGGTGCCCTCGGCCATCCAGGGGTCGGTGAACAGCACCGCCGCGGTGAGATCGGTGGCCTCCATGCCGATGCCGTGCATCAAGTACAGCACCGGGTAGCGCGCCTCCGGGCGCTCGTCATAGCCCGGCGGCAGGTAGAGGTAGAACTGGCGGTCCTCTCCCAGGATGGCGGAGGGGTAGGTGAGGTCGAGCACCTTGGCGCGGGAGAGGTGCTCGACGTTCTCGTAGTCGCCGTCGGGCCAGTGGTGGGAGATGTAGGCCACGATGGACCAGAAGCGGTACACCACCTGGTCGTAGGTGCCCACGTGGCCGCCGTCGCCGGCCTCGATCTCGGCCGGGGTGGCGTCGGGCTTGCCGTAGCGCACGAACACGTCCCGTCCCAGGTTCTGCCAGTCGATGTGGTGGATGTCGTAGAGGTCGCGGTGATCCTCGGTCATCAGCATCTCGAAGCCGTCCCGGATGTCGAAGGGCCGGCCCAGCGCGCCCATCAGGCCCACGAAGCCCTCGCTCGACCAGCGAAAGCCCAGATGATCGCGGATGCCCACGTCCACGTAGAAGTCCAGTCGGTCGAGCTCTTCCCGCGGGAGGTTCTTGACCAGGTGGGAGGGATCGAACATGGCGGCCATGCGCAGCACGCGCGGGTTGAAGTCGTAGCGGCCGTTGCCCTCGCCGAAGTCCCAGATGGATTCGCGGGTGCCGGCCACCCCGTCGAGGCCGAAGTCGCGGTAGGGCTCGCCCTCGTCGTAGAAGCCGTTCCGCTCGGTGCCCAGGGGGTTCTTCAGCGCGTCGTAGTCGTCGCCGTGGGGGTCGGGGTTCTCCACCGGGTCGTAGCCCGGCTCGTCGGCGTCGGCGAGGCCGTCCACGCCCACGTCGTCGAAGCGCTCGCCGGTCCGCAGCAGCACCGGCTCGCCCGAGTCGCGCTTGCCGTTGCCGTTCAGGTCGATGGCCACGGTGATCTCCACCGGGAAGTTCGGCGGCACGCTGGGATCGAACACGCCGCGCAGCGGGCCGTCCGCCTCGCAGTAGGTGATGGCGCTATACTTCCCTTCCGGGTTGAACTCGGCGTCGTAGAAGGCGGGGAGCGTGATGGGGTTCTGGCAGCGCTCGGCGCGGGACAGGGCCAGCCAGGAGGCGGGCACCCCCGGGGGCAGGTACGGATGCTCGGGGTTGAACAGGGCCTGGTTGCCGTAGGCGATGAACATGTCCTGGAAGGCCTTGATCATGGAGGTGCGGTCGAAGCCCCCGGCGTTGGGGCCGCCGCAGTTCATGTGCTCGTAGTCCTGGTCCTGCTCCGGCGCGCGGCACATGCGGCCCACCTCCGGCGGCTGGCAGAACCCGCCCAGCATCCCCTCGCTGAAGTAGGAGAACATGCGCGACAGGTCCAGCCCGCCGCCCGAGGGGACGATGATGTCGAACATGTGGCTGTAGCGCAGGCCGAGTTGGGTGGCGGTGATGGCGCCCATGGAGGCCCCGCCCACCGCGCGAAAGACGTAGCGCCGGGTGCGGGGCTCGGTGTGGGAACCGTCGCCGCAGCCGGCCGCCGGAAGCAGCAAGGACGCCAGAATCCAGGGGAGGGTGCGTTTCATTGGATTCCTCATCTAGAAACGCGCCGAGAGCGTGAGCGCCAGGATGTGGGACAGGGTGGTGTAGGTGCCGTTGGCGCGCCCTTCGGGGTTCAAGAGGTCGCCCGAGCCGACCTCGTTCTGCTTTTCGCCCTTCCAGAAGGCCAGCATGTAGGCGATGTCGGCGCCGAAGCGCTCGCCGCGCCAGCCGCCGCCCAGCGCGAGCAGGGTGCGCATGCCGTCCGGCAGCGCCGGGTCGTAGGTTTTCTCCGGCACCGGGGAGCTCACCAGGCCGAAGCCGCCGCGCACCGCCAGCGAGTCCGTAGGACGGTACTCGGCCCCCAGCGAGAGCTGGACGCTCTTGCCCCAGTCCTTGCGGATGGGATCGCCGTTCAGCGTCTCGGAGCAGCGGCCCTGCTCCACGCAGTCGAAGGTCACGCTGAGGGAGTCGTAGCTCTCGAAGAAGGCCACGTACACGTCCGCGGCCAGGGTGAACTTGGGCAGGCCCAGGAAGGCCACGCCCAGGTTGAGGTTCCAGGGGAGCACCATGGTCACCCGCCCGGTGGTGCTCTCGGGGAAGACCAGCCGGGCGAGCTCCAGGGTGCGCTCCCCGGCCGGGTTGAAGGAGAACTTGGCCTCGCCGGAAAACGGCATGCGGATGGCGCTTCGCAGCGTGATCCCGAAGGCGAAGAGCCTCGGGAACTCGGCGCGCAGGGCGAGCAGGAAGCCGTGGCCGAGGGCGTCGCCGAGCAGGCGCATCTCTCCCTCGCCGTCTCGCACCTCGCCCAGCGACAGCGCCTCGCCCACCCGCAGATCGAGCCTCTTACTCAATCGGGCCGTGCCGTACACGCCCTGGTAGCCGGCGGCGAAGGAGAGCTTGATGTGGCGGTCCCAGGACAGGATGCGCGCCAGATCCACGGCGACCACGGGCTGGAGGAAGAAGGTCTGGATCTCGGTTTCGGTGGTGATGAAGCGCCCGTCCCAGTCTCCCGGCCAGTAGGTGCCCAGCCCGAAGGGGTTGTTGAGCGAGATCCCGAAGGCGAGCGGGAGATCCTTCGGGCGGAAGCTGGCGTAGAGATGGATGGGGGTGAAGCCGCGCAGCTTGGCGTCGGTGGAGTTCTCCCCGTCGTTCACCGGCAGCTCCACGTAGCGGCCGTCGCGGTAGCCGACGTAGCGGCGAGGCGACTCGGACACGCCCGCGGCCTGGTAGTGGATCACCGGCACGATCCCGGTGGCGCCCAGGGAGAGCTGTAAGGCCGGAAGCTCGGTGATCCCGGCCGGGTTGTAGTACAGGGTGGATGGATCGTCGGCCAGGGCCGAGCGGGCGTCGGCCATGCCGGTGGCGGCGGCGCCGTGCTCGTAGATGAGGAACCCCCCGGCCCGGGCGGAGCGGGGATAGAGGCACAGCAGGAGCGGCAAAGCCAGCAACGGTCGCAGGTTCGTTCTCGGCATGGGCGGAGTCTGCCATGGAAATGCCGGGAAAGCCAAGCCCGGCGCCAGGTTGACAGGTGAGGCGCTTGGGGTAGAGTATGGGTTTGTCGGGATTATCGGCGGCACTTTCCGCCAAGGAGTCGAACATGAAACGGGTATTCCGTTACGGATGTGGGACGATGCTCGCCCTGGCGCTGGCGCTGCCGGCGTGCTCCAGCGGAAGCTCCGGCTGTCCTGCCGGGCAGACCGGCGGGCTCACCATCAGCCTGCGCCCGCGCACCGGGGCCTACGCCAACGGGACGGCCAAGGTTTCGGCCACGGTCATGGGTACCGACGCCAGCTGCCAGCCGCTGCCGGACGGGGCGGTCATCCAGATGTCGCTCTCCGACGCCAACCCGGCGGGCGTGGGCCAGTTCACCAACGGCGAGCAGGCCATCGACGTGAGCATCCTGAGCGGCGCCAGCAAGGCCGACATCGTGAGCAACGTGGTGGGCACGGTGCGGATCAACGCCATGTACAGCGACCCGGTCACCAAGACCATCGTCAGCGCGCCGCCACAGCAGGCCATCTTCCTGGAGCCGCAGACGACCGGCCAGTGCGCCATCTCGCTGACGGCCACCCCCCTGGCCATCCTGGGGGACGGTTCGTCCACCTCGACCATCACCGCCACCCTGATCTCCGACACGGGCGGCGCGATGCCGAACGGCACCACGGTGACCTTCTCCACCGACAAGGGCAAGTTCACCAACAGCAATGACAAGAGCTATCAAGGTGCCACCACCGCCAGCCAGGCCACGGCCCAGCTCCAGTCGGAGAGCATCACCGCCGACACCCAGGCCACCATCACCGCCACCTTCAAGTGCGACAACGCAACGCAAGACACCAAGAGCAACACCATCAAGGTGCGCTTCGTGGTGAGCCTGGATCACCCCATCCTCACCCTCTCGGCCCAGAAGACCGAGGTCATGGCCGACGGCGCCTCCACCATCGGCCTGACCGCGGAGCTGCTGCGGGCGAACGGCGAGCGCGCCGGCGCGAACGTCCCCATCACCTTCTTCACCAACCTGGGGACGTTCAGCGAGTCCAACGCGGTGAACTACGAGGCCATGACCGACGCGAACGGCGTGGCGGCGGCCACCTTCCTGGCGCCGACCCAGAGCGGCATCGCCAACATCCGGGCCTCGGCCTACATCGACGGCGAGAACGCCGCCGACGAGGCGCAGATCAACGTGCGCCAGCTCGGGTTCGTGGAGTACAAGGGCGCGGTGCCTGCCAAGTTGGGCGTGAAGGGCTCGGGCGTCAACGAGTCCTCGGTGCTCACCTTCGTGGTCAAGGACACCACCGGGGCGACCTTCCCGGCCGGCCAGCTGGTGGAGTTCACCATGTCGAACGCCCCCGGCGTCACCCTGGAGCCGCTGTCGGAGCGGACCGACAGCAAGGGCGAGGTGCGCACCACGCTCAAGTCCGGCACGCTGGCCACCACCGTCACGGTGACCGCCACCGCCCGGGTCGGAGTGCAGAGCCTGCAGGCCACCTCCAACGCCATCGCCATCGTGGGAGCCAAGCCCAACGCGCGCTACATGACCTTCTCCTGCGAACTGGCCAACGTGGGCGGGTTGGTGATCGACTTCCAGGAGATAAAGTGCACCGTGGGGTTGGCCGACCGCTACACCAACAAGATCGGCTTCGCCACCAACGTGACGTTCAAGACCGAGGCCGGCAGCATCACCCCCAGCGCCGCCACCGAGGAGACCGGCGACAAGATGGGGCTGGCCACGGTGCTGCTGCGCACGAGCAACCCGCGCCCGGCGGACGTGCCGCCGCTCTCCAGCGAGCCGCGCATGACCGTGGGGAACCGGGTCTACAACCCGCGCGACGGCCTGCTCATGATCCTCGCCGCCACCACCGGCGAGGAGGAATTCACCGACGTCAACGGCAACGGCGTGTACGACACCAACGAGCCCTTCGTGGATCTCGCCGAACCCTTCCTGGACGAGGACGACGACGGCATGCACGACGCCAACGAGCAGTTCATCGACGCCAACGGGAACTTCAGCTGGGACGGGCCCAACGGCCAGTGGGACAGCAACACCATCATCTGGACCCCCACCTGGATGGTGTGGACCGGCCACATGGCGAGCGGAGGTGATTGCAACGGCGAACACGCCAGCGTCGTCTGCCCGCAGACCTTCAACATTGCCAAAGGCGAGAATTTCCAGTTCAGCTACTGCATCATGGACCAGAACCTCAACCCGCTCAACGCCACGCTCAACCTGTCACTGCAGGTGGAAGGCAAGGGCACGGCCGGCTCATCGTCGCCGCCGTTGCCATACCTGAGCCCCGACATCCTCGGTTGCGCGGTGGGCTGGGCCAAGGTTACGCAGATCCAGGGCTCCGAGGCTTGCCAGCCGGCCACCCCCGTCTGCTATCAGAACGTGATCATCGAATGCGGTCCGTCGGCGGGCCTGTGCGGAACGTTCACCGTCAAGGGGGCCTCGGTCACCGACATCACTCCGGCAGCGCCAGGGTCGGTCACCTTGAAGGCGGCCTATCGCGAGAGCAACGGCGCCGGCGCCGCGGTCAACGACTCCATCGTGGTGAGTGGCACCTTCCAGTGACCTTCCCGTGACGGGTTTTTGCTTGACACTCCGGGGAAATGCCGCTAGGTAATCGCGTTGCCACGGATGGCCAGGTAGCTCAGTTGGTAGAGCAACGGACTGAAAATCCGTGTGTCGACGGTTCAATTCCGCCCCTGGCCATTCCCGATTTCTCAACCCGCCGCTCCACGGGCGGGTTTTTTTGTAGTTGGTGAGGCATGCCGCGCATCCTTCGATGACCCGGACGAAGACGCCAAAGCCGTTCTCCTTCTACCGGCGCCTGCCGCGAGCCGAGCAGGCGGTGTACCGAAAGAGCGACCAGCTCGGCCGGATCGTGCTGCCCGATCCCGCGTCCCTGGCCGCGCCCATCCGTATCCTGCGCACCGCGCTCACCGACATGCCCGGCACCGCCGCGCAGCGCCTGCTGGTGAATCGCGCGGTGGAGGATATCCTGGCCCGGCTGTGCCGCAGCCTCGACGTTCCCCCGGTGGCGGTGCGGGTGCTCTCGCGCCGGCCGAGCGGCGCCGGCGGCGAGCTGCACGCCCTGTACACCCTGCCCGCCGGGGGGCGGCCCTACATCGACATCTGGTTGCAGACGGCCCGGCGGGGGGAGATCGTGGCCTTTCGCACCTTCTTCCGCACCCTGATGCACGAGTTCTGCCATCACCTCGACTACCACCTGCTGGGGCTCGAAAACTCCTACCACACCCGCGGGTTTTTCCAGCGCGAGTCCAGCCTGGTGTCGCAGCTCCTGCGCGCCGCGCCGCCCGCCGAGGCTTTGCCGCCCTCGGTCCCATCCGCCGCCCCGCCGCCCCCGGCCGCAAAAGAGCCGCCACCGCCCGCCCGCAAGAAACCGCCGCGCCAGCTAACCTTTGATTTCTGATCGTTCCTTACAATAACTCGAACGACCATTCAGTTGGCTCAGGCGATCGGGTCCTGTCGCTTCGCTCCCTGAATCTGGCGACAGATCGTTCGAGAGGAAATGGCATGTCACCATACGGTCGTAAGATCCGTATTCTCCTGTGCAAGTCGGATGGTCGATAAACCTCGCTCGTGTTCTTCTTGACGAGTTCATGGTAGAGCGATACCATCTCACTAACTGGTGGCTAACCCAAGGGAGGAACAAATGCAGCTCAGGGAGTGCGGACAGGTGCACAATTTGTGGCACTTGGATTGCAGGGGGGGGGTAGGCGTTTGTGCTGCCTTGCGAGTCTTGCCTCTCCTGCCAGTATTTTCTGTAGTTCTTTCGTTTCTCGGGGTCATCCTCCGCTCAGGTCTGGCTCGGGGCCAGTGTGAATCACCGGGTACGTGCTACTCGACCGCCGAATACAACGCGCCAAACGCACAAAAGAAGTTCCGCGTGAATACAGATTCGTTTGACGCAAACATTCCGATGCTGGGAGGTGACGTGCCTACCATCGTTGCCGCAGTCATGGGAGGAGACGTCTGGAATGAGCAGGCGACTGGTGGGCACTTCAGGTACATGGGAACCACAACACTGACTGATATTCCACCCACGTATTTGGGTTGTGTTGTCTCCCATCCGAGCTTCGAAAGCATTATTGTTGCTTTCGATGCAGAGTCAGACCATTTGTCCTATGCCGAGCCCAAGTGCGGCGGTTACGCCACGAGAATCAAAGTCTATTCGAAAAGAATCGGTGGTCCTCTTTGGCGTCTTTCTACCGGAGCGCCCAAGGAGGGATATACGGATTTCGCAAGTCTCATCGCCCACGAGTTTGGACACGTGCAGAAGATCCTTCATCCCCGTTGCGGCGAGAACTGCACCATGGCCGGCTCAATAGCCTCGGGCACAATCCGACTTCGGGATCTTGCATACTATGACAACAAGTGTTCCTGGGAGGTGAGTGGATACCGTGCCATGTCGCCGTATTTCCGATTCCAGGATCACGGGTCATTCGGCCAAGAGCAACAGATCTCTCTTGGCGCAAGCGTATCGAAAGGTGGCGCCGGAATCCATTACGTATCTGGCGGATATGACATCAATGCAGCATTTTTCAACTTCAACGGCGGCACATGGTTGCCGTACCTGGTGGGGGCTTCCGAAAAGCCACTCGGTCTATTCACGGTGACTTCGAGGGGGCCGACACCCGTGCTCTGGCGGGAAGACGTCACCACGGATCGTGTCTTCTATACCCACTACTACCCTCTAGGAGTGATTTACTCAGAGAGCGAAAGTCTCGGGGTCAGCTACGCAAGATCATCGGACAGCTTCCAAACCAAGACTCCCGGAGACCTCTATCGGTGCGATTCCATGTCTTCCTGGATGACCTGCGCATCATCTTCTCGTGTGACCTCTGCCGAGCGCATCTCAGTCGGCTGGGACGACTTCAATAATAGAAGTGTCACCGTGTGGACGAACCTCAACCGCGCCAACGATGCAACCAACGGCGATGTTAGAGTCTCCACGGGTTACATCTCACACACGACGATTCCTGAATCTGACAGCCTTGGTGTCAAATCCAGCGTCAGCCCTGGCGTTGCGTGTAAAGCTTATCAAGCCTATGGAGACAACGATTGCATCGTGGCCTACGTCGAGCAGACCGACAATCAGGGCCAGGTGAGGGTCAAGACATTCTGGAACCGTCCATTCCAGAGTTCCCCGCCATATCGATACAAGGTGGAGAACCTTCTCGGGGGAGTCGTGTTGGACCCGAACATGAGAACAGCCTCCGGCATCACCGCCTGGTATCAGAATGGCAGGTTTTACATTGCGGTGAGAACAACCTGGTTCGGCCAGAACCTGGCGGTCTACTCGTCCGCCGATGGCTACACGAGCTGGTCGCTGGATTCTTCGTTTGGCACCAATATATATAGCGCGACGGCCCCTTCCGCCGCGAGTTGTTTTGCGGGCGTCTACAACGCGTTGGTCTACGCCAAGTGAACCGACGGAGCGATGTCATTCTCGCCGAAAAGAACCGTGTTCTTCAGGAGGAAATAATGAACTCGAAAAGGTTTTCTTGCTTTTCTTGGGTGGGCTGGTTTGCCCTCGCCTTGACTCTTGCCTCGCACGCTGGATGCAGCAAGTCGGCCCCGACCGTCGGCCGGCTTCCCGACGTCAACACCTTCGGGTCGTGCAGCGAAATGTATCCCGCTCCCGGCGGATGCGAATGGGCGCTCTCCATGGACGCCATCGTGTTTGGAACGATCGAGCGCATTCGGCCGCTCTCGTTGCCGGCCGTCATCCCCGACAACGCCGGCCACTGGGTGTGGGTCGATTCTTGCGACGGCGCCTTCGGTATCGCCCTGGAGTTGACCATCTCGGTGGAGCGGACCCTGCTCGGGGAGGCGGCTGGCACGGTGACCGTGCGGATCGGACATGAACAGGTCGGTTCGTACAGCCCAATGCCCGAGCGCTCCGGCGACCACGTGATCTGGACCCGCGGCGGGGTGCCGGTGGATGGCGGGCTCGCCAAAGGGCAGAAGATCGGGCTGCCGCTCCACTGGATGGCCGCGGATGGGCTGTGGTCCTTGATGGGGGAGATCATGTTCGAGGTGAAGATCGACGAGATGGGCCGGGAAGGTATCGCCTTCCAGAGCGTGGACGGCGATTGCCGGCCGCGGGTGCCGGACGGGGTGGCCGGGCTCTCGCTCGGTGAGTTCGCCGCGCTCAGCGGCACTTGCACAGCCCAGGACGCCCAGGCAGCGCAGGAGCGAAAGAGCCGGATGATCACGCTGTGGGGCACGCGCCCGGAGGCCTACATGGCGCCGGTGTGCGTTCCCAGGGACGAGCAGCAAGACGGTTCGACGAATGGCTGCAACTCCAACTCGGAATGCAAGACGAACGAGTACTGCGATCTGACCGTCCACAAGTGCCGGTGCTTGCCTCAGTGCAACGAAAAGTGCGGTGGGCCGGACGGATGTAACGGCGACTGCCCCGACACCTGTCCGTCCGGAAAAACCTGCCAGGCGCCGCAGTACAACACCTGCTCCTGAGAGCGTAAGCGAGCGAACACCGGCCAACCTATCCCCTGACGCCTCCATTTTATTAGCTCATGCCGAACCGTCGACCCCACTGCCCGATTGAACCTGGGTTCAGTCCGATCGAATCGGCGGCACGGCACGCTTGACCCCGGAGCGGGCCGGCGCTACAACGGCTGCGGGAGGTGACCCATGGATCGCATGGCGTCCATCGAGCTGGCGCTGCACAACGAACGGACCGAGATGGGCTTCTACCGCAACGAAGCCCGGCGCTCGAAGAACCCGCTCGCCCGGGCCATGTTCGACAACCTGGCCCGCGACGAGCAGGAGCACATGACGCGCATCCAGGATCTGCACCGCAAGCTGCTCTCCGAGGGCCGCTGGCCGGAGGAGGTGCCCCTGCGGGTGCAGGACACCGACATCCGGCAGACCTTGGACCGGGTGGCCCACCTGGACGGCTCGGCCGCCGACCACGACGACGACGACGCGCGGGCCATCGAGCGGGCCATCGCCTTCGAGGAGCGCGGCGAGAAGTTCTACCGCGAGCTTGCCGATGCGTGCGAGAACCCGCAGGAGAAGGAGTTCTTCGCCTTCCTGTCCGGCATCGAGCGGGAGCACCGGCTGTCGCTGGTCGATTCGCTGGCCTACCTCAAGGATCCGCGGGCCTGGCTGGAACAGCACGAGAAGATCGGCCTGGACGGGGCCTGAACACTCTGGCAGGGGAGGTCGCATGTCTGGCGGCGCCATGAACCGCTTGCTCTATGTGGATCTGGGGACCGGGCGCATCGAGGAGCGCGCTCCCGATCCGAAGGACGTGGAGCTGTACATCGGCGGGCGCGGGTTGGGGGCGCGCCTGCTCTACGATCTGACCCCGGCGAAGCTGGACCCCTTCGACGAGCGCATGCCGCTGATCTTCTCGGCGGGGCCGCTCACCGGCACCAACGCGCCGCAGTCCAACCGCTTCGTGGTGACCACCAAGTCGCCGCTGACCGGCGGCATCGGGGACAGCCACTGCGGCGGCAACTTCGCCACCCAGCTCAAGCGGGCCGGCTTCGACGCGGTGATCATCCAGGGGCGCAGCCCGCGGCCGGTGTTTCTGGAGATCACCGACCAGGGCTGCGCGTTGCGCGACGCCAGTCACCTGTGGGGCCAGACCACCTCCGAGGTGCAGCGGGCGCTGCCCGCGGGCTTCGGCATGGCGGTGATCGGCCCCGCCGGCGAGAACCGGGTCCGCTACGCCGCCATCGTGAGCCAGCGCCGGGTGGCCGGGCGCTGCGGCACCGGGGCGGTGATGGGGTCGAAGAACCTCAAGGCGGTGATCGCCCGCGGCAAGAAGGCCATCCCGGTGGCCGACCCCGAGGCCTTCAAGCGCCTGCAGCAGGACATCACCCAGATGCTGCTCGCGCACCCCATGACCGGCGGCGTGCTCAAGGACCTCGGCACCGCCAACCTGGTCATGACCACCGCCGGGCGCAACATCATCCCCACCCGCAACTTCCGCGCCGGCCAGGATCTCAACACCCCCAAGCTGTCGGGCGAGAAGATGCGCGACGAGCTTCTGCTGCGCGCGGACGGCTGCGTGAGCTGCCCCATCCGCTGCGGGCGGCACCTCAAGTACGACGGCGCCGAGCACAAGGGGCCGGAGTTCGAGACCATCGGGCTCGTGGGCAACAACCTCGGCCTGTTCGACCTCAAGGTCGTCACCGAGCTCGGCGAGCTGTGCGACGACCTGGGGCTCGACACCATCTCCTGCGGCAACACGCTCGGGTTCGCCGCCGAGCTGTGCGAGCGCGGGGTGCTCGACTGGGGGCTGCGCTTCGGCGACGCGGCGGGCTTCCGCGCGGCCATCGAGCGCACCGCCGCCCGGGAAGGCTTCGGCGCCGAGCTGGCCGAGGGCACCCGCCGGCTCGCGCAGAAGTTCGGGGGCGTTGAGTATGCCATCCAGGTGAAGGGCCTGGAGCTCCCGGCCTACGATCCGCGCGGCTGCGTGGGACAGGGCCTGGAGTACGCCACCAGCAACCGCGGGGGGTGCCACATCCGCGGCAGCACCATGTACCTGGAGGCCACCGGCCCGGTGTCGATCGACCCGCACTCGCCGCGCGCCAAGCCGCCGCTGGTGGTGCTGCAGCAGAACACCAACGCCGCGGTGTCCAGCCTGTGCATGTGCTACTTCTCGGCCTACGCCATGATCCCCCCGGCGATCTTCCGCATGGACCCCAACGGGCTGCCGTACCGGGCGCTGATGGGCCTGCTGGATCGGGCCGGGCCCGTGCTGAAACGGGCGGTCACGGGCGGCAACCCGCTGCAGATCGTGTGGTTCGAAAAGTTCTTGTCCGCCGTGACCGGCAAGCGCTACAGCATGGGGGATCTCAACCGCATCGGCGAGCGCGTCTTCTGCCTGGAGCGCCTGTACAACCTGCGCGAGGGACTCAGCGGGGCGGACGACACGCTGCCGCGGCGCCTGCGGGAGGAGCCGCTCTCGCCCGGGACGGGTGGCGTGCCGCTCGAACCGATGCTGCGGGAGTATTACGCCATCCGCGGTTGGGACGAGCGCGGCGTGCCCTCTGAGAAGACCGTGCGCCGCCTGGGCATCCGCACCTGAGGGGAGGCGCGCCGTGGCCGTGTTCGTGGTCCCGCCGGTGTTCCGAATCGATCTCGGCCAGGACGTGTTGCGCTCGGACGCGCCCGACATCGAGAGCCTGCTCGCGGAGGTGCGCCTGCAAATTTCGCCCGAGCGGCAGCCGCTGCTGGCCCGCGGCAGCGTGCTGGTGAACGGGCGCAGCATCCACCGCCTGCGGGGAATGCAGACGCCGCTCTCGGCCGAGGATCAGGTGTGGGTGGTGTTCCCCGCCGCGGGCGGGTGAAGGAATCACAGCTCCTTGAAGCGCGGGCGTCCGCCGTCCCCCACCAGGACCTTGAACTCCGCCCCGCAGTAGTAGCAGCGCACCTCGGCCCCGTCGCCGAAGCCGTCGTCGTAGGGGTTGTTGGCGTTGCACACCGGGCAGTCGAAGTCGGTGAATATCCGTCCCCCGCCAGCCTCTGCGGTTTTCCCTTCCTTCTCGTCGTCGTCGCCGCCGAACTCCTGCATACCCATGGTCGCCTCCCGCGCGGGTTATTCCAGCCGTTTGATGAGCTTGGTGTCCTTGCCGGCCTCGATCTCGATCTCGAAGTCGAAGCGCTTGCCGGAGGAGGTCTCGAACGAGACCTTGTGCCGTCCGGCCGGCAGGCGGATCTTCTTGTCCGGGGCGATCGGCGTCTCGCGGCCGGTGTACTCTCCGTCCACGTACACCTTGGACCAGGGCACGGTGTTGGCGAGCAAGAAGCCGAACTCCTCCTTGCGCGGCGGCGGCGGCGTGGGCGGCTTCACCGGGGGAGGCGGCGGAGGCGGCTTGACCACGGGTGGCTTGGGGCCGGCGAGCCGCTGCAAGACCACCCGCACCCGGTTCTCCTGGCCCTCGCGCACCTCGAACTTCTGCGACGCCTTGTCGAAGCCGCGTGCGGTAAAGACCGCCACCCGCTCCGGGCCGGGGGCGAGATCCCGAGTGCGAAGCGGGGTCTCGCCCAGCTTCTTGCCGTTCACGCTCACGGTGGCGCCCGGCGGATCCGACTCGAACAGCACCTCGGTGATCGGAGGAGGCGGCGGCGGGGGCGGTTTGTCCGGCGGCGGGGGCGGCGCCTCCTCCGGGAGCTTGGAGAGGGCCACGTCCAGGAGCACCCGCGTCCCTTCTCCGATGAACACGCTGCGCTCCAGCGCTTCATAGCCCTTGCGGGTGATGCGAACCTGGTGCTTGCCGGCGGGAAGGTCGTCCACCGAAAACGGCGTCTCGCTGGCGACCTTCTGGCCGTCCAGCAAAAGCTCGATGCCCAGCGCCGGCGAGGACTGGATCTCCAGCCGGGTGCGGGCGGCGTCCGCCCGGCCCCGGCTCGCCGCCACGGTCGCGTAGATGGACCACCCCAGCAGCAGGGCGGCCAGCACGGCCAGGGGGAAGAACAACCGCTCGCGGATGGTCGGCCCCCGGGCCGGTCGGGGCGCGTCCCGGCCCCCGGGGATGACCTGGAGCTGCGGCCGGGGGCCCCGGTCGGTGGTGGGTTCCGGCTGGGCCTCCGGGTCGGCGAAGATCATGGTCTTGGCGTCGGTGAGCTCGGGCCGCGAGCCGTCCGCGAAGATCATGGTCTTGGCGTCCGGGGTGGGAATGGCCGGGCCGGGTTTCAGCGACTTGGTGTCCGGCTGCTTCTCCCACGGGGGAACGGAGGCCGGGCGGCCGGCGGCGGCGGGCAGGGGGGGCGGCGCGGCGCCGCCGGGCTCGCGGGAGGCGAAGATCATGGTCTTGGCGTTGTCGTCCTGCGGTGCGCTCTCCGCCTCGGGTTCCGCCTCGGCCGCGGCCGCCGCGTACGCCCCCGGCGGCGGATCGGGCATGGCCTGGTACTCTTCCAGCCGGCGCAGCTCGGCCTCCAGCTCCGGCGAGAAGGTCTTCTTCATGAAGGTGGACAGGTCGCGCGAGGAGACCATCGTCTGGCGCTCGAGCAAGAACCCCTGCAGGGCCTCGCCGAACTCGGCGGCGTTCTGGAAGCGATCCTCGACCTCCTTGGCCAGGGCCTTGAGGATGATCTCCTCGAGATCCTCGGGCACCTCGCGGTTGTAGGCCGAGGGCGGCACCACGTCCGCGTTGCGCACCTTCTCCAGGGTCGAGAAGTCGCTCTCCCCGATGAACAGCCGCTCCAGGGTGACCATCTCGTACAGCAGGGTGCCCACGGTGAAGATGTCGGAACGCCCGTCCAGCGGCAGGCCGCGCACCTGCTCCGGCGACATGTAGCCGAACTTTCCCTTGAGCACGCCGGCCTGGGTCTTCTGCGAGCGGTTGGCCGCCTTGGCGATGCCGAAGTCGCAGATCTTGACCTCGCCCTCGAAGGAGATGATCACGTTCTGCGGGCTGATGTCCCGGTGGATGATGCCCAGCGGCCGGCCGCTGGGGTCTTTTTTGGTGTGGGCGTAGTCCAGCGCCTCGCAGATCTTGAAGGCGATGAACACCGTGAGGTTGAGGGGCAGGGGCTTGCGCTCCCGCGCCATGCGCTCCTGGATGTAGCGCAGGTCCTTGCCGTGGACGAACTCCATGGCGATGTAGTAGTCGTCCACGTACTTGCCCAGCTCGAAGATCTGCACGATGCCCGCGTGGGAGAGCTCCGAGGCGATCCTCGCCTCGTCCACGAACATGTCGGTGAACTCCTTGTCCTCGGCCATGGTGGGCAGGATCTTCTTGATGGCCAGGATGCGCCGGAACCCCTGCACCCCCTTGGTGCGCGCCAGGAAGATCTCGGCCATCCCGCCGACGTTGATGCGCTCGAGGAGCAGGAATTTTCCGAATGGGATGGGCTGCTTCACCGGGCCTCCAGGGGCGCCCCGGGGAGCGGCAAGGGGCGTTCGCCGTTCCCGTCGCAGGTGAGCGGATGATATCACGCGGCGAAAAACCCGGTCAAACAAACGGGTTTGCCAAAATCACTCGTGACGGGCACAATGTGTCCATCGTGCGCGGGAGGAGATCGCCGTGATCGTGAGCGTGCCCAAACCCCTGGAGCGCATCCTGGCCCGCCTGGCGGGAGAGAGCCCG
>CAZLNM010000084.1:0-23611 GCA_964561025.1 uncultured Myxococcales bacterium
GATTTCGACACTCGCGACAAAAATCCGGACAGCACAATCAAGGGGCCTGTCCCCGCCCGTTTTCATCGGGGACAGCCCCTTGGGATCCCAGGGCTTCCCAAGGCTTCCAGGGCTTCCTATCGAACTTGGCCGCCGGCGCCGGCACGGGAGAGGGCGCCGTTCAGCACGCCGGACTCTTTGGGACAGCGGCGGCAGAAGTCCTCGATGGCCGGCAGTGAGCGCTTCATGGCCTGGAACATGGCGATGGCGCCCTGCTGAAACTGAGCGTTCATGGCGGCGTTGTTTGCCGCTCCCGAGCGCATCTGCTCATTCAGCCGTTGCACTGCTCCCTGAAGTCGGGATTGCATGTCCCGGTCGAACTTCGCAAGCGCCGCCTCGGCGTCGGCGCACACCGGGTTGCGCTCGATGGTAGTCGTGATCCCGTCGAAGTACTGCACCATCACCGCGGTGATTTCAGGCACGCGGCTCGGATCCACCGGTTGGTTGAGTGCCGGCCCCGCTCGCTTCTCGACCTCCTCGATGGTGGCCTTGAACTTACCGATGTCGAAGGCCGGTTTGGGCTTGAGCACATAGTACAGGCCGAACGTCGCCCCGCCGAGGATGAGCACGACAAGAATCAGCTTTTTCATTCCTTTCCTCCGTCTGGGAAAAGACGATGGATAGGTATCTATAGCATTTATCGCGGCGTTTTTCATGATGAGAGAGATGTTGCCAGGTCCAAGCTCATCAGCTAGCGTGGCAGATAGTCTGGATTCAAGGGTGGAAGGGTACAGATGTTCCTGGAGGATCCATGGAAGGCTCTTTGGAAAAAGGACAACACTCGGGCATCGCCGCGCTGACCGCTGGCGACTGGATCGGGGTGACGATAGCGGTGCTGGCCGCCGCCGGTGGCGCATGGTACGGTCTGGTCGAGGCGCCGGTTTGGAAGCGCATGTTCGAGGACTTCGGCTCCAGCGCGACGCTGCCCATCTGGACGTCCATCGTATTGTGGCGGCCGTTCGCCTTCCTCATCGCCGGCCTGTCGCTCGGGTGTCTCGCGGTCGGTCTTTTACCAAGACAACGAGGTCTCACCTGGCGCCGGGGATGGATCGTGGCGGCTTTCCTGGTCGGTATTCTGGGTCTCTTGTTCATGCTGTGGTCCGTGCGGCTTCCCATCTGGCGTTTGGCCGACGCCATCCAGGCCTGATGCTCGCCAAGATTGCTTGCGTGCGCTGGCTCACAGAACTCGCCGCGTGAGCTTTGGATGATGCGGTCGCGGCTGGATGAGCCATGGGCTTGTATGCGCCCTATCCGCCGGGGAGGAGAACATGAACCATTTCCGATGGAATATTTCTGCCAGCGCCGTTTTCTTTTCCCTCGTGATCAACTGGTGGGGATGCGGAGGAACCAGCGCCCCGCGGGATGGAGGAGGGGATGGTTATGATGGCCAGGATGGAGATGCGGGGCCTGAGGACGGCGGGCCCGGCGCCAAAGTCCATGTATCGGCGCGCGCGGTGAAAAGCTGCGGCAGTTTCACGCCTGACCGGCAGACCGGGCTTTCTTACCAGACCCCGTTCGGCGTCCGCGCCGGCGTCCTGGCCCTCGAGCTGATGCGCTCACACAAGGATTCCGAGCCCGTTTCGATTACGCTTCCCGAGGCCGTGCGAACGGTCGATCTCGACCAGGGCGGGGACATCACTGCCAGCGACGGAGCCAGCGTGCCGGCGGGGACCTACACCCACGTCCGGGTGACGCTGGCGAATGCCTTGTACAAGGTGCGGGCCACCGCGCACACATATTTGGACGTGGAAGGCGAGCTCGAGACCGACATGGCGCTCTCCAACTATCAACCCAGCGGCGGTTCCCCGCGCTCCGCGGGGCAGTACCAGGCGACCTTCAGCGCCTATGGACAGTCGCAGAGCTTCTCCGGAAGCACCATCCTGAATTGCACCCTGTCCCTGTGGGGCGGAAAGGTGACCACCGCCGGCGGACGGTTCCAGGTGACGGTGCCCATCCCGGGAGGGCCGCTGGTCATCCCGCCGGGCGCGCAGACGCGCCTCGACGTCGAACTCGTCTTTCCCGTCCAGGACCAGTTCGTCTGGAGAGACCTCGGCGAGGCGAAGTTCGCCGCCGGGGTGTACGACGTGGGCATGCCGCCCGCTCCCACGGAAGTTCCGGACTCGCTGTTCGAGTGTCAGATGTTCCTGGCCGATCGCTGCCAGGGAGAGGCCGTGGTGGCGCTCCAACCGAGCTGGCCCATGCCGGATTCCCATCCGCTGTTTTGCACCGACGGCGCGCGCGTGGTGAGCCCCTGTCCCGCCCAGGGCGAGCCGGGGTTCGGCCAGGACTCGAACTACCTCGTCCATCCGCTCGACTACAGCGCCGTGGACGGTGTGGTCGAGGACCGGGTGACCGGGCTCTTGTGGCAGCAGGAGGCGCCGGCCGAGAGTTTCGACTGGTGGGAGGCGCGCGCCTACTGCGCCGGGCTCGAGCTCGGCGGCCACGACGACTGGCGCCTGCCGAGCCGGGTGGAGCTGGTCAGCCTCATCGACTTCGGGCGGCTGGACCCGGTGATCGATCCCGATGCCTTCCCCGGGACGCCCTCGGACTTCTTCTGGACCGCCTCGCCGGTGCCGTTCTTGGGGTTCGCCTACGGGGTGCGCTTCGAACTCGGGTTCATCTACGACCACGACCCGAACGGCTCGGGCCGGGTGCGCTGCGTGCGCGGCGCCTATCAACCGCTGCCCGCGCGCTTTTCCACGGATGCCGAGACGGTGTTGGATCTGGCCACCCAGCTACGCTGGCAGCGGCGTCACCTCGATACGCCGCTCTCCTGGCTGGAGGCGCTCTCGTTCTGCGAGAACCTGAACTTCGCCGGGCGGACGGACTGGCGCCTGCCCACGCTCAAGGAGCTGCAAACGCTGGTGGACGAGCGCAGGTTGCAGCCCTCCATCGACATCTTCGCCTTCCCCGACACGCCGGCCGAGTGGTTCTGGTCCGCGACGCCCATCGCCTCGCACCCGGACCAGGCCTGGGCAACCAGCTACACCGACGGCTACGCCAGCATCCACGCCGGCGCCGAGCTTCACCGCGTGCGCTGCGTCCACGATTGAGCTGCGCCCGAGCGCACGGCGTTCGACTGAAAAATGCAAGCGATCGAAGGCCTTTGACAGCCAAGATCGGGCGGAGGCCAGGTGAGGAGTCAGGTTTCGCGCCCGGTCAGGGCGCGTAGGGGTACAGGGTCACTGGGCCGAAGGACACGGCACCACTGGCGGTGATGTCGTATTGGTCGCCGTAGCCACCTCCCTGAAGAACGTAGGTCGTGCCCTCGTGGAGGATGGTGGCCTTGTCCGCCCAGTTGTGGTGGGTGGGTTCCCAGCTGAGGTTCTTTGCTTCGCTCTCCTCGATGACGGTGCCGTCGTGGCCGATGCGCACCGACAAGAGGTCGAACGGAACGGCCTTGCAGATCCACCCCTCGGGGCACTTGCCGATGCGGTGGAGCCACACGCAGGTGCGCTTGTCCTTGCTCTGCATCTGAAGGATCTCGCCCAGGACATCCCAGGCGACGTTGGGGTCGAAGCGGCACGGGCCCTCGCCGCCGCTGCCGTCACCGCCCTTGTCTCCGCCCTGATCACCCCCCGGATCGCCGCCTCCGTCGGCCCCGTCCAACGCGTCCTGGCCGGCGTCCTGGGCTCCGTCGCTACCGGAGCAGGCGGGGAGCCAGAGCAGTACGGGAAGGATCACAAGCCATGTCATCGCTCGCCATTTCATGTCATTTCCTCCGCGGGTATTCTACACGAAAAAGACCTTCACCCAATACCCTGACGAGTTCAACCGGCCGCGACGCCGCCTGCCGTGCCGCGCGCAGGCGGGACCGAAAGAGCCAGCGCGTTTGCGCGCAAAGTCGTCTTACGCTCGGAGGCCGTCCTAGCGTTTTTCCAGCACCTCCCGCACCGCCCGGTCTCGCGCCAGCGCGAACGGCCGGATCCCCGGCGAGCGCACGGGGTTGGTCCCGGATGGAGTGTCGGTCTCCAGGGCCTGGTCGAACTCGGCGTTGGTGAAGCCCTTCTGCCCGTCCCGGTGCGCTGCCTCCCGGATCGAGGCGTGGAAGCGTCCCGCCAGCGCCAGGAGCGACTCCGGCGCCAGCGCAAAACCGGCCAGATCCCGGAGATGCCGATGGTAGGCGGCGCGAAAATCAGGCACGGCCAGGACCTTGTCGATGAGGGGTCTCGGATCGCCGCAGGTGGGCCGGTCCAGAGAGAGCGAAAGCATCTCGTCGGCGCCGAGCGCGCAGGCGGGGCCGTGGTAGTTGCCGAAGGCGCGCGCAAGATCCCAGGGCACGATGCGAAAGCGCCCCGAGGCGTCGCGGTAGAGGTACACGTTGCCGCCCGTGCCGGGGTAGGAGTCCAGGTTGGCGAGCCAGCTGTTCACCGCCAGCCAGCGCAAATACTCCTCGGGTTCGAGGATGCGCTCGAGCTGGGCCAGATCGCCGGAGGCGAGGACCCGCATCAGCCACATCAGATCGGAGACGTCGGCGCTACCTTCGTTGGTCGCTTTTTCGTACAACGCCGCGAAGGGCGGATCGAAGTCCTCGGGCCGCTCTGTGCGCAAGACCAGATCGGCGCCCGAATGAAGCTGGTAGAGGTTTCCGTCGTCCTCGCCGAAGCACGCCTGGAGGAGCTTGCGGTCCACCCGCTGGACCTGGGTGTAGAGGCCGAGGTCCTCACCGTTGAGCCGCACCCAGGCGAAGGTGGCCCGGGGGGTGCACAGGCCGGCCCGGCGCATAAGTTCCAGGGCGAGTCTCTCGCGGATCTGCGATGGGTCGCCGCGGTTCGCCCGCAGGGCGATGGTGGAGAGCGAAAAGAACCGCTGCCCGGGCACGAAGGCGTCGAAGCGCACGCGCAGGTGGGGCTTCTTTTCGCGGCGGTCGCCGGTGAGACGCACCCCCACCCGGGAGATCCGCATCCCGTCCACCTCGAGATCGGCCTCCAGCCATCGGGTCCGGCAGGCGCCCTGCTCGCAGGCGCAGCCGCTCGGGCAAGCGGCGTCGTCCTGGCAGGTGGGCCCCAGGCCGCCGGACTGGCAGGGAATGCTGGCCGGGTCGGTGATGAGACGCAGGCGGTTCTCGTCGCTCATGGAGAGCGACCACTCGCGGATGGCGCTCCCCGCGAAGGCCTCCTCCCAGGCGTAGCCGCTGCGCCAGGGCGCATCGCAGCATGCAGACAGGAAAATAAGGACAATGAGCGTGCCGGTTCTCATCGCGGCGCGGCCCTCACAGCGACACGTTCATCTGGAGCATCACCCGGGTGGGGACCGGGCCGAAAACGTAGCCGCCGAAGCCGGCCTTGGCCTGGGCGTCGTAGGTCCACATCTGCCCGCTCGTCCACTCGGCGTAGAGCTGGAAGCGCAGCCACTTCGCCGGGTCCAGGTTGAGGCCGCCGGCGAGCCGCAGCACGGCGTCGTGGCCGGGTTGGTCGCTGGGATCGAAGACCTCCACCATGAACGCCGGGGTGAGGAACAGCTCGCCGGGGAGCTCGAAGCGGTAGGCGGCGATGGCGTGCGCGCCCAGCAGGCGATGGTCCGGCCCGAAGTCCACGTTGGCTCCGAGGGCGCCCTCCAGCGACAGCGAGAACGGCCCGATCTCCAGCATGGCGTCCGCGCCGAACAGGTTGGCGGTGTAGAGGTGGCCGCGCGCGAGCGCGAGGCCCGAGAGCACCGGCCCCTCGCGGTAATGGTAGAGCTTGTGGCAGGCGTCGACCGCCAGCGACAGCCAGGAGAAGGGCTTCACCTCCAGCCGGCCCACGAAGTCCTTGCTGGACTGCTCGATGCCCTCGCTCTGCATCGGGCCGCTGAAGGCGCCGACCCAGTAGCGAAGCCCGAGGAGCGATTCGGCCTTGCCGTACACCATCAGACCGGCATCCCGGCCGCCGAAGCCGCCGTGGCGCGTGCCTTCGACGGCGCGCGCGTCGAGCAGGCCGCGGCGCGGGAGCAAAAGATCCCAGGGCGAGGTCAGGCGCAGGCGCGAGAAGGGCTTTTTGAACTGGCCGGCCCGGAACATGAGGAGCGGGTGCGGGGTGAACTGGGCGTAGGCGTCCCGCAGCGTAAAAGCCATCTGCTCGTGCTCCGTGCGGCGCGGCTCGAGCGCGTCGGTGGCGTAGCGATCGGGAAACGAAAGTTCGGCGGCGCCCTCGAGCTCCAGCACCAGGCGGGCCCAGTCGGTGGGGGTGAAACGCGCCTCCAGACGCGCTCTCTCGATGGCGAAGCGCGAGATCCAGCCGCTGTCGCGCTGGCTGCCCGGCTCCCACTCGCGCTCGAACCACTCGCGCGCTTCGAAACTCGTCTGGAGCCGGCCGCTCAGTTTCCACTTCTTTTCTCTTGCGGAGGTCGGTGCGGCGGCGAGCGAAAGAGACAGAACCAGGCAGACGAATCTCATGACGTCCTCGCCTTCTCGGTCAACGGCAGGCGCCGTCCGCGCAGCCCGCCGGGCAGTCCACCACCTTCTCGGGGTAGCGGCATTCGCCGCTCGCCGCATCGCAGCTCCCGGCCGGGTAGTGGTCGAGGAGCGTGTTTTCATCGCGGCAGGTGGGCGCGGGCGGCGCGTCGCAGCGCAGGTTGCGGCATTTATCGAGGAACGGCCGGATCTGCTTGATGCGGATGACGCCCTGGGGCGTGAGCTTGAACTCCAGGTCGAGGAGCACCCGCTCCCGCGGGTAGGGCGAGGTGTCGATGGGATAGGTGGCATCGACGGCGGCCATCAGCTCGCCGAGCCGGGAGAGCTCCTCGTCGGAGAGCACCCGCCCGCCCGGCGGCGCCAGCGAGGAGGCCCGCTCGCGCTCGATCTTCGTCACCCGGCCGTCCTGGACGGTGAGGAAGTCGCGCTCCGGGATGAGCAGCGGATCGTTGCCCACCACCGCCTCGTCGCCCATCTGGACGTTCACCAGGTAGCGCCCGTCCAGGCTCTCGTTCGGGTTGCCGGTGAAGGCCACGCCGTTCGCGTGCTCGTCGGGGAAGGATTCGCTGACCAGGATGGCCATGCTGGCCGTGTCCTGCGGGATCTGGTACCAGTCGCGCTCCGCCACCCCGCGGTCGCTATACAAACTGGCCCACACCAGGAGCAACCCGCGCTCGATGGTGCGCTCGTCCTCCTGGGTGGGATCGCAGCGGCTCGGGCCGCTGCGGTCGCCGTCCAGGCTGTCGGCGGCGCACACCGTGGTCGAGCTGTAGAGCCCGGCGCCGGAGAACTCCAGCGCGTCCTCCACGTTGGAGGAGGAGCGAAAGCGCACCCGTGCCGTATCCGCGCCGAACACCTCGCGGATGCGTTGCGCCAGGGCGGTCACCAGGGCCGGGTCGATCGCGCCCCGGCTTTGCATGCGCGAGCGCAGGTCCCACAAGAGCGCCTTGCGGTAGCCCGCGTCGGAGGAGAAGCGCGGCTCGGCGGCGATGCGCCGCACGTACTCTCGCAGCGTCACTTCCTCGGGCGGGCTCACCCGCTCGTCGCGGATGCGGTTCTGCTCCATGAAGTCTTCGAAGTGAGAGAAGGGGATGGCGAAGGCCCGCACCCGGTTCGGCTCCGGCAGCAGCGGCAGCAGCCGGGCCAGGTTGCCGGCCTTGCCGCCGACACGCGCGGTGAGGGTGGCCTCGGGCTGATGGGCGATGTCCAGGAGCGCCGGCAGCTCGCGGTAGGTGCGTTCGATGGCCGGCGCCGCGCCCAGGTTGGGACGGCGGCTGGACCAGAAGGCCTCCGCTTCCGCGAGGGTGGCGGGGCTGATGCGGTAGCCCCCCAGCCCGCCGCCGGTCTTCTCGGCGTCGAGGCGGACGAGGTTGCCCGCGGACGCGGCCAGGGCGGAGAGCGGGTCCTTGACGAAGAGGTTGGGGGTGCCGCGGCGGGACATGCGCACGTTCACGTGCGAGAGCTCCCACTGGCGCGCGCCGGTGACCACGCCCGCCACCACCGCCTCGATGTCGAAGGGCACCTTGTCCACCACCACGATGTCGCGAAAGGAAAGCTCGCCGCGCTCGGCGGCCTGCTCGAAGTCGGAAAGCGTATAGAGCCGCACCGTGCCGTAGGCGGTGCCCGGGTTGTACACCTCGACCCGCACGTCGTCCTTCCCCAGGTACACCGGGAAGGGTGGGTGGGTCCAGGTGCGGGCCTTGGCCACGGCGTCGGGGTCGGAGAGCGCCGGCATGTAGGCGAGCGTGTTCGGCACGAAGAAAGCCCTGAGGTAGTCGTAGATGAGCTTGACCTCGTTCATCTCGAGCAGTTCGGCCCGGTCGGCGCTGTCGGTCCACACCGAAAAGCCATAGATCCGTCCGAGCTCGGCGTCCTGCACGCGCTGGATGGCGCCGGCGAAGTAGGAGCGCTTCGCCCGTTTCATGATCAGATCCATGTATTTTTGCGGGGTCAGGCTCTCGGGATCGCGGCACTGCTTGCTCTCACAGTTGCAGGCGCCGAACTTCTCCGGAAAGGCGCAGCACAGAAAGCACAGATGCAGCGGAAAGCGGCGGCTGTTCTGGAACACCAGCGGCAGGAGCGCCGGGTCGTCCTTGGCCGGCAGCATGAACTTGGTGCCCATGGTGAGCGCGTTGCCCACGGCGAGCGACTCGAACTGGGCCTCGTCCTCGATGGCGTCGCGACACGGAGGGCCGTCGGCGTGGCCGTCGTCGCGGCAGGCGCGCTCGCCAGAGAGGCAGCGGCCGGCGGCGCAGCCGTGGGGGCAGGGGAGGCGCTGCTCGAGAAACTCGCAGGCCCCGCTCGAGGCCCGGCACACACCGTCGAAGGTCACCAGCGTGTCGCTCTGGCACTCGGCCGGCTTCTCGCACACTACGCCGCGGCAGCGGTCCCCGTCCTGGGCACAGCCGGTGACCCCCGTGAGGCTGAGCGCGGTGAACAGGTGAAGGAGCTTTTTCATGGGCCATCTCCATCCCGTGAGCCCATCATCATCGCGCCGAACCTAGCACCAACGTTCCGGCCAATGCAAGACGCCGCGAGAAGCAGCCAGGCAGCCTAATTTTCGGGTCAAAGAACTTCCACAAAAAAAGTCCCCGAAAAAGCGTCAATAATATAGGGAAAAATAAAAGTCGGAGAGAAGAGGAGAAGGGGGAGGAGAAGGGGGACAGCCCACCTTGAATTCCTTGAAGCAGCCGGAAGCAGCCGGGGCCTGTCCCCAGTGAATGTACAATGATTACGGAGTGGTAGCGGGGACAGAGTGTGAGGTCAGTTGCAGTTTTCTTCGCGCCAGGGGTTGTTGGCGTAGTCTGTGAAGAGACCCCGGAAGGTCGTGCCGGGTCCGTTCGGCCGGATCTCCTCCCCGTTGACCGTCACCAAAAACTCGAGCTCCAGTTGCACGTATGGCTCGCTGCCCTGGTACACCGTGCTGACCGGGCCGCCGGGGCAGGTGTAGGACGCGAACGGATCCAGCGGCCGAAGCTCGATGGCATAGCGGGCGTTGTTCCCGGCGCGGTAGACCATGTTCACGTAGCGGTCGAGGAAGGCCGCGTGGTTGTAGGAGTAGAACACCTTCACGTCGAGCTGCCGCCACATGTCCGGGTTGTCCCAGTCGGTGACGCCGGCCTGGTAGATCTCGAAGCACACGTTGGCCACAGTGGCCCGCTGGCGGGCCCAGGTGTCGAACGAGAATCCCTGACCCAGCTCCACCCCGCCCTCGCAGGGGTCGCTGGCCGAGCGGGAGATGTTCTTGGTGAAGTTGCCCACCCAGGGGAGTTCCTTGGCGCGGATGGGGAGGGAATAGTTCCGTCCCTCGTCGGAGTCGTAGCCGGCGGGGTCGCCCGAGCCCATCGGCACGCAGTAGAACCACATGCTGACGAGGTTCGCCCGCTCGGGCACATCGATGATCGGCGTGGACACCCGGTCCTCTACGCAGGGCGACTGCCCCTGGCAGGCATAGCCGTAGGACTCGCGGTAGAACTCCACCTCGGCGGTGCGGATCGTCGAATCGCCGTCGAACATCCATGCCACCATCAGGGTGGTGGCCGAGACCGCGTTGTGGCCGCCCATGCAACCCTGGGTGGCGCGCAGCCGCCGGCCGTCGTACACGATCTTGAGCTTTCCGCCGGCCTCCACCGGGCCGCCCACCAGCGTCTCGTTGAAATCGGGGTAGGTGAGCCGGTACTCGGGCTGCGGGAGCTGAGGCGGGCAGGAGGCGTCCTGGCTGATCGACCAGCCGTTCTCGATGCGCAGCTGGTAACTACCCAAAGGATCGATCACCCGATTGTGATCGAACAGCCGCCCGCCGGACTTCCACACCCCGTAGGGCACGAAATCGATGGTGGTGCGGTTGAGGCTCGAGTAGCTCATCCCCGGCGACGGGGTGAACTCACTGATCCGAAAGCGGAATCTGGCAAACCCCGGCTCGACGTCCTGCACGCGCTCGGCGGGGGTAGAGTACCACTGGCCCTGGGTCGTTCCGGTCACAAAGAGTACGCCAAAGCTCTCGAAGCGATCGAGCTGCTCCTTGGAGACGTCGATGAAGCCTTCCCAGAAGTACCGGCAATCCGAGGAAGAAATCCCCGCCTGGCAGGTGTCCATGTACCCGCCCATGTTGTTGGATACCCTGCCGACGCTTCGCAGGACCATGGTGCACAAGCAGTCGGCGGTGTCGGAGGTGCCGTCGGCCTTCCCGAGGTAGTTGGGCGCCTCGGCCGGTGTGGCCTGCTCGAGAGGCATTCCGCCGCAACCATTGATTACGACAAGCAATACGAGCCGGAGCACGGCGGCAATCTGGCGGATGCGGGCGACGGTCTTTTTCGGATTGAAGCTGATCGCGGGCATTTTCGCTCCTTGGGTCGGTGTTCGCGCCAACCGACGGCGTTTCAAGCAATTTGAATGCCAGTGTCGACTGCATACATGAAAAAAATAAGTATATATAACAAGTTGTTAGGACAAATAAGGAAGTAACCGTTCAGTGTGGGTGTATCCTTGGCATATAATTTTACATTTTTTGTATCTCTGAGGATACGGTATCTCGCTTTCGTTTTCCGCGAGGATTTCATTATATTTTGCTTGACCTTCGGATTGGTTCTTTGTTAAGGGTACTGGCTTCAAACCGAGGCACCAAGGGGTCGTAAATGACCAGCGGAAAGAGCAGAAAGAAGCCCTCTCCTAAAAAACCCCGCCCCAAAAACACTGCGGTCAAGAAAAGTTCACGGCCGGCCAGCGCGGTCAGAATCGTCCGCACCATCGCCAACATGCGCGCCCTGGTCCGCGAGGCGCGCTCGCGCAAAAAGAGCATCGCGCTGGTGCCCACGATGGGCTTTTTGCACGAGGGTCACCTGTCGTTGATACGTGAGGCGCGGCGCCGGGCAAAACTGGTGGTGGTGTCGATCTTCGTAAACCCCACCCAGTTCCTGCCGGGTGAGGATCTGGATCGCTACCCCCGGGATCTATCTGGCGATCGGCGCAAGGTGGCCGCGGCCGGCGGGGACGTGATCTTCATGCCGGAAGCGGCCGAGATGTACCCGGAGGGGTTCCAGACCTTCGTCGATGTCACCCACGTCACCCGAGACTTCTGCGGCGCGGCCCGGCCGGGGCACTTTCGCGGCGTGGCCACGGTGGTGACAAAGCTTTTCAATATCGTACAGCCGGACATGGCGCTGTTCGGAGAGAAGGACTACCAGCAGCTCCAGTGCGTGCGGCGACTCACACAAGACCTCAACCTCCCGGTGCAGATCTTGGGCCTGCCGACGGTGCGCGAGACGGACGGCCTGGCCATGAGCTCTCGCAACGTGTACCTCTCGCCGGAGGAGCGCGGTCAGGCGCTGGCCATCTCCCGCGGCCTGCAGAAGGCGCGCCGGCTGTTCTCGGCCGGCGAGCGGGACTCCTCGGAGCTCACCGCGGCGGTGCTGGACATCTTGCGCAACCAGAGCGGGCTCGAGGTGGAATACGTCGCGGTTTGCCATCCCGAGACCTTGGAGCGGCTTCCGGCCATCGACAGGGAGGCCGTGATCCTGGTGGCCGCCCGGGTGGGGAAGACCCGGCTCATCGACAACGCGCGGCTCAAAGGAACGGGGCGCCGATGACTCGTGTGTGTGCATGGCTCATTCTCGCCGCGGCCGGCGTCGCCGCCTGCGCCTCCGGCCCGGCGCCGCAGCCCACTCCGCCGCCGGCAGCGCCGAAGCTCTCCGCTACCGACCTGCTCGGCGCGGGCAAGGCCTACAACGGGCGCGGGGAGAGCGAGAAGGCGCTCGACGCGCTTTCGCAGGCGCTGGCGCTCGATCCTTCCCTGGCCGAGGCCCACTTCGAGCGCGGGCTCGCGCTCTCGCGGCTCGAGCGCCTGGACGAGGCGGCCAAGGCTCTCTCCGAATGCCTGCGGCTCGATCCGGCCCACGCGGAAGCCGCCTTGCTGCTGGGAATGACTTTCGACATGGCCCAGCGCTTCCAGGAGGCCGCCGCGGTCTACCAGGCGGCGCTGGAGAAGCATCCGGAGGATTCGCGCCTGTTGCATCAGATGGGGATGACCCGCATGATGCAGAACGAGATCAAGGAGGGAGTCGAGTTCCTGACCCGGGCGGACCGGGCGGCGGGGGGAAGAAACGCCCTCATCGCCGGTGACCTGGGGTATGCCTTGCTCGTGGCCGCGGACCCCAAGGGCGCGGCGGAGGCCTTGCGGCGGGCGCGAAACCTCGACGCCAAGGATCCGGACCTCGCGCGAAATTTGGGCAAGGCGTGTCTGGCCATCTCTGATTTTGCCTGCGCCGAGGATTCGTACCTGACCTTGACCCGGCTCCTGCCCGCCGATGGCGAGGCCTTCTTGCAGCTTGCGCTGGCGCGGATCCGGGGCGGTCGGCTGGCCGAAGCCGAGAGCAGTCTGGCCGAGGCGATCCGGCTGCTCCCCTCCGACCCCAGGGGTCACTTCCTCCTGGGCACCTGCCTGGAGGCCCGGGGCGCGCTGCGTGAGGCCGAATCTTCGATGAAGAAAGCCCTTTCGCTCGACCCCTCCTTCGCTCCGGCCAAGAAGTGGCTGGCCACCCCCAAGAAAAAGCCACCCAGACGCTAAACCGTCGCTATTTCGATAGGTTGTGTGCAGGCGAGCGGCTTGACAAAGCCGGGGCGCAGCGACTACAAGACCGATGGTTCGGCCCGCCGGAATTCGGCGGGTGGCACAACAAGATTACAAGGAGAGCGATATGGCACAGCGTTCCTACGTCCTGGCGGGCATCGAAGGCAGTCCGGACCGCGCGGATCTCGCGCGCCTCATCGAGCAGCTTCTGGCCATCGACGACGTGGCCTTCGCCGAGCCGCTGGTCGGGCAGTTCGACATGCTCATCACCCTCGACACCCAGAAGCCCCTGGAGGCGGTGGTAAAGCGCCTTGCCGAGGTGAAACCGCTCTGCAACCTGGTGCCGCTGAAGACGAACCCGGTACCGCCCCGCGAGCGCATGCACCGCAACATCGAGAAGATCCCCCTCAAGCCCTAAGGAGCCCATCATGACCGAGTGCGCGTGCGCACAGCGCCTGCTTCAGCAGGACGTCGATCTTACTCAGGTGGACAAGGTCATCGCCGCCCACGGCTCGGGTTCGGGCGCGCTCATCCCGGTGCTGCAGAAGGTGCAGGACGCGCTGGGGTGGCTGCCCAAGGCGGCCATGGATCGCATCGCCGCCGGGCTGCGGGTCCCCGCCAGCAACGTTTACGGCGTGGCCACCTTCTACGCCCAGTTCCGCCTCAAGCCGGTGGGCAAGTACATCATCAAGGTGTGCCACGGCACCGCCTGCCACGTGGCCGGCGCCACCAAGATCACCGAGGCCTTCGAGCGGGAGCTTTCGGTGAAGGACGGCGAGACCACCGCGGACCGGATGTTCACCCTGGAGTCGGTGGCCTGTCTCGGCTGCTGCTCGCTGGCCCCGGTGGCCATGGTCCAGAAGGAGGCCCACGGGCGCCTCACCGGCGACAAGGTGGCCAAGGTGGTGGCCGAGTACCGCAAGGCCGACGGCGGAAAGTAGAGGGCGCCATGGCACAGGCAAACGAAAAGATCCGGATCTCGGTGGGGCTGGGCGCCTGCGGCATCGCCGCCGGGGCTCAGAAGACCCTCTCCGCGCTGGAAGAAGCCATCGCCGCCCGCGCGCTCGACGTCGATCTCTCCATCACCGGCTGCATGGGCATGTGCTACCGCGAACCCCTGGTCGAGGTCCGCACCCCCGGCAAACCCGGCGTGGTCTACATGGAGATCCTGCCCGAGCGCGTGCCGCGGCTCCTCGACGAGGCGGTGGCCAAGGGACAGCTCATCCAGGAGTGGGTTGCCACCGGCGACGAGGGCGGCGGGTCGGAGCAGGCGTTCTTGGCCCGGCAAAAGCGCATCGTGCTGCGCAACTGCGGGCACATCAACCCCGAGGAGATCGACGAGTACCTGGCCGCCGGCGGCTACCAGGCCTTGCAGAAGGTCCTCTCCGGCATGTCGCGCGAGCAGGTGATCGAGGAGGTGAAACGCTCGGGGCTGCGCGGCCGCGGCGGGGCGGGCTTCCCCACCGGGCAGAAGTGGGAGTTCTGCGCCAAGGCGCCCGGGACCGAGAAGTACATCATCTGCAACGCCGACGAGGGCGACCCCGGGGCCTTCATGGACCGCTCGGTGCTGGAGTCGGACCCGCACTCGGTGCTGGAGGGCATGGTCATCGCCGGCTACGCCATCGGCTCCACCCACGGCTACATCTACTGCCGCGCCGAGTACCCCATCGCCATCCACCGCCTGAACATCGCCATCGCCCAAGCCGAGAAGAAGGGCTACCTGGGCGAGCGCATCCTGGGCAAGGACTTCTCCTTCCACATCACCATCAAGGAAGGCGCCGGGGCCTTCGTGTGCGGCGAGGAGACCGCGCTCATGGCGAGCATCGAGGGCAAGCGCGGCATGCCGCGCTTGCGGCCGCCCTTCCCGGCCATCTCGGGTCTGTGGAAGAAGCCCACCAACATCAACAACGTGGAGACCTTCGCCAACGTGCCGTGGATCATCGTAAACGGCGGCGCGGCCTACGCCGCCCTGGGCACCGAGAAGAGCAAGGGGACCAAGGTGTTCGCCCTGGCCGGCAAGGTGCGCCGCGGCGGCCTGGTGGAGGTCCCCATGGGCATGACGCTGCGGCAGGTGGTGGAGGAGGTGGGCGGCGGCATCCTGGGCGGGCGCAAGCTCAAGGGCGTGCAGATGGGCGGGCCGTCGGGCGGCTGCATCCCCGAGAGCCTGGCCGACACCCCCATCGACTACGACTCCATCACCAAGACCGGCGCCATCATGGGCTCGGGCGGCATGGTGGTCATCGACGACTCGACCTGCATGGTGGACGTGGCGCGCTTCTTTCTGGACTTCACCCAGAAGGAGAGCTGCGGCAAGTGCACCTTCTGCCGCGTGGGCACCCGGCGCATGCTGGAGATTTTGCAGCGCATCACCGAGGGCCAGGGCCGCGAGGGCGACATCGAGACCCTGGAGGCATTGGCCCAGAACATCAAACGCGGCTCGCTGTGCGGCCTGGGGCAGACCGCGCCCAACCCGGTGCTCACCACCATCCGCTACTTCCGCGACGAGTACGAGGCCCACATCAAGGAGAAGCGCTGCCCGGCCAAGGCCTGCCGCAAGCTGATCACCTACCGGGTGATCGCCGAGAAGTGCCCGGGCTGCGGGGTGTGCCTCAAGGTGTGCCCGGTGAAGGCCATCCGCGGCGACAAGAAGGTGCCCCACGTCATCGACGAGAAGATGTGCACCCGCTGCGGGCTGTGCATGGACAAGTGCAAGCTCAAGGCCATCGAGGTCATCTAGGAGGCGGCCATGGCGAACGAGATCAAGTTCTTCCTCGATGGGCAAGAGGTCGAGGCGCAGCCGAATGAAACCATCCTGGAGGTGGCGCGGCGGTACGGAAAGCGCATCCCCACCCTGTGCCACGATCCGCGCCTCGAACCGTTCACCTCGTGCTTCGTGTGCCTGGTGGAGCAGGAGGGCCGGCCCGGCTTCGTGCCGTCGTGCGGCACCAAGGCGGCCCCGGGCCTCAAGATCCACACCGACACGCCGGCGGTGCGCGAGGCGCGGCGCATGGCGCTGGAGCTGCTGATGTCGGCGCACGCGGGCGACTGCGTGGCGCCCTGCCGCTTGCAGTGCCCGGACAACATCGACATCCAGACCTACATCGCCGCCATCGCGGCCGGGGAGTTCGGCGAGGCGCTCCAGGTGATCAAGCGCACCAACCCGTTCCCCTCGGTGTGCGGCCGGGTGTGCCCGCACACCTGCGAGCTGCAGTGCCGGCGCAACCGGGTGGACGAGCCGGTGGCCATCAACCCGCTCAAGCGGTTCGTCGCCGACCTCGACCGCGAGTCCAAGACGCCGTACCGGCCGCCGGTGGCCCCCGACACCGGCTTCAGGGTGGCGGTGGTGGGCGGCGGGCCGGCCGGGCTCAGCGCGGCCTACTACCTGCGCCAGAAGGGCCACGCGGTGGTGGTGTTCGAGATGAACGAGAAGGCCGGTGGCATGCTGCGCTACGGCATCCCGCGCTACCGCCTGCCGCACGACGTGCTGGACGCCGAGATCGCCCACATCACCGACCTGGGGGTCGAGCTCCGTTGCGGCCAGAAGCTTTCGCGCGACTTTACCTTGAAAGGCTTGCGCGAGCAGGGCTTCGGGGCGGTGTTCTTGGCGGTCGGGGCCTGGGTGTCGCAGAAGATGGACGTCCCGGGCGAGGACCTGGCCGGCGTGTTCCCCGGCATCGGCTACCTGTTCGAGTCCGCCCACGGCCGCAAGCCCAAGATCGGCAAGCAAGTGATCGTGGTGGGCGGCGGCAACACCGCCATCGACGCCGCCCGCACCGCCCGGCGCATGGGCGCCGAGGTGACGCTGCTCTACCGGCGCACCCGCAAGGAGATGCCGGCCGAGGCCTTCGAGGTCGAGGAGGCCGAGCGCGAGGGCGTGAAGATGCACTTCTTGGCCGCGCCGGTCGAGATCCTGGGCAAGAACGGCAAGGTGACCGGCATCCGCTCCATCCGCATGGAGCTGGGCGAGCCGGACGCCTCGGGGCGGCGCCGCCCGGTGCCGGTCCCGGGCTCGGAGTTCGACATTCCAGCCAGCGCGGTGATCGCGGCCATCGGGCAGAAACCGGATCCCTCTGCGTGGGGCGAACCCGGCGGGCCGGCGGCCACCAAGTGGGCCACGGTGAAGGCCGACGAGAAGACCTACCAGAGCGAGGTGGAGTGGATCTTCACCGGGGGTGATTGTCTCACCGGCGCCGCCACCGCCATCGAGGCCATCGCCGGCGGGCGCAAGGCGGCCATCTCCATCGATCGCTTCCTGCGCGGGCTTCGGCCGCTGCCCATCGGCAAGCCCTTCTCGGACTCCATCGGCCGGCTCGAGGACGTGCCCGAAGACATCTTCCAGGGCGTGGAAAAGCAAGCGCGGGCCAAGGGGCGGGAGATGCCGGTGGAGCGGCGGCTCAAGAACTTCAAGGAGGTGGAGCTGGGAATTGGCGCCGCCCAGGCCCTGGCCGAGTCGGCCCGCTGCCTGGAGTGCGGCTGCACCGCGGTGGACACTTGCCAGTTCCGCCTGCTGTGCGAGGAGTACGAGGCGCGGCCGGACCGCTTCAAGAGCGATCACACCTTCCTGCCGGTGCTGGAGGACCATCCCTTCATCCGCTACGACCCCAACAAGTGCATCATGTGCGGGCGTTGCGTCCGCATCTGCCTGGAGCAACAGGGGACGGGGGCGCTGGGGTTCGTGCGGCGCGGCTTCGAGACGCAGATCCAGCCCACCCTGGGCCAGCCGTTGCTCTCCACCGACTGCGACGCCTGCGGGCAGTGCCTCAGCACCTGCCCCACCGGGGCGCTGGAGGTGAAGCCGGTGCTGCCCAAGCCAGGCCCCTTCCAGCCCGAGTGTCACGAGGTGGCCTGCGGCTTCTGCGGCGTGGCCTGCCGGCTCAAGATCGAGTCGGTGCGCGGCCACTATCTGCGGGCGCTCTCCCAGCCCGGCGCCGGGCACAACCGCGGCAACCTGTGCGTGGACGGGAGCTTCGGACACCGCTTCCTGGAGACGCTGCCGCGGCTCACCGAGCCCAGGGTGAAGTCCGCGGGGAAGGCGGCGCGCGCCGACTGGGAACGGGCGCTTTCGGCCGCCGCCGACGGGCTCAAGAAGCGCCTGGGCCGGGGCGTGGCGGTGCTGTCCTCGGGGCCGCTCACCAACGAGTGCGCCTTCTTGCTCCAGCGGCTGGCCCGGGAGGGCCTGAAGACGCCCCACCTGGGCATCCTGGACGGCCCGGACGATCCGGGCCGGGTGCGGGAGGCGCTGGGGCCGGCCACCTTGCCCTTTAGCGAGATCGGCCGCGCCGACGCCTTGTGGGTCGTCGGGCGCGATCCGTTCGAGCATGCCCCGGTGGTGGGGATCGAGATCCGGCGGGCGGCCCTGGGTGGCGTGCCGCTGTGGATCCTGTCATCCGCGGCCACCCGCATAGACGAGCTTTCGGCCCGGGCCTGCCGGGTGCCGGCCACCTTGCTGGGCGGTGTGCTGGAGGCGCTGGCGCGCCCGGACGGCGGACTTTCGCAGCTCGTGGCCCGGGCGGGCGTGAAGGAGGCCCACCTGGTGGAGATGATGGAGGCGCTGCGCTCGGCCAAGCGGCCCGTGATCATCGCGAGCGATGATCTGCCGTCCGTGACGCTTGCGGCGCTGGGGGAGATCGCGCACAAGACCTGTGGACGGGAGCGCATTCTGCTGCTGCGCCGTGGCGGAAACGCGGCGGGACGGGAGGCGCTGGGTCTTGTGCCGGGAGGTGGCAACGGCCAGAAGGCCTCGGGGATGAGCGGCATCCGCCAGGCGCTCCGGCGCGGGGAGCTCGGCGCGCTGCTGCTTTTGAACACCGACCCGTTGTGCAACGCGCTATCGCCCAAGGACGTGCACCGCGACGTGTACGTGGTGGCCTTCGACGTCGTGGCGGGCGCCTGGACCCGCCGGGCGGACGTGGCCCTGCCGGCGGCGGCGCTGGTAGAGGAGAGCGGTAGCCTGTTCTCTATCACGGGCGGCGCGGTCGAGACCGCGGCGGCCTTCGCCCCGGCGGGGGGAAAGACGCTGCTCGAGGCGCTGGACGAACTCTCCGCGCAGTTTTCGGGGCTTGCTCGCCTCGGCTCTGCCGAGCTCGTGTGGCGAGAGGCGCTGTCCAGGCGGCCGGAGTTGGGGAAGCTCCGCCCCACGCCCGCCGCCGCGGCACAGGAGAGCGGCCATGCGTGCGGATGAGTGGAAAACGGGAACGGAGGGTACCATGATTCGACATGTACGTTGGTGGAACGTCCTGCTCGGGGCGAGCCTGTTGCTCGGCGCCTGTAGCCGGTCCGGTGGGGGACAGGCCCCGGTGAAACACCAGGGGGCGGCGAAGGCGGACGAGGTCAAGGGCCTGGTGGGAAAGGCCGGCGGCTCGCTAGAGCTCGACGGCGGCTTGCGCGTGGAGGTGCCCGCCGGGCTTCTGCAGGAGGAGGTCACCCTGATCCTGCGCCGCGAGACGCCCACCTTCGACCTCTCGGGAAAGGACTTCGTGGGCCCGGCGGTGCGCCTGGGGCCACGGCTGACCTTCGCGCCGGGGGCGGTGCGGCTGTGGGTGCCGCTGGACAAGGATCTCCCCGGGGAGCCGGCCGACATCCGGCTCATGGTGTACCAATGGGAGAAGAAAGAAGGCCACGGCCCCGAGGGCTCCAACTTCGTGTACACCTGGGTCCCTTGCCCGGTGGCGCGCTTCGCCGGGTTCAGCCAGGATCAGAAATTTTTGCTCTTCGATGTCTTCGAGAGCATCTCCGACCGGACCACCAAGGCCCCCTTTGGTCTGTTCCAGGCGGCCTTCGACCTCCCCAAGGCGCTGTAACCCGCAGAAGATCCTTCGCCGAGATCCCTTCCCGAGCCGCTCAGGGGGCCGGCGCCGGTGCGCCGCTCACCTCGCCGGGGGGCCAGATGCGGTTGTGATCCAGCAGGTACTGGTGCGAGTACACCGCCCGGAGGCCTTTGTGGAATTCGGGCAGGACCTCGTCGGCTTCCGGCGTGTCCAGCAGGTTCCATTCCTCGTCGGGATCGCGGTCCAGGCGGAAGAGGATATCGCGGTTGAAGCGCAGGTGGTGCACGAACTTGTAGGGGTAGCGCACCAGGCCGATGTACTTCCCGTCGTAGGGCATGATCTGGACCGCGGTGCGGTCCCGGCCGGCGCCGGGCGGCAGCAGCGAGACGCCCTGGAAGTGGTGATCGCCCCGGATGCCCAAGAGGTCGAGCAGGGTGGGGGCCACGTCGAGCTGGGAACAGACCTCCTCCTGCGAAAGGCGTCGCGGCGGCAGGCGGCCGGGCCAGCGGATCCACAGCCCGGTGCGGTAGATCTCCTCGTGGAACCCCATCTCGGGGTAGTCATAGCCGTGCTCGCCGGTGGGATATCCGTGATCGCCCAGGATCACGGTCAGCACTCCCGCGGGAGACGACAGCTCCTCGATCAGGCGCAGCAGCGTCCCCAGGCACCGGTCCGCGAAGTGAAGGGTGTTGGTGTAGGCTTCGTTGATGTACTTCGCCTCGGGGGCCATGAGCCATTCGGACCGCGGCAGCTTGTTGAACCAGAAGTGGTTGGAGGCATTCGCCAGCACCAGGAACAGCGGTCGCGGGTCGGGGGGTGCGCCGGCGGGGGAAAGCAGCGAAAAGGCCCGCCGGTAGAAGAAGTCGTCCTGCAACCCCCAGCCCCAGACGGCCCGCCGCTCTTCGGGTGAGAGGGATTCGGGCCGCATGGCGTAGGTCTCCTCGAAGCCGATGCGGCGCATGAATTCCCCGGTGCGTTCAAACTCGAGCGTGGACAATGCCGAAATGAACACGGTGCGGTAGCCGGCCTCGCGCAGGATCTGCGGCAGGCAGCGCAGGCGCAGCTCGGGGTAGGCGCTCACGATCTTGCCCCGGTACCCCGGCAGGATCGAGCACAGGGTGGCCACCCAACCGTGAGCGGTCTGGTTGCCGTTGGCGTAGAACCGCTCGGCGTAGAGCGATTGCGGGATCAGCTCGTTCAGGACCGGCGTGTACCACAGTCCGTTCGGCGCCCGCCGCTCGAGGTAGCGATGGTTGAGCGACTCCTGGAAGAGCAGCACCACGTGGGGGAGCGCCTCGGGCCGGGGAACCTTGCGCTCCATGCGGACCACGTACGGATACCCGGGCATCTCTCCCGCGGGCAGGGACTCGGGGTCGAACCGGGCGCGGGCGAAGAGCGGGCTCAACGCCGACTGGAACAGGAAATTGACCTCGTCGAAGGTGGGCACCGGCACGAGCAATCCCACGGCGGTGAGGCCGGCGTACAAGATGCGGCTGGCCCGGGGACGGGCTGGCGGGTGGTAGCGGGAAAGCAGGCGAAAGCGCTTCTCCAACGGCGCAAAGAGGAGCAGCCACCCCAACAAAGGCGCTAGGGTCAAGGGATTGAACAGCAGGCCCAGCACGCCTTCCAGCGCGGGGTTGAAGGCGATCTCGCGAAAGTTGTCCCGGATCAGATCGAAATCCAGGCTGCTCTTGGTGACGATATGGAACTGGACGAGTAGGAAGTAGAAGCTGGGGATGAGGACGTTGATGGCGATGCGGGCGCCCCGGCGCCGGCCGCACAGCAGGTCGAGCAGGTGGACCCACACCGCGCTGGTCGCGAACCCCAGCAGGATCGTCGACACCCCACGCTGGTCGAAGACGAAGGTGACCGCCGTGCCGAAATGCAAGTGCACGATGCACAGCGCCTGGAGGGCCCAGACCGCCATGAAGGCGGCGCTGCGCCGGTAGAAGCCCAGGTCCAGCGCATCCTTCACCGCCAGCAGCGCACGCGCGACCATCCGTTACTTTCTAAACAGCGCCTCCAGCTTGGCCTTGGCCGAGGCGGCGTCCGAGGAGGACGACAGCGGGCCCACCCGCGGCTCGAAGGAGGCGCAGAAGTTCGCCCGCTCCCGGTCCGGCACGTACTCGGTCAGGTTCTCGCGGCACTGGTTGTGGGCGCCCGGATCCCAGAAGCGGCAGTTCTTGCAGCAGCGCACGTCCCGGTTGCAGGTGAAGCAGGTGTCCTCGCGCACCACCTTGTCGATGAGCACGATGGGGGCGTTGCAGTTGTAGCAGTACAGGATTTTCTTGGTTATATCCACCGCGGCCTCCTCCCGACCGACACCATAGCGCAGCCGGCGCCGGCGATCAATTCGGGCCCGGAGAGGGCGCGCCGGCCACCCACAACAGCCCGGCGGCCTGGAGGAGCAGGATCGCGAACAGCAGGCAGGCGCCGGTCCAGCCCAGGACGGGGAGAACGAGCAGTCCGACCAGCAGCGCGCCGGCGGTGGCGCCCAGGTGATCGGCGCGGTTGATCCGGGCCGCGGCGGCCCCGGCGCCGACGGGTCGTGACATGCGGGCCGCCAGCGGAAAGGCGACGCCGGTGCCGGCCCCCGAGCAGAAGACCAGGGCGAGCAGCACGGCCCGGCCGGCCCCGAAGGACAGGACGTCCTCCGCCGCCCACAGCAGCGCGGGCACCCCGGCGCTAAAGACGGCGAAGACGAGCATCCAGGTGGCCAGCATCCGCTCGGTGGCGACGCGGCGCTTCAGGAAGGCCCGCAACGGCGCGCCGGCCGCCGCCAGCCCCAGCATGAAACTCGCGAGCAAAAAGCCCAGCTCCCGGTAGAGGCTACCGGCCAGCGTCTGGTAGGCGAGCGACAGCGAGATCTCCAGGCCGAGACCGGCCGCCCCGGCGACCGTCACCGCGAACGCCACGGCCGCCGTGCGCCGACGCTCGCTCGTCTTGCGGCCGAGCGCCACCCAGGCTAGCAGCGCGAAGCCGGGGAGCAGGCACAGCAGAATCCACCACCAGGCCGGGACTGCCAGCAGCCGCTCCAACCACGCGACGCGCGCCGGCGATTCGATCAGGCTCTCGCGCAGGATGCCAGAGAGCATCACCGCCGGCTTGCCGTCCAGGTTGAGGGGCGGCGCCGGCCCGTTCTCGAGCGCGGCCTCGAGTTGCCCCACCTGCTCGGTCTCGAAACCGGCGGCGAACTGCGCCGGGTGGAACTGGGGATCTCGCACGTTCCGTCCCTGAAAGCGACGCTGGAGCGCCTCGGCCGAGAGCAGGAGCGAGTCGGGGTCCGCCGTTCCCAGCAGGAAGGTCCCCGCGCCGGGCAGGGCCCTGGCCCCGGGGAACACCCGGCGCAAGGTGGCCAGGGTGGACAGCAGGCGCCGCGCGGTGAAGGGATCGGCCACGTTGAAGCTGCCCCCGAGCCGCAGCGCCAGCACGCCGCCGTCGGCCAGGTGTTCCTGGGCCAGGCGGAAGAACTCCAGGCTGAAATAGCGGCTCTGGGCCGCGGTGAGCGGATCGGGCGCGTCCGAGAAGATGACGTCGTAGCGCTCCTCCGTCTCGCGCAAGAAGCGCCGCCCGTCGCCGGAGACGCGCCGGACCCGTTCGTCCGCCAGGGCCGCTCGCGCGTCCTCGTCGAGGCGTGGCGCGATGAGCGCGCCGATGCCGGGATCCATGTCGACGATGACGAGGTGTTGCACCCCGTGGCGCAGCACCGCCGGCGCGGCCAGCAGGCCGCTCGAGCCGAGCCACAAGACCCGGCGCGGGGCGGGGTGCTGGGTCAGGACGAGGTGGGCCCGGGGCAGCTCGCGCCAGGGATCGGGGAAGGTCGAGAGCAGCTTACCGTCGGCATACAGG
>CAZLNM010000085.1:0-22658 GCA_964561025.1 uncultured Myxococcales bacterium
GGCCTGCTGGCGGTCGGGGCCCAGATGAAGAACACCTTCTGCCTGGCGCGCGACGGTCAGGCGTACCTCTCGCAACACATCGGCGACCTCGACAACCCGGTGACCCTCGAGCACTTCCGGCGCTCGCTTTCGCAGCTTTCGCGGATCACCGGTATTGCGCCCCGCCGGGTGGCCTGCGACCTCCATCCGGACTACGGCTCCACCCGGCTGGCGCAAGAGCTGGGGCTGCCGCTACTCAAGGTGCAGCACCATCACGCCCACCTGGCCGCGGTGCTGGCGGACGCCGGCGTGGAGGGCGACGCCATCGGCCTGTGCCTCGACGGGACCGGGCTGGGCGACGACGGGACCATCTGGGGCGGCGAGGTGCTGGTGGGTTCGGCGGCGCGCTACCGGCGGGCGGCGCGGCTGCTTCCCTTCGAGCTTCCCGGCGGAGACGCGGCGGTGCGCGAGCCGTGGCGGACCGCGGTAGGCTTGCTGCTCGCCGCCGGCGGCGAGCCACGGGCGCGGGCCGCCCGCGCGCTCTTCGACGTCGAGGAGCGATTGTTCCAGGGCGTGCTCGCCGCCGCCGCGCGCGGCGTGAACACCCCGCTGTGCTCCAGCGCAGGCAGACTCTTCGACGGCGTCTCGGCGCTGCTCATGATCTGCCCGCGCGCGGAATACGACGGCCAGGCCGCGGCCGAGCTGGAGGCGGCGGCCGGCGCCGATGAAGGTCCCCCCTGGGAGCTGCCGCTCCGCGAGAACGGTTCGCTGCTCGATCTCGACTGGCGGCCGCTCCTCGATGGTCTGCTCTCCGAGCACGCGCGCGGCGTCCCCGTCCCTGCGCTCTCGGCAAGGTTCCACGAGTCGCTCTCGCGTGGGTTCGTGGCCTGCTGCCGGGAGCTCCGGCGGCGGGGCGGTCCGGCGCGGGTGGCGCTCTCGGGCGGGTGCTTCATGAACCGGCGTCTGCAATCCCGGCTGGAACTCGAGTTGCAACGAGATGAGTTTTCGGTGATCGTCCACCGGCAGGTGCCGGCCAACGACGGCGGCCTGTGCCTGGGCCAGGCGGCGGTGGCCGCGGCCCGGAAGGAGAGGTGAGCATGTGCCTGGCGGTCCCCATGAAGGTGCTCTCGCGCCAGGGCGAGATGGGCGCGGTGGAGCAGGCGGGGGTTCGGCGCGAGGTGAGTTTCGCCATGCTGCCGGAGGCGGCGGTGGGCGACTTCGTGCTCATCCACGCCGGGTTCGCCATCCAGCGCCTGGACGAGCAAGAGGCCCGCTCCACCCTGGACCTCATCCGCCAGATCGCGGCCGCCGGAGAGGACGGCGGATGAACGCCGGGCAAAAGCTGCGCGCGGCGCTCGACGATCCCGCCCTCGCCGCCCGCCTGCTCGACGCCATCCGGCAAGAGGCGCGGGAGCTTCCGCCGGTCCGCTTCATGGAGGTGTGCGGAACCCACACCGTGGCCATCCGCCGCGCGGGCATCCCCAGGCTCCTGCCGCCCTCCGTGGAGCTGGTGTCCGGCCCCGGCTGTCCGGTGTGCGTGACTCCCAACGAGACGCTGGATCGAGCCATCGCCATCGCCGAATTGCCGGACGTGACCGTGGCCAGCTTCGGCGACATGCTGCGGGTGCCGGGGACGGTCTCCTCGCTGGCTCAGGCGCGCGCCCGGGGCGCCGAGGTGCGGGTGGTGTACTCGCCGCTGGACGCGGTCCGGCTCGCCCGCGAGCGGCCCGACCGGAGGGTGGTGTTTCTGGCGGTGGGTTTCGAGACCACCGCGCCCACCGCCGCCGCGGCGCTGCTCGCGGCGCACGACGTCCCCAACTTCTACCTGTTCTCGGCGCACAAGCTCGTGCCGCCGGCGCTCGCGGCCCTGTTCGCCCGGCCCGACTTCGCGGTTCAAGGGCTCCTGCTCCCCGGGCACGTCAGCGCCATCATCGGGGCCGACGCCTACCGCCCGCTGGCGGAAGAACGGCGCGTCCCGTGCGTGGTGGCCGGGTTCGAGCCGGCCGACGTGCTGCTCTCGATCCTGATGCTGCTGCGCCAGATCCGAACGAACCGCGCCGAGGTGGAGATCGAGTACCGCGTGGCGGTGAGCGGGCCGGGGAACGCGCGGGCCCGCGAGATCATGGGAGAGGTCTTCGTGGCGACGGACAGCCGCTGGCGCGGGCTGGGAGAGATCCCGCAAAGCGGCCTTTCGCTCCGGCCCGAGTTCGCCGCGCAGGATGCCGGCCGGGTCTTCGCCGTGTCCGTCCCCGAGAGTTCGGAGCCCGCGGGGTGTCTGTGCGGCCAGGTGCTGGTGGGCGCGGTGAGGCCCACCGCCTGCCCGCTGTTCGGCGACGCCTGCCGCCCCGCCCACCCGATCGGCCCGTGCATGGTCTCGAACGAGGGCACCTGCGCCGCCTACTACCGATACGGCGGCTAGCCGGGTGTCAGTCCCACACCAGCTCGATCGGTTCGATCACCGCGAGTTTCCCGGTGATGGGACGGATGTCGTCGCCGCGGCCGAAAAACGAGATGTCGAGCTCGCCCTGCTCCGACTCGTTGACCTGCATCTCGATGCCCAGCGCCGCGGCGCGCTTGCGGGCGCTCTCGATGCTCAGGCGCCCCGCGCGCACGGCCTGGAGAAGCTCGAAGGCCGCCGCCCCACGCAGGTAGTCGAGATCCTGGCACAAGAGGACCGCGTCGGGCTCGAGGAGCGAAGAGAGCAGCAGCACCCGGGTGCCGGTGGCCCCGGTGACCGCCCACACCGTGACCTCGGGCAGGTAGGCCGCGCCGCTGCCGTCGAAGTCGAAGCGCAGCGCCCGGGCCAGCGTGCCCAGCTCGTCCTGGCGCAGGCGCGAGCGGATGCGCACGTTGGTGTGCTTGCGGTAGTTGTTGGCGATCTCGGCGAGCAGGCGGATAGCGCCGCCGAAGCGCTGGCTGGAGAAGAGCCGGGCCGCGGTGGGGAGATCGATCTCGACCACGGTCTGGGCCGCGGCCGGGATGGACAGGAGCAACGCCATCCCGATGAGCCATGCCGTAAGGCGTGCCCGCATGGGCGGAGAATACCGCCCGCGCGCGAGGGCGATCAAGGGTTTTGGACGCGGCCGGGACGCGTGGTAGGGTCGGCGAACCATGAAAAGAGAACCAGACAACGATCTTATCATGAACAGCGCCCGCGTCGAGTTGGCCCACGGCAGCGGCGGCCGGGCCACTTCAAGGTTGGTGCGCTCGCTGTTCCTCAAATACCTCCCCAGCCCGGCGCTGCACGAGCTGCACGACGGGGCGGTGGTGCCGATCGCGGGGCCGCTGGCCATCTCCACCGACGCCTTCGTGGTGGACCCGCTGTTCTTTCCCGGCGGGGACATCGGCAAGCTCTCGGTGTGCGGCACGGTCAACGACGTGGCCATGTGCGGGGCGCGGCCGTCTTCGCTGGCCGCGGCCTTTGTGCTGGAGGAGGGACTCACCATCGCGGAGCTGGAGCGCATCGTGGCCAGCATGGCCCAGACCTGCGCCGGCGCCGGCGTCTCCATCGTCACCGGCGACACCAAGGTGGTGCCGCGCGGGAAGGGCGACCGGGTGTTCGTCACCACCACCGGGGTGGGCCAGGTGCTGCCGGGGGTGAGCGTCGGGCCGCGGCAGATTCGCCCCGGCGACCGCGTCCTGGTCAGCGGCCCGGTGGGCGACCACGGCACCACCATCCTGGCGCTGCGGGCCGGTATCGACGCCGGGCTCGAGCTTGGCTCCGACTGCGCCCCGGTGGCGGGCGAGGTCATGGCGCTGCTCGAGCGCATCCCCGGGGTGCACGCGCTGCGCGATCCCACCCGCGGCGGCCTGGCCGCGGTGCTGAACGAGTTCGCCGAGCAATCGAGCACGGGCTTTTTGATCGACGAGGCCCGCGTCCCCGTCTCGGCGGCCACCCGCGCGGCGGCCGACATCCTGGGCCTGGACCCGCTCCAGATGGCCTGCGAGGGGCGCTTCGTGGCGGTGCTCCCCGCGGAGCACGCGGACGAGGCGCTCTCCCTGCTCCGGGCGCTGCCGGCCTGCGCCGGCGCGGCCTCCATCGGTGAGGTGGTGGCGGCGCATCCCGGCAAGGTGGTGGCTCGCACCCGCATCGGCGGGGAGCGGCTGCTCGACGTCTTCGAGGGCGAGCCGCTGCCGCGGATCTGTTGAGGGGCCGGATACTCCTTGGGGCCAGGCCCAGGCTCGATTATACTGCCAGGGAACTGTTGGTGTCTGAGAGGTGAACATGCGCACCCCGATGTCCGCCGCTGTCTTGGTGATGATGGTCTCGAGTGTGGCCGGCGCCGGCGAGAAGCCGGGGATCGCGGTGATGGAGTTCACCTCCAAGGGAGGCGTGACGGCGCAGCAGATGGACTCGCTGGCGGATCTCTTGGCCAACCAGATCCGCGAGACCGGCCGCTTCCGGGTGGTGGGCAAGAGCGACATCCGGGCGCTGCTCAACTTCCAGGAGCAGAAGCAACTCCTGGCTTGCACCGACGAGGCCTGCGTCTCGGAGATCGGCGGCGCGCTGGGCGTGCGCTGGATCGTGGTGGGCAACGTGTCGAAGTTCGGCACCTCATACCTTCTCAACCTCAAGCTGGTCGAGGTCAAGGCCGCCAGCGTGCGCAAGGGCATCTCGCGCAAGGTGAGCGGCGGGCAGGAGGCGCTCATCGATGCCTTGCAACAGGCCGCCGTGGATCTGGTGGCCGCGGTGGCGGCGGATGTGCCCGTCCAGCCGGTGACGCCGCCGCCGGACGCGCTGGCACAGAAGCCCGCGGGAGGAGGGGGGACGGAGGTTCGCGCCGCCGCGCCGGGTCGGGGCGACACGCTCAACCTGCTGGGCCACATCGCCACCTGGAGCGGGACGGCCCTGCTCGTGCTCGGCGGGGTGAGCACCTACCTGGCCTGGGACGCCGGCCAGGACTGGAAAGACGAGTCGCTGGAAAGCGCCGCGCGCCTCGACGCCCGCGAGCGCAGTCGGGCCTGGACGGTGGTGATGTGGGCGGGGTACGGGGCGGGCGCGGCGCTCCTGGCCGGCGGGGTGCTCTTGTGGCTTCTTGCGCCGAAGGAGCCGGCCGCGGCCACCGTCGCGCCGATGGCGGGGGTGTCGGCCGGCGGCGGGATGGTGCTGGGCGTGGGCGGGAGGTTCTAGTCATGCGCGGGCTTCGACACCCTCTCTTTTTCGCCGCGGTCGTGCCGGTCGCGGTGTCTCTGTGCGCCGGTTGCGACGTCTTCGTGAGCGGGGCGGGCGGCGTGGGTGCCCCCTGCCGGGATCGCACCGACTGCCGCGCCGGGCTCTTTTGCCGAGGCGAGGAGCGGCACAAGACCTGCGCCTCGTGCGATGCCGAGGGGGTCTTCTGCGGAGATCCCACCGACGGCTGCTGCCCGGCGAACTGCCCGGCCCAGGTGGATTCGGACTGCGACCCGTCGTGCCAGGGCAAGACCGGCTGCGCGGGCGGCGACGGGTGCTGCCCGAGAGGGTGCGAGGCCGAGGGGGACGACGATTGTACGGTGGCTTGCGCATGCGATGGGGACAAATGCTGTCGCACCGGCTGCGCGACGCCCGATCCAGACTGCCAGTGCACTTGTGGAGTGCAGGACAACTGCTGCCCGCCAGGCTGCGCCCAAGACACCGACTGCTCGACGGGCTGCACCTGCAACTGGGATGGTTGCTGCAACGAGTCCTGCCGTGGTTCGGACCGAGATTGCAATGACGCGGTCTGTCAGGTCTTCGGGGGCCCCTGCGTCCCCGACGGCCCGGACGGGTGTTGCCCCTTCGGCTGCGCTCCCTGGGAAGACGCCGACTGCCTGGGTTGCGAACAACCGAATGTGCCCTGCAGATATGGGGATGGTTGCTGTCCGTCATCTGGTGCATGCACGAGCGCTAATGACCCCGACTGCCCCCCTTGCGACACCGCGCAGGCGACCTGCGGGCTCGCCGATCGCTGCTGCCCGCAAAGCTGCGGAAGCGATGTCTCGGCCGATCCGGATTGTTGCAACCAGGCTGGCTGCAGGCCGATATCGGACGGCTGCTGCCCCTGGTCCTGCACCGGCCGGGATGATCCCGACTGCCCGATGGGCCAGTGCCTGCCAGACGCGGCCTGTGACCCCACGGACGGTTGTTGTCCAAGTTCAGGCTCGTGCTCGGTCGGGAGCGACTTCGATTGTTGCCTGCTCCTCGGTGTCTGTAACAACCTCGAGAAAGACGGTTGCTGTCCCAAAGGTTGCAGCGCCGGAAGCGATTTGGATTGCGAGGACTGCGAAACGGCGCCGTGCGGCAAAGACGATGGCTGCTGCCCGCCAGACTGCAATCTGGCTGACATCGACTGCTGCATGCTCAAACCTTCGACGTGCGACGCGAACACTCAGGACGGCTGTTGTCCGCCCTCCTGCAGCGTCTCGAACGACGCGGACTGCACCGCCTGCTCGTACGCGAGGTGCGGTCTTGCCGACGGGTGCTGTCTTCCCACTTGCATGATCCCCGCGGACCAGGATTGTTGCGACGAGCTCACCTGCTCGGAAAAGACCCGCGACGGTTGCTGCCCGTCGAACTGCAATGAAGAGACCGACGTCGACTGTGCAAATTGCGGCGATGGGACGAGGCAGCGGCTGGAGGAGTGCGACGGCACCAATCTTCCCGCGGACGCGAGCTGCAACGACGGGACCGCGCCCTTCCCCCGGGCCGGGACGGTTGGATGCGGAGGCGATTGTCTCCTGGACTACAGCAGATGTGTCCCGGTGGCCGTGCTGTGGGACGACGGGTGCGAACGTCATTTCTCCCTGACGGTGTCTCTGGCAGGTGGTGGGGTTGTCACTTGCTGCGAAAACCAGAACGCGCGGGTCGCCAGCCTTGTTGCGGAGGGCGTAAACACGCCGAGCGTCGGCACAGCCCAAATCCTCGGGCAGGTTTTCATCGCCTCGGCCGCGATCGACACGGGCCGCATGTTCGTGTCGACGGGCAGCGCGATCAAGGAGGTCGTCTTCAATGCGGGCTGGTCGGCCGGCGATGTCGGCTTCAATAGTTTCGAGAGCGGGCCCGATCTCCTTATCCCCACCGTAACGACGGGGACGGCCGCCGATCCCCCGCTCCTCGGGGCCGTCTGGAAAACTCAAGACCCGGTCGGGACCTCCGTGGTCGCGAAAAAGGGAGCTGCGCCTGCGGAGTTCTTTTCCTTTACCACGGCGGCGGTTCATGCCGCGCAGGCCGCCTACCACGGGGAGAGCCAGACGCTGGCGCTGGCTGGCGAGGCCGACCAACCCTCGAGCCGGTATGGCGTGCTGCTAGTGGATGCGGACTTCGGCTCTAGCCCATGGGGAGCGATTGTCCTCGATGGAAACCACCCGTTGGGCCGGTTCAATTCTTATGTGTCCGTCTCGTTCTCTGAAGGATGCGACGTCCCCGCGGATTGCCTCCTCGCCGCGGCGCAAGCTTCCGATATGAGGTTCTATCGGACGATAAGGACCCAGCCGGGAGAATTTCCGGAGCTTTTGTTGGCGCTCCTCCCACCCAAGGAAAGCAAGTTCACGCGAGTCCTGTTCCATCCTCATCTTCCGATGCTGGCGGTCGGCCTGGACAATGGCGACGTGTTGTTCTACCGGATGGCGAGATGCTGGTCAGGCACGGGCTCTCCAGCGGCGCCCACGCTCTTGTACACCTCCACGGCGCGGCACGGACACCCCGTGGAGGACATGAGTTTTTCAGAAGATGGCAAGGTGCTCGGTGTGGCCCACGGAAAAGATCCGCTGGCGCAGACGAACGGCGGGGTGGTGTTGTGGGACATGCGCATGCTCCAACAGGCCATCGGGTTCGGCGCGCCCTGTGTCGAGAACACAGACTGCCAGACCAACCATTGGGTTTGCCGGGTCGATCAGGCGCGCGGCGGATACTGCACCCAGATTTGCAACGGTGCTCAGGACTGCCCGATGGGGATGACATGCACCGACATCGGTCAGAGCGACAAGCTGTGCCTCTACTGACAGAACGTCGAATCGCGGATCGTCCGAGCCCTCACATCTCGTAGCCGTCCTCGTCCTCCATGGCCGCCGTCTCGACCGAGAGCTTGCGCGTCCAGCGCATGAGCTGGGCGGCCGCTGCGGAGAAACGCGGCTCGCCGGCCTCCTCGGTGGCGCCCAGGGCGGGGTCGTGGTTGTCGGCGCCGTGGGTGCGCATCTGGGCCTCGCCACAGCTCGTCGGCACCGACATGATGTTGTAGCTGTTGACGGCGCCGCCCGCGGCCGTGTCGTGGCCGAGCTGTAGCGTGTGACCGACCTCGTGGATGAGGGTGCTTCCGGTCATCTCCAGCACGGTGATGGCCGGCAGCAGCGGGGGCATGGTGCGTTCGCAGGCGGGGAAGTTGGCCTCGATCACGTCGCGGTAGATGAACACCCCGGCCTGCTCCGGGTCGGAGTCGGCCGCCACCACCTCGCCGCCGCGGTCGGGGATGTCGGCGCGCCGGGCCACCGCCATGACGTGGACCATTTTACGCAGCGGCAGGGGCGGGGAGAGGCCGTCGTTCATCTCGGGGCCGTGGGCGGCGAGGTAAGCCCAGCGTTGTTCGAAGGAGCCGTCGAACTCCTGCGCGGGCAGATCCCGCTCGTCGGGGACAACATGCAACTGGACGCCGCTCGAACCGTCGGGGTTTTGCAGCGGCAGGGCGGCGAAGGTCCGGGCGGCCATGAGGAGCGCCTCCTCCTCCGGCGCCCGGCCGCTCATGCTGTCGAGCTCGATGAGCAGATCCCGGCGCAGCGGGTGGGGCGGCGGTTCGGCCGGGATGGCCGTAAAGCGCGCGGCGGCCAGCTCCTCCAGGTTGGAGAGCCCGTCGCCGTCGTAGTCCTCGGCCCCGTCGGGAGTCCCGTCGCCGTCGCTGTCGCGCTTGTTCGGGTCCAGGCGCGCCTTGTCGCCCGCCGAAAGCTCCCACACGTCCGGCAGCCCGTCGCCGTCGCTGTCCAGGCTCGGGTCCAGATCTCCGCCGCCGTCGGGCCCGGCGTCGCCGCCGTCGTGACCTCCGTCCGTCTGCCCGCCGTCGGGATCGAACTCCTCGATGGTCCCGGGGCCGCAACCGATGGGCAGGAGCGTGAGCGCCAGCCAGGCGAGCCAGGCCGGGGCGCGGCAGATGGGGCGGGGGAGAGGCAGGCGCATACAGCGCGATTATGCGACGCTCCGCCCGGCGCGGCAAGCGGCCTGTCTCAGCGCAGGCCGAGCTGGCGGGCGAGAAAGGCAAATTCCAGCGCCATGATGTGGGCCTTCTGCTTGTTGGTGGCCGCCCCGGCGTGCCCCCCGGCGGTGTTTTCGAAGTACAGCACGTCCTGGCCCAGCTCCTTCATGCGGGCCGCCATCTTGCGGGCGTGGCCGGGGTGGACGCGGTCGTCGCGGGTGGAGGTGGTAAACAGCGTCCGCGGGTAGCGCACGCCGGCCTTGAGGTTATGGTAGGGAGAGAACGTCCGGATGAACTCCCACTGCCGCGGGTCGTCGGGATCGCCGTACTCCTCCATCCAGCTGGCGCCGGCGAGCAGCTTGCGGTAGCGCCGCATGTCGAGCAGCGGCACCTGGCACACCACCGCCCCGAAGAGGTCCGGGCGCCGGGTCAGCATGTTGCCCACGAGCAGCCCGCCGTTGCTCCCGCCCATGATGCCCAGCTTCTCACTCCGGGTGATCTTGCGGCGGATCAGGTCCTCGGCGACCGCGATGAAGTCCTGGTAGGCCCGGGGCCGGTTCTCGCGCAGGGCCGCCTGGTGCCAGGCGGGGCCGAACTCGCCGCCGCCGCGGATGTTCGCCACCGCCAAGGCCCCGCCGCGCTCCAACCAGGCCGCGCCCCAGGTGGCTGCGTAGAACGGCGCCAGGGAGATCTCGAAGCCGCCGTAACCGTAGAGCAGGGTGGGGGTCTGGCCGTTCGGGACGAGGCCCTTTTTCGTTACCAGAAAATAGGGGATGCGGGTTCCGTCGGCGGAGGTCGCCTCGTGCTGGCTCATGGTCAGCCCGTCGGAACGGAAAAACGCCGGCAACCGCTTCAGCGGTTCCAGTTTCGCCCCCGGCCTCCCCAGCGAGAGCGTGGTGGGGGTGAGGAAGTCCATGGAAGTGAGAAAGAACTCGTCGCTGCGATCGGCGTCCAGGGCCAACGCCGAGGCGCTGCCGATGTCCGGGACCCCGGGGAGGGGCTTCTGGGTCCAGCTGCCGGCTTGCCACTGCCACAGGGTCATCCGGGTCCTCACGTTGTCGAGGGCGTTCACGATCACGCCGTCCCGAAGAGGCGTGAAGGTCTCCAGCGCGATGCGCGGGCCGGGCGCGAACAGGGTGGCGAAGTCCCGCCGGCCCTGCAAAAAGTCGTCGAAGCCGATGGCCAGCAGCGAACCGGCCGGGTAGGTATTGCCGCCGACGATCCAGTCGCTGCGCAGGGTGACGAACAGCCACGAGCGGTGCGTTTGCAGATCGGCGTCCGGGGGCACGTCGAGGTGCACCCGCTTACCGCCGAGGAGGACGAAGTATTCGCTGGTAAAGAAGCTCACCCGCCGGCCGACGATGTCGCGCTCGAAGCCCTCCGAGAGGTCGCGGAACCCGAACGCCGACACGTCCTCGGGCCGCCCCTCGAAGACCGGCTCGGCCTCGGTGAGCGGTGTGCCGCGCCGCCAGCGCTTGATGATCCGCGGATAGCCCGAGGCGGTGAGGCTGCCCGGGCCGAAGTCCGTCCCCACGAACAGGTGGTCGCGGTCGAGCCAGGCGGCGGAGCTCTTGGCCTCGGGCAAGAAGAAGCCGTCCGGCACGAAGGCCTTGTCGACCACATCGAACTCCCGCACCACCACCGCGTCCGAGCCGCCGCGCGAGAGGTACAGCAGGCAGCGACGGTATTCCGGCGGCAGGCAAGCGTTGCCCTTCCAGATCCAGTCCTCCTTCTCCTGCCGGGCCAGCGCGTCGAGATCCAGCACCGTCTCCCAGGCCGGGGCGGGCTTGCGGTACTCGGCGAGCGTGGTGCGCCGCCACAGCCCGCGCTCGTTCTTCTCGTCCCGCCAGAAGTTGTAGAGCGGCTCCCCGAGCCGCTCCACGAAGGGGATGCGCTCCTTGGAGTCCAGGATGGCCAGCAGCCGGGCCTCGAGCCTGGCGAAGCCTCGATCGCCCGCGAGCTCGCGGCTGGACTCGGCGTTGCGCTCGTTGACCCAGGCCATGGCCTTCTCCCCGGTGATCTCCTCCAGCCAGAGGAAGGGATCGTCGGGCTCCGGGGCCGGGGCCGGCGGCGCCGCGACCACAACAGAACCCAGGAGCCAGAGCGAAAGCGAAAGGACGAGTGCGCGCGCCATGGGCAAACCTCCCGGTTTCTTACGGACCTCGGCTCAACCAAAGCGCAACTGGCCCCGGCCGTCAATGGCGCACCGCGCGCACGCGGCGATCCCCGTGTCCGATTTCTACCTGCTCGGGAGCGAGAACCTGTTCTGGCTCAACCTGGGTTGCCGCTTCGTGTTCGGCCGGCTCTCGCCCAGCCTCAAGGTGTCCATTCCTCTCAAGGAAAATGCCAGGTTCCTGATGGATTCGGACTGGGAGATCCAGGGAGCGATCGGCGTGGCCTGGGAGATCTAGCCCCCCGCCGATTTGACTTGAGAGCCCCTTGCGGGTACCGTCTCGGCCGCGAACGGGCGGACGCTCACGCGGGAGAGGCCCATGCAGTCGCTGCCCCGGGAAACCGGCTGGATCGAGGTCATCTGCGGCTCGATGTTCTCCGGCAAGACCGAGGAGCTCATCCGCCGCCTGCGCCGGGCCCAGATCGCCCGCCAGAAGGTGCTGATCTTCAAGCCGCGCATCGACAACCGCTACCACCCGGAGCAGATCGTCAGCCACAGCGACCAGCGCATGCAGTCCGTTCCCATCGCCAGCGCCCGGGAGATGCTGGAGAAGCTCGAGCCGGACGTGCAGGTGGTGGGCGTGGACGAGGCGCAGTTCTTCGGGGCCGAGCTGGTGGAGGTGTGCGAGACGCTGGCCAACCGCGGCCTGCGTGTGATCGTGGCCGGGCTGGACCAGGACTACCTGGGACGGCCGTTCGAGCCCATGCCGGCTCTCTTGGCCGTGGCCGAGTACATCACCAAGAACCTGGCCATCTGCGTGAGGTGCGGCAACCCGGCCAACCGCTCCCAGCGCATCCGGCCCGGCGGCGACCGCATCCAGGTGGGCGCGCAGGACACCTACGAGGCCCGCTGCCGCCGCTGTTTCCAGCCCGAGCCCGACAAGTCGTCTGAGCGGGAGTGAAAGCATGCCCGACCGGAGCTACCGCCACCTCGCCTACCGGCCGCAGCAGATCCCCCACCGTTACGGCAAGAACGTCCACGTGCTCTCCGACCCGGTGCTGGTGTCGCGGGTGCTGAAACTATCGCTCCCGGAGACCCGCGGCATCGAGGGCGGGCAGCTCCTGTGCGCCATCTACCGCACCCTGATCCACGTGGTGATGGCGGCCGAGTTCCCGCGCGCCTCGGTGTCGGTGCTCACCCGCATGGCGCGCTCCGCCCCCGACGCGGTGTGGTCCGGCGAGGTCATCGATCCCGAGACCCGGGCGGTCACCGTGGGGGTGGCCCGGGCCGGCCTGCTCTCCTCCCAGGTGTGCTTCGAGGAGATGGGCCTCCTGCTCGGCGAGCGCAACGTGCGCCAGGACTTCCTGATGGCGGAGCGCAAGGTGGACCGGCGCGGCCGGGTGCGCGGGGCCATCGTGTCCGGCGCCAAGGTGGGCGGCTCCTACGAGGGCCGCATCGTGATCTTCCCCGATCCCATGGGCGCCACCGGCGGCTCGCTGGACCTGGGCATCCGCTTCGTGCGGAGTCAGCCAGGCGGGGACAGCATCGCCAAGATCATCGTGATCAACCTGGTGGTGACCCCGGAGTTCTTGCGCCGCCTGCGCGCCGAGCACCCGAACGTCATCGTGTACGCCGCCCGCCTGGACCGGGGCCGCAGCAGCGAGCGGGCCTTGCGCTCGCTCCCCGGCGCGCGCCCGAGCGAGGAGTTCGGGCTCAACGAGCACGGCTACATCGTGCCCGGCCTGGGCGGCCTGGGCGAGTTCCTCAACAACGCCGAGCACTGACCGGCCTGCGCGAGAGAGGAGGGCGGCGTGGACGAGGGTATCCGGCAGATCATCGGCAAGGAGCAGATCGCGGCGCGGGTGCGCGAGCTGGGCGCGCAGATTACGCGTGACTACGCCGGGCGCAACCTCAACCTGGTGGCGGTGCTGAAGGGGAGCTTTTTGTTCCTCGCCGACCTGTGCCGCGAGATCCAACTGCCGCTCACGGTGGACTTTCTGGGGATCAGCTCCTACGGCGATCGCACCTCCACCTCGGGCGTCATCCGCATCACCTCGGACCTCACCCAGCCCTGCAACGGCAAGGACGTGCTGGTGGTGGAGGACATCGTCGACACCGGGCTCACCATGCGCTACCTGCTCGACAACCTGGCCACCCGCAAGCCGGCCAGCCTCAAGGTGTGCACCCTGTTGCACAAGCCCAGCCGCGCCCGGGTGCAGACGCCCATCGACTATTTGGGGTTCACCGTCCCGGACGTGTTCGTGATCGGCTACGGGCTCGACTACCAGGGCCGCTACCGCAACCTGCCCTTCATCGGCGTGCTGGACCCGCCGCCCGCCCCCTGAAGCGCCGGGGCGCCCCGGCCGTCGATTTGCAATTCCCGGTAGCGACGGGTATATGGTTTTCGGAAACCATGCTCCCATCGTGAGAAGAGGGGAAATGGTTCCGGGAGGTAAGCCATGAGCGAGCAAGAGGCCCCGGTGATGGAGGCCACCCCGCGCCGCCGGCGCTCGAACCGAGTGCTGGTCACGGGTATCGTCATCCTGTTCCTGCTGGCCGTCATCGTCTATCTCCTGTCGCTGCTGCACTCGAAGAAGTTCTACCTCACCGTCGAGAGCGGCCAGGTGACCGTGCGCGCGGGGATCTTCTTCCCCTGGGGGAGCACCCGCTACAAGCCCGAGGACCCCGAGCAGGCGGCCCTGTACGCGCCGCTGGAGCTGCCGCGCGACTTTCGCGCCGAGAACCGCGAGTTCGACGATCTGCCCTCGCTCAACCGCGAGCTGGCGGCCCTCTTGATAAAGCTTGTCGAAGAGCGGGTGTTCGTGGAGGACGAGGAGACCTTCCAGAAGGGCAAGGGCTACCTCAAGCGCGCCGAGAAGCTCCAGGGCCTGGACGTGGCGCAGGTGCAGCACATCCAGCGGCTCACCGCGGACGTGGACTACGTGGAGGCGAAACGGGTGTACCTCCAGGTGGAAAAGCTCCTGGAGGACACGCGGCGCAAGTTCGAGCGCGCCCGCACCTACGGCTCGGGGCGCTTCGCCGACGCGGCCGAGTGGTCGCGCAAGGTGCAGAACCTGCTCCAGGTGATCGAGGCGGCCAAGGCCCAACCCGCCGCCGAGGGGCGCTCGCCCGAGGCCCCACCGTCCATCCCGGCGCCGGCGGAGCAGCCCGCGCCGCGTCCGGCGCCTTCCCCGGTGCCGTGAGATATTGCTTGGTCGCGTTTCTCGTCAGGCATAGCCTCCGCCCGATCTGTGCCGTCAAGGGCCTGCGGTCGCTCCGCGACTCGCTGCGCTCGCCCTTGACGGCGATCGGGCTGCGGCTGAAATTGCTGATATGAGGAGCATGCGAGCATGCTCCTCTCTTTGCAGGAGGATCTGTTGTTGTTTGAGGTGGCTGGCTACGGGACCGGGAGAGCGAGCGAGGCCAGGCGAGAAGAGAGACGGCTCGTAAGCAAGCGACAGTTGAACGAGAGGGGGAACCTTGCCCGCCGCGGGGTGGTCCCAGGCCGTATGAAACTCGCCGGGTCGGCCGCCGTTTGCATGCTGTTGCTCGCGGGCTGCCGCGGCTCCGCCCGGGAGGAGGAATGTCTGCGGGGCAACCTGGGAAAGTACCGTCTGGAGTCGATGGAATCGAATCCGCCGGGCGGGGGCTGCCGGGCGCGCTACCGCGATCCGGACGGCCGCGCGGCCGAGGTCCGGGTGCGGCGCGGGGCCATCCTGGAGGTGGGCGAGGAGGCGGGCCCGCCCTGCACCTTCGAGAAACGCCTGGTCCGTTTCCGGCCGGAGGGGGAGGGGATCCGCATCAGCTGGCACGGGCGAGAACGGGTGGTGGAGGTCTCGCTCCCGGACGCCCAGGCGCCGCACGGGCCGGTGCTGCGGGCGTACCTTTTGCACTTTCCCTCGGATCTCGCGGACCAGGCCGCGGTGCTGGAGGACGAGGTGCAGGCCCTGCGCCTGGAGAGCCGCGGGGCGCCGCGGGACCCCGGGCCTCACCTGAAGTTGGCGCGCAACTACTGGAAGCTCGGCAACACCGTCATGGCCGCCCAGGAGTTCCAGATCGCCGTATCCGCCGATCCCGGCTGCGCCGAGTGCTACTTCGAGATGGGCCGGCTGTACCGTGAGCTGCGCCACTGGGACCTCTCCATCCGGGCGCTGCGCAAGGCCGCCGCGCTGGCCCCCGCCGAGTCGCGCATCTGGCTTACGCTCGGCGACGTGAACTACGACGTCCACAACCGGCAGGAGGCCGAGCTCTCCTACCGCAAGGCGATCTCCGCCGGGCTCTCCCCGGCCGACGAGGAGCGGGCGCGAAAACGCCTGGCCGACCTCGCCGAGGGCAAGTTCATGTTCGAGCCGCTGCCCAAGGGGCCGTGAGGGGGTTTCTGTTGTCAGCTCGGGGGCGATTCGCTATGCTCGGCGAGTCCGTTGAGGAATCCAACCGGCCCCCGTGCAGGAGGCGGCATGTGTTTTCAAAATAGGGTTCTTGTTCTTGCCATGTCTTTGTGCCTTCCCGCGGCGGCCTCGGGCGCCGACGAGATCCCGGTGGCGGTCATGGAGTTCACCGGCAAGGGGGGCGTCACCCAGGAGCAGATGGACTCGCTCGGGGACCTTTTGGCCAACTCCATCCGCTCGCTGGGCGGGTTCCGGGTGATCGGCAAGTCCGACATCCGCGCGGTGATCAACTTCGACGAGCAGCGCCAGCTCCTGGGCTGCGACGAGCTCGGCTGCGCCTCGGAGATCGGCGGCGCGCTGGGAGTGCGCTGGGTGGTGGTGGGCAACGTCAGCCAGTTCGAGCAGCTCTACCTCGTCAACCTCAAGCTCATGGACGTGTCCAAGCTTCGCATCGAGAAGGGCCTGTCGCGCAAGGTCGAGGGCGGGCAGGCGAAGCTCATCGACGCGCTGGCCGGGCTGGTCAGCGAGCTGATGATACCCCTGCGGGAGAGCGCCCGGTCCGCCAGCTCCGCGGGCGGCACTTCCCCGCCGCAAGCCGGGGCCGGTTCCGCGAGCGGCGCGGGCGCGGTGGCGGTGACCCGTGAGCTGGAGCGGCCGCGCTCGGCCCTGAACCTGTGGGGCCACGTCACCCTGTGGTCGGGCGCCGGGGTCTCGGCCCTGGGCTTCGCCTTCCTGGGCCTGGCGCTCAAGGAGGCGGACGCCTACGACAACGGCGAGGTGAATTCGCTCGGCAAGACCCGCACCTTCACCGGCCTCATGTGGGCGAGCTTCGGCGCCGGGGCGGCCCTCATGGCCACCGGGCTCATCCTGTGGCTCCTCGACGACGGCGCGCCGGCGGCGGTGGCGGCCACGCCGCTCCCGGGCGGCGGGGCGAGCCTCGGCGTGGTGGGGAGGTTCTAGCATGCGCGCCTCGATAGCCATGGTCCTGTTCACGCTGGGGCTCGCCGTCGCTGCCTGCAACGTGTTCATCCCCGACTGGGGCACCCAGGGGAAGGCCTGCCACTCCGACGCCGACTGCAATGGCATCACCTGTGACCCGTTCGCTACCTGCGCCGACCAGGTTCACTTCGCCAACAATGGCAACGGCGGCCACCTCGAGCTTGCCAACCCCTGCGGAGAGAACGTCGAGCTCACCTTCTCGCAAGACGGCGAGTGGGCCTACCTGCTGGTCGGATGCACCAACGATCCTCGCCGCTCCGCGGGCTGGCAGATCGGCTTCTTGCTCGACGAGAGCCGCCTTGTGGTCGTTCCGGCGGCGTCGCGTGATGCGCCCTGGACCGCTACGGACTGCCTCAACATCGGTCCGCTCCTTTCTTTCCCAAACCACAACGGGCTGCTCGCCGGTTGCCGCGACCTGAACGGTGACCGGCTGCAACTGTATGAACGGTCTGCCAATGACTGGCGCTTGGTCATGAATCCCTGGCAGCAGATGGATGCGAAGGCGTTGGCACTATCGGAGGAGTTCATGGTTTCAGGTGCGCCGTCGCGCTACGTCGCCACGGTCGACAACGAAAACCTCCTCCATCTGTTCGATTTCAACTCCAACGCTGCGGTGCTGAACCAGCCGGCCAATCCGCAGATCAAGGTTTTCAGCCTGGACTTCCCGGTCGATCAATACCAACTGGCATTGGGCGGGCGCGAGACCTCGGTTCCCACCAAGATCGTGCTGGCCACCATCACCAACAACGTGGCAAGCTTTTCGGACATCGCCACCGACCTGGCCTCGGCGGACGAACTGGCCTATTCCCCCTCGGGCAAATGGCTGTTCGGTCTGTTGCGGAATTTCAGTGCGCCCAGCGAGCCCAAGCTCTACGCCTGGAAGGTCGGCGAACCCTACGACACTCCCAAGATCGCCGATTGCCCAGCCTGCAATCATATGGTCGTTTACACGGAAGGGACTTTCAACATCGCCATCCTGGCTCAGGTCAAGCCGGCGCCGGTCAACCAGACGAACCTCGTAGAGTTCAAGCTCTCCGATGATGCGGTCGCGGCGGACAACCTGACACTGGTGGAAATCGCGCGGGGAGCTTCTCTGCCCGGGGTGCCGGTGGATCTCGCCATCGCCTCCGTCGGCCCGGACGAAGCTCGCGCTCCTCTCCTCGTCCTGGCCACGTCCGAGAAGGTTCACCTGTGGGACCTTAAACGCCTGCGAAACGACTAGTCGGCCGGCGAGTATGCTCTTGAAGTCGCTCGTGGGGTGTGTCTATGATTTCGCCGCTCGGGGTGGCCGTCGCGGCCGCGCCGGCGAACAGCACGAGGAGGATAATATGCGCCTGTTCTGGTGGTCCTTGACCGTCCTGGCCATGCTCGCTATCGGTTGCGACAAGAAGGACGCCGCGAGTGCGCCCACGACGGGAGAGCCCGGCGTGGCCGAGCCGGCGAAGGTCGAGAAGGCCGGCGCCAAGCTCGCCGGCGCCGACGCCGTGGCCGTGGCCGATCTGGTCAAGGATCCCGCCAAGTACGAGGGGAAGATCGTCCGCGTCGAAGGCAAGGTGAAGGACTTCTGCAAGCACGCCCGGGCCTGGTTCGCCATCGCCGACGCCGAGGACAAGCTCATGCTGCGGGTGATGGCCAAGCCGCGTTTCGAGACGCCGGCCGAGTGCCTGGAGCGGCGCGCGGTGGCCGAGGGCAAGGTGGTGCTCCAGACCCTGAGCCCGGAGCAGGTGGAGTACTTCCAGAAGGGTCACAAGTTCATCGCGCCCGAGACGGTGAAACCGGGCGAGCCGGTGCGGCTGCCCGTGGTCGAAGCCTTCGGGGCCGAGTTCTACTGAAGCGTCCGTCGCCTGACGATAAGCAGGAGGATCTCATGAAAATGGCCCGTTGCTGGTTCGCGCTATCCCTGGCCGCTTTGGTTTTCGGCTGCGCCGCGTCCGGGACCGCGGTCATCAAACAGTACGAGAACGTCACCCCCACCCGCTTCGAGGGCGCGGTGGCGGTGGTGCTGGAGGACCGCTCCACCGGGACGGTGGACGACCGGGGCGAGAGCCTGATCACGGAGGGGTTCCGCCGCATCAAGATCCTGGATCGCAAGGCGCTGGACTGCGGCGAGGACTCGTCCAACTGCCGCATCGAACGGGCCATCTGCTACAACGAGACCTGGGACAAGGTGGAGTCGATCGAGGCCCGCGCCATCGCCCCGGACGGCAAGGTCTTCCCGCTCGACAAGGCCGACATCCGCGACATCACCTGGGTGGACTGGGCCATCCCGCAGCAGGACCAGCGCTGCATGGTGTTCAAGCTCAAGGGCGCCGGCCCCGGGGCCATCCTCGAGGAGCGCTACCGCATCCGCTCGGCGAAGTTCCTGGGCGTGGGCGGGCTCAACTTCCAGGATCGCGATCCGGTGCTGGAAGTCAGCTACACCCTCGACACCCCGGCCGACTTCGCCTACAAGTGGCGCACCGACAACATCGACATCAAGCCCGTGGAGGAGCGCGCCGGCAACCGCCTGCGCCGCACCTGGACCGCGCGCGACGTGCCGCCCATCTTCATCGAGAAGGGCATGGTGGCGCCCTCCGACGTGCTGGCGCAGCTCCGCGTGGCCAACGAGAAGGTCTCGGCCTTCGGCGAGTACCCGGCCTGCAAGGCCATCCGTTCATGGGAGGACCTGGGGACCTGCTGGCACGAGATGATCAAGGACAAGCAAGAGATCACCGAGCCGGTGAAGGAAGTGGCGAAGGCCATCGCCGAGAAGGCCAAGACCGAGACCGAGAAGCTGAAAATGGTGTGGGACTACATGAACAACAACGTGCGCTACGTCGGCCTGGAGAAGGGCCTGGCCGGTTTCATCCCGCTGTCGGCGCACGTGGTGTGCAGCAAGAAGTACGGCGATTGCAAGGCGGTGGCGGGGCTGATCACGGTGCTGTGCCGCGAGCTGGGGCTCAAGGCCGATCCCATCCTGATCGGCATCCGGCCCTCTCTCGGCAAGCTGCCGCTCGATCTGCCGGGGCCGTTCCACTTCAACCACTCCATCGCCCGGGTGGAGGCCGATGGCCAGGTGTACTGGATGGACGCCACCTATCGCGACCTGGACTACAAGACCACGCCCGCCGCCGACCAGGGCGTGCACGTGGTGGTGGCCCGCCCGGGGGCGCCGTTCCTCGACTTCATTCCGGTCCAGCCCGCCGAGTACAACCAGGCCGAGTGGAAGGTCGAGTTCCGGCCCCAGGACGCGGAGACCGCGCAGATGAGCGTCATGCTCACCACCACCGGCAACACCGCGGGCAACTTCCGCTCCCGCGCGCAGGAGTACCCCGGCGACCGCTGGCCCAAGTATCTGCAGGAGATGCTGCGCGAGGCGTACCCCCAGGCCACCCTGCTCGAGCAGGTCACCACGGGCAAGGACGACAACAACCAACCGTTCGCCATCCAGTTCAAGGCGCGCCTCGACAAGGCCTTTCCGAGCACCGGCCGGGGCGTGTCGTTCGACGTGAAGCGGCCCTTCTTGAGCTCGCTGTCCGATCTGCTGTCGCTTCCCAAGCGCCGGTACCCGGTCGATCTCAACTCATTGACCCTGACCCGCATCCGCTACGAGGTGGCCATCCCGGCCGGGATGGAGCTCGCCGGCCAGCCCAAGAACTTCACCCTGGACGACGAGTGGGTCTCGGCCGAGCGCCTCACGCAGATCGAAGGCGACCGGGTGGTGACCGAGTACCGCATGGCGCTGAAGCAGCTCCAGATCCCGCCGGACAAGTACCCCACCGCCCGCGAGTCGTTGCGAAAGGCGCTGGACGCCGGGAACTTCGTGCTCATGTTCGAGCCGGCCAAGAAGAAGGTTTGAGCGGTCCAACAGAAAGGACGACCCATGGCACCTTCCCGCAGTCGCTGTGTCGTCTCGCTCGCCGCCGCGTGGCTGCTTTCCGCCTGCGCCGCGGGCGACCTGGTGATCATCCCGCCCGAGGTGGAGAACGCGCGCGCCCCCGAAGGCAAGTACCAGAACGTCCACGCCGTGTACCTGTACAACGTGGGCTACGTGCACTTCCACCCCTATGACATCGGCAACAGCTACTACCCCTCCTACGCCACCACCGAGTACGCCAAGATCAAGTTGCTGGACCGGGCGGCCACCGAGGGCTACCACTTCGGAAACATCTTCATCTCGCACGTCGGCGATCTGCTCGACATCGCCGCCACCATCGAGAAGCCCGATGGCCGCAAGGTGGAGCTCGGAAAGAGCGACTTCATGACCACCATGGTGGCCAAGGACATCATCCCCGACATCACCCCGCCCATCAACGCCTACCGCACGGTGATCGTGTTCCCCGGCCTGGACGCGGGTGACGTCATCAGCTACCGCTACACCAAGCGGGGCGGGGCGCCGGTGTGGATGTTCTCCAAGATGGACGCGCCGGTGCTGTACTCCAAGTTCATGATGGCGCGGCCCATCCAGCGCTCCGAGATCCAGCCGGTGATCTACGACCCGGTGGGTCTCAAGCCCGACTACGGCGACACCACCGGCATGATCACCGGCATGATGGGCTACGTGGGTGTCAGCCGCCAGGCCACCTTCGACGTGTGGGAGGCCCGCGACGTGCCCGCGGTGATCGCCGAGGAGGGCATGCCCGAGATCACCGACCTCGGCGCGGCGGTGTACGTGTGGCAGGGCGAGAAGCGCTGGGACTGGAACACCCTGGGTGAGACGTACTTCAAATGGTTCAACCACTACGGCCGGCCGCCCGCCATCGCCAAGGAGCTGGCGGAGAAGGCCGTGGCCGGCGTCGCCGACCCGAAGGAGAAGGCCCGGGCCATCTACCACTGGGTGAAGCACAACCTCGCCATCGAGGCCTACGAGGGGCTGTCCTACGTGCCGCGGGAGATCGAGATCTCGCCCGTCAAGATAAAGCAGATCGTGGAGGAGAAGACCGCCACCCCGGAGCAGGCGGCCAACCTGATGTTCCTCATGCTGCAATCCCAGGGGCTGGACGCCACGGTGGTGCTGACCTCGCCCGCGGACCAGGTGGCGCCGCTGGAGGGCGTGCCCGACCTGTACCAGTTCACCCACCCGCTGCTGGCGCTGCCCGACGGCACGTTGCTCGACACCACCAACCGGCTGGTGGGCTTCGGCAAGATCCCCTGGGCCTTCGAGGGCCGCAAGGCCCTGTTCGTCAAGGGCGGCCAGGTGTCGTTCCGCGACCTGCCCATCTCCGCCGCCGCCGAGAACAAGCGCGAGATCACCGTGACCGGCGCGATCACCGTGGAGGGCGTGGCCAAGGTGGACGCGCGCTCGGTGATCACCGGCCAGATGGCGCTGGCCTACCGTACCTGGCTCACCCCGCTCAACCCCAAAGATCGCGAGAGCGCGGTGCGCTCCATCGCCACCGCCACCGCCGACAAGGCGGAGATGGACGACTTTGCGGTCCTCAACCTCGACGACGTGGACAAGCCGCTCGAGATCACCATCAGCTACCATGTCCCCAACCACGCCCAGCTCATGCGCGATCGCATGGTGGTCAAGGCCAGCCCCTTCCTGCACCACGTGGCCTGCCCCACCATGTACACCCGCACCGGGCGGCCCTACGACGTCTGCCCCATGCCCACCGCCGAGAAGCGCGAGCACATGCTGCGCTATCCCTTCAAGTGGCTGGACGACATGAGCGTGACCGTGACCTTCCCGCAGAACATCCTGCTCCAGTCCCTGCCCAAGGGGTTCCGCACCGAATCGCTGGAAAGCGGCTCGCTGGGCCTCCAGACCAGCTACGCCAGTCAGGGAGGCGCCGCGCTCCAGGCGGTGCGCAAGTACTCGGTCAACCAGATCAGCGTGGACCAGGCGGGCTATCCCAAGCTCAAGGACATGAACGTCCGCTACCTCAGCCAGAAGGACGTCATCCTCACCCTCGACATCCCCAAATAAAGAAAAGACCTAGGCAAGGGGGCAAAGCCCCCTTGACCCCCCAGAAAGAACCGGGAAAAAACCTGCTGCCAAGGATAATCCCGGCGAAAACCTGCTGACCGTGAGCGTTTGGCCTCTGCCCGATCTGTGCCGTCAAG
>CAZLNM010000086.1:0-22401 GCA_964561025.1 uncultured Myxococcales bacterium
CTTTTTTACCCTTGGTTTATTCGGGGTTTTGCGTTTTATTTTTGTTTTTGGGGGGGGGTTGGGGGGGGGGGTTCAAGGGGGCGCGCCCCCTTGCCAGAATCTTTTTGGGGTTTTTGATTTGCTCCGCTCGGCGCGGCGGCTTGACTGGCGGCGGCGGGCGGATATAGTTCGCCCCATGCGGTGATGTCAGGCTCGCCGCCGGCGAGGCATCCCCACCGCTTCTGGCGAGAGGCGATTGCTACCCCGCTCGCCCCGGAGGTGGTGGTGCGCGCGAGAACATCCAGCCAGCCACTCTTTCCCGTCATCGTCGTCGGCCTCGGACCGGCGGGCGCGGCCGCGCTCAGCGAGCTTGCGCGCCAGGGGATCGCCGCGCTCGGGATCGGCGACGAGCCGGTGGGGGGCCTCGCCCGGGCGGCCCGGCGCATCGACAACCTGCCCGCCCTGGGGCGGCCCGCCTCCGGCGATGCGCTCTCCCGCCGACTCGAGCGACATCTACAAGACCGCCACGTCCGCCTCCAGCACACGCGGGTGGTGCGCCTCCAGCGTCATGGGATCGCCTTTCTCTGCGAGGATGATCGAGAAAGGTCCTGGCGCGCCCGATGTGTGATCCTGGCCACCGGCTCGCGGCCCGTGCCCTGGGCGCCGGCCGTCGCCGGGAATTGGCTCCACCGCGACGCCCGCACCCTGCCGCGCGACCTGCGGGGCAGCTTCGTGGTGGTGGTGGGCGGCGGAGAAGCGGCCCTGGATACCGCGTTGTCGGCCACCGACCGGGGCGCCCGGGTGAGGCTCCTGGTCCGCTCGGACCGGCTCCGGGCTCCCGCTCCGCTCGTGCGCGAGGCGCGCCGGGCGGGCGTTCGGGTGATGGCTCGCCAGCGAGTCCTGTCGGTGCACATCGCTCCGGGGGCCGTTCGCATCTTCACCAAGGTCGCCGGCAGCCAACGCTGTGCGAGTTGTCACCACCTGGCGGTCTGCATCGGCCGGACCCCGGCGCGCGAGCTGATCGAGGGCCTCGTCCCCGAGGTGCCGGCCGAGCTTCCCGTGGCGGGGCTCGCGCCGGGGTTGTTCTTCGCCGGAGACGTACGCGGCCGGGGCCTGCGTTTCTGCGCCCAGGCCCTGGCCGACGGTCAGGTGGCGGCCATCGCTGCCCGGACCTTCCTGCAGGAGACATCCCATGACTGAGTCGTCCGTTTTCCCCCGTGTGATGTCGTTGAGCGGAGATTCGCGAGTCGCCACCGTAGCGGTGCTCGACTTCGGTCGAGGCCGCCTTGCCGAGACCGTGGACGGACGCGCCCCTCCCCTGCCCCGCCGCGAAAAATGGATCATCAACCTCTCGACGCAGTTCGGTTGTCCAGTGGGATGCCCGTGCTGCGACGCCGGCGGAGACTTTCGGGGCAACCTCACCACGGAGCAGTTGCTGGCCCAGGTACGCTGGGCGCGGGCCCGCCACCCGCGCCTTGCACACACCTGCGGAAAGCTCAAGGTCCACTTCGCGCGCATGGGCGAGCCCTCGCTCAACGACGCCGTGCCCCGGGCCGCCGAGGCGCTGCCGGAACTCCTGCCCACGCGCGGCCTTTTCTGCTGCGTCGCCACCATCGCGCCGCGGGGACGCGAAGGTTGGTTCTCCGACCTGCTTTCGGTGAAGCGCCGGCATTTTACGGGCCGGTTCCAGCTCCAGTTCTCGGTCCAGTCCACCGACGCCGTGACGCGCCGCCGCTTCATCCCCATGCCCCACCTCGATCTGGCCGAGCTTGCCCGGCTCGGCGAGGCCTTCGTGGAAGCGGGCGATCGCAAGGTGGGGCTCAACTTCGCCCTGGCCGACGGCTCGCCGTTCGATCCCCGCCTCATCGCCGAGCGGTTCGATCCGGCGCGCTTTTTGGTGAAACTCACCCCGCTCAACCCCACCGGCGAGAGCGCCCGCCACCGTCTCGCCAGCCTGCTGCGCACGCCGCGCCAGCGGGAGCTGGAGCCGGCCGCGCGGCTCCTCGGCCGGGAGGGCTTCGAGGTCATCTGGAGCGTGGGCGACGGGCGCGAGGACCGCATCGGAAGCAACTGCGGCCAGGCGGTGCGGCGCCTGCGACCCCGGGCCATTCTGGCGTAGCCTCCGCTCGGCTTGTGCTGTCAAGGGCCTGCGGTCATATCGGGATTCGCTTCGCTCACCCTTGACAGCAGCCGAGCTGCGGCTGGAGCCGCTGACATGAGGAGCATGCGGGCATGCTCCTCTTCATCGAAGAGGGCACCCAGTCTTTCGGGGATCATTCTTGTCAGCAGGTTTTCTTTGCGGGTTCTCTCAGGGATTATCACTTAGCGGAAGGTTGTTATGGGCGCTCTGGGGGTTCAAGGGGGCAAAGCCCCCTTGCCAAATGTTTTCGGCCGAGGTTCCGCCAACTTGCTCATCGTTGGGAGGAAGGCAGATTGGGTGATATTGCGCGCCGCGCCCAAGAAGAATTGACGTGTCAACACGGTTGGATGACTAGCGTGACGGCGAGTTGCGGCCTGGTTTGACAACCCGCCCGGCCGCGTGACAGGCTTCGGCGCGAACGTGTGCCGGAGGTGCGCCATGCCGTCGGTGGAAGAGCGGATCCGAGAGCTGGAAGAGCGCGAGCGCGCCGAGCGCGCCATGGGCGGCGAGAAGGCCGTCGAGAAGCAGCACAAGGAGGGCAAGCTCACCGCCCGCGAGCGCATCGAGCGGCTCTTCGACCCCGGCAGTTTCACCGAGCTCGATCTGTTCGTGCGCCACCGCTGCACCCAGTTCGGCATGGACAAGACCGAGATCCCGGCCGACGGGGTGGTCACCGGTCACGGCCGCATCGACGGGCGGCGGGTGTTCGCCTACGCCCAGGACTTCACCGCCCGCGCCGGCACCATGGCCGAGATGCAGTCGAAGAAGATCTGCAAGGTGATGGACCTGGCCCTCAAGACCGGCGCGCCCTTCGTGGGCCTGGCCGACTCGGGCGGCGCCCGCATCCAGGAGGGGGTGGACGCGCTGTCGGGCTACGGGCAGATCTTCTACCGCAACTCGTTGGCCTCCGGGGTCATCCCGCAGATCTCCGGCATCATGGGCCCCACCGCCGGCGGCGCAGTGTACTCGCCGGCCATGACCGACTTCGTCTTCATGGTAAAGAACGTAAGCTACATGTTCATCACCGGCCCCGAGGTCATCAAGTCGGTGACCGGCGAGGAGGTCAGCTTCGAGGCGCTGGGCGGGGCCATGGCCCACTGCCAGAAGAGCGGCTGCGCCCACTTCGCCTGCGAGAGCGACGACGACTGCCTGCACAAGATCCGTACCCTGCTCTCGTACCTCCCCTCCAACAACCTCTCCGAGCCGCCCCGCCTCGATGCCGGCGACGATCCGGCGCGGGCCGTCCCGGAGCTCGATCGCGTCATCCCCGACGACCCGCGCGCGGGCTACGACATGCGCGCGGTGATCCGCGCCATCGCCGACCAGAACGACTTCTTCGAGCCGCACGAGCTGTACGCGCCCAACATCCTGGTGGGCTTCGTGCGCCTGGACGGATACCCGGTGGGGGTGATCGCCAACCAGCCGCAGGTGATGGCCGGCTGCCTGGACGTGAACGCCTCGGACAAGGCCACCCGCTTCATCCGCTTCTGCGACGCCTTCAACATCCCGCTGCTCACGCTCACCGACGTGCCCGGCTACCTGCCGGGGACGGACCAGGAGTGGGCGGGCATCATCCGCCACGGGGCGAAGCTGCTGTGGTGCTACTCCGAGGCCACCGTGCCCAAGGTGACGCTGATCACCCGCAAGGCCTACGGCGGCGCCTACCTGGCCATGTGCTCGTCGGACCTGGGCGCGGACTGCGTCATGGCCTGGCCCACCGCCGAGATCGCCGTCATGGGCGCCGAGGGGGCCTCGCGCATCATCTTCCGCAAGGAGATCGAGTCCGCCGCCGACCGCGCCGCCAAGTTCCAGGAGAAGGTGGCGGAGTACCAGAAGGCCTTCTACCATCCGTACCTGGCGGCCTCGCGCGGCTTCCTCTCGGCGGTGATCGCGCCGCGCGACTCGCGCGCCCGCATCGTCGAGGCCTTCGAGATGCTGCGCCAGAAGCGCGAGCTGCGCCCGGCGCGAAAGCACGGCAACATCCCCATGTGAGCGCGGCGGGAGGAACGCCATGCGGAAGCTGTGGCTCCTGCTCGCGCTGATCTCCCCGGCGGCGCTGGCCGTGCCGCCCCACGCGGTGGTGGCGCTCGCGCCCGGCGACGACGTCATCCTGCCCCGCCCTCGCGGCGAGTGGACCGCCACCCTGGAAGGCCCGCCGGTGGTGGAGTTTTCGGTGCTGGAGACGGACGAGGTGTTCTTCCACGCGCGCGAGGCCGGGAGCGCGCTGCTCTTGTGGCAGAACCGCGTCCTGCGGGCCGTCCAGGTGTGGGAAATGCGGGTGGTGGCGCACCCGGCCGAGGCGAAACCCGTCGCCATTCCGCCGGCCGCCGCCGGCTGCTGCCAGAAGTCCGGGGACGATGTGCTGGAGTGCCAGGTGGACGGCCCGGGCTGCCTCGCGGCGCTGGCCGAGTTCCTCTCCCATCCCGAACTCGACCCGGGCAAGGTGCAGGTGCGCTACACCGTGGCCGGGCTCCAGGCGCAGCTCGTCCGACTGGAGAAGGCGTTGCAGGAGGCGGGTCTTACCGGGATCCGCCTCGCCTTCCGCGGGGCGACGCTCTCGCTCAGCGGCGCGGTGGCCGACGAGGCGACCCGGCGCCGGGCGCTGCTGGCCCTGTACCGCGGGATGGTCGGCAAGCTGCTCGTGGAGGACGAGCTGCGGCTCTCACAAGCCATCGAGAAAAAGCCGTAGCCGCTCGCGGCCGTCGAGCTCGAACGACACGAACTCCGCTCCGTGACGCTGCCCCTTGCGCCCCCGGTCGCTCCACACCACCCGGGCCTGGGCCTCGACCGGCGCGTCCGGCAGGTAGATGGACACCCCCACCGTCCGCCCGACTTCCAGCGTGGCGGGGATCTCGAAGCAGCTCCCGCCCTCTGAGACGTTGTGGGTCCAGGTCTGAAAGCTCCGCCCGCCGTTCACCTTGACCCGCAGGCGCACCTTGTGCCGCACGAAGCGCCGGTGGTACGGGTGGCGCTCCATCTCCGGGGTCGGATCGCGCTCGGGCATCGGCCCCCCTTTCCTTCTCAGAGATACTCCGTCTGGCACGCCCGGGTCAACTCCGGCCCCCCCCGAACAACGATCGCAGCCAGGGACCTGGCTTTCTGGCCCCCCGGAAAAGCCTGTTGCGCAAGCCGCAATTGCGGGTAAGAATCTTCTCATGAGGCCCCGGGCCGTTCGGATCGTGATGGTCTCGTTTTTCCTTCCGCTCCTCGGTCCGTTGGCTGCGGCGGCGCAGGAGGCGAACCCGAGCCTGCTCCTGCGTTCGCTGTCGGATCCATCGCTCAAGGTGCGCCTCAAGGCGGTGGCCCAGGCGGGCAAGCACAAGGTGACGCAGGCCGCGCCACGGCTGCGCCAGATCCTGGCCGCCCAGAACGAGCCCGATGCGCTGCGGGCCGCGACGGCGCTCGCCCTGGGACAGGTCGGCGACCAGGAGGCCCGCACCTTGCTGGGCCCGCTGGTGGGGCACAAGAGCAAGCTGATTGCGAACCACGCCGAGAAATCGCTCATCCTCCTCGACCGTGCCCTGCCCGCTCCGCCGGTGGTCATGGTGGAGCTCGAGGCCCCGGCGCTGCCGCCACGCTCGTCACCGGCGCTGGGCCGGCGCATCCTGGAGACGCTGCAGGCCCGGGTGAAGGCGGCCCGCGGGGCGGTGCTGGGATGTGGCGAGCATCGGGTTCTCTCCGATGAGGAGCTCGGCGCCCACCTCGAGCGCCGCGGCCTGGTGGGGTACCTGCTGCGGCCGTCGCTGGACGAGTTTCGAGTCACGCCCGAGGGCGGCCGGACGACGTTCTTCGCGCGGGTGGGCATCCAGGGGCGGACCATGCTCGAGCGGCGGTTGGCCTTCCAGGTCGGTGGCGAGGGGGATGCCTGGATCGACGGGACCGATCTTTCCAAGGCGGAAAAGAAAGAGCTCACCGAGGAGGCGCTCGATCGCGCCACGGACAGCGCGCTCATGCAGGCCTTCGCCCAGATCCAGAGCCAGTGACGCCGCGGATCCGCGAGGGAGCCCTGCCTCCTCCGGCCCCGCGGGACGAAGTTGCATTCCGCGTTCGGCGCGGGTAGGTTGACCGCATGAGGACGACGAAGAAAAAAGCGCCCGCCCGGAAGGCGCGCCAGCAAAGATCCCCGAATGAGCAACGCGAGCGCCTGGCCGCCCTGCTGCTGCGCGAGATCGACCGCATCGTGTTCGACCTGGGGTTCCGCAAGGACATGTTGTTTCGGCTGTGGTCCAAGCACCGCACCCGCCAGCCGCTGTTGCAAACCATGCGCAGCCGTTACTTCGACCTCACCGCGAAAGATCTCACCGCCTTCCCGGTCGAGATCATCCGCATGCTGGACGGGTTCTACCGGCTGCTGGACTCGTTCATCTTCTACGTCTCGTACACCGAGGACATGCCCCAGGCGCTCTCGGCGAAGTTCGACTCGTTCCTGGAAGAGCTGCGCGGCCTCTCCGGCCCGCTGCTGGAGGACCTCTCCGAGTTCTGCCCCGCCGACGAGATGGGCCGCCCGGCGTCGTTCTCTCTTACGGACTGAACCGCACGGTTGGAACCAGCCACGGACGTGACGAACGGTGACGGGCTTCTGGCAATCCCCGCCGGAAAAAAAGCCTTTGACTCGGGCGCGGTGGAGCCGTAGGGTACAAGGTCCGACGAATCCCCTTTTCAAGGAGTATGTCCATGAAGAGCGCGCTTTCCCTGGTGAGGATTTTTTCGGTGTGCCTGCTTCTGGCCGGGCTCGTCGCCTGCCAGGACGGAGCGGTCACGGACCCGCTCTCTGGCGCCCCGGCGCCGGCCCCGCGGGAGAATATCGGCGTGGCCGTCACCCCCGAACTCCAGGTCACCGCTTTTGACGGACAGATGCTCTCGCTCTCGGCCCTGCCCGGCCGCTACGAACTCCGGCGGACCGAGTTGTCCGGCGGGCGTTACTCTCTGCTCGACTGCCCGAACTGCGGCGTGACCAACGAGCTCGGACGGCCGCGCCTGCCGGTGGTACGGCGTTTCATCGAGGCTCCGGCGGGGACCCGGCCGGTGGTCGAGTTCACGGCCCTCAGCCGCCAGACGTCCCAGCTCGCGGAGGAAGTGCTCCCGGTACAGCTGCCGGTGCCCAAGCTCCCCGGCGCCTTCGACCGGGTGGCGTTCGTGAAGGACGACGAGGCCTACGGCCGCGACGAGCTGTACCCCAGTGAGGAAGCCGTGGTGAGCGGCCCGTTCGTGGTCCGAGGCCACCACCTGTTCCTGCTGGAATACCGCCCTTTCCGCTACAACCCGGCCCGGCGCGAGGTCCAGACCACGCTGGAGGCCTCGCTCGCGCTTCGGTTCGTTCCGGCCGGTGAGATCGCCGCCGTCGACGCGGCGTTCGTCTCCTCCCCGAGCTTCGACGCCTGGCTCTCCAAGAACACCCTGAACTCCCGCCCGGCGACCCGCAGCAAGGGCACCTCCACCCAGAAGTACGCCGAGGGCATCCTGATCATCGCCGGCACCGCCTACGCCGGCGACGCCAATCTCGCCGCCTACGCCGAGCTGCGCCGCGCCGAGGGCCACCGTGTCGAGCTCGTCTCCATGGCCAACGTCGGCGGCAGCACCCCGGCCGCGGTGCGCACCTACATCCGCAACCAGTATCTCTCCTGGAGCGCGCCCGCCCTGAGCCAGGTGGTGCTGGTGGGCGACACCGCCGACGTGCCGGTGTTCACCGGGAGCGGCGGCGGCAACAGCCAGGTGACCGACAACTACTACGCCGCCATCGATCCCGACAACTACACCGCCGATCTCTTGGCCCCGGACATCCTGGTCTCGCGCATCAGCGTAAACAACGCGACCGAGCTTTCGACCTACCTCACCCGCGCCACGGGCTACCTGTGGGCCAACTTCCCCACCACCACCGCCTGGATGCGCAAGTTCTCGTTCCTCGCCTCCTGCGATCGCTCGAACGTCACGGAGGGCACCCACAACTACGTCATCAACACCTACACCTCGCCGCGCGGCTACACCGGAACCTACCCGGCCAACCCCCAGCCCGGCGGCGACCGGCTCTATTGCAGCGCGGGCGGGCTGACCGAGACGGTGATCAAGAACGCGCTCCATGACGGCCGGCTGGTGATCAACATGTCGGGCCATGGCGGAGAGACCGAGTGGGCCGACCCGTCCTTCACCCAGACCTACCTCAACCAGGTGCTGCCGGCCGACGCCGCGCCGTACGTCATCAGCAACGCTTGCGTCACCGGGACCTTCGGCCGCTCGGGCGGCGACTGCTGGGGCGAGATGTGGATCAACAAGACCCAGGGCGGCGCCATCCTGTTCTTCGGCTCGAGCAACAACACCTATTGGGACGAGGACGATATCCTGGAGAGGAGACTCTGGGACGGCGTGTTCGCCTCCAACATCACCAAGCTCTCGGCCATCAACCGGAACGCCAAGATGCAGACGCTGGCATACTACGGACCGGTCGACAACATGGCGTACTACTTCGAGGAGTACAACGACCTCGGCGACGGCAGCATCGACCTCTACACCGACGTGCCCTTCACCGCCAGTATCATCTATCCCCAGCAACTGCCGTTGGGCCTCGACAGCGTGGACGTGAGCGTCATGAACGGCGCCACCCCCGTGGCCGGCGCCCTGGTGAGCCTGCGCGGCCTGGGCGTGCAGCAGGTCGGCTACACCGACGCCGCCGGACAGGTGACCCTGATCATGAACCCGGTGCCCGCCGACGTGGGCGATCTGACCATCACCGTGACCGGCCACAACCTGCGCCGCCACTCGGGCACCATCCAGGTCATCCCGGCCAGCGGGCCGTACCTCTCCCGCCAGTCCCACGAAGTCACCTCGAACGGCACAACCCCGGTGCCGCCCACCCCCGGCCGGCACATCGTGCTGCCCATCACGGTCAAGAACGTGGGCACCGTCGCGGCCACCGGCATCAACGCCACCCTGAGCACGCCGGGGAGCACCGCCACCATCACCCATTCGCACCCCGCCTTCCCGACGGTGGCCCCGGGCGCGACCGCCCGCTCCACCACCCACGCCGAGTTCGACATCAACCCGAGCGCTCCCGACGGCGCGCTCATCGACCTGCAGCTCGCCTGGAGCACCGCCGAGGGCGCGAGCGGGACGAGCCGCTTCGGCGTGTCGGTGCAGCGGCCCCGCTTCGTCTTCTCCTCCCACGCGGTGGACGACGCGCTGGCCGGCTGCGACGCCGACGGCATCCCCGACGCCAACGAGGCGGCCACCTTCCGGCTCACGCTCGAGAACCAGGGCAGCGCCGACGCCCACAACGTGACCGTCTCGCTGGCCGCCCCCGACTGCACCCAGGTGGCCCCGGCCAGCCTGAGCACGGTGGCCGCGGGGCAGACGGTGATCGCCCCGGTGGTGGTGCGCGGCGACCTGACGTTGGCTTGCCCGGCCGAGGACGTGCCCTTCACCTTGCGCGTGAGCGCCGACGAGCTGCCCACCCCCGACGTCGCCAACTTCACCCAGGACATGAACGCCGATCTCGCCGCCGACCAGTTCTTCGACGACATGGAAGGCACGCCGCCGAACGGCTGGACCCACGGCGCGACCTCGGGCAGCGATGACTGGGCCTACGTCACCACCTCGTCTCACTCCCCCACCCACGCCTGGTTCTGCTCCGATCCGGGCACCACCTCGGACAAGTGGCTGCGCACCCCCTCCATCACCATCGGCGCCGCCGCCAGCCTGCAGTTCTGGCACCGCCTGGCCAGCGAGTCCTCCTACGACGGCGGGCGCATCGAGATCTCCACCAACGGCGGGCAGAGCTTCACCGACCTCGGCTCGCGCATCAGCGAGAACGGCTACAACGGCTCCGTCTCCGGCAGCCCGGGCTGGTCGGGCACCATCGCCTGGCAGCGGGTCACCGCGGATCTCTCCGGCATCGGGCCGGGCCCGGTCCTGATACGCTTCCACTTCACCAGCGACAGCAGCGTCTCCGGCACCGGCTGGTGGATCGACGACGTGCGCGTGGACACCCAGTCGCTGGTGTGCCAGCAGCTGGCCTGCGGCGGTGGCAACCGGCCCCCGGTGGCCAACGCCGGCCCCGATCAAGACGTGGTCGCCGGCGCCACCGTGACGCTCGACGGGAGCCAAAGCCGCGATCCCGACGCCGATCCCATCACCTTCGCCTGGGCCCAGGTCGACGGGCCGGTGGTGACGCTCACCGGCGCTGACACCGCGCGCCCCACCTTCACCGCCCCCGTCCTGCCGGGCGAGACCGAGCTGACCTTCGAGCTCACCGTCTCCGACGCCGAGGAGTCCGCCAGCGACCAGGTCGTGGTGTCCGTGCACAACTGCGACGACGGCAACAGCTGCACCACCGACCAGTTCACCGGGACCGGCTGCACCCACACGGTGCGCGCCGATTGCTCGCTGTGCGACAGCGACGGCGTGTGCGTCGCCGGCACCTGCATCGCGGGCGGACAACAGAACCCGCCCTCCTGCAACGACGGTGACGCCTGCACCCAGACCGACCTGTGCCTGAACGGCACCTGCACCGGCACCGACCCGGTGGTGTGCCAGCCGCTCGACTCCTGCCACACCGCCGGCACCTGCAACCCGGCCACCGGCCAGTGCAGCAATCCGGTCCGTCCCGAGAACTCCCCCTGCGACGACGGAAACGCCTGCACCCGCAACGACATCTGCCGGAGCGGCGTGTGCCGCGGCTTCTCCCCCGTGCAGTGCACCGCGCTCGACGCCTGCCACGTGGCCGGGGTGTGCGATCCCGCCACCGGCGAGTGCAGCAACCCGCCGGCCGAGGACAACCTCCCCTGCGACGATGGCAGCGCCTGCACCCGCAGCGACACCTGCCAGCAGGGCGTGTGCACCGGCGCCGACCCGGTGGTGTGCCAGGCGCTCGATCAGTGCCACCCGGCGGGCACTTGCGACCCGATCACCGGCGAGTGCAGCCAGCCCGTGGCCGAGAACGGCACCGCCTGCGACGACGGCGACGCCTGCACCCGCAGCGACGCCTGCCAGGAGGGTGTGTGCACCGGCGCGAACCCGGTGGTGTGCGAGGCCCAGGACCAGTGCCATGTCGCCGGCGTGTGCAACCCGATCAGCGGCGAGTGCAGTCAGCCGGCCGCCGCCGATGGCACGGCCTGCGACGACGGTGACGCCTGCACGCAGAGCGACGCCTGCGAGGCCGGCGCGTGCCTGGGCAGCGATCGCAAGTCCTGCCCGGCCTCGGACGAGTGCCACATGGACGGCACCTGCGATCCGCAGACCGGCGCGTGCAGCAACCCGCCGGCCGTAAACGGCACCAAGTGCTCGAAGGGCACCTGCCAGGACGGCGTGTGCCAGGAAGAGTCCTCCGGCTGCGGCTGCGCCACCGGGAACGGCAACGCCGCCGGCCTCGGCCTCGGGCTCGGCCTGCTGCTCGTCTTGCGGAGGCGCCGCCCCATCGGCTGAGCCTTCGATGCGCGTCGTCGTCGCCGGCCCCGGCGCCATCGGCTCGCTCTTTGGCGCCCTGCTCGCCGAAGGCGGCCTGGACGTCGTCCTGCTGGACCACGACGCGAACCGGGCCGCCCGGCGCGCCGATTCCAATCTCATCCTTCGCGACGGGAGAGGCGAGCGCGGGCTCCGGCTTGCGGCCACCGCCGACGGCGCGTCGCTCGGGCCGGCGGAGCTCGGCATCGTGTGCGTCAAGGCCCACCAGACGGAGGACCTCCTCCGCCTCCACGGCCAGGCGCTGCGCGGCATGCGCTGGGTGTGGACGGTGCAGAACGGCCTGGGGCCGCTCGAGGTGTTGCGCCAAGCGCTCGGGTCGGAGCGGGTGCTGGGCGGGGCCACCTTCCAGGGCGCCTACTTCGATGCCCAGGGCGCGCTGGTGCACGCGGCGCAGGGGATGAGCTTCATCGGCCCGCCCGAGGGTGGCGCACCCGATCCGACGCCGCAGCTGGCCGCGGCGCTGACCCGAGCGGGTTTACCGACCCAGGCGGCGCCGGACGTGCGGCGCGTGATCATGGAGAAGTTCATCGTCAACGTGGGCATCAACGCGCTGGCCGCCATCCTGGGCGGGGAGAACGGCCGGCTGCTCGACAACCCCCCCGCCCTGGCCATCCTGCGCGAGGCGGTGATCGAGGCGGTTCGCTTCGTCCGCGAGCAAGGCCTCGCGCTCGACGAGCAGCGGGAGATCGAGCGCGTTCTCGCCGTGGTGCGCAGCACCGCCCGAAACCGGAACAGCCTGCTCTCGGATCTTACGGCCGGCCGGCGCACCGAGATCGACTACCTCAACGGCGCGTTGTCTGGCCGCGCCGACGCTCCGGTCAACCGGCTGCTGGCCGAACTCATCCGCGCCCTGGAGCACCGCTTGGGAGCCGGTTGACGAGCCCCCGCCCACCTGTTCTCCGTGGGCTGCCGATGATTTTTATCGAAGAGGAAGAGCGTGCCCGGTCGAGATCTTGCCACGAGATCTTGCCGCGGCTTTCGGATGCTCCTATTCTAGATGTAGTATCCGGGAGGCCTGGCATGAACCCGCATGGGCTCCGTTGGATGCGGCTCCTCTACGCCGTCGTTCTGCTCGCCGCGCTCACCGCCTGCCACCAGGGCACCATCCAGGTGTGGGACGCGGGGAGCGACGGGAGCACCGAGGACGGCGACGGCGCGGTCCTGCCTGACGGGGAGGAGCGCCCGGACGCGGGCGACGACGGAGACGACGCCGGCGGGGACCCCGGGGGCGATCCGGGCGGGGATCCGGGTGGGGATCCGGGACAGGACGCCGGGCCCGACGGCGCGGACGCCGGCCCGGACGGCGACGCGCTCCCGGACGCCGGCGATGACGGCGGCGACGCCGGCCCGGTGGAGCCGCTCGGAGAGCTCAGCGGCGTCCTGCGGGTCAACCACCTCGGCTGGCGGCCCCAGGACCGCAAGATCGCCGTGGTGCTGGGGCACGAGGGCAGCACCGTCGAGCTGCGCCGGCTCTCCGACAACACCATCGCCCAGAGCGTCATCAGCGGCGCGCTCCAAAGTGACGAGGACTCGGTGGACCGGGTGTCGCTGGCCGACTTCTCGAGCGCTACCGAGCCGGGCGAATACTACCTGTACCTCCCCGGGGACAACCTGCGCTCGTACACCTTCGCCATCGCCGACACCGTCTATGACGTCGCCGGGGCGGCGGCCATGAAGTCCTTCTACTTCCAGCGCTGCAACCACGACAAGGCGCTACCGTACGCTTCCGATGCGCTGGCCGGGCTCGCCGGCATCGGCGGCCAGTGGCTCGACGGCGCCTGCCATGCCACCGACTACGCCGCACCCGCCGGCCCCGGCTCCCCCGACCACGGCGCGCTCGACGTCCACGGCGGCTGGCACGACGCCGGCGACTACCAGAAGACCCTGTGGGGCCGTGGCGTCCCCGAGATGCTGTTCGCCTACGAGGTGAACCCCGGCGTGTGGAAGGACCGCCAGCTCAACATCCCCGAGAGCGGCAACGGTGTCGCGGACATCCTGGACGAGCTGGCCTGGGAGCTCGACTTCTACCTGCGCATGCAGCGGCCCGACGGGCACTTCATGACCTCGGCCAAGGGCCGCGGCGGCACGGCGAGTTCGCCCCCCAGCGCCTCCGACCAGGAGCGCGTGTACTTCGACTGCACCTCGCCCTCCGGCGACGACTGGTCCGGCGGCGGGGTCACCATCGGCGAGGCCACCGGCAACGCGGTGCTGTGCCTCGCGCACGCGGCGCTGCTCTTCGGTCCCGCGGGCGACTCGGCCCGGGCGGAGGCCTACCGCAACGCGGCCCTGAACGGCTGGGAGTGGCTGGCCACCTACGCGCCCCAGAACGCCACCGAGCGCCGCGCGCGCCTGGCGGCGGCGGCGGCGGTGTACCGCCTCGACCCCGCCCGCTCCTCGGCGAAGGACGTGGTCGAGGCCTTCGCCTGGGACACCTGGGACGGGGAGCTCCCCTGGAGCGTGACGCCGGCCGAGCGCGTCATCGCGGCCGGCGCCTGGCACGTGCTGCAAAACGCAAATGCCTCCGCGGCGCTCAAGAGCCAGGTGGGCGCGGCGGTGGCCGCGGCCCTGGTAGAGCGCGCCTTCGAGGAGGAAGGCGTGTACGGCGGCATGTTCGGAAGCAGCGCCGACGGCTGGGACTATGGCTGGGGCAGCAACAGCCACCAGGGCATGTACGGGGCCAACCTGCTCATGGCCGCGCACTTCGGCATCCTGGGCAGCCACAGCCGCGCCCAGATCGAGCTGCTCGCCCAGAAGCATCTTCACTATCTCTTCGGCCTCAACCCGCTGAACATGCTGTACCTCACCAACATGGCGGCCTACGGCGGCGAGCACTCGTCGTTCCAGCTCTACCACGGCTGGTTCTCCTACACCGGCAACGACGGCGATCACGGCAACGCGCAGTACAACGGCAAGCCCGCCGCCGTGGTCGAGCCGCTCTACCCCTACCACCCGCAGGACACCCAGACCTCCCGCTACGGCCCCGCGCCCGGCCTGCTGGTGGGCGGGCCCAACTACTACTACTCGTGCACCTACGAGATCCCCAACCGCAGCCGGCCGGCCTACGCCTACCGCGACTTCTCGGTGGGCTGCGACTGGAGCGGTTCGGCGTGCCGGGCCTGTTCCTGGGAGATCACCGAGCCCATGGCTGCCTACCAGGGGCCGCTGGTGCTGCTCCTGTCCTTCGTGATGAGCGGAAGCTGAGCGCCAAACGATGTGCCCTGGCATCCACGCTCCGAACAAGAAGACATCTCGTTGTGACCGATGGCTGACCCACTCCAATGAGCGTGGGCGAGCACGATGTGAACTACTTTACCGCGCGAACGCGGGGCCGACGGAGCCAGCGCGTTCGCGCGCGCCGGGAGAGGTTGCGGCCGCGGCCCACGCCAGGTGATCCATGAGGCGGCTTTACTCACTGGCCCTTGTCTTTTCGTTGCTGCCGGCCTGCGCCGGAAGCGGCGCCGCCACCGACGGGGGGAGCGACACCGACCCGGACTGCCCGCGCTGTTTCCGCTCCGCGCTCTACCCGCCCGACTGGCGCCCGGGGTTCGCCGACGCCGAGGGCCGCTTCCTGCACGACTTCTCCTACGCCGGCTACCGCGCCGGCGAGGCGGCCATCCCCGACGTGGCGGGCCCTCTCTTCGACGTGACGGGGGCGGGGGCCGACCCCACCGGGGCCGCCGATAGCCGCGCCGCCATCCAGGCGGCCATCGACGAGGCGGCCCGGGCCGGCGGCGGCGTGGTGTGGTTCCCGGAAGGGCTGTACCGCTGCGACGGCCCGCTCACCGTAGAAGCCTCGAACATCGTCCTGCGCGGCGAGGGGCCCCAAAGGTCGCGGATCTTCTTTTCCATGGACGACGGCCCGAGCTACTCGAGCGACATCCGCGTCATGGGCAGCGAGGAGGAAGGGCCGCTGCTCACCCTCTCGCAAGACGCCGAGAACCTGGCGAGCGAGGTCGTGCTGGCGGACGTTACGGACCTCGCCCCCGGCGACGAGATCGACCTCGGCCAGCTCGTGAGCGACGCCTGGATCGAAGAGCACGGCATGAGCGGGGTGTGGACGGTCTCGGCCAACCAGTGGCGGACGTTCTTCCGGCGCACGGCGGTCTCGGTGGCGCCGGGCCCTCCCGCGCGGGTCCGGCTCGACGTGCCGCTGCGCTACCCCCTGCGCGTGCGCGACGGGGCCGGCCTGCGCAGGGTGCGCGGCTGGCTGACACAGGTCGGCCTCGAGGACCTGGGCCTCTCCAACGCCGTGTCCGGCGCGGCGGCCCGCGCCTACGATCAGGTGCACGCAGTCGAGTTCTTCCGGGTGAAGGACGGCTGGCTACGCCGGGTTTCCTCGTTCGCTTCGCCGCTGGCCGAGGGCGGCGCGCACCTCCAATCGGGAGGTTTTCTGCTGCACCGCTCGCGCCGGGTGACGGTGAGCGACTGCACCTTGCAGCGGGCCCAGAACCGCCTCTCCGGGGGCAACGGCTACCTCTTCGAGGTGCGCCAGTCGAACGAGGTCTTGATCGCGGACTCGGCGGGCATCGCCGGCCGGCACAACTTCATCCAGAACTGGGACTTCGGCACCTCGGGCTGCGTCTTTCTGCATGTTACAAGCCGCGAGGGCCTGGCGGAGGGGACCTACGGCAGCATGATGGGGTTTTCGGAGTTCCACCACTCGCTGGCCATGGCCAACCTGATCGACTCGGCCGTCACCGGCGACGGCTGGGGCGCGGTCAACCGCGGGCTGGAGAGCTCCGGGGCGGGCCACACCGCGACCCAGACGGTGTTCTGGAACCTCCAGGGCGGCGCCCTGCGCTCCATGCAGTTCGGCTGGGGCTACGTCATCGGCACGCGCGAGGTCGAGGTGGTGACCGACTTAGCCGACATCTTCGGCCAGGCCCAGGGCACCGAGCCCGAGGACTACCGCGAGGGGATCGACCAGGGAGAGTGGCTGCGCCCGCAGTCGCTGTACGAAGACCAGCTCGCGCGCCGGCTCGGGCGCTAGCACCCGAGCGCCATCGAATCCTGAGCGCCCTTATTGCCGGCCCATGCGCAGGGCGCCGTCGAGGCGGATGACCTCGCCGTTGAGCATGGGGTTCTCCACGATGTGGCGCACCAGGGCGGCGTACTCCTCGGGCTTTCCGAGGCGGGAGGGGAACGGCACCTCGGCGGCCAGCGTGGCCCGCGCGGCGGGCGGCACCTTGGCCAGCATGGGAGTCTCGAAGATCCCCGGCGCGATGGTCACCACCCGGATGCCGTGGCGCGCGAGTTCCCGGGCCGCCGGCAGCGTCATGGCGGCGATGGCGCCCTTGGAGGCGGCGTAGGCCGCCTGGCCGATCTGGCCGTCGAAGGCGGCGATGGAGGCGGTGTTCACGATCACCCCGCGCGCCCCGTCCGCGTCCGGCTCGGCCTTGGCCATGGAGGCGGCGGCGAGGCGCATCAGGTTGAAGGTCCCGGTGAGGTTGACGGCGATGACCTTGGCGAAGGCGGCCAGATCGTGCGGGCCTTCCTTGCCCAGGATCTTCTGCGCCACCGCGATGCCGGCGCAGTTCACCAGGATGCGCACCGGGCCGAAGGCCTTCTCGGTCGCCTCCACCGCGCGCCGCGCCGAGCCGTCGTCGGAGACGTCGGTGAGAAAATAGCGCGCCCGCTCGCCGAACCCCTTGACCAGCGCCTGGCCGGCCTCCTCGGGCGCGAGGTCGAGCAGCGCCACCCGGGCGCCGAGCGCGTGCAGCGCCTGCGCCGTGGCAAGACCCAACCCCGAGGCTCCGCCCGTCACCACTGTCGTCGCGCATTCGATTTTCATGGCATGAACCGTAGATCGCCCCGGCCGCCCCTGTCAAACCCGCCGCGGTGTCCGGGTCACCAGGTCGCTCACCCTGTCACGTCGCAAAAAGGTGCCGTAGTACGAGCGCACCCAGACGGCTGTCTCAGATCGTCGTTTTCCGATGATATCAGTCTTGCGATTCGAGAACCGGCATGATACGTATTGTCGGTCCGCAACTACATGGAGCAGCGGTACGTATCATGGCGCCCAAGCACATATCCAAGACCGACATCCTCATCCGTCTAGCGCGGAAGGGGCCCGTGCGAGCTTGCGACCTGGACGAGCCCGGCATTCCGCGTGCCTACCTCCAGCGTCTCTGCGACCGGGGTGTGATCGAGCGCGTGGATCGGGGACTATACCGTCTCGTCGAGGCACCCTCCTCCGAGCAGAGTTCCCTCGCCGAGGTCGCCAAGCGTGTGCCACATGCCATCGTCTGCCTGCTCAGCGCGCTCCAGGCGCACGGGCTTACGACCGAGTCCCCGCATGCTGTTTGGGTGCTCATCGATCGCCGTGCCCGCATGCCCAAACTGACCTACCCTGCGCTCGAGGTCGTCCGCGCCAGTGGCCCGGCGCGCGAGCACGGTGTCGAGACTCGTGTTATCGATGGAGTGAACATACAGATCACCACGCCTGCAAAGACCGTGGCCGACTGCTTCCGGTTTCGCCGTCACGTTGGCCTCGAGGTCGCACTGGCGGCCCTCAAGGACTACCTGCAGAAGCGCAAGGGCAGTATCGACGCACTCATCGAGGCGGCCCGCGCCGATCGCATCTACACGTTCCTGCGACCGTACCTCGAAGCGCTCGCATGAAGAAGGCGCCAGCCAAAGACATCGGCGCCTCGGTGCGCGCTCGTCTGTTGCGGCTGGCCCGTGAGCGCGGCGAGGATTTCCAGCTCTTACTCACGCGCTACGCGAACGAGCGTCTGCTCTTCCGGCTCACGACGTCGCGGCACGCGCAGCGGTTCGTGCTGAAGGGAGCATCCCTCTTCACGATGTGGACAGGCAAGCCGCACAGGGCAACGCGCGACCTCGACCTGCTCGGGTTTGGAGAACTCGGCGAGGAGCACGTGCGTCAGATCTTCACCGAAGTCCTCGCGCTCGAGGTGCCCGACGATGGCGTGGGCTTCGACCTCGACACGCTGTCCATCGGGCTCATTCACGAGGAGCAGGAGTACGGTGGTGTCCGCGTCGAAGTCGTGGCCCGCGTGACGAACGCGCAAGTACGCCTGCAGGTCGACATCGGTTTTGGCGATGCGATCACGCCCGAGGCAAGCGTCGTCGACTTTCCCGCGCTGCTGGATTGCCCAGCGCCGCGACTGCGCGCCTATCCGCGTGAAACTGTCGTCGCCGAGAAGCTCCAGGCCATGGTACAGCTCGGGATGGCCAACAGCCGCATGAAGGACTTCTACGACATCTTCGTGCTCGCCAGGGATTTCGACTTCGATGGCGACTTGCTCACCCGTGCCATCCGCGCGACCTTCGAGCGCCGCAAGACGCCACTGCCCGCGAACCTGCCGGTCGCGCTCACGACCACCTTCGCCGACGACCCGACGAAGAATACTCAATGGTCCGGCTTCGTGCGCAAGGCCGGCGTCGACGATGCCGTCAGCCTGGCCGAAACCGTCGCGGCCGTGACCGCCTTTGCCGCAAGGCCGTTGATGGCGGCAGTGGACGGCTCCCCGCTTGCAGCCACGTGGCGTGCGCCTGGTCCCTGGCGATAGCTGCTCCCCGGACAGCCTGCTCTCCGTCGTCTCCTTGGAGGTCGATACCAGCCGCCGGACCTTGAGCTGATCCGGGCCCCTGGCACTGCTGAATCCCCACTGTCAAATCAAGCTTGTAGAGATGCGATTCCGGCACGTTCCCCTGCGCGTCGGTGATGTAGCGTACGCTCCCTCGTTCGTCGGGGTGATAATAACGGATGGAACCGGTCGAATCAATGCTCACGAAGCGCCGCCCGGCGAAGAACAGGTGCTTGGTCGAGAGCCCGGAGTTGTACTGCGCCTCGAAGGCCGGGGTCACGAGATCGCTCCTCGTGTCGCTGGGCGGGAAGGCAGCGCTGTACGAGCGTACCCAGACCGCGGTGTCGGTGTGGTCGTACTTCCAGGAGGTGTTCGAGAACACGGAAGGCGTGACGTCTCGCAACAAACCACGGGCGTTATAGGTCACTGGCTGTTGTCACTCCTGCCAGCTATATTCCGCACCGACCATAGATGATGGATAACGAAAGGTATTCGTGAAGCACAACAAAATCAGACCATAAATCGCCATTCAGATCCCCATGAGTCAGGACGCTCGGATGCCTTCCGATCGCGAAGACCTTGTTCTCCTCAAAAGCACCTGTCGGACCACCCCGGAAATATCCCAGGAACGAACCTTCCCAGGAACAGGCCATGACATCCGGAATTCCATCCATGTCGAAGTCACCCACCATGCCAGCGTCATATCCATAAGGATCTTCAATGTCTTCGACCCACTTAAAACCGACTCCCTCCCGCCCTTGCAGCACATGAAGTCCCTGCCGATCGATGACTATAAGATCGGTTCTGCCGTCGAGCGAGATATCGGCAGCCATTACAGCCAACGGCTCGTAGCAGGTGGCCTGGCAGTAAGAGAGGTCTTGGTGCTGGCGAAATGTTCCGTCCTGTCTATTGTAGAGGATGCTCACCGTTCCTCCCGCCTTGTTCGCGGTGATTAGATCCTTATATCCATCACCATCCAGATCCTCCGCCAAGACCGCCACCGGGCCCTCGCCCGTTGGGTAAAGAACCTGCCCCGCAAAGATCCCTGCACCAAGGTTTCTCAGAACGCTCACCGATTTTGCCTGCGAGTTGCTCACCACGACATCCACCCAGCCATCTTGATCGACGTCCGCTGGCACCAGCATCGAGGCCCCGCTTCCGATGTCATACATGACCGCCGGGTCGAAGGCACCGTTCCCTTGATTGCGCAGAACCGCGAGTGAGCGAATATCGACACCTAGCACGAGGACGTCATCGTCGTTATCATTGTCGATATCCGCCATCCGGACAGAACCCAACCATCCCCCAACCGAGTAGCTGGCCGACTGGATGAATGACCCGTCCGATTTGCGTTGCATGACCGCAATCACACCATTGCCGTATCCCATCGACAAGATTAACTCCGCACTACTATCACCATTGACGTCCGCGATCGCCACGTCGTGCAATGTCTCCGAAAAGTGATAGGTATCCCGCGACACGAAGCCCAAAGGCGTTCCGGGAAAGATACTAACCGTACCCGTCTTGGTGTTTGCCGTGGCGACATCGATCCTCCCGTCTCCGTTGAAATCGTCAAGCGACAGCGCGCAAGCTCCGGCTCCGGCCGGCAGGATCTTCGCGCTTTGCAGAGCACCCAAGCCGTCGTTCAGCATGATTTCGACCTCGTCGAGATCCGAGTGCGAAACCACGGCGTCAATATCGGCATCGCCATCCAGATCGGCGAGCTCCATCGAACATATCGACCGGCTGGTCAGGAAATAATCCGGCTGCGCGAATCCCGTACCCAAAAGGTTCCGCGCGAAGAAGACGGCCAGGCCGCCTCGCGACGTCGTGAACAGGTCGTCCCATCCATCTCGGTCTCCATCGGCGACCGCAAGAATGTTGGGTGACGTCAGAAAACGAATGGATGTTCCGACAACAAAGGTGCCGTTTCCAAGATTGACAAGAATGACGACATCGTTGCTCGCCGGCTCGGAAAACGCCAGATCCGGGTCGCCATCCCCGTCGAAATCAATGGCGGCAAGACCCGAGATGTACTCCGGGGTGGGCAAGTCCGCGCCGCGAGTGAATGTTCCGTCGCCGTTGTTCAACAGAACGTAGTCGCTGGCCGCGAGATCGACCATCCCATCTTGGTTGAAATCCCCGGCCACCATTGCATGGTCGTCCAGTCTCACGGGGTACAGGCTCGGCGGAGCAAATCCCTGTCCCTCAAGATTGATCGACACGCGGATTCCTCCTGCCGCCACCACTAGATCGGGCCATCCATCCAGGTTCACGTCGATGAGAATGGGTCTGGCGTCGCGAATCGAATCGACGTCGATGCCAGCGCCCATCGGCCCATTGCCCGAATTTCGAAAAAGTTGAACGGAATCCGCCGCCACCACTAGATCCACGTCTCCGTCGAGATCGACATCCGAAGCCGCCAGGGCCCGCGGGGCATACTGCGTCAAGATGTCCGGGGGCATGGGGAACCCCAGGTCACCATGACAACTGCCTTCGCAAAATCCACCCGAACAAGTGCTACCCTCCTGACAAACATGGCCACAGCTTCCGCAATTCGATGGGTCCGTGTCCGTGCTTACACACCGGCCGGAGCAAACGATCTGCGGAGACGGGCAAATCACCACGCAGCTGCCTTCCCGGCAGACCAGACCGGAAACGCATCGCTCGCCCGTATTGTCTCCAGCACAATCTCCGTGGGCACCGCAATGTTCGTCGCTCGTGCGCGGATCCAGGCAAAGTCCATCGCAGATGATCTGCCCGACTGGACAGAAGAGAGAGCAGGCTCCATTCGTGCATGATTCACCGATCCCACAGGCAACACCCGCGTTGGCTCCATTGCAGTCACCACTGGCACCGCAGTGCTTTGAATCCGTCGCGGGATCGATGCAGTGGCCGTCACAGAGAAGTCGGTCTGTCGGACAAGTCACGGAGCACACGCCGCGCACGCACGCCTGGCCTGGCATACAGCGGTTCCCACAGGCACCGCAGTTTGCGTTGTCATTGTCCCAATCGACACACTGATCGCCGCAGCGAACCGATCCCCCAACACATTCGTCGGCACCACCACAGCCAGCGCAGGCCGCCGCAAGGCACAGGATAATGTAGAGGATCTTCATCTGCCTTCCTTTCGCTGCTTATTCTTGGCAGCTAGCGAAATGCACCCAAACGCTGTTTTCGGTCGAGTTCGCGACGACGACATCCGAAAGCCCATCGTGGTCAAGGTCTATAATGGACCCCATTTTTTGGACAGTGGTCATGAGGATAAAATGGGCTGGG
>CAZLNM010000087.1:0-1703 GCA_964561025.1 uncultured Myxococcales bacterium
TGGTCGACGCCTACTGCCCGCACTGCAACGTGTCGCTCTCGGTCGAGACCCAGTGCGGCATGTGCCAGGTGCCCATGTTCGCCATCCAACTTCCCAACGGCGGCGAGGTGCGCGCCTGCCCCACGGTGGGCTGCCGCAACCACGAGCTCACCATCGTGGACCTGGACGCCCAGATCGCCCAGCTCTACTCCGAGGAGCGCCGGCCCAAGATGTGAAGGGGGGCTGCTGCATGTCCACCAGGGAGAAGCGTCCGAGAGGGTGTGTATCCATGTCCTGCGCGCGTGGAGAGGAGGCATCGCACGGTGCGGCCGAGGGCGAAGCCCGGAGAGCCAGCGCGGGTGTTCGTGCCTCGCGGTTTCGTGCGAAGGCCGCGCTGGCGTCCCTCGGCAAGACCTGCCTTTTGGGATTGCTGCTGCTGGGGTGTTCGCGCAAGGAAGAGAACCTGGCGCCCATGCCGTTCTTCGACGACTTCAACCGCGCCGAGCTGGGCGAGCGCTGGAGCGGCGATCCGGTGTGGCGCATCCAGGACGGCGAGGTCACCGTGGCCGGCGCCCAGAACCGCCCGCTGTGGCTGCGCGCCGCCCTGCCCGACGACGCGGTGATCGAGATGACCGCCCGCAGCGAGAGCCCGGACGGGGACATCAAGTTTGAGATCTTCGCAAACGGCCGGGATCACGCCTCGGGTTACATATTGATCTTCGGCGGCTGGAAGAACAGCATCTCCTGCATCGCGCGCCTGGACGAACACGGGGCCGACCGGCAGGAGCTGGCCCGGCCGGGGCTGGTGGAGCCGGGGCGCAGCTACCGCATGAAGGTCGTGCGGCGGGACAAGGTCATCAAGTGGTACGTGGACGACAAGCTGCTGCTCGACTACTACGACTCCGAGCCGCTGCGAGGGACGGGGCATGATCGCTTCGCCTTCAACGACTGGGCGGCGCGGCTGTTCTTCGACGATGTGCGCATCCGCGCGGCCACGGCGCAGGATCCCTGACCGGCGCTGGCCTGACCTTGAGGCGCACCGTTGAGCGAACGTAGAAAAATACCCGGATCGGATTCGCCCACGCTGGCCGAGGGAGCGCCGGGTACCCCAGGCCCGCTGGAAGATACCGCGCGTGGGGTGAAGGAACGCCTGGATCTGCCCACGGTGAGCGAGAGCCAGCCCCGCCGCTGGCCGGGCGCCGGGGCCGAACCGCCGCCGCTGCCCACCTCGGTGGATCCGGGGCTGCCCGAGATGCGGCTGGCCGACGACGACGAGCGGGTCAGCCCGGAGCAGGCCGGCCGCTACACGGTGAAGGGAGTCCACGGCCGGGGCGGGCAGGCGCGGGTGCTGCTGGCCTTCGACGAGCACATCGGGCGTGACGTGGCCATCAAGGAACTGCTCACGGAGGGGGCCCGCGACGAGAGCGGCTCCTACCCCTCCAGCATGCGCTCGACACCGGGCATGGTGCGCTTTTTGCGCGAGGCGCGCGTCACCGCCCAGCTCGAACACCCCAACATCGTGCCGGTCCACGAGGTGGGGCGGCGCGCCGACGGCACGCTGTACTACACCATGCGTTTCGTGCGCGGCGAGACGCTGGCCAAGAAACTCAAGGCCTGCCAGGGCCTGCCGGATCGGCTGAAGCTGCTCGGGGCTTTCTGGGACCTTTGCAACGCCATCGCCTACGCCCCCAGCAAGCCGCAGCTGCTCTTCGGCGGAACGCAGG
>CAZLNM010000087.1:1713-22148 GCA_964561025.1 uncultured Myxococcales bacterium
CATCGCCTACGCCCACAGCCGCGGCGTGGTGCACCGCGACATCAAGCCCGAGAACGTCATGGTGGGCGAGTTCGGCGAGACGGTGGTGCTGGACTGGGGCATCGCCAAGGTGAAAGGACAGAAGGACATCCGCGCCCGCGACCTCGAGAAGGACCTGCGCCTGATGCACCAGGGCGGAGGCAAGACCTCCGACGGCACGGCCATCGGCACGCCCTCCTACATGAGCCCGGAGCAAGCCCGCGGCCAGATCGACGCCATCGACGAGCGCTCGGACGTGTGGGGCCTGGGCGCGGTGCTGTACGAGATCCTCACCGGCCAGCCGCCTTTCCCGGGCGCGGTGGCCATGGAGATCATCGTCCGCGTGGGCCGGGATCCGGTACGGCCGGTGACCGAGATATGCGCCGCGGCGCCGCGTGAGCTGGTGGCCATCTGCCACAAGGCCTTGCAGCGCGAGCCCGCGGAGCGGTACCAGAGCGCCCGGGAGTTCGCCAGCGAGATCAACGCCTTCATGACCGGCGGCAAGGTGGGCGCCTACCGCTATAGCTCCCTCGAGCTGCTCCGCCGTTTCGCCGCGCAGAACAAGGCCGCCATCGTGGCCGCGGGGGCGGCCGTCCTCACCATTGTGGTGGCGCTGGTATTGGTGTCGCTGGCGCTTCGCAACGAATCTTTCGCCCGCAAGAGCGAGAGCCAGGCCCGCGAGCGGGAGGCGGCGGCCCTGGCCCAAGAGCACGCCGAACGGCTCACCGCCGGCTACCACCTGGCCCAGGCCTATGCCGAGAAGGCCGGACGGCTGGCGGAGGACTCGCGCTTCCTGGCGGCGGAGGTGTTCGCCGCGGCCTCCCTGCTCCACAACCCGGCCCACCCGGGCTCTCCCGATAACCAGCCGGCGTTCGCCGACTCCCATCCCGAGAGCCGCGACCTGCGAGTGCAGGCCGCCTCCCTGGTGTACCGCGGTCGCCTGCACTCTCTGCTGCGCCTGCAAAAAACCCTCGGCGGGCCGGAGGTGTTCACCGGCGTGGACTTCTCGCCGCAGGAGGCGCTCCTGGCCGCCGGCAGTTACGACGGGCGCGTTCGTCTGTGGCGGCTTCCCGGCGGCGAGCCGGCGGGCGAACTCGAGGCCGGCCTGGACAAGGTGCTCGCCGTCGCATTCTCGCCGGACGGCAAGCACATCGCCGCGGGGGGTCGCAACGGCGTGGTGGCGGTATGGGATTGGCCGTCCCGCAAGGAACGCCGCCTGAGCGCGGGCGGGCCGGCGGCGCACGCGGTGCGATTCTCCCCCGACGGGGACGAAGTATGCGCCGCTCTGGGAGACGGCAGCGTGCGTCTGTGGCGCATCGACGGCAAGGCCCAGCGGCGGCTGGTGGCTCACCGGGGCAAGGCCAGCGCGGTGGCCTTCTCTCCTGACGGGCAGCGGGTCGTCTCGGGAGGCGAGGATGGCCGGGTGCGCGTGTGGTCCATGCGGAGCGGAAAGCCCGAGCGCGAACTTGCCGACCGAGGAGCCGAGGTTCTCTCCCTGGCGTTCTCGCCCGACGGCCGGCGGCTTGTGGCAGGCGACAACGGCAAGAAGATCACCGTCTGGGCCATGGACAGCGGTGCGGTGGAACGGACCCTGGAAGGTCACGCCGACGGCGTGCTGGCGTTGGCCTTCTCGCGGGACGGGCGCTTCCTGGCGTCCGCCGGCTATGACAAGTCCATCCGTTTGTGGGAGGTCGGCACCGGCGAGCTGTGGCTGGCGAACGAGGTGCACCAGGACTTCGTGTGGGGCCTCGGCTTCTCCCACGACGGCAAGCACCTGGCCTCGGCCTCGTTCGACCGCAGCGTGCGCTTGTTCGAGTTCTCGCCCGAAACCGCGCTCGTCTCGCTGCACGGGCACGGCGGGGAAATCTACGGCATGGCCTTCTCGCCCGACGGAAAGCGCCTCGCCACTTCGGGCTGGGATCGCAGCGCCGTGGTGTGGGACTTGCAAACGCGTCGGCCGCGGCTGCGCCTGGCCGGTCACGGGGAGGTGGTGGACCGGGTGGTCTTCAGCCCCGACGGCGCCCTGATCGCCACCGCCTGCCGGGACCGGCTGGTGCGGTTGTGGGACGGAGACAGCGGCAAGCTGGCGCGCACGCTGCGCGGGCACGGCGACATGGTGTACGGCGCCGCCTTCTCTCCCGACGGCGCACTCCTGGCCACCTCCGGGACCGACCGCACGGTGCGCTTGTGGGAAGTCGCCAGCGGGCGGGAGCGCCGGGTGTTGCAGGGTCACCGGGAGGCGGTGGACAAGGTGGTGTTCTCTCCCGACGGGCGCACCCTGGCCTCGGCCTCCAACGATCTCACCGTGCGGCTGTGGGACGTCCGCACCGGCGAGCAGGTGAAGGTGCTCGGCGGGCACAGCGACTGGATCTCGGACGTGGTGTTTTCACCGGATGGGAAGCGTCTCGCCACCTCCGGCAAAGACGGCAAGGCGCTGGTATGGCACATCGAGAGCGGCAAGCAGGTGTTCGCGCTCTCGGGACATTCCCAGTGGGTGAACTCGGTCCGCTACTCGCCGGATGGAAAGCTCCTCGCCACCGGCAGCGATGACGGCACGGTGCGGGTGTGGTCGGCCCAGGACGGGCGGCCGCTGCTGATCATCGCCTGCCGCGGGGGCGTGGTGGCCATCGAGTTCTCGCAGGATTCGAAGCTGCTGGGGGTGGGCGACGGCACGGTGGTGCGGCTGTATCCACTGGATTTCTCCGCCCTCGACGGCGACCCGCGGGAGTTGCTGCGCCAGGGCGAGGAGACGCTGGGCCTGCGGCTGGACGGGTTCCGCCTGGCGGGTCGGCCGTGAACCCTTTCTCCGACGGCGAGCGGTATCGCCGCCTTTCCGCCCACCTCAGACGCCGCTTCGGAAGACCCGTGCGTACCGTGACCCTGCGCGGGAACTTCGGCTGCCCCAACCGGGACGGCCGCAAGGGACACGGGGGATGTCTCTTTTGCAGCGAGTCTGCGCTGGTTCCGCGCGCGCCGGATCCGTTCGGCCCGATATGCTCGCAGCTCGAGAGCGGAATCGCCGCCGCCGAACGACGCGCCAGGGAGTGCGGCATCCTGGCCTACTTTCAGGACGGCACGGTGACGGCGGCGCCCCGAGAGAGGCTGGAGCCGATGCTGCGGGAAGCGCTGGCCCATCCTCGCGTGCTATTGCTCGCGATCGGCACCCGGCCGGACTTTCTCCCGGACGATGTCCTGGACCTTTTGAGTGGGCTCTCGAAAGAAAAGCCCGTCTGGCTGGAGATCGGCCTGCAAGTGGCGAGCGAGGAGCTGCTCGCCAGGATGAACCGCAACCACACCGTGGCGGACTTCGCCGACGCGGCGCGGAGGGCGCGGGAGCGCGGGCTGGAGGTGATCGCCCACCTCATCCTGGATTTCCCCGGGGAGGACGAAGACGACCGTTTGGAGACCGCGGCGCTTCTCAACCGGCTCGGTGTGGCCGGCGTGAAAGCCCACAACCTGCACGTGCTGAAGGACACGCCGCTCGAGCCGCTGTGGCGGCGGGGAGAGATACCGCTCAGCTCCATGGACGAATACGCGGCGCTGGCGGGGCGCTTCCTGGAGTACCTCGACCCGGCGATCGTGGTGCACCGGCTCACCGGGGAAGGCCCGGCCGGGCGGATGCTGGCGCCGCAATGGGCGCTCGACAAGGGCCGCGTGATCCGCAAGATCCGTGCGGAACTCGATCGCCGCGACACCTGGCAGGGCCGGATGCGCGCTGGATAGGTCTCTTGGCGGCGAAGCGCCACTGAACGTACCACAATGGCTCAATCGAATTGCAGTATTTGTGAGGTGCGGTCAGGAAGCGCCGGGTTTGCGCCGGGGCGGGGGCTGTGGTAGCTTGCCGGCTCCGCGGGGGGATGACAACGCGGGAGGATGGCTTGCTTCTCGATCTACACGTGCACTCGTCGCACACTCCGGGTGTGCCCTGGAGCGTGGCCCAGCTCGCCGAGCGGGCCCGCCAGACGGGACTGGACGGTTTCTGTCTCACGGACGTCCACACGGTCGCGGCTCTCAAGGAGGCGGGCGAGGTCGAGTCCCGCACGGGCCTTCGCATCCTGGTCGGGCTCGAGACCTTCACCGATCGCGGGCATTTTCTGGTGCTGGTGCCGTCGCCGTATTCGCTGCCCGAGATCGGGGCCTGGCTGCGGCAGGACGACTCGGGGCGGTGCATGTTCGAGTCGCTGCGGCAGGCGGTGGAGGCGCGCGACGGCTTGCTGATCGCGGCCCATCCCTACGACCGGGACATCCCGGGCGCGCTGGGAGACGGCCTGGTACGCCTCGCCGGTGTCGGCGCGGTGGAGGTGCTGAACGCCCGCCGTCGCCCCTTGCAGAACGACCTGGCCGAGGAGGCGGCGGCCGGCGCCGGTCTGCCAGGCGTCGGCGGCAGCGACGTGCGGGACTCGCTCGAGGTCATGGGCACGGTGGCCACGCTGATTCGTGGGGAGGTGCAGAACGAGGCCCAGCTCATCGCCCGCATCCGGGCCTTCGATTCCTGGCCGGTCACCCTGGGTCGCCTGGCGCCCGAGCCGGAGCGGCCGGCTCCCAGATTCGCGGAGGGCCGGCCGGCGCGGGAGCGCACGTCCCGCACGGGAGGACGTGAAGGGAGCGGCCCGGGCAGGCCTCGTCGCAGCGCCGGAGCACCGGACGACCGGCCGCGGCGCGGCGGTAGGGGAGGACGGCGCGGCGAGGGCCCCCGGCCCGGTTCGGAAGGGGAGAAGAGGCCGCGCGGACGGCACCGGGGCCGGCGCAAGGGGCCGGCGCCCGGCGAGTGACTTCAGGAAGTCTTTTGCCGCTTGATCTCGGCTTCTGAAAGGCGGCAGTAGTCGGGCTCCAGCAGGGCGGGGTCGTCGCTCTCCCCCCGATACAACCGTTCCCAACCCAGGCGCCCGATCACCGCAGCGCGCGGCTCGTGATCCTCCGGCATGTCGGGTAGCCGCAACGCATCGCCCAGCACCTCGGCGAAGACGTCCCGGTAGCGCAGGGCGCCGCTCCCGAGCAGCATGCAGGTCGCGCCGGCGGCCTTGAGGCTCTCGGCGAAGGCGCGCGGCTCCGAGGCGGCTTCGTGTCGCACCGTCTGAACTCCGCTCGAGGTCACTCGAAAGACCGCGCCGTACACCTCTCCCTTGAGGGCGTCGAGCGCCGGGCACAGGAGGTCGTTCGGGCCGGCCGCGGCGTTGTGCGCCAGGGCGCGCAAGGTGGAGACGCCCACCAGCGGGATGCCGAGCGCGTAGGCCAAGGTCTTGGCCAGCGTCATGCCGATCCGCACGCCGGTGAACGAGCCGGGCCCGCGCCCCACCGCAATGGCCTGGAGCGAGCGTGGCGTATGACCCGCGCGCGCGAGGATCTCTGAGATTGCCGGCAGAAGCGATCGAGAGTGGGAGGCGGCGGACAGTCGCGTCTCGGCAAGCGGCGTCGCCGAATCGAGCAGCGCCACCGTGGTGATCGGCGTCGCCGTGTCGAAGGCCAGGAGCAGCATCGCCTACCCGAAGAAATCCGACCAGTAGCGGCGCAGGTCGTTGCCGAAGGCGAAGATCATCAGGGCCGCCAGCAACGCCAGCCCCACGTAGCTCGCGATCAGGCGGGCCTGGAGCGAGAGCGGGCGCCGGCGCAGCACCTCGATCAGGATGAAGGCCAGATGCCCGCCGTCGAGCAGCGGAACCGGCAACAGGTTGAGCAGGCCGAGCAAGATGCTCATGAAGGCCATCATGGCCAGGAAGGCGCCCAGGCCCTTCTCGGCCACCTTGCCCGCCACGTGGAAGATCATGATGGGCCCGCCCACCGCCTCGCTGGCCGCCACCCGGCCCTGGAAGATGCGCACGAAGCCCATGACGTTCATGCGCACGGTGCGGCCGAACTCCACGAAGGCCATGCGGCCGGCATAGGCGAGGCGATCGGGCCGGGGGATGGTGAGGCCGGACACGCGGTTGGCGTCGGGTTTGAAGCCCAGACCGCGGATGCGCTGGGTCTGGCGCAGCTCGTCCTTGTCCTCGATGATGGCGGGGACGAAGGAGAACTCCCGCACCTCGCCCTGGTGCCGCACCTGGATGCGGATGGAGTCCCGCGGGTGCCGGGCCAGCACGTTGCGGAACTGTTCGATGGAGGTGAGGATCTCGCCGTTGGCGCTCAGGATGCGGTCGCCCGCGACGACGCCGTTCTGCTCGGCGGGGTAGCCCGGGATGACCTCGCGCACGAAGAGATCGATGGGCTCGAAACCGAAGTAGGCGTGCGCGGTGCGGAAGGCCCCCAGCGGCGCCTGATCCGCTGGCAGGGGCTGGAGGTCGACGTCGACCACCGCGGTCGCGTTCAGGGTGACGGCGCCGCACGGGATCTCCACCCGGCGGCGCAGCGAAAGGCGCAACGGCGAGTCCTTCGCCTTCTCCAGCTCGAATCGCGCCTCCTCGAAGTCCAGCACCGGCACGCCGTTCACCGCGGCCAGCTCGTCCCAGCCCTTGACACCGGCGCGCGCCGCCGGCGAGTCGGGGGAGACCAGGCCCAGGATGGTCCCGCGCCGTTCGTGACGGATGCCGAGATCCCACTGGCGCCCCAGCAACTCGAGGCCGGTCTCGTCGATGGCCGGCTGGGCCGCGAGGCGCAGCGCGCGCTTCTCGCCGCCGCGCTCGATCTCCAGCTCCACCGGCCGGCCCTCGGAGTCGTTGATGGCGTCCTCCACCTCCTCGAAGGTCCGGGTGGGAGTGTCGCCGACGCGCAGGACGGCGTCGCCGGGCTGGATGCCGGCCTGCGCGGCCGGCGAGCCGTCGATCACCAGGCCGACCACCGGGGCGGCGGCGCGGCTCAGGGTGAGGTGGTAGGCGAAGTAGATGGGCGGCGCCAGCAGCAAGGAGAACATCGGCCCGCCGAAGATGATCAGCGCGCGCTTCCAGGCCGCCTGGTGGGAAAACGAGCGTTTCCTCTCGGCGGGATCTACCTCCTGGGTCGGGTCCTCTCCCAGCATGCGCACGAAGCCGCCGATGGGGAACCAGCTGATACGGTACTCGGTCTCGCCGCGGGTGAAGGCCAGGCGGAAACGACCCAGCCGGATGGCCCCGCCGAACCCCAGCGAGAAGGTGAGCACCTTGACCCGGAAGAGCTTGGCGAACAGAAAGTGCCCGCTCTCGTGGGCGAAGATGAGCACGCCGATCAGGATCAAGAACCACAACAAGTTGGTCATGGTCACCCGCGGCCGGTCCGCGTGCCGGCGTCGGGCCATTCTCACCGCTGCCGCCTCCGGGGTCAAGGCGATTTCGTGGCCCGTGGCCCGTTTGTGTTTGCCGAAATGCCCGCCTCGATCTAGGATTCCGTGCGGAGGCCGGACGTGATCTACGCCACCCTGGGGACGCTGCTCTTCTTGTTGCTCGCCTTCGGCGCGCTCGAGTACCGCGCCCACCGGCGCAACCTGGCCAGCGTTCCCATCCGCATCCACGTCAACGGCACCCGCGGCAAGTCGTCGGTGACGCGCCTCATCGCCGCCGGCCTGCGCGCCGGCGGCATCGCCACCTGCGCCAAGACCACCGGCTCGGCCCCGCGCATGATCCTGGAGGACGGCGCCGAGTACCCCATCCAGCGCCAGGGCCGCGCCAACATCATCGAACAGGCGCGCGCCCTGTCGGTGGCCGCCCATCGCAACGCCAGGGCCCTGGTGCTGGAATGCATGGCGCTGAACCCCCGCTACCAGGCCTTCTGCGAGGAGGTGTTGGTGCGCTCGACCGTGGGTGTCATCACCAACATCCGCGCCGATCACCTGGACGTGATGGGGCCGACGGTGGCCGACGTGGCCAAGGCCCTGTGCGGCACGGTGCCGCGCGGCGGCCTGCTCGCCACCGCCGAGAGCGACGAGGCGCACCTCGCCCTGATGGCGGACATCGCCCGGCGGCAGGGGAGCACGCTCGTTCGTGCTACACCGGAGGGGCAGAAGGTTAGCGCCGCCGACCTTGGCGGCTTTAGTTACATCGAGCATCCCGACAACGTGGCCCTGGCGCTCGAGGTGTGCACCCGGCTTGGCGTTCCGCGGGAGAAAGCCATCGCCGGGATGTGGTCCGCTCAGCCCGACATCGGGGTGCTGCGGGTGGTACACCTCGATTTCTTCGGCAAGAAGGTGGACTTCATCAACGGATTCGCCGCCAACGACCCCGACTCCACCCTGGCCATCTGGCACCTCATTGCCGAGCGCTTTCCCGGCGAGCGCAGCCGGGTGGTGCTGCTCAATTGCCGTGCCGACCGGGTCCATCGCAGCGTTCAACTCGGGGAGATCCTGCCACGCATGCCCGGGCTCGATACAGCCATCATTACCGGGACTGGCACCCGGCCCGCGGTGGAGGCGGCGCTCCAGCGGGGCATGCCGGTGGAGCGGCTCATCACCCTCGAAGACGCCCGCGCCGACGACATCTTCGAGCGTACCCTGTCCCAGATCCCCACCCGGGGTTTGGTGTACGGCATCGGCAACATCGGCGGCGTCGGCCACGCGGTGGTGGAGTACTTCGAGAACCGCGCGGTCGATCCCGCCAAGACTTCGCGCGCCTAGGATCTGCTTCAATCAGCAGAAGGCGCAACATGGAGTTCAGCAAGGCGGCGGCGCCCCCTTGATCCACCAGGAAAAAACCCCGAGCAAATTCCGGAAGAACCTTCCCCTCGGTGAAGGTCCCGAAGAATTGGGAGAAAACCTGCTGATAAGGGAATCCTCAGTGGCCGGCGGCGCCGCGGATGACGGGGCGGCGCTCGTCGCGGGGTAGACGCAGCAGCCAGTCGGGAGCGCCGCAGGGATCCTTGGGAGGCTTGGGGACCTCCACGGTGAGCTTCTTGCCGTCGCTGCTGACCTTGGGGGCGAGGCAGCACTGGGGCGGCCGGCCGCAGCGATCCTTGCCCGGGACCAGCAGGAGTTTCTCCCGCTCGAAGGGGAAGTCCGCCGGGACGTTCTTTCCCTTTTCCCCGAGCTCGTCACGGGAGTGGAAGAAGCCGCTTCCTCCCAGGGTCTCCTCGGGCGTGACCTCGTCCTTGAGCTTGCCGAGCTTGAGGGCGTCCTTGGCCTCGGCCGCGATCAAACGGTACCACTCCTCCGGGTATCCCGGGTGCAGCACGTTGCCGTGCTCGTCCTTGAGGTTGCCGTCGAGGTATTTCACCAACAGTTCCTCGCCCAGCCGGCGCCAGCGGGATACCGTCCGGCTGGCCTGGGTGGCGGAGTATTGCGTGAGGTACTCCCGCGCCGCCCGCTCGGACTCGCGCAGGAGCTTCTGCGCCTGGGCCTCCACCGCGGGTTGCTGGGCGAGGAAGTCGCCTTCCAGGTCGGCCTGGACACGGCGGATGTCCTCGATCATCTCGCTGTAGCGGCTGTAGGCGAAGTTTGCTACCCAGTTGAACACCCAGAAGGCCGAGTCCCAGGTGAAGTGGCGAAAGTCCCCGGTGCCCACCGCGTAGTTTACCGGCGGCGCCAGGATGCCGCAGTACATCGGCACGTACACCGTGCTGAAGGTGTCGTCCACCCCGAACCACAACACCCCGCCGATGGGATCCGGAAGGCCCCGGCGCGCCTGGGCCACGAAGGAGAACCCGGTCTGCTGGGTGGAGGTGGCGCGTTCGTTGAGGTAGGTCACGCCGTCCACCTCCCAGGTGAGCGGCCGCCAGCGGTAGGGCAAGCGGTACGGTCCGGCGCCGACGCCCTTGCCGAGGTCCAGCTCGGTGCCCTCGAAGTGATCGCGCATGAGCTCCATGACGTCGCGCACGGACAGCTTGCGGTCGGGTTTCACCCACAGGGGCAGCGGCTTGGCCCCGTCCACGCAGCGTACGTAGTCCGAGGAGAGTTTGAGCGAGGGGGCCACACGTCGAAAGAACGCCCACACCCGCGCCTCGCAGAAACGCAGCGCCTCGCAGGTGAGCGGGGCGTAGGTGTCGGCGAAGGAGAAGTCCTCGTCCTTGCCCGAGAACCAGCCGCGCTCGCGGGCGAACGACACCACGTCGCGGGCGTACATGCAATTCTGCGGGTCGTTGCGCGGGAAGGTGCGGATGCGGGCCTGGTTGGCGTGGGCGGAGACATACCCGTCGGGGACGCGGCGCGCCACCCACAGCGCTCCCTTGCCGCCGGGGCCGCGGCCCACCATCTCCAGGATCCACACCTCGTCCGGGTCGGCCACCGAGAAGCTCTCGCCCTCGCTCTTGAACCCGTACTCCTCGGCGAGCGAGGTCATCACCCGGATGGCCTCGCGCGCGCTGCGGGCGCGCTGCAGGGCCACGTACATGAGCTGGCCGTAGTCGATGCCGCCGACGGGGTCGACCAGCTCGGGACGGCCGCCGAAGGTGGTCTCGCCGACGGACACCTGGTGCTCGTTCATGTTGCCGACCGTGGCATAGGTGTGGCCGGCTTGCTTGATCTTCCCGACGTAGGTGCCGGTGTCCCACTCGAAGATGTCGAGCATGGCGCCGGGCAGGTGGTCGCGGGCCGGGACGTGGTACAGCTCGCCGTACAGGGTGTGCGAGTCGGCCGAGTACGAGATGAACGTCGAGCCATCGCTGGATGCCCCCCGGCTCACCAGGTAGTTGGTGCAAGCCGCGCCGGGGCGGGGGAGCGTCAGTGCGAGCAGCGCAAGCATCAAAAGACCGGGCACTCTCATCGGATGTCTCCTTGGAAAGAAAGGCACTCGCTAGAATCGGTAGCACAGGACGCGGCCGAGATCCAACACGGCGGGATAGACAACGGAGGCCGCGGGGTCTAGATTGCTTCCGTGGAGCGATACCGCATCCTCCCGGCGCTCGCATCGCTTGCGGCGGCATTGTGTGGTTGCGCGCCGCACCGGCTGGCGTACACCCCCGATGAGGTGCGCGGCGAGTTCGCGCGCAGGCTTCCCGGGCGCGAGCTGGCTTCGCTCACCGTGCCGTTCGAGATATCCGCAGACGACGCCGAGCGGGCGCGGCAGCTCGTGCGGCGGACCAGCAACCACGCCGAGCGCGCCGAGATCCTCAAGAACGCGCTCTTTGCCGAGGAGGGGTTCGGCATCCGCTACGCCACCGGGCTCACCACCGGGGCCGCCGAGACGCTGCGGGAGCGGCGCGGGAACTGCCTGTCCATCGCCTCGGCCTTCGTGGGGCTGGCGCGCGCGGTGGGGCTTTCGGCCTACTACCTGGACGCCTCCGACGCCGGCGCCTCCACCGAGGACGAGGACCAGGTGCTGGTGAAAAGCGGGCACATCACTGCCGCGGTCGAGCTCGACACCGGCCTTACAGCCCTGGACTTCGGGGGGCGGCTCTGGGCGTACGCTCAGTACCGGGTGATCGACGATCTGGAGGCGGCGGCGCACTTCTTCAACAACCGCGGCTACGAGATGATCCGCCGGGCCATCCGGCGCGGCGAGCCGGTGGACTGGAAGGCGGCCATCGAGAGCTTCACCCTGGCGACGTTGGTGAAACCGAGCTTCGCCCGCGCCTGGAACAACCTGGGGGTGGCCTTCGCCCGCTTGCGCATGCGCGAGGCGGCCATCGAGGCCTACCTCAAGGCGCTCGCGCTCGACGAGCGCTTCGCCTCGCCGGCCACCAACCTGGGCATCCTGTACCAGAACAGCGGAGAAGCCGCGGCGGCGCGGCGCTCGTTCGAGGAGGCGGCCCGGCGTGACCCGCGCGACGGACGGGCCCGGTATCACCTGGGGGTGGCGGCCTTTCGCAACGGTGACATGAGGGTCGCGGTCCGGGAGCTTTCAGAGGCGATTCGGATAGATTCGAAAAACAGCCGCGCCCGCGCCCTGCTGGCCCAGATCCTGCGTTCGCTCGGAAAGTCCGAAGAAGCCGCTCAAGTCGAGGCCGAGAAGACCTAGGCAAGACCTGGGAGAGGGCATGATAGCGGGATTTCAGCAGGGGGGGCGCCACCCCCTTGAACCGCTTGAAAAAAATGAAGAAACAGTGGAGAAACAGTGGGAAACAGTGGGGACAAGCCCCGGGGTTTAGGGATGTTTTGAAGATAGACGGGCGCCCTCGCCAGGAGGGCGCCCGGATGAGGCAGGAAGCTAAAAGGGTAGTAAGATTAGCAGGCTACGGGTTGCCGCCGACGTACACTTCGTCGATGCGCATTGTGCCGCTCGTGGCGGTCGCTCCGTAGGCCATGATGCGGAAGGTCACCGAGGCGGCGTTCTCGACGGCTGGAGTCATCCCGGCCAGGCTGAACGCATACCCGAACCAGCGAGCGCTGACCGTTCCCATGGTGCTGGCCGAGTTGGGGACGGTGTAGAAGTTCGTCCCGTCCACGCTGTACTGGACCTCGAACGAGCCGGGGCCCGTGGAAGAGCGGTACACGAAGAAGCTCAGCACCGGGGCCGTGTTGAAGCCGGTCAGGCTGGTCGAGAACTCGAAGTAATCGCCTGCGGTAGGCCCGGTGGCGTTCGGCGTCCAGTCGTTTGACTGCCAGGCCTTGTTGGTGGCCGTGGGGCCGGTGCCCTGAACGAAGGTAGTGGCCACGATGCCGGGGCCCGCCACCGCGGTACCCGTGCCGGCCGTGGCGGTGAGCGTCCCGGTCCCTGCCGCGTCCTCGAACGACCAGCGGACAGCGGTGTTGCTGCCGGTCACGGTGACGGTGAGGGTCCAGTTTCCGACGTTGGTGGTGGTGTAGGGCTCGACCGCGATGTAGTAGGTTCCGGGCTGGAGATCTGCATCAATGCGAGAATAATAACCCGCCGAGTCGTCGTTGCATGCGAGCTGGGTTCCGCCGCAGGCATCAAACAGCGCCATGACGGTGTCGGTGATGGCGGTAGTCGAAGTGGTGGGAGCCGAGTTCAAGATCGCCACGTGCGCCGGCTGCGTCAGGGTAAAGGAGTACCAGGCATCTTTCCCCGTGCGGCCCGTGCTGCACGAGTAGCCGCTGAAGGTGTCGGAGTAGTTCGTGTTGTCGACCACCACGCTCGCAACCCCGCCGGCGAACGTGAGCGGCAGGGCCTGCTGGCAGGAGTCGCCGGGGTTCACGCACTGGGCCACGCCGCCGATGACCTGGCAGCTCCCCGGACAGGTGGTATTGGTCCACTGTCCGTTGGCGTCACAGGTCTGGAGCGTGCTCGCGTCCAGGCACTGAGTCTGGCCCGTAACGCAAGCGCAGGCCTCGACGGTGAGGTCGAAGCTCGGGATGCATGTCGGGTCGGGCCAGTCGTCGACCATGAGGTAGTAGGTTCCGGCGGCGAGCTGCGTGCAAGGAGTGCCGAAGGCTGTCCCGCCGGTGCTGGTCCGGGTGAGCAGGCAGCTCGTGCCCAGCGGGCAGGTGGCCGAGAGCGCCATGCCGGTGTAGGTGGTGCCCTTGGGATCGAGCGTGAACTTCACCACGCTCGCCTCGGTGACCTCGAACCGGTAGATCATATCCTCGGCCCCGTCGTAGTTCCCCAGGCAGGTGGCGTTGTAGTCGTCGATCATGCCGCAGGTGGTCTGGTTGGTAAACGCCATGGGCAACCCGGCCGGGATGGTCGTGGTCGGGGAGTACGGCCGGTCGCAGTTGATGCCGTACACGATGGCGGAGCAGACGGGGCCCGTTCCCGGGTCGGAGCAGGTCTGCGGTGGGTTGTTCAGGCTGCAGTCCTGGACGAGCTGGATGGCCAGACAGCCGTTGGCCGCCGGGGCGCAGGTGAGGATCTGGTCACCGGAGCAGCCCGTGGCGCCGTTCGTAAAGCACAGGTCCGCACAGCAAGCGTTGCCGATCTTGAGGTTGGCCTCGTCGATGAGGAAGCTCTCGTACGGCACCGTGATGGTGCCGCCCATGGAGATGACGTGGGCCGCGCCGTCGGCGTAGGCCGCGAGATCCACCGTCACCAGGTCGTAATTGCCGAGGTAGGTCCCGGCGTTCTGCATCTGGATGGACAGCACCACGGTGCCGTCCACCTTGACCTCGAAGGCGTCCGTCGGTGCCTGCGGGTTGCCGTTCAGCAGCGCGAGCCAGAAGAAGAGCGTGGCCGGCTTTCCGGCCGGGATGACCACGCTCTGGCTGATGGAGGTGACCTCCGGGAACGTTCCGGTGGTCCCCACGCCGCCCATCCACACGTACTTGGTGCCGGTGAGCGCCGCGTCCATGCCGCAGGAAGCGGCGTCGCAGATCACCTCGTTGGCGAAGTTGTTGGAGACCTGGGTCCAGGGCGGCGTGCCGACCTCGAAGCTCCCGTCCTGGAGGATGGTGGCGCAGTTGGTCACGCAGGACGGCAGGCCGTTGCTCCCCACGATGCAGATCTGGCCGCTGTCGGCGCAGGAGGTTCCGGCCGACCAGTAGAGGCAGCCGTCGGTATCGGCGGTGCAGGTCTCGGGGATCTCGCCGTTGCAGCGACCGGAGTTCGCCGTGCAGTCGTTCTGGCACTCGCACACGGCCGGGGTCATGTTGCCGTTGCACACCTCGCGCGTGCCGCAGGTGTCGGTGGTCGTCCAGTTGAGGCACACGCCGTTCTGGGTGCAGGTCTGGACGGTGTTGCCCGCGCACTGGGTGGCATTCACGGTGGTGCAGTCGCTGGTGCAGGTGGTTTCACAGTGAGCCCCGCCGGTCTCGACGCAGGCCTGCTGGCTCGCGGCGCAGTCGGTCCCGTCCTGCCAGAAGCGGCAGTTGTTGCCATCTTGGGTGCAGGCCTGGATGAGGGTCCCCTGGCAGCGGGTGGCGTTTGCATCGCAGACGTTGTCGCACACGCAAGAGGCCGCTCCGCCGGCCTCCTCGCACTTCTGATGGAGAGCGCAGGTGATGGTGTCGGCCCAGTTGAGGCAGGCGCCGTTCTGCTGGCAGGTCTGGACGACGTTGCCGGTGCAGCGCGTCGCGTTGAGCGCCGGGCAGTCGCTCTGGCAGGGGGTCACGCACTGGGCGGTGTTGCCCTGGACCTCGCACACCTGGCTCGTCTGGGCGCAGTCGGTGCCCGCCACGTAGTAGAAGCAACCCTGGTTGTCCGCGGTGCAGTTCTGGATGACGTTCCCGGAGCAAGAGCTCTGGTCGGCGGCGCACTCGTTCTGGCACACGCAGGAGGCGGTGCCGGCGTCATCGTCGCACACCTGGCGGCCGGTGCAGCTACCGGTGACCGCCCAGTTGAGGCAGTTACCATTCTGCTGGCAGGTCTGGATGTCGCTCGCGTGGCACTGGGTGGCGTTGAGGGTCGTGCAATCGCTCTGGCAGGTGTCCTGGCACACCGCGTCGCCGTTGACGATGGCGCACACCTTGCTCGAAGCGGCGCAGTCCTCGCCATCGGTCCAGATACGGCAGTTGTCGGCGTCCTTGCCACAGGTCTGCACCTTGGTCCCGCTGCACTGGGAATCCCCGTCGGCGCAGGCGTCCTGGCACACGCAGGCGGCGCCGTTCGCGTCCTGCACGCACTGCTGGCGGCCGGCGCAGGTCTGGGTGTCCGCCCAGTTGAGGCAGGTGCCGTTCACTGTGCAGGTCTGCACCTTGCCGCCCTGGCAGCGGGTGGCGTTCTCGCGGGTGCAATCGCTCTGGCACACGTCGGTGCACTGGGCGGTGCCGTTCACCACCGCGCAGGCCTTGTTGGTGTCGGCGCAGTCCGTGCCGGCGGCCCAGGCCAGGCAGCCCTCCACCGTGGCGCAGGTCTCGATCACCGAGCCCTGGCAGCGGCTGCTGCCGGTGGCGCAGGCGTCGTTGCACACACAGGCGGCGCCGTTGTTATTGGCCTGGCAGGTCTGGGCGCCGGTGCAGGTGCTCTGCTCGACCCAGGTCTGGCAGCCGTCCTGGTTCTTGCCGCACTCGAGCACCGCCTTCTTGTCGGTGCTGCAGATGACCGCTCCGGGTTCGTTGCACTTGGGGAACTTGTCGCAGGTCGAGCTTCCCCCACAGCCGACCGCGGCCACGAGCAGGATGGCCACGACTCCCGCAAACATCGCATTGCGCCGCATCATTCCGCCTCCTCCTGGTAAGGGATTTCAATTCGCCGGATATGTCCGGCAGCCCGGGGAACCTAGCCGACCCCGCTATGGCGCGTCAACCATTTTCTTGCATGGAAGGCAGAGCAGACCAAGTCCTAACTTTATAAAAATGAAATTCCACATAAGAATCTGAAATATAAAGAAATACATCGGGGACAACCCCGGAGAATAATTGGGGACAGACCCCTCGATTTTCCCTCAATTTTCTTTCGAGCATCGATTGCGCGTGAGACCCGTAATCCCGCCTTTCCTTCCGGCAGGTTTTCCCGAAGTTTCTGTTACTTTGGGAGCAGATTGTACGGGGTCGGGCTTCGCCCTGTTCGTGAAGTCAACAAGACTCCAGACGTTCATGCCGCCGGAGGCGCGGAGCCTGGTGCCGGCGGGGGCGGGGAGGGCTTGCGGTTCTTCTTGGGCTTGCGCTCGGCGCCGTTCTTCGCGCCGAGGGCGATTTTCAGGACCTTCTCCATGTCGTCGACGAAGATGAACTGGAGGCGCTCCTTCACCTCGGCCGGGATTTCCTCGAGGTCTTTTTCGTTTCGCGCCGGCAGGATCACCCGGGCGATGCCCTGGCGCGCCGCGGCCAGCACCTTCTCCTTGACGCCGCCCACCGGCAGCACCTTGCCGCGCAGGGTGATCTCGCCGGTCATGGCGAGATCCGGCACCACCGGACGGTCGGTGAGCAGCGAGGCCATGGCGGTGGCGAGCGTGATGCCCGCCGAGGGGCCGTCCTTTGGGATTGCCCCGGCCGGCACGTGCACGTGAATGTCGGTCTTCTCAAAGAAGTCGTCCGGGATGGAGAGTTCGTACGTGCGCGAGCGGATGTAGCTGAAGGCCGCCTGGGCGGACTCGTTCATCACCTCGCCCAGCTTCCCGGTGAGCGCCAGGCGCTTGCCCCCGGGCATGCGGGTGGCCTCGATGAACAGCACCTCGCCCCCGGTGGGGGTCCAGGCCAGGCCGATGGCCACGCCGGGGACGTTCACGCGCTCGGCCATCTCGGAGAAGAACTTCTGCGGCCCCAGGAAGCCGTGCAGGTCCTCGGGGTTGACCGTGACCTTGTCGGTCTTTCCCATGGCGACCTGCATGGCCACCTTGCGGCAAATGGTGGCGATCTCGCGCTCGATCTGGCGCACCCCGGCCTCGCGGGTGTACTCCTCGGCGATCTTGACGATGGCGGGATCGCGAATTTCCAGGTGGGCGGCGGTGATGCCGTTCGCGTCCAGCTGCTTGGGCATGACGTGGCGGCGCACGATCTCGAGCTTCTCTTCGACGATGTATCCGGGGAGTTCGAGCACCTCCATGCGGTCGCGTAGCGGGCCGGGGATGGAGTCCAGCACGTTGGCGGTGGTGATGAACAGCACCTTGGACAGGTCGAAGGGCAGATCGAGGTAGTGGTCGGTGAAGGAGAAGTTCTGCTCGGGGTCCAGGACCTCCAGGAGCGCCGAGGACGGATCGCCGCGGAAGTCCGCGCCCAGCTTGTCCACCTCGTCGAGCATGATGAGCGGGTTGTTGGAGCCCACCTTGCGCATGGCGCGGATGATACGGCCCGGCAGCGCGCCCACGTAGGTGCGCCGGTGGCCGCGGATCTCGGCCTCGTCGCGCACCCCGCCCAGGCTGAGGCGCTCGAACTTGCGCCCCATGGCGCGTGAGATCGACCGGCCCAGCGAGGTCTTGCCCACGCCCGGCGGCCCCACGAAGCACAGGATGGGGCCCTTCATCTGGCCCTTGAGCTTGCGCACCGCCAGGAATTCCAAGATGCGCTCCTTGGGCTTGTCCAGGCCGTAGTGGTCCTCGTCGAGCGCCTTGCGCACCTCGCGGATGTCCAGGTTGTCCTCGGTGCTCTTGCTCCAGGGAAGCTCGCACAGCCAGTCCAGGTAGGTGCGGGCCACGGTGTACTCGGCGCTCTCGGGGTGCATGTGGGACAGGCGCTGCAGCTCCTTCTCCGCCTCCTTGCGCGCCTCGTCGGGCATCTTGGCCGCCTGGATGCGCTTCTGCAGCTCCTCGACCTCGCGGGAGGCGCTGTCGTCCTCGCCCAGCTCCTTCTTGATGACCTTCATCTGCTGGCGCAGGTAGTACTCCCGCTGGCTCTGGTCGATCTGGCTCTTGATCTCGTCCTGGATCTTGCTGCCGAGCTCCAGCACCTCGATCTCGCGCGAGAGCAGCCGCGCCACCTTGACCAGGCGCTGGTGGACGTCCACCGTCTCCAGCACCTCCTGCATGTCCTCCAGCTTCAGGTTTAGGTTGGTGGCCACGAAGTCGGCCAGCATGCTGGGTTCGTCGATGTTCTGGGCCGCCACCTGGGTCTCGCGAGGGAGGATCGGCGAGGCCTCGATGAGCTTGGCGAACTGGCTGCGGATGGTCTGCACCAGCGCGTTGACCTGCACGCTCGAATCGAGCGTGCTGTGCAGCGGTTCGATCTCCGCCCGGAAGAACGGCTCGCGGGCGGTGATCTTCTTGATGCGGATGCGGCGGATGCCGCGCACCAGCACCCGGATGGTCTCGTCGGGGAACTTGAGCATCTTGAGGATGGTCCCCACCGAGCCGTGGCCGAACAGATCATCCTCGCCGGGGTCCTCCACCGAGGGGTCCTTCTGGGCCACCACCGCCAGCATACGGTTGCCGGACAGGACGTGGTCGACTAGTTTCACGCTCCGTCCGCGCGCCACCATCAGCGGCAGCACCATCGACGGGAAGAGCACCGTGTTGCGAACCGGGAGCAGGGGAAGCTCCGCGGGGATTTCCAGGATTTCCTTGGGCTTGTTTTCGCCGTTTTCACTCATTGTGCACCTCGCGACGATCGTGTCGCCACGACAATATCGTCACTTTCCGGCGCGGCGCAAGAGGAATGAGGCTGCGCTGAATGTAAAAAAAAAACCGGGAGGAGAGCGCCTCCTCCCGGTCGTCAGACCCGAAACGTTCCGGCGGATCAGTAATCCATGTCGCCGCCGCCGAACCCGCCGCCCGGGCCACCACCCGGCGCCGGCATCTTCTCTTCCTTCTTGGGCTTCTCGCCGACCATCACATCGGTGGTCAGCAGCAGACCCGCTACCGAGGCGGCGTTCTGCAGCGCGATGCGCACCACCTTGGTGGGATCGAGTACGCCGGCCTTGACCAGGTCCTCGTAGGTCTCGGTGGCGGCGTTGAAGCCGAAGTCGCCCTTGCCCTCGCGCACCTTCTCCATCACCACCGAGCCGTCCAGGCCGGCGTTGGTGGCGATCTGGCGCAGCGGCTCCTCGATGGCGCGGGACAGGATGTCGATGCCCACCTTGCGGCTGGCGGGCACGTCGGCCTTCTTCAGCACCGACTGGGCCCGAAGCAGGGCCACGCCGCCGCCCACCACCACGCCCTCTTCCACCGCGGCGCGGGTAGCGTTGAGCGCGTCCTCCACCCGGGCCTTCTTCTCCTTCATCTCGGCCTCGGAGGAAGCGCCCACCCGGATGACGGCCACCCCGCCGGTCAGCTTGGCGTGCCGCTCCTGGAGCTTCTCGCGGTCGTAGTCGCTGGTGGTCTCCTCGATCTGGGTCTTGATCTGCTTGATGCGGGCCTTGATGTCGGCCGCCTTGCCGTTGCCGCCCACGATGGTGGTGTTGTCCTTGTCGACGGTGACGCGCTTGCAGGAGCCCAGATCCTTGATGGAGACGTTCTCCAGCTTGATGCCCAGGTCCTCGGCGATCATCTTGCCGCCGGTCAGGATGGCGATGTCCTCCAGCATGGCCTTGCGGCGATCGCCGAAGCCGGGGGCCTTCACCGCGCAGCACGACAGGGTGCGGCGCAGGTTGTTCACCACCAGAGTGGCCAGAGCCTCGCCCTCCACGTCCTCGGCGATGATCAGCAGGGGTTTCCCGGCACGGGCCACCTGCTCGAGCAGGGGCAGCATGTCCTTCATGTTGGAGAGCTTCTTCTCGTGCACCAGGATGTACGGCTCTTCGAGCTCGGCCACCATCTTCTCGGCGTTGGTCACGAAGTAGGGCGACAGGTAGCCACGGTCGAACTGCATGCCCTCCACCAGGTCCAGGGTGGTCTCCATGCCCTTGGCGTCCTCGACCGTGATGACGCCGTCCTTGCCCACCTTGTCCATGGCCTCGGCGATGATGCTGCCGATGCTGGTGTCGCCGTTGGCGGAGATGGTGCCCACCTGGGCGATCTCCTTGGGATCCTCGATCTTCTTGCTGCCCTTCTTGATGGACTCGACGATGACCTCGACGCCGGCGTCGATGCCCCGCTTGATCTCCATCGGGTCATGGCCCGCGGCGATGAGCCGGCAGCCCTCGCGGAAAATGGCCTGGGCGATCACCGTGGCGGTGGTGGTGCCGTCGCCGGCCACGTCCGAGGTCTTGGAGGCCACGTCCTTCACCATCTGCGCGCCCATGTTCTCGAAGCGGTCCTCGAGCTCGATCTCCTTGGCCACGGTCACGCCGTCCTTGGTGACGGTGGGAGAGCCCCAGGACTTCTCCAGCAGGGCGTTGCGGCCCTTGGGGCCCAGGGTCACCTTGACGGCGTCGGCCAGCTTGTTGACCCCGCGCAACAGGGCGGCGCGAGCGTCCTCGCGGTAGCGGATAATCGTGGCT